>JBHOQN010000100.1:0-21161 GCA_042408965.1 Ktedonobacteraceae bacterium
TCGGGTTGAGTTGTACGACGATCGTCCTATCCATGCACATAGCATATCATACATGTCAGGCGATGGTCAAGCACAGAAAGGAGGGGGCGCATTCCTCCCCACGCCTGAAGGCGGGGGTCTCCTGCGCCTATATGATGAAGCCCCGGTCAATAGTGCCCGTGTTCCAGATCCCCTGCTCGTTCAAACGGCGAGCCACTTGCGTATAGGTCGCGCGTGACACCGTGAACGCCAGATGATGCAGATTCCCCGTGCCCTCTGGATTGGGACTCGGATCATTCTCACGATCGGACCGCACAAAGAACGTGATCAGACGGCCATCGCCTGCGTCAAAGTAGAGGTGCGTCTCTTCTGCCACGTCCAGATTGGGCTGCTCTATGACCGGAGGCATTCCCAGCAGACCCTGATAGAACTCAATGGTCGCCTCTCGATTCGAGCCAACGAAGGTAATATGATGGACACCTTGCACCTGAATTGTCGCCATGTCTCTCCCTCTGACGAACACTCGCTTCGCTACTGGGCAACACCAGCTTGCTTTATTATATCCTGAAAAAGAGATGTCGTACGCGGTCAATAACCTGGGGATCACCGCTGGTCTCGCCACCTGGGAAACGCTGGAAGCTGGTCAGCACAAAATCCGAGGCGTTCTTGAAATGGAAGAGCGCCTGCGTCCCCTCCAGCGTCTCGGCAGGCTCATAGCTGTAGGCTGCATCCCTGACAGTCACACGCCATTGCCCACCCCACTCGCCGTCGACCTTGACGCCAACGGTCATCTCTGCCCCACGTGCCGAATCCTCGTCAACCGTCGATTGCATCAAAATGAACATATAGGGAACCAGCACGCCGGCTGTGCGCTCAGCCAGAGGCTGATCTTTCTGGCCAAGGCCCCAGCGCATATCCCAGGTATGCACGCCGTAGTCCATGACATGGAAGGCGGGATAGAAAAAAGTGGGCAGCGGCCCCATATAGGGATGAGTCACCAGAAAGCCGGTCCATTCTGCGGGGGTCAGCGCATCAAAAATCGCCAGCATGCTATCGGAGGCCATCTTCAGACGTGCGATCACCTCCTCGCGCGGCAGCGCCCGAAAGGCCTGAGCGCGCTGGTTGAGACGCTCCCCCATGACTCGCAGGCCGAGGGCCTCCGCTGTCTCTCCACGGCGCGCCATATCCCAGCGCTCCAGATAGCCCTCTGTTACGTCGATCATATGGCCGGCAATGTCACGCACCTGCCAATCTGTGCAGCGCGTCTGCACCAGCCAGTGGTCCGGTTCGTCGATGATCTCATAGAAACTGGCGCGTTCGCTGCGCACGACATCCAGCACAAGATCTTTGGCACTGTAGTCCATCGAATTGAGCGCCATAGTAGCCTCCTTTTGATCAACAGCGTCGTAGCAGCGCAGCGGCGGGCAGGGTGTGCACCCACTTACTTCCTCACCACGCCGCGCGCAACAGGGCTTCCAGTTGCTCTACATGGACGATCGCTCGAGGATTCTGCTGCACGGTCCGATTCTCAAAAGCCAGGCGCGCCAGTGTGGGCAGATCCTCTTCTCGCACCCCCACCTCGCGCAGGCGTCGCGGCAGGCCCAATGTCGCGATCAACGCCTCGACACGCTCGATTCCGGCCGCCGCGACCGCGCTGACTGGGCGGCCTGCAGCGACAACCCCCAGCGCCTCAGCGGCGCGGGCCAGAGGTTCGCGAGCGCTCTCCAGGTTGAAGCGCATGGCGTGCGGGAGCACAATGGCGTTGGCACTGCCATGCGCCAGGCCCGCACTCCCTCCAAGGACGTGACAGAGACCATGATGCAGCGCCAGTTTGACGTGGGCCAGGGCGCTTCCAGCCAGCCACGCTCCATACAGCAACTCGCTGCGCGCCTGGAGATCATCGCCAGCTAGCACACAGCGCGGCAGGGCTTCCACAATGAGACGAATGCCTTCCAGCGCCAGAGCGCTGGAGAGCGGGTTCGCGCTGAGCGAGTAGAGTGCCTCGATGCAGTGTGCCAGCGCATTGACTCCACTGCCCGCGGTGACCAGACGTGGCAGCGTCAGCGTCAGCAGAGGATCGTAGATCACCAGCCGGGGAACAATCCGCGGGTCAGTGACTGTGATCTTACGGCTGCCCTCGACCGAGCGCCGCGTCACGCCATAGACCGGCGTCATCTTCGAGCCAGCATAGGTTGTGGGTACAGCCACAATCGGAAAGGACGCTCCCACTGCCGGCATCGGCGCAGTCAGAGCGAGGGTGGTGGCAGGCGGGCCTTGCTGCAGCGCGTGACTGACTGCTTTCGCCATCCCAAGCACGCTTCCTCCACCCAGAGCCAGCAGCGTCTCAATGCTGCTCTGGCGGGCCAGGGCCAGCACCTCCTCAACTTGCTCTGCTGGCACATGCGCCTCAACGTGGTCATAGACAGCCACGAGCCGCCCTCCCAGGAGCTCGCTGAGACGGGCGAGCGTGCCATGACGGCGCTGAGAGCGGCTGGCTATAAGCAGACAGCGCCGCGCGGGGAAGCTTTCAAGTAGCACACCCAGACGAGAGAGCGCATCAGGACCGGCGACGATCTCCTGGGGAAAGGCGCTATAGCGCATGTCAGTCTCAGTAGACAAGGGCATCATGGCTAGAGACAACTCCCGGCCCGCACGAACCGCTCTGTACAGGCAGGCATGCCCCGCGCGCCGCACCCTGTCAACGGCTCCGCTCGGGCCAACACGGAGATCCGCCGACGACTTCGCCACACGCGGTCAGCATGCCCCCATCGAAGAGAGAGTATAGGGTTGCCGCGTCAACGCAGCGTCATCGGCCTGGGAGACTCATGATGTCGCACTCAAGGGGAGCAGAGCCAGCTCGCCCCGCGCCTGGTGTGCCGCCAGCACCTGCTGTGCGTCAGCCAGTAAGGCAGTGGCCAGGTGGGTCATGGAGGCCAGACGCAGAGCCACCTGGGCCCACATGGCCTGAACGCGCGCTACCTCTAGCGGCAGAGCAAGCTCCAGGGCCTGCTGCCGGGCCTGCTCCAGAAGGACCTCAGCCTCCTGCCAGGAGGCCTGCGTCGCCAGATACCAGGCCTGGAGACAGAGGGCCCGAATGAGCAACAGCCTGCGCTGCTGAGCACGAGCGGTCTCTAGAGCCGTTGAGAGATAGGGCCAGGCCTCGCCTGGCTGATCGCGCACCAGCCAGATCTCGGCAAGCCAGAGCTGAATACGTGTCCGCAGATGCTGATAGCCGTAGCCGTCGATCAGTGCCAGCGCTTCGCTCAACAGGGCGGTCGCCTGCTGGAGCTGTCGCTGGCAGCGCGCGGCCAGGGCCAGCCCGGCGCGATAGCCTGCCTGGCGTTCAAGATTGCCCAGCTCCTCTGCCAGGGCCAACCCCTGGCGAAAGCTCTCGCGGGCCTCCTCCCACTCGCCGCAGTAGAGATGCAGCTCCCCCTGTGTGCTGGAGAGATGCAACAGCGCTCCGAGCAGTTCGTAGGTCTCGGCAATCGCCTTTCCCTCGGCCAGCGCCTGCCTGGCAGTCTCCAGGTCGCCCCGCAGCAGACTGTGATAGGCGTAGTTGTTCTGAGCAAGCGCCAGAAAATAGTGGTTGGAGGTACGCCGTGCTGCCACAGCCGCCTCAGCATAGTGCTCTAAGGCCTGCTGCAGGTGACCATGCTGAGCCGCAATGTTGCCAAGCTCAAAGAGGGTCGCACAGAGACCTCCGAGGTTACCACTGAGGCGCAGCGCCTCCGCTGCCTCGCGCAGATGGGCCTCGGCCGACCCCAGATCGCGCCCCTCCATCGCCAGAGCCGCTCCAAGCAGGCGATGCCCGCTGGCCGCCAGCCGCACGCGCTCCATCTCCAGTGCCGGCTCTGCCACAGCCAGTCCGCTCTGAGCGCAGGCGATCGCTTCGCGGTAATCGTTGATCACCAGCGCCAGCTCGCCCAGCTCAAAGTAGGCGCTTTTCCACGCGCTGCGATCGTCAAGCTGCTGAGCCAGCTCAAGATAGCGACGATACCAGCCAGCAGCCTGCTGAAGCTGGCCAAGCGCTTGATACACCTGACCTAGTGCGCAAGCCAGCCGTAGCTCCTCCTGCAGAGAGATAATCGGAATGATGAGATCATACAATTGCTGCAGAAAGACGGCGGTCTCGCTGCTCACATTATCGCGAGCCAGCTCGTCCAGAATGAGCATCCCATAGCGGCGAGCGCGCTCAGGATCGGCGCCCCTGACTGCGTGCAGCGCGATCTGTCTGCATGGAAAGGCCTTCTGAAAGGCAGGGCAATCCTCCAGAACGGCGGCTAGATCACGATGAATCTGCTGGCAGCGCGGCTGATTCAGACGATGGATCACTGCCTCACGTAGGAGAGGGTGCGCTAGACAGCAGGCATCGGCGCCTGCCTCGCTGAGGAGACCACGCTCCAGCAGATCCTCAATCAGCGTGAGCAGCGGAGCAGCGCGCAAGCCCGGAAATACCTGCAGGAGGGCCAACGGCAGGGCCTGCTGGGCCACGGCCAGTACCTCCAGCAGCGTATGGGCCGCGGGAGGCAGATCGACCAGGCGCCACATGACCAGATCGTAGGCCGTCTCCGGGAGTGCGTGCAAGGCACGCCAGCGCAGCCAGCGCCGCACATCGAGATGGAAGCCCTCACCACTTGCGCCAAGCACACCCGCCGTCTGCAGCTGGCGAATCAGCTCGATCAGAATAAATGGACTGCCACCGCAACGCTCGTAGAGCCAGGCGGTGAATGTCGAGGTTGTAGGTACTGTGACAATCTGCAGGGCCTGCACGAACGCCTCAACAGCTTCCTGCGTCAGGGGAGCCAGAGGCAGAAGACGCAGTGCTCCGTGTCGCCGTCCCACAGCCAGCAGGCGCTGCAAGGCCGGAATCGCCCCCACAGCGGCGCTCGTCCCCACCAGCATCAGTGGAAGATGACGCGCACGCAGGGCCAGAAAGCCGAAGAGCTGGAGCGTGGCACTGTTAGCCCAGTGCAGATCATCAATCGCTAGCAATAGCGGCGCTCCCTGCGCCAGGGTACGCAGCGTCTGCCAGAGGCGCCACATAAAGTGGCCCTGCTCATCAGGCGCCCTCTCCGGGAGAGGCGCAAGACTCTCCATGAGATCGTCCAGCCCCAGGCCCTGGAGAGCCTCCAGAAACGGACCGTAGGCAAGCAGTTCATCGAAGGGTGAGCAGGAGCCGCGCAGCACCAGCCAGGGAGGGCCACCCCTTCCCAGCTCCCTGACCAGCTCGTCGAGCAAGCGCGTCTTACCGCTTCCATCCTCACCCAGCACCAGCACGGCCGTACCTTGCCCCTCAGCTACCTCCTGACACAGGGCCAGTAAGTGCTGCAGAGGTTGCTCACGCCCAACAAAAGGGAAAGGCCGCGTGGAGATGGAGGACAGTTGCGGCTCCCGACGAGCGCTGCGCCCCTCAGCGACACTGAGTGTTGTCAAGGCCGCACGCGCACGGGCACGGAGCTCTTCAGAGGGCGCAAGGCCATACTCCTGCTGCAGCAAACGCTCATACTGAGTATATTGCCGCCAGGCTCTACCAGGGGCGCCCGCGCGTAGATAGAGTTCGATCAGGTGCCGCTGCTCCTCCTCAGAGAAAGGATCAAGCTGGACGCTGCGTTGGAGATAGGCTATGGCCTCCTCCCAGCACTGATCCTGCTCCGCCAGAGCGGCAAGTCGTCGCAGCGCAGCCAGGCAGGCCTGCTCCAGAGCCGCGCCCTCGGTACGCAGCCAGTCCTCAAAGAGGGGAGCCCCACTGAGCAGAAAGCCCTGTAGTAGAGGCCCCCGATACAGCGCCACGGCCTCAGCCAGAGCCTGGCGATGATCCTCTTGCAGGAGCCGGCGGAAATCCACGACGTCACAGACAACGCTGCGTTCATCGAGATGAACATACGGCCCCTCGACGACCAGCGCCCCGACCGCGCCACAGGCCTGCAGGGTCCGGCGCACAACATAGAGATTGGAGCGCAGCGAATGACGTGCGTTGTCTTCAGGTACATCGCTCCAGAGCAGGGCAGCCAGATGCTCACGTGTCTGGGGCAGCGCTGTTGCCGCCAGGTAGTAGAGCAAGGCCTGCGCCTTCTGATGATGCAGCACGAGAGGGAGACCCGCACTGCGTACCTCGGGTGCGCCGAGGAGGCGAAAGGCCAGGCGAACAGGAGTCGTGCTCATACGCTTGTGCAACTCCTTTCTTCGGAAACCGTGGACCCCCAATCTCCGTGAGAGGCTCGTCAGTTACCTGTAATCTACCGTGCTGACCTCCGCTTTGCAAGAGTGGCCTGAAGTATCCTGGCAAGAGCGCGAGAGAAGAGCAGACCATATCTATCGTCTTACGAGCTATCGAAGCCAGGAACAACGCAGTCTTTACCGACGCCGGCGAAGCCAACACCATATCTTTTTACTGATCAACATCTTATCAGAACATAGGGCTGATACACTTGCGAGGAATCTAGCAGTAAGGGTAGGGCAGCTTTACTTCACGCAATCTGAAAATTTTTTCATGTTGGGCAGCATCAGAATGCGAGGAGTGCCGAGCGCGTCAGAAGTGCCAGATGCGACCGTCCGATATGGTGTCCATGACGGAGAGATCGTGAACACGTGGAATCTTTTCGAGCTTGAGGCCACACATGACAGGGAGACGATAGCCAGCATGGGGTCACTTAAAGACATGGCCTACCAGGTACGACAGAGGTCCCTGCCACGCTTCCCATCGCTGCGATATATCCCGTTGCGCTATCAGCACCTCCTGCCGCTGAAGATCGCCAGGCGTTATCAGTGTCTGGCCATCGGCGAGGCGCAAGGTGTGCTGACGGTTGCCATGGCCAGAGCGCACGACGCCAGCGTTTATCGATTGCTCGAGTCGCTCACTGGCTACACGATCTTTCCTGTGCTTGTCGAACCCATGACGCTGAGCCTGCTACTCCGGCGCATCGAGCGGCATCAGCGGCTGCAGGGGTACTGGCCTCGTCCATCCTCCTTCATCCACCAGTATCAGGCGTGATCGCTGGCCGCTCTGCTCGCATGAGGCCGCTAGAGACAGCGATGCGTCTCTCCCAGTCAGAGCCAGGACATCACCGCTTTTCAACCTGCATAAGCATCAGGCAAAAACCCCCACATGCTATTGTCCTTCTTGACGAGCATCTGTAGCAGCGTCACCAATCACAGCCGTCTGAGCGATCAGGCAGGAGTATTACCGTTGATGCGCGTACCACTCGTAGATTTACGGGCGCAGTACCAGACGATCAGGGATGAGGTTCGGGCAGCGCTTGACGACGTTTTTGAAGAAATGCAGCTTTTCCTGGGCCCGCGGACCCAGGCCTTTGAAGAGGCCTTCGCCCAGTACTGCTGCTGCCGTTATGGAGTGGGAGTCTCCTCCGGCACCGACGCCCTCTTGCTGGCGTTGCGAGCCTGCAATATTGGTCCTGGCGATGAGGTAATCACGGTGGCCAATACCTTCATCGCCACCGCCGAAGCCATCGCCCTGACCGGGGCCAGGCCTGTCTTCGTTGATATCGATCCAGAGACCTACACCCTGGATCATCGACAGATCAGCGCCGTTCTCACGCCGCGCACACGGGCTATTCTCCCGGTTCACCTCTACGGCCATCCGGCAGAGATGCAGCCTATCCTGGACATCGCACGCGCCCACGGCCTGCGGGTGATCGAGGATGCCTCTCAGGCTCACGGCGCCACCTACGAGGGACAGCGTGTCGGCGGCCTGGGGGACATCGGCTGCTTCAGCCTCTACTACAGCAAAAATCTGGGCGCCTACGGCGAGGCCGGCATCTGCGTCACCAACGACGCTGGGCTGGCCGGACGCCTGCGAATGCTGCGCGATCATGGCTCGCGCGTGCGCTACCAGCACGAACTGCTGGGCAGCAACGGTCGCCTGGATGAGATGCAGGCCGCTATTTTGCAGGTCAAGCTGCACCATCTGGAGGACTGGAACAGAGCACGCCAGGCTCACGCGCGCCACTACGAGGCCTCTCTGAGCGGCGTGGTAGAGGCCCTGCCCACCACCAGGTCCTGGGCAACCCATGTCTACTGCTACTACGTCGTTCAGGTAGCGCACCGCGATGAGTTCCGCAGGCTCCTGGAGCAGGAGGGCATCGGAACAAACATCCATTACCCCCGGCCCATCCACCTGCAGCCTGCCTGTGCCTATCTCGGCTACGCTCCCGGCGCCCTCCCCATTACAGAAGCCGCCGCGGCCCGGATCGTCTCGCTGCCGATGTATCCAGAAATGACCGAGGAGCAGATCTCCCTGGTCGCTGAGGCGGTCAGCAGGAGCGTCGCCTTCGCAGCCGTTGATCGTTAGTCAGTGCCTGAGTGCCAGAAGTGTATCCTAACAGAAGAGGTATTGGGAGGGGTCTACGAATATGCAACAGCTTCGCTTCGCAGTCATTGGTTGGGGTTACTGGGGACCCAAAATCGCGCGCAATCTTGAAGCTCTGCCCCACGCAAGCGTCACCCTGGTGGCTGATAGCAGCCCCGCCAGCCTGGAATCGCCTGCGCTCAACCAGCATCCCTGGGTCCAGACGACCACGCACGTTGAAGATGTCTATAACGCCGATGTCGATGCAATTATCATCGCTACTCCCGTGCGCACACACTATGAGTTCGCTCGCCAGGCTCTCTTACACGGCAAACATGTGCTGGTGGAGAAACCCCTGACAGCCAGCGTGTCCGAGGCAGAGGAACTGGTCGCGCTGGCCCACCAGCAGCGGCGCATCTTAATGGTCGGCCATACCTTCGAGTACAGTCCTGCGGTGAACGAACTGCGCAAGTTGATCCAGGCCAGAGACCTGGGCCGCATCTACTGCATCGAAGCCGTGCGCGTGAACCTGGGGCTGTTTCGCCCCGACATCAACGTCATCTGGGACCTGGCGCCCCATGATATTTCCATCCTGCTCTACCTGCTTGGTCAGAAACCTGAGCGGGTGAAGGTGCAGGCCCACGCGCACCTTCAACCACACATTCATGACATCGCCCACCTCGATCTGGGCTTTGCCAGTGGCATGACCGCCCATATCCATGTCAGCTGGCTCCATCCCTGTAAGATCCGCCGCGTCACCGTCATCGGGGACCGGCGCATGGCTGTCTATGACGACACCAATCCTGCTGAGATGCTCAAGATCTATAACAAAGGGGCCGATGTGCATGCTGATCCCGTTGTATCCTACCGCAACGGCGAGATCACCATCCCCCACATCGACTGGGTTGAGCCGCTACGCCTGGAGTGCGAGGATTTCGCCAACGCCATCCGTACGGGCAGCCAGCCACGGGCACATGGCCGGGTCGGCCTGGAGGTGGTGCGCGTTCTGGCTGAGGCTCAGCAGGACCTTGAACGGCAGCACCAGCTCTTTGGCGAGCGTAACGCGATGATCGGCGCATAGGCATCGCTCACCGATGCTCCCGTTGAGACAGATCACGATGAATCTAGTCGCTTTTTCTCTCAGAACGAAAGGACTGCACAACTTTCTGCGCCGTCTGTGGACGGTCTTCGCCCGCTTCGGGCTGAGCGAACGGCGCATCGCTCAGGCGCTGCGTACGCTGATCACCACCGTGCAGGCCTACGACGCCTACCCGACTTTCTTCATCCCGGCCGTCGTCCTGCAACGCCATAGCCGCCTGATCAAAGCCCTCGCAGCAGAGGGGACAGAGATCGGCATTCACGGCTACGTCCACAACGACTACCGGACGTTGAGCAGCGCCGAGCAGGATCGCCAGACGCGCCTGGCAATGGCCACTTTCCAGGAGATGGAGATCCCATTCCAGGGTTTCCGCAATCCCTACCTGGGCTGGACCGAGGAGGCCCTGGGCATCTTCGCAGCTCTGGGCTTCTCCTACGAGAGCAACGAGGCTGTCCTTCACGAGGTCATTCCCCTTGAGACGCTCTCCCCGGCCATACTCCTAGGCTATAAGAAATCTCTCCAGCTCTTTCAGGCGATCCCACCTGGCAGGTACACGCTGCGCCCCCACATCGAGCAAGGTCTGGTTCGCCTGCCAACAAGTATCCCAGACGATGAAATGCTCTATGATCGCCTGCGCATCACCGATCCACAAGAGATAGGGCAGATCTGGTCCAACATCATGTATACTGTATATACGTTCGGAGGGCTCTACACTCTTAATCTCCACCCGGAGCGTGGTATGCTCTGCAAAGAGGCCCTTGACCGCTTGCTGGATCGCGCCAGTCATCTGCCAGAGAGTGTCTGGATCACCCGCCTCGAGGCGATCGCCGACTGGTGGCGTGAGCGCAGCCGTTTCCGCTTCGAGATCACAGCCCTCAGCGCCGGGCGCTGGCGGGTGCAGATCACCTGCTCACCGCGCGCGTGGATCGAGAGCCAGGGCCTCACACTTGAGCAGGAGGAAGAGAGGGCCGACGCACCTACAGACCAGAGCGCTACTGGCACCCCCGCCGGACAGGTCCGGCGCTGGATCGTACGCGCCGCGCGCTGTCCCTGTATCGCCCTCTCGCCGACAACGCCCGCTGCGGTCAAGGACTTTCTCCACGAGCAGGGCTACGCCGTCATGCGAGCGTCGGAGAGCGCCGCCCATGAGTATAGCCTCTACCTGGACCTGCCAGAGGGTCTCGGCCTGACTCGCCAGGCGCAACGCGAGCGCTGCAGCGCGCTCCTGGAGGAGATCGAGCGCCTGGAGGCACCGCTGCTCTCCTTCGCCTGCTGGCCCGCACCACATCGCGCCGCCCTGGCAATCAGTGGAGATATCGACTCAATCACCATTCAGGACTTCTTCTTACGCATCATAGAGGTGATACGCCCCGCTCCGCGAAGACAGGCCTGACCCGGGCAGGGACCCCTCGGAGCGCGCAGTGTCAGGGACATGCTATTCTGGTGTCCAGCCTTCACCAGCTCAGGTAAGCGCGTTGCTTTTTACACTGATGTGCAACGCTCCTCTTCAGCGCGGAAGAGCTTCTCCACCAGCGCTGTGCCAGATCGTAAGGCTGCTGACAGTCTCTTACTGACCAGGTAGAAATACTGACAACGGACTTCATCTGCCAAAAAAGCCTGCTCGGCACGTCCAGAGTTAGGGGGTTACCGAAATGACACCGGGCTGACTCGCCAAGAAAGGGATGCCCTATGCAGTCTCCGGGAAACCAGCAGCTGCGCTACGCAGATAGAACTCAACACGTGATTATCGCACACCATAGCGATATCTTCTGCCGAGGACTTCATAGCCTGCTGAACGCGACTCCAGGGTTTGAGGTCCTGGCCGAGGCTGACTCCTGTGAGGATCTGCTAGCCAAGACCAGGACCATGGCCGCAGAGATCGTTCTGGTTGATTGTTCTCTCCCCGGTGACGATTGCATCGAGGCAGTTCGACAGCTCAATGAACTGTTCCAGCCTCCCTCTATCGTTGTGCTCGCCCCCGCGGTGAACGATGAGCTGCTCCTGCAAGCCCTGCTCCATGGCGCCAGTGGCTATCTGACCAAGGACACTCAGGACCATCTGGTGATCCACTACCTGGAGGGACTGCGGCGCGGCGAAATGGCCATGCTGCCTCGCATCACCGCTATAGCTCTGCGTCTGCTGGTCTGGGAATGCCAGCGTCTGGCTGCTTCACTCTCGGCAGGGACGCCAGCTGCTCCCACCAGCGCGTCAGAAGAGACTCCTGAAGTTGATCCCTCCCCTCATGTATCGCTCGCTCACCTGACACAGCAGGAGGTGAAGATCTTACATCTGCTGCGTCAGGGCCTGAGCAACAAACAGATCGCCGCGCGTCTCTCCATCTCCCCCTATACCGTGGGGAAGCATGTCCAGAACATCCTGCGGAAGCTGGGAGCCAGTAATCGTACACAGGCCGTTTCTCATACCTCAAATGAGGTGCCTCATTTGAGGTATGAGGAGTAATTATCGATAAGTTCGTCCAATTCTGGTGTACTGCAATTGAGGAGTTGTAAATTCACATGGCACTATGTTTTAATAACACAGAGTTGAGCGTTTACCTGGAGGCACCATATTTTACTATAAGAAGTATAGTTGTATGTAGAAACATATCGGAATGGGGGCGTTAGATGAAGTTGCTTATTGTCGACGAAGATCGTGATCTGGTTGAAATGCTGACCGGCTGGTTAAAAACGCTCGGGCACGAAGTGCGGCGCGCTTACTCCGAAGATCAGGCGCGCCGCGAATGGGAAGAACAGCAGCCCGACCTGGTTATTCTGGATACAGCGCTCAGGGGGACCGATGCTCTGGCCATGTGCCGCGAGATGCGCACCAGGCACGATGCACTGATTCTGGTGATCACTGATGACAAAGACGTACAGGACGAAGTGCGCTGTCTGGAGGCTGGCGCCGACGACTACCTGCGCAAACCGTTCTTCCCGGCACAGTTGCTGGCGCGCATCCGTGCTATCAGCCGGCGGGGCCGATCCACCCTGGTCCTGCGACCACCCTCGGTCATCACCGTGGGACCTATTTCTATCGATTCTCTACATAACGAGGCACGTATCTTCGGCAAGATCGTACATCTCACACCAACGGAGAGCAAGCTCTTACACCTGCTGGCCGTCAACGCGAACAACGTCTGCACGGCCGGGCAGATCGTTGCCCACGTCTGGGGCTTCGGCAACGACGGAGATGCCAGCCTGATTAAGGCGCACATTCACCATCTGCGTCAGAAGGTTGAGTCCGATCCCACCAACCCACGCTACATCCTCACAGTGCCCGGTGTTGGCTACACCTTGATGCGTTACAGCGAGAAAGACCTGGACGCCGAGAGTGGCCTGCCGATGTCGCGGCGCATCTCAGGATAGACGAGCTGGATGCTGCCGCCGCGCAGCAGGCGCACCAAGACGCTGGAAGCGCGCTTCCAGCGTCTCGCTCTCTTCTGGAGCAGCCTGTCACCTCTGTGAGAGCAGACCCGGCCAGCCCGGCCCTCTCCTCTGGCTAACCGAGGTAGCGATAGAGATACCCACCTAGCGGGCCACTCACCCGCAGCGGCAGCCGTTTCCAGCCAGCCGTCAGCAGGCGATACTTGAGACTGCTCTCAGAGGTACTGGCTGGACCCGCCCTGCGTGGATAGTAATAATAGGGCAGTGGCTCCCTGACGCTGCCCCAGCGGCGTTTGAACTCCATTAACCCTGGATTATCCGTGGCAGTGCGCCCCATATCCAGGAGCCGATAGCCTTCGCTGCAGGCCTGGCTGATCGCTGTCCACATCAAGAGATTATTGGGAGCTAGCTGCAGATAGCGCTCGTGCGAAGCGCCATAGGCGTAGCGCATCGTCTCCCCCGCCGCAAGCAGCACCATCCCACCAATCGTCTGCCCCTCATACTCAGCCAGTAGCAACTTGAGATGACCACGCGACGCGAACGTATCCCATAACTCCAGAAAAAAACGCCGCGGCTGGGCAGGCATCCCATGCTTGCGGCAGCGCGTGCGCAGATGAAGAGCATAATACTCCAGCATCTCCTCACGCCGCTGAGCAACGCGCACGCGCACGCCCAGATTCTCAGCCTTGCGCACCTGGCGCTGCACGGGCTTGCGCAGCTGTGACCAGAGCGCCTGAGCATCAGCACCCAGCGGCAGCACCCAGCGCACATACAACTCCCCCGCCACAAAATCCGCCCGCTCGGCCAGCAAGGCATGCACACCAGTGCGCAATTCCAGGCAGTCCATCCGCCGCTCATGCGCCAGGTGCAAGGCCTGATCGATCAGCTCGCGCGCACATGCAGGGTTCTCGGCCAGTAGCGGACAATAATCAGAGAACGGTAGCGACACCAGGCGCCTTCCCGTGAAGCGATTCTGCACCAGCAGCAGCGGGAGAAAGCCAGTGACCAGGCCGGTCTCGTTTCTGGTGGTCAGTGGCAGTAAGGGATAGCCGTATACTCTGGAGATCAGCTCAAGCCACTCCGGTAAAAGATAAAAGGTCCCCTTGGCCTGGCTCTCCAGGGCCGAGCTCCATCCGGCAGCGGGAAGGGATAACTCCACCTTCATACTCTGCCCCTCTTTCCTGGTTTCAGCACGAAGCCGTATCTATCTACTGCCATTACAACACCGCTCCGTAGCGGTCGCGTCGCGGCCAGCGTAGAGAAACGGTCACCTCAGATCACCGCACAACCGCAGCCTGCCACCGAGCACTGCTCCAGAACATCAGCCATCCCATCGGCCACGGTCCCCCTTGCTCGTCTTCACCTGCAGCACGCTGTATCAGGCACGATACCAGGTGGCCAGGCAGACAATCAGGCGCGAATGGCCCGCACGGAACACCAGTACAACAGGTGGTCCAGACTCCATGACGTGAGTACCCGTTCTCATACGGGATCACAGGCGTGTCTCCGAGAGCGGCTGGTCAGGACGCGCGCCTCCCAGGTCAAGGTGCTCCAGGAGAGCCAGCAAATCACGCTCACAGCGCTGCCAGCTATACTCCTCCTCCACCAGCGAGCGGCCTGCAGACCCCAGGGAGGCTCGTTGCTCAGGATCGTGGAACAGCTCGACGACGCGGCGCGCAAAGGCCTCCGGTTCGTCCTCGATCCACAGGTGCCGCCCGGACACCAGCGCCAGACCCTCTGCTCCCAGGCTGGTGGAGACCACAGCCTTGCCCATGGCAAGGGCCTCCAGGATCTTCAGACGGGTCCCACTGCCAATCTGCAGCGGCACAATCGTCACTGTCGCCTCTTGCAGATAGGGACGGACGTCCGGCACAGAGCCAGTGACTGTGACTCCGGGAAGACCACCCAACCGCCAGACCGCCGCTGGCGGGTTCTTCCCCACGATCTGCCACTCAGCATCAGGTACACGCTCCCGAATAGAGGGCCAGCACACTCGCGCGAAGAAGAGCACGGCATCAATATTGGGATAGTAATCCATGGAACCGGTGAAGACCAGACGATGCCGGGCCTCCTGGCGCGGAAGCGTCCCGCGGAAATACTCGACATCCACTCCGTTCGGCACCACCTCAATCATTTTCTGCGGCAACAGCTCCCGCAGCAGGAGGCGCTCCCGCTCGCTGGTCACCAACACTACATCTGCCCGTCGGCAAGTTCTCAGTTCAAAAGGCCTGACCAGACGATACTCTCTCCAGTTATACCACTTACGTAGCCAGTTGTGTTCATATCGATACGTTCTCTGTAATAGCTCATACTCGATGTTATGCTGCAAAATGATCACAGGCATATGCCTGGGAAGAGAGAGATGAGCGCTCAGCGCACAGTCAAAATAGAGCGCCTGATAATCGCCCTGGGCGAGACAGTCATCAACGATCATCTGCAGACCGGGAAGCGTGTGATCGCTGATAGAGGTGGACCTGCCGCGAAGGAAGTTGAGCACTTGCTGCTGCCGCCTCGAGCGAGGCTGAGAGCGCGATAGCAGGCGCATGGAGGCGAGCCACTCATGCAAGGGTGAGGTCGCCACCACCGTCTCCAGCTCTTCCTGGCTGACCTGGGTCACGAGCGAGATGCGATATCTTTTCGCCAGCGCCTTGAGCACGTAGAAACTGCGCGCCCCACTACCCCAGTTGGGAGAGGGAAAATACGGCGTCACAGCCAGCAGCTTCACAAGAGACCCTCCTTTCCTCTCCCAGAGGTGCGCCAGTGGCCAGCGCTCATCCTGCAGGCCTCCAGCCAGAGCGTACGACAGGCCAGAGACGTTCCTGGAACAGATGCTCTCCTTGTGCGATGCATAATCACCTTCCAGTCTGAATAAGGCAGTGTTTTCTTGTGAGCATAACCAGCCATCATCAATAACTGGTGTACCCGGCGGTCTAAAATCCATGCTGAAAGCGTCGCAGACGTGCACATTCCGCCATCTGCCGCGGCTCACCGGCTCGCCAGCCCTCCACCTGGCTCCGCAGCCAGACGCGAGGACAGGAGAGCCCTGGTGCGCTGCGCTGCGCTGCGGAGGGCTGACCTGCAGAGACAGACACCCTGGCAGATCGCTGGCGTCGCTACTGATCTACATGTGTCCCCCAGGAATCACGACACCTTCTTTACCAGCAGAAACATCTTTTCCTAACACCACAATGGTATCTTCAACAGCATGAAAGGTTGGCATCTGTCGATGGCAGGCACGCGCCACCACAGATGAGGCACAGAGGGAGAGTGTATGCGTGAGTAATGACACCCATGTCGTCATCGGAGCAGGGCCGTACGGGCTTTCCATCGCAGCGCACCTGAAAGCGCGGTCCATCCCCACCCTGGTCTTTGGCAAGCCGATGGAGTTCTGGCAGCACATGCCGTCCGGCTTGTACTTGAAATCCGTGTGGAGCGCCTCCACGCTCTTTGATCCAGATGGGAAGTATAGCCTCGATCGCTACTGTACCACTACCGGCAGGCCTCGCCAGGAGCCGCTCTCGCTGCAGATGTTTCTGGACTACGGCGCCTGGTTCCAGCGCCAAGCTGTGCCCGATGTGGATACGACCTACGTCCGGGAGCTGGCTCAGGATGGTGCGAGCTTCCGCATCGAGCTGGAGGACGGCCGGCGGATACAAGCCAGGCGCGTGGTCGTCGCCAGCGGCATCGCCCCGTTCTACTACGTTCCTGAGTTCGCTCGCGGCCTACCAGCCGAGCTGGCATCGCACACCCAGGCGCACCGCGACCTCTCACAGTTCGCAGGACGCGAGGTGGCGGTGATCGGCAGTGGCCAGAGCGCGCTGGAATCTTCCGCCCTGCTGCACGAGGCGGGTGCCCAGGTCGAGCTGATCGCGCGCGGCCCGGTAATCTGGATCAATCGCGCCCTCTATCACCGCACGGGACCTGCACGCCACATCTTCTATCCACCCAGCGATGTCGGACCTCCAGGCCTCAACTGGCTGGTCGCCACACCGCTGATCTTCCGCCGCTTCCCCGATAAGACTCGCTATGCCCTCGATCGCCGCGCGGTCCGGCCGGCGGGGGCTGAATGGCTGCGCAGTCGCGTCGAGGGTCGGGTACGCATCACCCCCCATACACAGGTCGTGCGTGCAACTCCACGCGGGGAGAAACTGGAGATCGAACTGAGTGACGGCAGCAAACGCACGGTTGACCATCTGCTGATGGGCACGGGCTATCGTCCGGATATCCATAAGCTGACCTTCATCGACCCGGCCCTCAGGGAGCAGATCCTGGGCAGCGGCGGCTACCCGCTGTTGAATGAGTGGTTCGAGTCGTCGGTCCCCCACCTGCACTTCGCAGGTGCGCTGGCCAATCACAGCTTTGGACCTATCTGCCGCTTTGTCGCGGGCGCGAAGATTCCCGCTCGCCAGATCCTACGGCGCTCACGGCAGAACGACTAGGCCTCAGCTTCGCTCAGCAGAGCTGGCAAGATGAGCGCCTGGCGCTCGCTCAGGAGACGGAGATCGATGGCAGGCGCTGCGCATGGTCGGAGAGGATAGCCTAGCCTCCACCTGGCCTCCACGCAGCGCCTGGCTGGCAGCTATCTACTAGAAGCGAGAACGTATGGAACAGTCTTGGCAAAGGCCTCGCGCGCTTGTTCTGGGCAGCGACTTCAAGGCTCTGGGGGTCATCCGCAGCCTGGGCCGCCACGGTATTCGCAGCACTGTCGTCGATACCCTGCCTCGCTCCGCCTGGTTCTCACGCTATGTGAGCAAGCGCATCAGATGGCATGGCTCGCTGGGAGACGAGGCCTTTCTGAGTTTCCTCCTCGCTCTGAGCAAGCAACCGGAACTGGACGGGGCTGTGCTCTACCCTATGCAGGATGAGATCGTCGAGCTGATCGCCCGGAACAGCGCCCGGCTTGCCCCACATTACCGCCTCGTGACTCCTCCCTGGACGGTCGTGCGCTGGGCCTGCGATAAACGCCTGACCTACCGCATGGCGGCAGAACTTGGTATCCCCTTCCCCCGTACCTGGTACCCATCCTGTGAGGAGGAGCTGCGGTCGCTGGCCATCACCTTCCCCGCCATTATCAAGCCGGCGACTTCGGTGCGCTTGCAGTACGCCCTGCGCCTGAAGGCCCTCCCGGCCAATAATGACGAGGAGCTGCTGGCCCAGTACCGTCTGGCCCGCGACATTATGGCGGCCGATGAAGTGCTGATCCAGGAAATGATCCCCGGCAACGGAGAGCACCAGTACTCCCTGGGCGCCTACTGCGAACACGGCACGGTGTTGCGAAGTATGACAGCGCGGCGGAGACGCCAGTACCCCATCGACTACGGCCTGAGCAGCTGTTTCGTGGAGGCTGTGGAGATCCCCCCCATCGTGCCACTGGCCGAGAAACTCCTGCGCTTCATGGGGGTCAGCGGCATGGTTGAGGTGGAATTTAAGTACGACGAGCGCGTCCAGCAGTATAAGTTGCTCGACATCAACCTCCGCCCCTGGGGCTGGCATACCCTCTGCATCGCCTGTGGCCTGGACTTCCCCTACATGCAATACTGCGCGGCCGCAGCCCTCGACCCGGGACCGCTCCCTGCAGTGCCTCGCTACGGCACTCACTGGGTGCGCCTCTTAACCGATATCCCTGCTGGCTGGCAGGAGATGCGCGCTGGCATGACCACACCAGGCGCCTACCTGCGCTCTCTGATGGGACGCACCACCTTCTCGGTCTTTGACCTTCGCGATCCTCTCCCAGCTCCTGGAGACCTCCTGATCGCGCTCTCTCGGGTCATGCACCGCTCGAAAGACATCCAGCGCTCAAAGCACTCGTCCTCCCATACGTCGCAGTGAGCTTCACCTCCTCGCAGTTCTGCAGCCGCTCCCTCCAGTAAGCCGCTCACACCTGCCCTACACCCGTCACTGAACTACTTCCACTCGCGCAAAGATCTGCCATGTTGTCTATACATCTTGACGTATACACCATAGACAGGTATACTCACCTGCAGACAGGCTGATACAGGTCCGGGCGAACTCCAGACGACTCCCTTACTCAGTCCCCACTCCTGATTGGCATCCCGGCCTCCGGCGAGGCTGAGTGGGCACGACAACCCGCCGTGGCAGCGCCGTCGCCGGCAGCTACAGCGATCGCAGTTCCGCCCTGCCATGCCCTGCTCTGTCCACCCTGTACCGATCATTGAGCTGAATGGAAAGGAGAGAAAGAAGCAGCCCGAACTGGAGCGCTTCCGACCAATGATCCAGACGTGATGCAGCAGCATCACTCCATTGCCGCCAGCCAGCAGAGAAGGCCGGCGGCCTGACCATTGCTGGCAAGGATTGTTAGCAAGGAGCAACCTGATATGAGAAAGAAGCTGTTACAGGTAGGAGCAGTCCTCGGCTTGCTGATTCTGGGCATTGCCGGTCTGATCTACCACCCCCTCGACGCTCATGGAGCGGGCGCAATCTCTACGCCAACCAACGTCCACGTGATCTCCAGCGGTCCACAATCCATCACTCTGGCCTGGTCAGCCTCAACGGACAGCTCTGGGACCGGCGATGTGCCAGCCTATGCTGTCTACAACGGCAGCAACATCGTTGCTACCTCTATGGGGACGGCCGTTACCGTCAGCTCGCTGCTGCCCTCGACCAGCTACACCTTCACGGTCCAGGCCTACGATAAGGATGGGAATACCTCCTCTCAGAGCGCCGTTGTGACGGCCTCTACCCAGGCGGCTGGCCCGGCCACCTACCAGAAAATTGCCTACTTCGACCAGTGGAGTATCTACGGTAACGCCTACTACCCATCCACCGTCGCCACCTCTGGGGCCGCTTCACAGCTCACCACCATCATCTACGCTTTTGAAAACATCGACCCGACCAATCTGACCTGCTTTGAGGCGATCAAGGCTTCAGATTCGAGCAATGAGAGCGATCCGAACGCTGGAGACGGGGCCGGCGATGCCTTCGCCGACTACCAGAAAAGCTATAGCAATACCATTTCCGTCGACGGCACGTCCGATTCCTACAGCCAGCCGCTGAAGGGCAATTTCAATCAGCTACGCGAACTGAAAGTGAAATATCCTAACCTGAAGATCCTTCTCTCGATCGGCGGCTGGACCTACTCCAAGTACTTCTCAGACGTCGCGGCCAGCAGTGCGTCACGCCAGACATTCGTACGCTCCTGTATCAACATGTTCATCAAAGGCAACCTGCCAACAGGGATCAGCGGCGACCCCTCAGGCAGTCCAGCCTCAGCCGCTGGCATCTTCGACGGTTTTGACATCGACTGGGAGTATCCGGGGGTGCTTGGTCACGTGGGCAACCACTACGGCCCACAGGACAAGGCAAACTATACCCTGCTGCTGCAGGAATTCCGTAACGAACTGGATAGCTACGGGGCGAGCATCGGCAAGCATTTTGAACTCACGGCCGCCGTGCCATCTGGTCAGGACAAGATCATGCAGATCCAGACCAACCAGATTGGCCAGTACCTGGACTACGCCGACGTCATGACCTATGATATGCACGGTGCCTGGGAGAGCAGCGGGCCGACGAACTTCCAGGACCCCCTCTATAGCTCGTCCGCTGATCCTTCGGCCGTGATCCCTCCCGGCCAGGAAAAGTACTCGATCGATACCTCAATCAAAGCCTGGACCAGCGGCCTCTCCGACTACAGCATTCCGGGCGGCTTCCCGGCCAATAAGCTGGTCATGGGGTTCCCCTTCTATTACCGCGGCTGGACAGGGGTGTCCGCTGGCAGCAATCACGGCCTCTATCAGGCCGCCAGCGGTCCCTCGCCAGCTTTCTCCTACAGCCAGACCGCCGGAATCGTTGACTATAAAGAGCTGGCAGCCGCCGGCCTGGCCGGCAACTCCAGCGATACGTTCTTCGACCCTGCCTCGCAGGCAGCCTGGATCTACGACGGGACCAACTTCTATACCGGAGATACACCTCAGTCCATCACCGCCAAAACATCCTACATCCAGAACAAGGGACTGGCGGGCGCGATGATGTTCTCGCTGGAGGACGAGGACGCTGCAGATACCTTGCTCAACGCTATCGTGAATGGTCTTGGTGGCAGTTCCAGTTCGGGACCCACTCCCACTCCCACGCCGACCGCCACGGCCACCCCCAGCAGCACTCCCACTCCCACTCCTACATCCACGCCCACACCTACACCAACCCCGTCCCCAACATCCGCAGCCACTCCCACTCCCGCTCCCTCATCGGGCAACCTGGTGGTCAACCCGGGCTTCGAGAGCGGCTCGCTCGCCCCCTGGTCCTGCGACCCCGGCAACCAGCTCGTGAGCGCCCCCGTGCACAGCGGCAGCCACGCCCTGCAACTGACCCCCAGCGCCTCCACCACGGGGCAGTGCACCCAGACCATCAGCGTCCAGCCCAACCACAGCTATACCCT
>JBHOQN010000113.1:0-44089 GCA_042408965.1 Ktedonobacteraceae bacterium
GTGTCGGGTTGAGTTGTACGACGATCGTCCTATCCATGCACATAGCATATCATACATGTCAGGCGATGGTCAAGCACAGAAAGGAGGGGGCGCATTCCTCCCCACGCCTGAAGGCGGGGGTCTCCTGCGCCTATATGATGAGTTTGTTCTCCATCAACTGATTGATTATTATAGCGGCTCGGCTCTTCTTTGTCAATTGCTTGATTGAATTGAGATCGCCGGCCTCGCTGAGCCTTCACAAAGGCCCTGCTGATCGGTTATAATACCAGTAGAGCGATTCATTCGTACCTGGAAGAACAGAGACAGACCATTATCGCGCTGCTAGGGGAGCCATTCTGGCTGAGAGGGCGAGCACACGACATGTGATGATGCTCGCCGACCCTGACAACCTGATCTGGATAATGCCAGCGGAGGGAAGCGGCAGGCGCGTCCTTTGCGGCCCCGACGTCTTAGTGAGAGGGAGGTGGGCGCAGAGCGTGCAGAGCAGGCTATGCCATGAGGCCGTGACCCCCGAAGACGAGAGCAGATCGAGTGGGGTGCGGCCTCTCCTGCTGTCTGGCCCTTTGTGGCAGGCGCGGCTTCCTCTGCATGCAGGGAAGAGAGGGTTTGGGGAGCAAAGGATATGCATTCTCCCAGATTATGGCTTGAGGGCGTCACGCGCAGCTATCAGCATGGCGGGCGCCCGCTCGAGGTGCTGGCCGGCATCGATCTGAGCGTAGAAGCGGGCGAGTTCGTCACCATCGTCGGACCGAGTGGCTGTGGCAAGAGCACCCTCTTCAATATCATTGCCGGCGTCGAAGAGGCGAACGGCGGAACCATCACCCTGGACGGCGAGCGCAACGCTCCGCGCGCCGGCAAAACCGGGTACATGCCGCAGCAGCCGCTGCTGCTCCCCTGGCGCACCGTTGAAGAGAACGTGATGCTCGGCCTTGATGTGCGCCGCGTGCCGCGGAGAGAGGCGCTGCGCCAGGCTCACGATCTGCTCAAACGCTTCGGACTGAGCGAGTTCGCGCAGCAGTACCCTGCCACGCTTTCGGGGGGCATGCGTCAGCGAGTGGCACTCCTGCGCACCGTGCTCTTCAATCCCTCGTTCCTCCTGCTCGACGAGCCATTTGGCGCCCTTGATGCCCTCACAAGACTGGTGCTGCAGATGTGGCTACAGGATCTCTGGCAGGCCCTCAACGCCAGTGTGCTGTTTATCACCCATGATGTCCGGGAAGCCATCCTGCTCTCAGACCGCATCTATGTGTTCAGCGCGCGCCCCGCACGTGTCCTGCGCGTCGTCACCGTCGATCTGGAGCGCCCGCGTCGGGCGGAGCTGCTGGCCTCGCCGCAGGCCGTGCGCCTGGAGCAGGAGCTGATCGCTCTGCTGATGAGAGAACAGGAGGGATGAGATGAGATTGCGCAGAGTCGCCAGCTACGGACCGGCGGTCATACTGACGACGGCCTTTCTGTTGCTCTGGCAGAGCTACGTGGCGCTGGCGCGGGTCAGCCCTTTCATTCTGCCGCCGCCGACCGCCATGTTGCAGGCTCTGATCACAAACTGGGATCTTCTCTATGGACACATGCTCCAGACCCTGGTCGAGACGCTGATTGGCCTGGTGATCTCCGTTCTGCTGGGCGTGCTGATCGCCGTGCTGCTCGACATGTCATCCTGGGTGCGGCGCGCGCTCTATCCTCTGCTCCTGACCTCGCAGACTGTGCCCATGGTGGCGCTGGCGCCGCTCCTGCTGGTCTGGTTCGGCTACGGGCTGATGCCGAAAGTGCTGCTTGTTATTCTCTACTGCTTTTTCCCGATCGCTGTTGCCTGTGCCGATGGGCTGATGAGCGTCGAGCCGGAGCTGATCAGGTTGATGCAGAGTATGCGCGCCTCGCGCTGGCAGGTCCTCTGGCTGGTGCGGCTGCCCGGAGCCATGCCGTCCTTTTTCTCGGGCCTGCGCATTGCGGTGACCTACAGCGTGACAGGGGCGATCGTGGGCGAGTATGTGGGCGCAGAGAAAGGTCTGGGTCTCTACATGCAGACCTCGGCCAACTCCTTCGCGATGGCCAATGTGCTGGCGGCGGTGCTGCTCACGGTGATCCTGACCATGCTGCTCTTCGCTCTGGTGGCGCTCATTGAGCGTCTGGCGCTGCCCTGGTATTTTACGGCGGCGCGCATGCTGCGCTAGTCTTTCTATCAACAGGGGGAGTGTTCTATGAACAAACGGACTCGTCTCTTTCTCAGCATTATTATCCCGCTGCTGGTGGTGGTGCTGGTCGTCGCGGCCTTTCTCTGGCAGGAGCGGGCCGCCAGCGTGGGCACGGGGGCCACACCGACCGGAACGGCGCGCCCTCTGACCACTGTCAAGCTGGCGCTTGACTGGACGCCCAACACCAATCACACGGGGATCTATGTGGCCCTGGCTCAGGGCTGGTACGCCCAGGAGGGGATCAACCTGCAGTTGCTGCCCTATTCGGCGAATGTCTCGCCGGATGTGCTTGTGAGCACCGGTCGAGCGGATGTCGGTATTAGCTCCACGGAGGGAGTGGTGACCGACGCGGCTCTGGGGCAGCCGGTGGTCTCGATCGCCGCGATTATCCAGCATAATACCTCGGCCCTGGTGACGCTGGCGAAATCGGGGCTGAATCGTCCGCGTGATCTGGATGGGCGAACCTATGCGGCCTTTGGCGCCCCCTATGAAACGGCTGTGGTGAGCGCGATCATCAAGCACGATGGTGGCCGGGGCGTCTTTAAAAGTGTGACCCTCGATGTGGATAGCATGCAGGCGCTGGAGTCGGGGCGAGTCGATTTTGTCTGGGTCTTCGAGGGCTGGGAGGTCATCCAGGCGCAGCGCGCAGGGATCAGGCTGAACGTCTTCCCGGTGACCGACTACGGCATTGCCGACTACTACACGCCAACGATCATCACCGGTCCTGAGCAGATCAAGCGAGAGCCGGATGTGCTGCGGCGTTTCATGGCGGCCACGGCGCGCGGCTACGAGTATGCGCGTCAGCATCCCCGCGAGGCGGCGCAGATGCTGCTTGACACTGCCCCCAGGGGCACCTTCCCCGATCCCGGCCTGGTTTACGCCAGCCAGAACTTTCTCAGTCCGCGCTACGCTGATTCCGGCCGCAAATGGGGTTTGCAGGATGCCGCTCCCTGGCATGGCTACCCGCAGTTCATTCTGGATACGGGCGGCATCAAGGATAGCTCCGGCAAAGTCGTGCGCACCCTGAACTTTGATGCGCTCTATACCAACGAGTTTCTCCCCTAGGGACATGGAGGCTCTGGCGCTGGCCGGATCGGGCTGGTGGTGACGTCCCATTGCTCCCCAGCGCCCATCAGCGCCCATCAGCGCCCATCATTACCTGGGGACGTGGTTATCGCGTCCCCAGGTCCTCCTGCCTCTCTATGCTCGCTCTTCTCTGCCTCTGCTCGATTGGGCGTGTCTCCTCTCTGCAGGCTGCTCTGTAAACCTGACCTCTCTGGTCCAGGGCATCAGAGGTCATTTGAAGGGCCGAGGGCATCTCCGTTCACAATGAGTAGATAATCTGATAGATATGAGCAAGTGTCTCTGCAAGACGGCGTTTGCTTGCTTGCTGGAAAACACCATCGTATGTCAGTCTCACATGAGCGCTTCTGTTCGAACTGTGGAGCCGCCAACATGGTTGGGGCCCAGCTCTGTTTTGCCTGTGGTCAAGGGCTGAGCGACCCCGTCGCCGCTGCGGATGAGCAGAACGCCCCTGAGGGGCGCCTCGCTGGCAGTGACGGGACGGCGCGGCCCCTGCAGCCGGGACAGGTCCTGCGCAAGCGCTACCTCATTCTGCGTCAGCTTGGGCGTGGCGGCTTCGGCTCCGTCTACCAGGCTCAGGACCGACGGCACCGCAACCGCCTGGTGGCCATTAAGGAGATCGTCGCCTCCCACCTCGATGAGCGTGCCACTGCCGAGGCCATTGGCGCCTTTCATCAGGAGGCCTCCCTGCTCTCGGCCCTGAGGCATCCTGGCCTGCCGCAGGTCTATGAGTACTTCAGTGAGCAGGGATGTTGCTACCTCGTGATGCAGTTTATCGAGGGCGAAACCCTTGACGTCCTGATGAGCAGAGAGCCAGGCGGACGACTATCCCTGACCCAGGTCCTGGACGTTGCCTGTCAGCTCTGCGACGTGCTGGAGTATCTCCACACGCGACCCACCCCCATCGTCTTTCGCGATGTCAAGCCAGAGAACGTCATGCTTGAGCGATCGAGCGGTCGCGTGTACCTGATCGACTTCGGCATCGCGCGTCGCTTCAAACCTGGCCAGAGCAGGGACACCATGGCCCTGGGCTCGCCCGGCTATGCCGCGCCTGAGCAATATGGCGCGGCTCAGAGCACGCCGCAGGCCGACATCTATGGACTCGGGGCCACCCTGCATCACCTGCTCACCGGCTGTGATCCCTCGGAGAGGCCGCTGCATTTCGACGCCCTGCGGGTCTTCGATCACTCGCTGCCGCCTGCCCTCGACAGGCTCATTGCGCGTATGGTGCGTGTCGAGGTGCAGCGGCGTCCCGCGAGCATCGCCGAGGTGCGCGCCGAGCTGGAGCGCATCCGCCGCGAGTCTGGTCTCCATCAGACCGGTGCGGTCAGTGGCCGCCAGGTCCAGGTCCTCGTCGACGCCTCCGGAGGGAGGCAGCCCCTGCCGCAGCAGCCTGCACGCCCATTGGCGGGTCAGCGCCTCAAGCGGCGCACCGTGCTGCTCGTGACCTCTTCCCTGCTCCTAGGAGGGCTGGCCGGTCTCTTCGTTGGGGAGCGGCTCGCCCGTGTCACGGGTCAGCAGGCCGGCGCGGGATCGCGGCCCGCCTCGCCCGCGACGACGCCGGCCACGCTCACTGTCACGACGCGCCTCATCTACAGCGCTCATCAGGCTCCGATCAGCGCGCTCGCCTTCTCCGGTGATGGCCAGTATCTGGCCTCTGGCGATCGTGGTCACAGCGTTCACGTCTGGGAGCCGAGCAGCGGTCAGGATCTCTTCACCTATACCCAGAGTGCCCCCATTACAGCGCTCGCCTGGGCCGGCAGCGCCAGCGGAGATCTGCCCAGCAACAGCGCCCTGTTGGCCTCCGGCAGTGAAGATGGCAGCATCCAGGTCTGGGATGCCTTCCAGCAGAGTCGTGTGCTGACCTATCGAGGCCATCAAGGCGCTGTGCTGGCTCTCAAGGCCGATCCCTTTGGCCGGCTGGTCTCCGCGGGGGCCGATGGCAGCGTGCAGATCTGGGATGCGCTGACGGGCCAGCGGCTGCTCACGCTGCAGGAGCGTGGCCACCCCATCAGCGCGCTGGCCTGGTCGCCGGACGCCGTCAGCCTTGCCTGTGGCGACCAGCGCGGCACGATCTCCCTCTGGGATACAGGAGGCATCGCCAGGTCCAGCGAGAGCCAGCGGCTGCAGGCCACCTATGTATTGACCGATCCACTCAGTGGGCTACCGGTCTCCATTCACGCCCTCGCCTGGTCTTATGATGCGGCAACGCTGGCCTGTGCCGGTGAGCGGGGCGTGCTGACGCTCATCAGCCTGGGGATGAACGCTATGCCGCCCGTCAGCTTCCCGCCGACGGAGGACTGCTACGCGCTGGCCTGGTCACCCAGGGGAGATCTGCTGCTGCTTGGCCAGAGTACCCAGGCCTGTATCGTGGCCGCCAGCGTCTCCAGCTCTCACATCTTCTGTATCTATCATCCCGAGCCGGGAGCCGCCAGGTCCCTCGACTGGTCGCCCCGCAGCGGCCTGATTGCCTCAAGCGTCGGCGAGCACGTCTACGTCTGGAGCGTCAGCCCTGCTCTGGTGGCAGGAGCTCCTCCTGGCGTGTATGGATGAGGAGCAGCAGGCCCAGCTCCAGCGAGACCGTGGCCTCCTCCGCGGTCAGCTGGTTGCTGAGTCCACGTGGCCGCCCGAAGTGCAGGGTCTCGCCGTGCAGAGGATAGTAGAGATTGGCACTGCGCACGCCCCTGGCGTCGCCAGCCAGGGGCAGCAACGAGAGGAGGTCGCCCCGCTGACCCGTGATGCGGCTCACGCCGGGTCCGCGCAGCAGCCAGCAGGTCGCTGCCCCATCAATGATGCGCACCGTCGCCGTCTCGTAGGCCACCAGCAGGAGCAGGTTCGCAAACGTGTGATCGCAGCGCGCTCCGCCGAAGGCGCCCAGCAACGTCACCTCCTGCGCCCCCTGGGCGAGCGCGTACTGCAGCGCCAGTTCGCTGTCCGTCTCATCCTTCTCTACTGGCGCACGGATCAGGCGTGTTCCCCCCTGTTCGAGCTGCGTCACCAGCGTCGGCGCCAGTGAGTCCAGGTCCCCCAGTACAGCCGCCGGCTGCAGACCCAGGCTCAAGGCTGTCGCCGCCCCTCCATCGGCGGCGAGCAATAGATCTGCGTGTGCGAGGGCCTCCTCCGCTGGGCGGCTCATGCGCAGCGTGCCTCCCGCGAAAATCACTGCATGCATGGTTGCTCTCTTCTCCTTCCCTCTCTCCGGTGATCGAAGTCATGTTATTATGGCGCAGAGAGATGAGGGAGCGCAATGACACTGGCTGGCTACCTTTCGGCTAGCGCGTAGCGCTCTCCCCCGACGATCCGTTGTATACTTGAGACTACTGAACGAGAGAGCCTTGATCTGCTTAAGGATACGGACATATGTTTTCCAGAGAGCATATACCACAGTCCTGGGGACGGTATCCCCGTGTCAGGCCGAGTCGCGTGATTCCCATCTACTGGCGCGACGCCGTGCCTGATCTGCAGCAGTTGCCAGCGCCGCTGCTGGCCCATGCCTATGGCCGCAGCTACGGTGACAGTTGCCTCAACGAGAACGGCGTCGTGCTGGACGTCAGCCATCTGCAGCGCTTTCTCGCCTTTGATGAGGAGCAGGGCCTGCTGCGCTGCGAGGCTGGCGTCTCCCTGGCGCAGATCCTCGACCTGATTGTCCCCCGCGGCTGGTTTCTGCCGGTCTCGCCCGGCACCAGGTTCGTCTCCGTCGGTGGGGCCATTGCCAACGATATTCATGGCAAAAACCATCACCGGGCTGGCACCTTCGGCTGTCATGTCACTCGCTTTGAACTGCTGCGCTCCAACGGCGAGCGCCTGATCTGCTCCCCCAACGAGCATAGCGATCTCTTCAAGGCCACCATCGGTGGCCTGGGGCTGACCGGCCTCATCCTGTGGGCCGAGTTTCGTCTGAAGCGCATTCATAATCCCTTTATCGATGTGGAGAGCATCCGCTATGATTCACTCGATGAGTTCATGCAGCTCTGCGCCGAGTCCGATCAGGACTTCGAGTACACCGTGGCCTGGGTCGATTGCCTTGCCAGCGAGAAGAAGCTGGGGCACGGCATCTTTATGCGTGGCAACCATAATCAGGACCCGCAGTATGCGCATCGGCCGCTGCCGCGCAAGCTTCCCCTGGCCGTGCCCTTCGATCTCCCCTCATTCACCCTCAATACCCTGACCTTGAAAATCTTTAATTATCTCTATGATCATGCTCAACTCAAAAAGCGTGTTGCCAGGACCGTGCCCTACGAGCCATTTTTCTATCCGCTGGATGCGATTCGCGACTGGAATCGCATGTATGGGAGGCGCGGCTTTTTCCAGTATCAGTGCGTGGTGCCCTACAACCAGGGGTATGAGGTGATGCGCGAGATTCTGCTGCGCATCAGCCGTTCGGGACAGGGTTCGTTTCTGGCGGTGTTGAAGAAATTTGGCGATGTTCCCTCGCCGGGACTACTCTCGTTTCCGCGGCCCGGCCTGACTCTGGCCCTGGACTTTGCCAATCAGGGCCAGAAGACCTTGCGCCTCTTTGACGATCTGGATCGTCTTGTGCGCGCCAGCGGCGGGGCGCTCTATCCTGCCAAGGATGCCCGTATGCGTGGCGAGGACTTCCAGCTCTATTTCCCGCGCTGGCGGGAGTTCACGCGCTCCATCGATCCCAGGTTCTCGTCGAGCTTCTGGCGGCGCATGGGTCTGCCCTCATCAGTGGAGGCCCTCGATACAACGATAGAGGTATAGAGAGATGCTGCAGAAAATCCTGATTGTGGGTGCAACCTCGGCTATCGCCTATGAGGCCGCGAAGCTCTTTGCGGCCGAGGGGGCAGAACTCTTCCTGACGGGGCGCTCACAGGAGAAGCTGGAGGCCGTGGCGGCCGATCTGCGTGTGCGGGGTGCGCGCCATGTGGAATGCTTTCTGCTGGATGTGAACGATCATGAGCTTCAGGCCGAGGTCTTCGATAGTGCCCTGGCGTCCGCCGGCTGGCTGGACGCCCTGTTGATTGCTCATGGCACGCTCGGCGATCAGTACAAGGCCGAGATGAGTGTGGAGGAGGCCGTCAGCCAGTTCCAGACCAACGCGGTCAGTGTCATTGCTCTACTGACCATGGCCGCCATCTATTTCGAGCAGCGAGGTCGCGGCTGCATCGCCGTTCTCTCTTCAGTGGCCGGCGACCGCGGGCGAGCCAGCAACTACGTCTACGGCGCCGCCAAAGGGGCCGTCTCGATCTTCTTGCAGGGCCTGCGGGCGCGTCTGGCGAAAGAGGGAGTGGCCGTTGTTACCATCAAGCCCGGCATGGTCGATACGCCCATGACGGCTCATATGAAGAAGGGCCTGCTCTTCTCCAGTGCCTCGCGCGTCGGCCGAGGGGTCTACCGTGCCATGCACCAGGGGCGCGCCGTCGTCTACCTGCCCGGCTACTGGCGTCTCATTATGCTCATCATTCGTGCCATCCCTGAGAAGATCTTCCAGCGCCTGCCGCTCTGAGCAGGGCTGCTCATCCTAAAGGCGCAGGAGACTCCTGGCTTCTAGCCACGGGGAGGAATGCGCCCGCTCCTTTCTGGACACTTCGTTCTTGCTTGACAAAAGTCGGTGTATATGATATAGTTTTTGTATGGATAGAACGATCATCGTACAACTCAATCCGACACCAGAGCAGGCGCACAGCCTCAAGACCACGCTTGAGCAGTATACCGCCTGCTTCAATGCCGTCTGTCGCGAAGGATTCACGACAGGATGCAGCAATGGAGTGGAGTTGCACCACCGGACGTACTATCCCCTTCGGGCTGAATATCCTGACCTTCCTGCTCAACTGGTTGTTTCGGCCCGTGTCAAAGCGACGGAAGCCGTGAAATCTGCGCTGACCTGGAAGCGCAAGAAGGAGCAGGCCTATCAAAAGCGGGTTGAAACAGCCAGGAAGCAAGGTAAGCCTGCTCCTGCCTTCAAACCCGTTCGTTGTCCTCATAGCAACAGGGTGAGTATCCGCTATGATCAGCGTTCGTTCTGGGTCAAGTGGGAGACCTTCACCTGTAGCGTTGCTACTGTGAATGGACGTGTTGCATTGCCTTTTACCGTTCCCGCTCACCTGACGCAGTATGTTGGCTCGCAGGTTTGTAGTGCAGACTTGTGCTCCCGTCAGGGGCGTTTTACCCTTCACATCGTCGTCTCCCTTCCTGAGCCGGTGGTCGCCCCCACGCCAGAGGTGATCGGCGTGGACCTGGGGCTCAACCGCCCGGCCGTGACTTCCACACGCCGCTTCCTCGGTGAGAAGCGATGGAAAGAGCAGGATCGGCGTCTCTTTCGCCTCAGGAGGAAGCTGCAAGCCAAAGGCACTCGCTCGGCCAGGAGACATCTCAAGAAGCTGAGCAAGAAACAGTTTCGGCTGCACCGCGACCACGATCACGTCCTCTCGAAGCGCATTGTTCAGAATACTCCACCTGGAAGTACACTCGTCCTTGAGAACCTGACCACTATCAGAGAGACTTCTCAGATGGGAAGAGGCAACCAGAAGAAGCATGTTGACAACAAACGCCGATTGCACAGTTGGAGCTTTGCACAACTGTTCTCGTTTGTCGAGTACAAAGCGCAGGCCAGAGGGATCAGGGTCGTCAGAGTTGACCCCCGACATACCTCGCAGACCTGCTCTCGCTGTGGCTACCAGCATCGTGGCAATCGTCGTTCTCAAGGCCTCTTCCTCAGTCGTTCCTGTGGCTATCAACTCCATGCCGACCTGAATGCTGCTTATAACATTCGAGAGAAGTACCTGGCTTCTCTTGCTCAGGATGGTATAGCTGTCCTGAGTGGGCACCTGTCAGGCGGCCTCTCGTGTCCACCCTTCGGGGTGAGATGCAAGCCCCCGCCTTCAGGCGTGGGGTCCACCTGACGGAAATGATATGAGTCAGAAAAGCGAAGTTTTATTCGACAGACAACACGCAGCTCTCCCTGGCCTGGGATCATCTTGATGACGAACTGCTCCAGCAGCCTCATCGCTGGCGCCTGGCTCCGGTCCTGCGTCTGATGCTGATCATGGGGCCACTCAGTTCGCTCTTCGATGTCCTGACCTTCCTGCTCTTGTGGTGGGGCTTCGATGCGCGTTCTGTCGCGCATGCTGCTCTTTTTCAGTCAGGATGGTTTTTGGAGGGACTGTTCTCGCAGATTCTGGCTGTGCATCTGCTGCGCACGCATCGTGTTCCGTTCCTGCACAGTCGAGCTGCTCTTCCCCTTCTCCTGGCGAGCGGAGGTGCGCTGGTGGTAGGCTTCTGGCTTCCGATGACACGCCTGGGGACGCTGCTTGGCCTGGTACCACTGCCTCCTGCCTATTCCTGCTGGCTGCTGCTCATCCTGGGTGGCTACTGCTTGCTGACAGAGCTGACCAAACGCTGGTATCTCCGTCGTTTTGGTGGCTGGCTCTAATCCGACAGGCTGGCGATCAACGCAGCAAGGTGCCTGTGGGACTGGACAGAATTCATGAGAGCGTCAGAGCGCCAGTGCTGCAGATGGAGGGAGAAAATCACTGTGATGCGGACCAGGCTCTCTCCGCTGGGTTGGGTGGCATCTACCGAGCTGATTGTTGACCGGCGGGAAGATGAACGGCCGGGTCCTGCCGCTAGAGCAGGAGCCGATCCAACGCCTCATGGAGGTCCTGCGTCGCCAGGGAGGCATCCCCTTGAGCTACGGCTTCGTGAATGCGCTCATGCAGGTACTGCTCGAGAATAGCGCGAGCCACCTGATCCAGACCAGAACGGACGGCTGCGATCTGAATCAGCATCTGCTGGTAATCTCGTTCTTCTTCCCAGAGGCGCTTAAGACTCTGCGCATGACCAGCGAGACGCGCCAGGCGATGGGCGATGTCCTCACGTGTGGGGAGCTGTTGTGTTTTCACAGGAAGGCCTCATTCGTTGCCAGACAAGCTGGTGCTTGGCTGCTGCTCGTCAAAATCAACTCATGCTACAGTATACTGGATCTCACTCACTGGGTCAAGCGGGGTTGTCATCATCAGCGGTCTGATTCATCGCCAGCGGCTGCTTGACCGGCTCTTCCGAAGCGCACCACCGTATTGGCCCCCAGGAGCCAGATGCATGCTTGAGCTGGCATCAGAACTACCCGAAACAGCAGGTGCGATGGACACGACCGCTAAAAGCCTGGTTCCATGTGGCAAGAAGTGCTGCTATCAGCTCAACCATGCCGGTCTCCTGGAGCCTTTGTTTGATTTCCTGTTGGATGATCCTGTCGCCGCTGCTGACTGGGCTGGGGCTCCCTGGACTCATCACGGCGCTGATCCGGGCTTCGCGCAGCACCCTCTGGACGCTCTCCCGCGTGGCTGAGGCCTCCAGGCTCCCTGAGTCGCTCAGGCTGCTCCCAGGCGTTCTCGCCCCGCAGGGAACGCTGCACCAGCTCAGGAGAGCAGCAAGGCAAAGGGAGGGACCCTTGCCCGCGCAGCGCACTCAGTGCATTGGCTGGCGGCGTTCTGTGCCATCCCCTGCTCCTGGTGCGGCGGCAGGGAGTGGGAAGCGCCAGCAGTGCCCTGCTCGATCGAGCACCTCTATCTGTTGCGCTCCGCACCGTCGGGCAACGAGCTGTGTGCTGGCGAGCCCAGGCTGCCCTGCCCGTTCCCAGGCGTCGTAGGCCTGCACCAGGGCCTCCCAGAGACGCTGCCGTCCCCGTCCTTCCACCTGAAAGCCGGCTCCTGCCCGCCTCACCCAGAGCACGGTCGGACCCTGTGGCTCTACGATCACGGCACAGCGGGTATTGTTGGCTGAGGGAACCTGCTGCCATTTCATCCGCAGGGTCGGAAACGTCCATTGGAACCAGCAGCGCAACGCCGTGGCGTGCAGCCACCGTTCGTGGTAGACAAGCTGACGAGCCAGCTCCGCTGCTGGTTCCTCCGGAAGGATCTGCTGATCGTCCTGGAGGGGCCAGGTGCTGGCCTCGGCGGGCACGCTCCAACTGACCGTCGCTTCCTGAGGCGCCCGCAAACGCATGAAGCTCACCTGCTCCCACCCAGGCAAAAAGGATCCCTCGTATCCATCAGCCACACGGGCGCTGGCTGTCAGGCAGAGGAGTCCCCCTCCCAGTCCCCCTCGCAGATCCCCAACGAGCCGTCCTGTAGGAGCGACCTGCTCCAGCCAGGCACCGGGCAGCGGGAGAGCACTCGCGGTGGCGATGACACGATCATAGGGGGCCGCTGCTGCACAGCCCTCTCTCCCATCTGTCACCAGGACCTGGACTCGTCCCCCATAGCCTGCTCGTTGGAGTCGCTCGCGCGCCTGCGTTGCCTGCTCGGCGTCGATCTCCACCGACCAGACCTGGCCCTGCGGTCCGACCGATTCCGCTAAGAGCGCGGCGTTGTAGCCAGTCCCGGTGCCAATCTCTAGCACGCGCTGGCCCGGTTGCACCTGCAACGCCTCCAGCAGCGCTGCCATCAGCGACGGTTGCGAACTCGAGCTTCGCGGCAAGCCTCGTGCATCCAGCCGCGTGGTGAGCGCCTCATCGCGCAGGATGTGCTCGACCCACTGGACCCACTGGGGGCCTTCCTCGGCTGGCGCCAGGCACAACTGGCGAGCGTCGTCATAATAGTGGGTGACAAAGTGCACCCGGGAGACGCGCCGGAATGCCGTACGGACTGGCAGGCTGAGCGGGTGTCCCAATCGCGCTTCGATCTGCTCGATGAGATGCTCCTGCCAGGACTCCTGCAGCGCTGTCATCTTCATCCGCGGGACCCTCCTCGCAGGCTCCCCACCCTGGTCGGTTTCCCGCTCAGATAGGCAGCCAGCGTCCTGAAGAGGGGCAGGCCCGTGGCGTCTTCCAGCCAGCCCCACTGGCCGTTGGGGTTCAGTGCTAGAAACACATCCTCACCCGCGGGGGTCAGCACCAGATCGATGGCGGCACACTGGAGCCGGAGCGTCCCAACCAGGGCCAGACAGGTCGCTTCTTGCGCAGCAGGCAGCTGATGGACTTCATACTGCAAGGCTCCAGAGTCGAGACGGAAATCGAGCCGGGCTGGGGAATCCTCGGGAGCAGTCATGGCCACGGCAAACACGCGGGCGCCGATGACGGTCACGCGCACATCCGCCCGTTTGGGCATGGCCTCCTGGAAGAGCTGGAACGTCAGCGAAAGCGTGGACAGATGCGCCTGCACGTCCTGGCGGCTCAGCCGCGTGGTGGAGATCCCTCCCTGCCAGTGCCCCGGCGCAGAGCGGGGGAGACCCTGGCTGAGCGGCTTGTAGACGACGCGCTCCTCACAGCGCTCCAAGAAGTCCAGGGCAGCCTGGGGATCATTGGTCAGCAGTGTGCGAGGAATGCGCCAGCCCAGTTGCTGGGCCACCACCAGCTGCAGCGGTTTCCAGGAGGCGGCCCGAATGGCATCAGGATGACTCACCCACAGGCAGGGCAGGCTGCGCAGCAGGCCCCCCAGGCCGTGCCGGGCTTCCGCCGCGGCAAAGGCGGCCCCCTCTGCGGTCATCCCCTCGGGGAACCCAAACTGACGGCTGGGACGGCGATACCACAGACTGGACACCTCCGCCAGCGGAAGTGCGTCGGAGAGCTGGGGGAGGATCAGGTGCCCTTGCCAGCCGGCGCGCCTTCCCTGACTGGCCAGTTCAGCACTGAGCTGCAGGGCGAGCGGAACATCCGCGTCATCAAAGCGAATCCAGCGGCAGCCCCGACGGCGCAGGGCAGTCACCACTCGTTCGACATGCGCATCGCTAGCTTGCGAATAGATTCCAATAAGTGGAGGAGCCATGAGCGTCGTCCTTCGGCGCCAGACAGCCTGCGATGAAGACAGGCCCTGCTCACTCCTCTTCCTCATCCTGCTCATCTTCATCGGGGAGCCAGTCGCTGTCGAGCTTGTCCAGGTCGCTGCCATCTCCCGTGGTGATTTCAGGCTCCCAGGTGCTTTGGACGCGCTGGCCTGCCTGAACGGGCCGGCGGCGAAAGAACAGGCCAAACGGTTGGAGAGCGAGGACAGATGGCTGTCCGTGCATGATGATCTCCCCCAATGGTGCACTGAGAGAAGAGTGACAACACAGTGTATGTTTATCCTAGCACGACGTACTGCTGCTGTCAAGACAGGCCATGCCTATCCTGTCAGGCAAGAGCGCACTATCCTGGCATCAGAGAAGGACCTGGTCCGCCGTCGTCCGCGAACTCGTGCGCGTGACGCAGCCAGGCGGCTGGATCGAACTGGTGGAAGCCCGCTGGTCACGCTGAGGCCCTGCCCCTGCCAGCAGGACCAGCCAGCGGCTCACTCCAGCCGCATGGCGCCCGCTGCGGCCCGCAGCGGTGGAAGCCTGCTCCTCTGGCTTCACGCCGCTTCCACTGCGACCCCCACCCGCTCCAGCCGCTCGCGGCAGCGCGCCGCCGGGAAGCCGATCGGCAGGCGCCCAGGTGGCCCATGTGCATCCGACCTCGCACTCCTCCGTCGTTCACGCCCTCTCTGGAAGTGAGCCTCGTTCCAGGATCAGCAGCCCGCCCATCACTTCTTCACACCAGTACCTTCCATGGCCGATCAATTCCAGACACCACTTCCCCCAGTGGTGCAGTTTTTCGAGAGAGAAGACCTGGACATGTCCATAGACTGCCTTGGGGTGCTCCTCGAACGGGACCGCCAGCAGGAGGCGCTTCCTGGTCACTTGCAGCAGCTGATGGAGTGCGATCGGTAAGTCTTCCTCTTTCAGATGCTCGAGCAGATGGATCGCCGTGACCGTGTCAAATTGACCGAGCTGTGAAAAGGCCTCCGAGAGCACATCTCTTTGATGAAACTCCACCTGATGCGCCTGGGTGGCCTCTGCCAGCGCTCTCGACAAGGTGATGGCGTCCGCACTGATATCGCAGGCGACGACGCGCATCGCCTGATGGCGCTCAGCCACCAGCACTGGGAAGAAGCCGAAACTGCAGCCGACGTCCAGGAAGCTGTCGCCCGTGACCAGGTCAAACAGGCGTCGATAGATCGCGGCGAAGGCTTCGACATGGGAGACCCGCGGGACGCGCTCAGCCGGATGTGCGATCCGGTCGCGGAGGGCCTCCAGAGAGGTACGGCAAAAGTGCAGCCAGATGGCATGCTGATCGCGAGGGGCAGGATACATCGAGGCCAGCACAGCAAACAAGATCGCCCCGAATTCGCGCGCTGAGGAGATCAGGCCCGAGGGCAGTAATTCGCTCTCGATGAAGGAGATCAGATCCGCATGCGCTTCTTCTGGCCGGAAGGCATGAAGCAGGATCACCTGGCCAGTTGAAGGGTGCCGACAGAGCGTGAAATGCTCCGTCTCCCGTCGCTGGTAGGATTGCCTGACGAGGCGCTGTCCATACTGAGCGAGGGTCTGGTGGTCGGGCTGAGCCAGCACCATGAGGCCACCAATGCGAATGCCTTCACGCCTGGTCATGCGTTGTGGTGCTCCTCGAGATGATGTCTCAAAGATCTGACGCCATCGATCATCCATTTAGAGCGAGGCCAAGGCAAGCTGATTCTGCGCTTCGGAGAGGAAGAGATGACAATGATTGTCATCTGGGAACCTTGAGGCAAGCTCTCTCAAAAGCGCAAAAAACTTTTCTGTCAAGGCTTTTGCCTGTGCCGACCGTACCACAGGGAGCATATTGCGAACGATGCTCAGTGCCTGGTCGCGTTCTCGCATGCAGATGTATACCCTGGCCAGAGGCAATGCAGTTGACAGATAGCGCAGTAACCAGTGGGCCGGAAGTTCGTTGAGAGCTTGCTGAAGCTGTTCGGTGGCCAAATTGTATTGATGAAAGAAGAGCGCACAGATTCCAGCCTGCTGCAGCCATGATGCCCGATCGAATTCCTCATGAGGCAGAGGAAGGTGCTCCAAGAGCTCTCTTGAGGCGTCCAATCTGGTCTTGGCTCCCCGCTCATCGCTGAGCAGGGCCGCGCATTGAGCGCCGAATGCAAGCAACCGAGCGCGCAACCGTATGCTTTCCAAAGCATTGTGAGAAGCGAGCAACCGTAGAGCAGCGTCAGCGACATTGAGCGCTTCGGCGGCGTCTCCCCGAGCGCTCCATCCATACGCTTGCCAGCTGCGGCTCTGGCCCATGTTCCACGAATCGGCATTCTCCAGCGCTGCCGCGTATGCTTTTTCATGAGCCTTCCAGGCCTGCTCGTACCGGCCCTGGAAGTGAAGTGCGGCGCCAATGAGCCGATATATTCCTGAGTAAAGTATTGGAAGGGCACTTGGATAAATGTCGGTATGCACCTGCTGCAGCAGAGCGAGCTGAGCGTGACCAATAGCCAGAATCTGAGCAGGGCTCGCTGTGTGGAAGAGCTTCCAGCTTGCAGCAATAGCGTCGCCCAGCGTGCTAGTCAGGCGAGTTCTGTCTTCGGCAGATGGGTGCTCATGAGCTGAAACCGGTTGCCAGAGGAAGAGACCCGTGCCAAGCTGAAGCACATGACGACGATTCAGATGAAGTTAGCTTGTTGTATCCATCCGCCAGGACCCAGGCTGAGGGCACTGATGGGATACCGCCAGGCATCGTAACCAGGGCGCATAGCTCCCTCGATCAGATAGACAATTGTAAAAAGCACTGCTCCGACCAGGCCGAACGTTAACCACAGGAGAAGTCCTCGGGGCATTGATGGGGAAGCAGAGAGATCTGGTTGGACACATTGTGATGGGTCGGGTTGGTTCGCGGGAGACAACGGACCGGATAAACCACGCATAGGGGAACCTCCACGCATTTTATGTTCTTGAAGAGATTGTACTATAGATACGCCAAAGAGCAGGAAATGCTCACATCACTTTTCATTGTCAGTCAAGGGTTGAGCAACAAGAAGAGTTAAAATGGCGAAGGCGTTCGGCTCTTTCTGCGTGGCGGCGGAAAGGGCAAAGGAGACCTCGCTTATGGATACACCAGTGCCACAAGAACCAGGAGACTCCCTGGCATCAGTTGGAGGCCAATTCGCTGGATACAGTGGGACTATACTTCTGAAGAGTGACACCGTTTCGATACGCAGTTCTTTATGAGAATAGTCAGATCTTATCTGAGAAATGTTATAGATCTTGCCCTTCAGAAGGTCATTCACTCTCATCAAAGAATCGATAATGATGTATTTATCACTACAGCAGAGATCACTCAACAGGTCAGGGATTACGCCGCTCGTCTCTACCATCGGACAGGGGGCATCGAGTTTGCCGTGCTCGATTGCATCTCCTTCATCAGACATTTCTTACATCTTTTCCAGCGTATCCGCATCGATTTTCTCGCTGCCTATCAACAGCTGCTCCTCGATGAACCAGACAGCTCCGTCAGACCAGAGTTGAAAGAGGCTTTCCTGAGGTTACGCCGGGCGGCGCTCAACACCGGCGATCCAGAAGACAGAGCTGAGAGTTGAGGCCGGCATCCCTGATCCACGTCAGAGACACCGGCCAGGTGTGGGCCACTCGGCCGCGTGGTCGTCCAGGTCCGCACAACGGCACCTGCACGCAGAGCCGAGACGCTAGCTAGCGAGTGTGGACCTCTGTCAATCCTGTTTGCTGAAGGCCAGAGCCGCCCAGATGATGAAGATCAGACCGAGCGCCGCCACAATCAGCAGCTCCACCCCCGTCGAGAGCGTGGTATCGAAGACCTTCACACCCAGACCAAGAGCATCGAAGACGAACTCTGGCAGATTGAGCGTGCGCAGCACTGCCTGGCGCAGCGGGTCCACGCCGTAGGTCACCGGGTTAATCTTCGTCAGGAAGGCCAGCCAGTCCGGCAGATTGCGCAGCGGGAAGAGAGCGCCGCTCAAGAAGAACATCGGCATCAAGAAGAACTGCATAATCATCTGAAAGCCTTCCATGGACTTCATACGCGAGGCAATGACAATGCCCAGCGAGGTCAGCGAGAAGGCCAGAAGCAGCATCTCGAGCATCAGCTGCGCCACCAGGCCCACGCTCAGGGTCACCCCCACCAGGGGAGCGAAAATCAGCATGATCGTCCCCTGCAGCATGGCAATCGTACTACCGCCGAGCGCCTTCCCAAGCACGAGCGAGCTGCGCGAGACAGGCGCCACCAGCATCTCACGCAGGAAGCCGAACTCGCGATCCCAGACAATCGAAATTGCCGAAAAGATCGATGTAAAAAGCACCGTCATGCTCAGCACACCCGGAAAGAGAAAGGTGCGAAAGTCCAGCGAGGGCGTGCCGGGAGGGAGATGAGCCTGGCTCCCCACCACATTGAGGCTGTTGGAGAGACCAGAACCAAAGATGAAGAGAAACATCAAGGGCTGAGCCAGCGAGGTGATAATGCGAATCCAGTCGCGCACAAAGCGCAGCACCTCGCGGTACCAGATGATGCCAATCGTGTTCAGGTTTCGCCGAAACGGGCTGTTGATGGGCGTCAGTTTTGTCTCAACCTGCGTTGGTCGCGGGGCAACGATCGTACTCATAACTGTCTGTTACCTCCTTCCCCAGCCGCGTGCTCGCATGAAGCCGCGCATCTGGTCCTTGGCATCTGCCTCTTCCTCACGGATCTCCCGACCGGTCAGCTTAATAAAGACATCATCCAGCGTCGGACGGCGCACGCTGATCGAGGCGATGCGTGTGGTCAGCGTCTCCACAATACGTGGCACCAGCTCCTCGCCTCCGGCGATCTCAAACATCAGCTCTCCCTTGCTTTCACGCGGCTCCACGCCGAAATGCTCCTTGATCTGCTGAGCCGCCAGCGCGTTGTCGTTGGTTCTCAGGCGAATGACATCGCCACCCACCATGTCCTTGAGTTTGCTCGGAGTATCCAGCGCGACGATCTTTCCATGGTCGATAATCGCAATGCGATCACAATATTCTGCTTCATCCATGTAGTGCGTCGTCATGAACATCGTAATCTGTTTCTGCTGACGCAGGTTCAGAATATAGGACCAGAGATGCAGACGTGTCTGGGGATCAAGGCCGATAGTCGGCTCGTCAAGGAAGAGCACACGCGGATAGTGGAGCAGGCCGCGCGCGATCTCCAGACGGCGCTTCATGCCACCGGAGAAGGTACGCACCAGCTGATCACGCCGATCATAGAGGTCGACCATCTTGAGCAGCTCCTCACGCCGCTGGCGGCTCACCCCCGTGGGCAGGCCATAGACCGTGGCGTGGAAGCGCAGGTTTTCATCAGCGGTCAGGCGGTCGTCGAGGCTGGGGTCCTGGAAGATCAGGCCGATCGACTCACGCACTTTGTTGCGCTGCGTGGCAATGTCATAGCCGGCAATGCGCGCCCGTCCGGCCGTCGGGTGCAGCAGGGTACACAGCATGTTAATGGTTGTCGATTTGCCGGCTCCGTTGGGTCCGAGGAAGCCGAAGATCTCTCCAGGATAGACCTCGAACGAGATCCCTTTGACAGCCTCGAGTTTGCCGTAGTGGCGCGTGAGTCCCTCAACCTCGATGATCGGCGTGCCTGCTGATCTGGTTGCTCCGGCTGCAGCGGCTGCCTCCAGATCGGCTGACGAGTGAAGGTGTCCATCAAGTTGATCTTCCTGCATCGTCTGCTCTTCAGCAGTCATCTCTCTCTCCTTCTGTTTGTGCTACAACACGGGCAAGTTCCTCCAGCCCACGCAGGAGGGCCAGGCGCCCCTCCTCGCTCATCAGGCTGAGAACGGTTCTCATCCGTTGCGCCATGTGCTCAGAGAGCGTCTGACGCATGACGCGACCGGAGTCGGTGAACTCCACAAAGACCTGACGGCGGTCATGAGGGTCGCGCCTCCGCGCCACCAGGCCGCGCCGCTCCAGGCTATCAACTGTGCGGACCACTGTTGCGGGATCAAGATCAAGATGAGTAGCCAGCAGACTGATGGTGAATGGCGACCCTCCCTCATCCGCCGCTCGCTGCAAGAGACCCAGCACCATATACTGGGTCGCGCTGAACCCCTGCTGATGCATACGCTTGAAATTGGCCGCCATCACCCGCCTTACCTCGGCCAACGCTCCGGTCAGGCGCTCGATCTGTTCCTCCAGGCTGAGTGCCTCCCGCTCGCCGTCAGTCTCTGTGAGCATATGAGCTCCTTCTTTGCTGCTTGATTGCCGGTACCAGTGATTAGTATTAACAATAATTGGTACTGACAATAGTGTAACGCAAACAGAGCCTCCTGTCAAGGGGAGGTGCATGCTCTCTGGCCGGCATAGCGAAGCACTCACCGCCGGTCTTGACCGGCGGTCCAGGAATCCGGGTCAGGGGGCCGTCGACAGGAAGGGGGACTGCAGAGCAACCGGCTCCGGTCTCACTGGCTGACGGCAACAACCAGGGGGGATTATCAACGTCTCGCGCCAGACTGGCGCGAGACCCCCGGAGAAGAGAACGGTCGGCGCTCAGAGGGAAACGTGCTGCCGCGTGGATCTGGCCCTGTGGGGCATGCCGGCACGATCCTTAGCTCTGGCTCTCTTCGAGAGAGGACGTTGCTGCACTGGCGGTCTGTCCGCGGGCCGCTGGCTTTGTGGGGCCTGGCTCCTTCTGGTTCGTCTCGCTCTGCAGCAGAAGCCGTGCGGCCTCGCGCGTATTGAGCGGGAGACGGGGCACGCTCTCGGAGACCCGCGATAGCTCCTCTACAGGTAGCTCCTCCATGAGCTTCTCTTTCATTACCTTTGCCTGACCAACGCCCTTACCCATATTGCGCGCGACTGATTGCAGCGCGCGCGGCCCAAAGAGCGCCAGCCCGAAAAGGAGGATAATCAGCAGATCCAGGGGATGAAATCCTCCCATAAGAGACCGCCTTTCCTATGCTATGCTCCTGGTTGGTCAGCTATTGACAACTCTATGATACCACAGCGGAGCGAGAAAAAGATATCCCCCAAAAAGATACACGGCGCTAGTTTATGTCTGTGGAGAGAGTGCCGGGGTCGACTCACCGGACACTTCAGGTTTCTAGTAGATTGTTGCCTCTTCAGGGGACGAATCTGCCTGAGATCATCCGGCGTCGACACCAGGTTACCCTGGCCCAGGGCTTCCCCCACACACCCCCAACCTGGGCACGCCGATTGCTGCCTCCCCCGAGACAGCAATCGGTCTCCTTTTTTGCCGTGGCCATCACCCCTCTCTCGCCAATGCTACCATCCTCCATCCTGAAGAGGACTAGTCCAAAATGGCCATCGCCAGCCGTCCCCAGAGGGCGGCGCTACCCGGACGCGCTGCTCTGTGTTATCATCTACATCATCCATCCAAATGCATGAATCATAGAGATGACCTTGAGAGAGAGATAAACGCGCATGCAGGTCGGAGACAGCTTTGCCCAGTCAGGCTCACGGCTACGCACTATCACGCTGACATCCCTGGTACTGTTCGCCCTGGCAGGCCTCATGAGTGGCTTCGCAGTGGGCGCAATCACCCATCACCACATATCAGCGACGCAGCCATCGACCACGCCAACGGCTCCCGCCATCGCCCAGCACCGGATCACTCCCACCGCCGATCCGACTCAGACGCCCATCTGGCTTGACATCCCCCAGTTCGCCGCCGGTCCTACCTTCAGCGAGACGGCCGACGGACAGAGCAGCTATAGTGTCACTGTGCAGGCCATTGACAAGCAGGGTCATGATGTCAGGGGCGCAGGTGTTACCTGTAAGCTCTGGCTCATCAAGCGCGTGCCCGACGGGGCGCACCTTCAGTTGCCCGACATCGGGCAGCGCACCAGCCAGGCCAGCATCGCGCAGTCCATCCCAGGGCAGGTCGGGGGGAAGTCCTACAATGAGGTTGGCGGGCTGCAGTTTGACCCGACCACACCACAAACCCAGTCCTGCAACAGCCAGGGACGGGCCACCTGGAACTACACCATCTCACCAGCCGTCCCCGCCGGCAAATATGATCTGGTGCTGCTGACGGACTGGCACGGTGTGCACTACAACTGGAGCTGGGCTCACATCGTCATCGGCACTCCGAAAGGTCCTGGCGACTAGACGCTGCATGCCTCTGGCGTCCAATCCGTCAGCCCGCCAGGGGCAACGCAGGAGAGGAGGCTTAGCATTCCTCCTGCGCCAACTGACTGATGATCGCCTTTATCCAGGTAGCAAAGCTGGCGCGAGCCGCCTCGGCGGTTGCCAGCACCTCCGCGTGGTCGACGTTGACCTCCTCAGCGCCGGTCGCGCTATTCGTGATCAGGCTGATCCCCAGGACACGCAGGCCCATGTGCCGTGCCACAACCACCTCTGGCGCAGTGGACATGCCCACAGCATCGCCCCCAATCTGACGCAGGAAGCGCAGCTCCGCCGCAGTCTCGTAGGAGGGTCCGCTGACCATGACGTAGACGCCCTCATGCAGTCGCAGATCCGGGACCGCTGCTGCAGCGCGACGGGCCAACTGGCGCAACCGTGGATCATAGGCGGTGGCCAGCGCGGGAAAGCGCGGACCACAGCGTTCATCGTTGGGTCCAACCAGGGGATTGAGGCCGGCCAGTCCGGGCAGGTTGATATGGTCGCGAATGAGCATGAAGTCGCCAGGACGATAGGCAGCATTGAGGGCCCCCGCCGCATTGGTCACCAGCAGGGTGTGAGCGCCCAGGAGGCTCATCACGCGCACCGGCAGCGTGATCGTCTGCGGCGTATAGCCCTCGTAGAGGTGGAGACGCCCCTGCATCGCCACCACGGTCGTACCCTCCAGAGCGCCGATCAGGAGCTGTCCCGCATGGCCGGGCACCGTGGAGGATGCGAAATGGGGAATATCGCCATAGGGTATCACCGTGGAACGCTCGATCGCGGCCGCCAGATCGCCCAGCCCCGAACCCAGAATCAGGGCCACCGTGGGCCTCTGCGGCGCGCGGGCCTTGATGGCCGCTACTGTCTCCATGAGTTGCTCGTAGAGCATAGGTTGCCTCCAGATGCGCTCTCTTTCAGAGGTGTGACCTCCTCGACGGGGAGGAGGCCACTTCTGAGTACTCCTCAGATGACGGGCGACCGGCTGTCGATACATGGGCATGTCCCGATAATTTCTGCGCCGAGCAGAGCTGATTGCTCTCCTTCAGCATGAGTATCATAAACGAGTGGCGCAGTAAGTAGGGCGTGATCTCACCGATACCTGCACGCTCGGCATAGCCCCGGATGACCAGCCAGAAGCCCTGGCGCGTCAGTCGCGCTCCATGATGGTTCAAGAAGAGTGCCGTCTCTTCAGGATGATGCCGTGCCAGATAGGGCCGCGCTCGCCCCAGATAGCGCTCCAGCATCAAGATCGTTGGCGGATCAAGCAGGAACTCGCGACAGCGGCCCTGCTCGCGCTGGCAGATCAGGGAGCCGCGCAGGCGGTCGACGCTCGTCAGATCGAGAGCCACCAGCTCGGTCAGATGCATCCCGGTGGCATAGAGCACATGCAGCATGGCCATATCACGCTGACCGGTTGGCGTGACGAGAGGGATCTGCTGCATGAGCTTCGCAACCTCCTCGGCGCTCAGGGACGGAGATGGCGCCCGCTGCGAGCGCGGGGCGTGCAGATGCTCAACAGGATTTTCAGCAAGCACTCCCAGGCCATTCAAGTAGCGAAAAAAGGCCTTGAGAGCCGCCAGCTTGCGAGCGATAGTGGCTGGCCGATAGGCGCGCACCTCGCGCATCTCCTGGAGATAGGTGCTGATATCATCGGCAACCACCTGCGACCAGCTCTGCAGATGGCGATGGATTTCCAGAAACGCAGAGAATTGATAGAGGTCATTACGATAGGCGGCCACCGTGTGACGATTTGCACCGGCGTTCCTGGTGGCCAGTGCGGCGATGTAGGCATCCACAGCTTCTTGCAACATGCTATTCCCCTGCCCTTGATGATAGTATCCACTCCCACCTTTGCTTGAGGACTGGCTTGCGGATGGAGGGATTATAAGTCACCGGCGGGGAGATGGCAAGAGCCGCCACAGAAGAGTACCACCAGGCGCCACCAGAAGTGCTATAATAAACATCATCCGCCTTGCACGCACAATACCGACACGCTGCGTGCAGCCGTTGCAGGTACGCGAGCCGGCTGCCGTGACGTTTGAATAAGAAGAGGGACACAGAGATGAGCAAACTTTCAGAGATGTTGAGCCAGGCGCGTCGCGGTCAGAGCGGCAGTATTGGCTTTCTCGGAGGCAAGGGTAAACCCGCGGTCAAGCCTCGTGCTGCCGCCCTCGTGATCGAGTTTCCCGGCCTCAACGCAGGCGAGGCCGAGGCAGCGATCAAAGCCGGAGCGAACGGCCTGCTATTCAACTGGTCGGGGGGCCAGCCAGACAACATCGAGACGCTGAAGGCAATCTGCGAGGCGACGCACAGCAGCGATGAGAAGGCTGTCGTGGGTCTGCATCTTACCGGTAACTGGGAAGGCATCGAGCGAGCAACCCTGGAAGGCTTGAACGAGCTGGGGGCTGACTTCATCGTGCTCCCCTTCGAGGCACCGGCGCGCCTGTTGAGCGCGCGTATCAAGGGCCTCGATCTGGTTGTCACCGTGCCGCTGGAGAGCAACCAGCCCTTCTATTCGCTGTTTGTGCGTAACCTGAGCGCCTTTGGAAGCGTCTCGGCGCTGCACCTGGAGAGCGAGGCGCTGAAGCTGGAGACGCTGAGCGTCAGGGAGGCGATGTCTTACCGCGCTGTGCGCGACGCCGTGCGTCTCCCGGCCCTGTTCAGCCTGCGTGAGTTGAGTAGTGAGGCGGCGGCCTATGGGCTGCTGGCCCTGGACGCACAGGCGGTGATCGTGTCAGCCGGGTCTACGCCGACCGCCACTACACAGCGCATTCAAACGGCGCGCGAACTGCTGGAACAGCTCCATGCGGAACTGAAGGACACGGACACGGCAACGCTGCCGACCCCGCCACGCTCTCAGGCCCTGCTCGGCGAGCGACCCTCCAGAGAGCAGGTCGGCTGATACAGAGCGCAGCCAGCCCCCACGCAGCACCTCACTTCACAACGATGCAGACAGCCCCTGAAGCGAGGCGCTGCGTGGCGTCCTCCATGCTCTGCTCTGCTCATTCACTACTCCCTCCCTCCCTTGAGCACGAGATGATGGCAGGCCTCCATGCAGCGATAGCCATGCTCGGCCTCAATCAGCCGGCTACGCGCTACCACCATCTCACGCGCAGATCCTGCGTCTCTGCCACCCCATCAGACTGACACGGCGGCGGCCTACGGGCTGCTGGCCCTGGACGCGCAGGCGGTGGCAGAGCAGGCCCTCTCCTTTCCTGTCGAGAGCCTTGCTGCGATCCAGCCAGTGATCGGGTGAATCGTCGGCGAACCAGGAGATCTGACGCATGCGATGTCAGTCCCTGGCGTTCACTCCTCTCCGAGCTTACGTGGTAGGGCAAATTGCTTCCCCGTCTGCCAGTGGAGCTGGCGGCGAGGCACGCTCTTGAGCAGGCGCTGGGTGATCTGCCAGACCCCCTCGGGATCGCTGTTGTTCCTCCAATAGTAGTAACAGGCAAGCTCGTCCGGCTCAGCCCCCAGCAGTGTGCGAAAGACCTCCGGTAGCTCCTCCTGCCCCTGCTGGTCGAGGTCGAAGTTCTGCAGCCAGAGCTGGCTGCGTTTGCGATGGAGCCGCGCCAGATCTACAACATGCTGTCCGTCGCAGGCTGCCGCTCCCTCTGACGAACGTCTACGCCGCAGGTGCATCCCCAGCAGATCAACGTCGGGCAAGGTGGCCACATCCTCGACCAGACTGGCATCATAGGCAGGTAGAACAATCGCCGCCCTGGCATGCCGGTCAATGCGCTTGATCCAGGAAGAGAGGTCTCCCAGAAAGGTGATCCACGAGCGCCGTCTAAACCCGCTCAGATCGGTGACATCCGGGCAGAGGGCTCGACAGACTGAGCAGAAGCAGGTCACCTCGCCGTAGTGCGGCTCATCCAGGAGAATCCCATTGATCGGGTAATGCAGGAGGTAGTACTCAATTTCTTGAAAGAGCCAGCGCCGAAATGGCTCGTGATTAAAGCAGGTCAGGTCATGATAGCGACCATGATGATCCATGACGCGCGATTCTGGATGATGAAAGGTGTACCAGCTCGGCGCCAGCGAGGGGGCAGCAAAGAGATTGCCATGCTGTCCTGGACTGAGATACACCTTGAGGCCGAGATCCTGAGCCAGGGAGAGGCCGCGCTCCAGATCGCGCGGCCAGTAGTGTCGCTCCTCATCCTGGATGCTGTAGACAATCGTCCCAGCCCCAGCAGCGCGAATTTTTTCAAAATCCCGCTTTACAATGTCGGGATGAAAGAGAGGATGGAAATAGGCGACCGTAATATCCATGACACTCACCAGGCAGGCGGTCCGGGGTATGCGGAGACCGGTATTGTAGTCAACAGAGCACAGCCCATGAGCTACCTGCGCGTAGCCCCCTGCTAGTATACCACAGAGAAGTGCGATTGTTCTCAAGATCATCCTATGACCACCGAGAGGGAATGAGGCCCATATGTAGAGAGAGGGACTCCTCCGGGAGAGCACTCGCATCACGGGAATCCTGGAGCGACCGAGAGGCCCTACTCTTGACAGACCCTCTGTTCAAGAGCACAATGCAGACATGAAACAGCATGGGCAGTGGCCTCGAGGAGAGGCTCGTTTTGTTCGGGCATACGCCAAGATTAATCTTTCGCTCGACGTACTGGGTCGCCGCGCCGACGGATATCATGCTCTGGCCACGGTCATGCAGACAGTAGATCTCTATGACACGCTCTGTCTGCTGACGACCAGCGATGAACAGGTGCGCCTGGTCTGTACACAGCCGGAACTGAATACTGCAGATAATCTGGTCGTACGCGCCGCCGAGCTGGTGCGCGAGCGCACGGGGCAGAGACAGGGCCTGCTGATCGAACTCAACAAACGCATTCCAGCAGCAGCCGGCCTGGGCGGTGGCAGCAGCGACGCAGCCGCCGTTCTGCTGGCCCTGCAACGGTTCTGGAATCTGGCCCTCTCCCCGACCGAACTCCTGGAGATGGCAGCGGCTCTCGGCTCGGACGTTCCCTTCTTCCTGCAGGGTGGCCTGGCTCTCTGCGAGGGCCGGGGGGAGCAGATCACGCCACTTCCACCCTACTGGCCAGCAGAGATGCGCTGGCTACTGCTCCTCAAACCGGCACTCAGCCTCTCGACAGCGGCCGTGTTCCAGGCGCTGACGACGCGCGATTACAGCAACGGTGCGCACAGTCGGGCAGTGAGTGCGGCTCTGCAGATGCGCCGGATGCCGGCCATGACCGACCTCTACAATAGCCTCGAGCGTGGAGTGATGGAGCGCTACCAGGAGGTGGCACAGGCCCGTGACGCCCTCCTGGAGGCTGGAGCACCTCTGGTGCGACTTTCCGGGAGCGGTCCGACGCTCTATGCGCCCTTCGCTGGTCTGGCGGAAGCTGCGCGCGTCCAGCGGCAGATGGAGGCACACGGTTATGAGGTCTATCTGACGCAGGCCGTCTATCCAGGAGACGCGCGTCGCTAGATGTAGGCGACGGGCTATGGGACCACCGGTCCGTCTGCTCGACCTGGCAAGCAAGGCTCTGCTATAATGGCAGACGTAATCAACGGCCGTCGATTAAAGGCCAGAGGAGGGCCTCCATGAACATCTGGGATTCAGTGCATCGCAGTCTGGAAAGAGCATCAAAAGAGGCTGCACGCATGGCGCGCATCCGCCACCTGCGCAGCACCATTGATAGAGTCAGGCAGGATATCAACCAGCAGAGCGCCGGGCTGGTCAGCAAAGCTCAGGAGCTGTATGATAGGGGAGTGCTGATCCAGAGCGAGTTGCTCTCCTTCTGCCAGGCCCTGCAGAGTCTCCAGCAGCAATTAGCCGAGGCCCAGCGCGAGCTGCAGAGCTTGCAGAGTAGCTCGTCAGCCACGACGAGCGGTCCACAGGAGGGGGTGACCACTTATCCTGTGCCAGACGCCAGCGATCTCCCACCCTATGCTTCCAGCGCCCTCGTCCATGAGAGAGGCCCAGAGTACCCGCCGACCATCGCGGTCCCACCGCCTCCTCCTGCGGCGACTCCCGCCGAGTACCCGCCGACCATCGCGGTCCCGCCCCCTCCTCCTGCGGCGACTCCCGCCGGGTATCCACCGACCATCGCGGTCCCGCCGCCACCACCGCCTTTCGTGCGCGACAGCGGAGGGACTGAGCGCGGCACTGATCAGCAGCGCTGCCCTCGCTGTGGAAGCCTGGTAGAGGCCAGCGCGCTGCACTGTACGTCCTGTGGCTACTTCCTGCGAGGGGAGTCAGGAGAGCAGGATCAGACCCAGCTGATGGGATCGCATAGCTCCGCGGGAACTTTTGAGATCAGCGAGGCCGAGACGATCTTCCAGCCACCGGCGCAGCAGCAGACGGAGCAGGCTCCGATATCGCCGGATACCCCGCCCTCTGCTGCGCCGTCACCACATTCGCCAGGGAAGGAAGAGCAACAATAAGATGCAAGGGGCAGCTCTACGTCAGCATGCGATCAGTCTGCTCTGCTATGCGCTGCGTATTCCCTTCGCCTGTTTCAATGTCATCGGACGGCTGCTGGCCCGCCGCACCTGGGAGTACCCGCGGCACATTGTTGTGATCAAGCCCTGTTGCCTGGGAGACCTGCTGATGACCACTCCGTTGCTGGAGGTGCTCAGAAAGGCCTATCCTCAGGCACGGATCACCTACGTTGCCGGTAGCTGGTCGAAGGTAGTACCGCAGCATCATCCGGCCGTCGACGCCGTGCTGGACTGCGGCTCCGTCGGCATTCCTGGTCGCTATCGTCTCTCCGACTATCTCTCATTCGCCCGTCGGCTGCGCAGAGAGCGCTGTGATCTGGCCTTCGTGCTCGACCGCTCTCCCATGCTCACACTGCTCCCCTGGTTAGCGGGCATTCCACGCCGTGTTGGACCCGACAGCCTGGGACGTGGCTTCTCCCTGACCGACCGCGTCCCCCTCTCTGGCTCGCCGACCAGCCTGCAACACCAGGCCGAGATCTATCTCGATCTGGCGCGGGCCCTCGGCCTGCCAGTGGAGCAGGCCCGCATGCGCTTTGTTCCAACAGAGGAGGAGCGCGCGGTGGCGCTGCGCTCTCCGGCGCTCCAGGTAGCCCTGCTGCCGGGCGGTGGCGCCAATCCCGGCATGACCCTGACGGCGAAGCGCTGGCCGACAGAGCGTTACCGCGAACTGGCGCGCCGTCTGATCAGCGAACTGGGTGCCCACATCCTGCTGGTCGGCGGTCCCGAAGACCACGCCCTCAACGAGGAGGTCTTGAGGGGCCTGGCCGCACCTGTCGGGAGCATCCTCAACCTGGCCGGCCAGACCAGCTTCGGCGAACTGGCCGCGCAGTACGAGCAGTGTGCCCTCTTCATCGGCAACGATAGCAGCCCCATGCACCTCGCGGTCGCCGTGGGGATTCCCGTCATTGCTATTTTTGGGCCGACCAGCCCTCAGGAATACGGCCCCTACCCGCTGGACGATCCTGGACACATCGCCATCTGGAAGCATCCCGCAGGGTCGCCCTGCTTCTTCCTGGGACGGATGCGCCCCTGTAGCGACTGTCGCTGTATGCAGGCCATCAGCGTCGACGACGTATGGCAGGCGGTTCTCCAGCTTCTGCCCACTCCTCAGCATAAAGGAGCAGGCCAGTGAAAGGAAGACTGCGTACAGCTATTCTCGCGCTGATCCGTCTGCTCGGCCTGCCCGGTCTCCTGCTGGCCAGGCGGCGCGTCCGGGCACAACCACGTGTCCCTCGCATTCTAGTGCTGCGGCCTGACCACCTGGGCGACCTGATTCTCACGACGCCGGCGCTGACAGCGCTGAGGGCGCACCTGCCAGAGGCGCAGATTACCTGCTTCGTCGGGCCCTGGTCGCGGGCCGTCGTCGAGCGTCATCCCGGTGTTGATCAGGTCATGACCTGCGCCTTTCCCGGCTTTCGCCGCGCTCCCCAGGGGGCGCTGGCTCCTTACTGGCTGCTTCTGCGTCTGGCCGCGCAACTGCGGCGCGAGCGGTATGATCTGGCCATTAACCTGCGCCCCGACTTCTGGTGGGGGGCCGCGCTTCTCTACTTGAGCGCCATTCCCCAACGTATCGGCTATGCACTGCCGCCCGGCGCCGCTTTTCTCAGTGAGGCGCTGCCCCTGCCAGCAGGAGAGCACAGCACATGTTCCAGCCTGCGCCTTGTCAGCGCGGCCCTGCAGTGTCTGGGCCAGTCCCCGCTCACCGAGCCGCTGACCCCTGAACGCTATCCGCTCGTCTGTCCGGCCACAGCCCAGGAAGAGCAGCAGGCCGCTGAGTACCTGGCTGTGGCCGGCCTCAGCGAGGACAGCGCCTTCGCTGTGATTCATCCAGGCAGCGGTGCAGCGGTCAAACTCTGGCGCAGCGACGCCTGGGCCACCTGTGCAGAGGTCCTCATGCACGAGCACGGCCTGCGCATCGTCCTGACTGGCACGCCGCAGGAACGATCGCTGCTGGAGGAGATCGCCTTGCAGATTCAGCGGAGCAACAGGCTCATGGCTGCTCCTCTGCTGCTGAGCGAGCTGAGTGTGGGCGAACTGGCCAGTGTGCTGCGCCGTGCACGCCTGGTGCTGGGCGTCGATAGCGGCCCGCTCCACCTGGCCGTCGCCCAGGGTACGCCGACCATCGCCCTCTATGGGCCCGCCGATCCATGCATCTTTGGTCCCTGGGGCAGGGAGAGCCGCCATCTGGTCGTGGCAGCCACCCAACGCTGTCCCGCCTGCCCACGCATTCCCTGCGGCCGCCTCGACATTGCGCCAGAGGCTCTGGAGGTGCATCCCTGCGTCCGCCTCATCCCCGAAACAGCCGTCATCGAGGCGATAACCCGTCTCGCGGAGACGCTGCATGTTGTAGAATAGGAGCCCGGGAAGAACGCTATGGCTGCTAGAGAATCACTTGACGAGTATGGCTACCCGCTCCGCCCAGACTCGCGGCGGTGGCTGCGCTCAGCCGGCGTCCAGATCAGCAAGCGCCTCTTGCTGAGCGCGATCTATCTGGCGCTGAGCCTCTATGGCCTGGTCCTGCGCCTGCGCACGCTTCCACAACGGCGCAACCCGCTGGCGCCGCCAGCCTTCAGGCCGCAGCGTATCCTGGTGATTCGTCTCGATCTCATCGGCGATCTGGTGCTGACCCTGACACTGGTCCACCTGCTCAAGCGCATCTACCCCCAGGCGGAGATCGACCTCCTGGCGATGCCCTCCACGGCGCCGATCGCCAGGAGCGAACAAGACCTGAGCGAGATTATCACCTACGATCCCAATGTCTGGCGCCGTCCACAGGCCCTGCTGCGCCGGGCCAATTGGCGCGAGGCGCGTACCCTGCTGCGCCGACTGCGCGCTCGCCATTACGACCTGGCGATCAGCGCCTCCGGTCCCTGGGCCGCGGTGATCGCGGCGCTCAGTGGCGCCAGACGGCGTGTTGGCTTTGCGCGCGAGGGCTACCCAGGCTTCATGAGCGATCCTGTGCCGGGACGTCACTGGCAGCGCGGCGACCACCGCCACGAGGTCGACTACTGTCTGGAGCTGGCTCGCGCCGCTGGAGCCTCACCAGAGCCGGAGGACCGCATTCCACACCTGACGGTCGACCCCGCCGCCCGCGACGAGGTCGAGGCTCTGCTGAGCCGCGCGCGCCCTGGCAGTCCTGCTGCACAGGCCCACGGCCCCCTGGTCGTCTGCCATCTCGGCTCACACAATGGCTACGCGAAACGCTGGCCGCTTCCCTACTGGGCACGCCTGATCGATCGCCTGGCGCATGAGCTGGATGCACGCATCGTCCTGACGGGAACCAGCGGCGATCTACCCATTATTGAGGCGGTGCTGGGCCGAACGCGGATGGCAAGCCACGCACTGAATCTGGCGGGCCAGACCAGCCTGACTCAACTGGCCGCACTCATGCACATGGCTGACCTCGTAATCAGCGGAGATAGTGGCCCGATGCACATCGCAGCGGCTGTGGGGGCACCGCTCATTGCCATTCATGGGCCCACCGATCCTGCGCTCAGCGGGCCGATCAGCCCGCAGGCAACTGTTCTGCGCAGCACGATCTGGTGCAGCCCCTGCTACGACGCCCGCCACCCTGCAGACTGCCGCTTTCACAGTGTACAATGCATGAAAAACGTGACTCCTGAGGAGGTCTTTACGGCCGCCCAGACCAGGTTGGGGCAGCGTTCGCACGTCTCGCTTCGCCAGGAGCAGCCGTAAAGCGCCAGCGCGTGTGCAGCCGCCATGGCTGCACATCAGCCAGAGACAACACGCGCCAACAGAGAGACAAGTTGATAGAAACACATGGAACGAGAGCAGATTAGCCTAGAGCCAGAGGCTCGCATCCTGGTCGTCAAGCTGGCAACTATTGGCGACCTCTTGCTGGCCACGCCAGCGCTGCGGGCGCTGCGCGCAACCTATCCGCAGGCACGCATCGATCTGCTGGTGACCCCGACTGCGGCAGATCTCCTGGCAGGCTGGGAGGTCATCGATGAGATCATCGTCCTCGACAAATATCTCTTCGACTCACCCAGGCAGCTACTGACAGACCCGCGCCGCCTTCTGGGCTTACAACCCTTCTGGCAGCGACTCCATAACGCCCACTACGACGCGGTCCTGCTGCTCCACCATCTGACTCTGCCTTTCGGCCGTCTGAAGCATCAGATCCTGATGCGCGCAACCGGCGCACGCTGGCGCGTCGGACTGGACAACGGACACGGCTGGTTTCTGAACGTGCGCGTCAAAGATGAGGGCTTTGGCGCCATGCACGAGGCCGACTACAACCTGGCAGTGGCAGAGGCGGTGGGAGCCCACATCGAGGAGAGACATCTGACGCTTCCGCTCACCGAGGCCGAGCGAGAGCAGGCCCACCACCTGCTCTACATGGAGCAGGCCCCGGAGCCTTTCACCCGTCCGATCATCGCCATGCATCCAGGTAGCGGTGGCTACAGCACTGCCCGACGCTGGGCGCCCGAGCGCTTTGCCGCCCTGGCCGACACGCTCTTTCAGGACGTCGGTGGCCAGTTCGTCTTGCTGGGCGGTTCCGAAGAGCAGGAGCTACACCAGTATATTATCAGCCTGCTGCGCTCAGGTGTACCAGTGCGCAGCCTGGCTGGCAAGGGAAGCATTCGCGTCACGGCCGCCGTACTGGAGCAGGTTGATCTCTTTGTCGGCAACGACGCCGGAGTGATGCATCTGGCAGTCGCCGTAGGCACGCCAACGGTCGCGATTTTCGGCCTCTCGAACGATCGCGCCTGGGGACCATACACCGGAGGAGCGGCAGGACGGCAGGCCGTGGTCGTGCGCCTGGATCTGCCGTGTATGCCCTGTTTCTACCGTGGTCACGAACTGGGGACACCGGAGGGATGTGCGACGCGCGACTGTCTGGCGCTGCTGGGCGTCGATCCCGTGGCGACCGCGGCCCGCCGTTTGCTGCGCCAGGCTGGCTACTCACCGCGTGCAGGCCAGGGCCAACGCCAGGGAAGCTGACCGGAGTGGTCGTGAGGAGGAACCCGTAGCCACTGTCCAATCAGAGCGGACTGCCTGCGCTCGTGCGCCGCACCGGCCGGGAGAAATTGCCGATCTCGACCTGCGGCAGCTCGCGACGCAGCGTCTCGATCAGCGTGCGCATACCCAGCGCCCGGCCAAGCGATGCCAGTGGAGGGAGACGCGGCAGGAGCAGCTCAGGATCGATGTTGAGATTGCGCAACTGGATCAGACGCAGGCCGGTCTGACGCACGAAGTCCAGCAGAGCCTCGACCTCGCGCTCGCGGTCGATCAGACCAGGAAAGCAGAGCAAGTTAATAGAGGAGTAGACGCCCGCATCGCGCGCCCGCAGCAATGACTCGCGGACATCCGCAAAGCGGTAGCCAATGGGGCGGTAGTAAGCCGTGTAGGTCTCCGCGCAACCGGAGATCGTGCTGGCACGCAGCATGTCCAGGCCAGCGTCGTAGAGGCGCTGCAGCCAGCGTGGATGACTGGCGTTCGTGTTGATATTGATGACCCCGCGCTGCGTACGCTGACGGATCGCACGAATAGCCTGCTCAATGCGCCGCCACTGCAGCAGCGGCTCGCCCTCGCACCCCTGGCCAAAGCTGACGATGGCCTCCTCAGCTTGTTCCAGATGAGGAACAGCGACTTCGACAATCTCTTCCACGGTGGGCACAAAGGTCAGACGATCCTGTGGAGAGATCAGCCCCTCCTCTTCCTGTTTGGAGATACAGCCCACACAGCGCGCATTACAGCCAGGCGAGACGGCGATTGCCATCTCCCAGCGGCCAAAGAAGAGGTTGCTGGCCGTCGGGCAGTAATAGTCGAGGGCACAGTGCGCATGCTGAGCCACCACGCGGTTCTCCGGGTAGGTGGCCAGCTTCTCACGCACCAGGCGTTCGAGCTTGCGTCGCTGGAAGGCGCGCGGATGCCACTTGCGAGGATCATCGGTCTGCAGGGCGGCCACGTAGAGGCGTCCCTCCAACCCGGCCACGGCGCTGTAGCCGAAGAACGGGAGCGGCTCTGTCCCCGGCACCGGCTCGTAGGCCGGCAACTGCGTGCGCGTATAGCCAATGGGAAGCAGGGCCGCCAGCGCCCAGGCGCCAGGACGCCGTACGGTTGTGCGCATTCCGGCAGCATCGATCCCGACGGGCCGGCGATCGGGCATCATTGAAAGCGTCGCTCCGTCGGGCAAAGGAATCAGGTCCTCAGGCTCGAGCGGGCGTCCGGCGAAATCCAGCGCGCGCAGGCGGCGCTCCTCACGAATCTCGCCCTGCGCGGTGGAATAGACCAGATAGGGAACCGTCATCCTTTCACTTTTCCCCTGGCAAAAAATAGACCAGCACTGCGAGCAACCACATCCCAGCAACGCTCAGTGTACGGCTGGCGGCGTGATTGGCAGACGTGGATTCGTCGGCCGTTCGTCAATATACTCCTCGTCAAACAATCTAGGAAGCGTGCCCGTTGTCTGCGCCTGCGCGGGGAGACGCTGCTCCAGCTCGCGCATCTCCTCGTAGACGAAACTGAGCAGAATGTGATTGTTACGCACACTCTGGCACACATGACGGATACGGGGACGCTCGGCCTCCATCCAGGCATTGACGGCCGCCTCAAGGGCGGAGATGCTATCGCCGCACTGGGCACTATCAAAGCCTTTATATCTGTACACCCCTCTGTCCTTTCCCTCTGAAACACTCAGGGAGACTATTGTACCATTCTGGACAAGAGTTTACCACGAAAGCCGTTCATCTGACCACCGCTCCCAGACGCCTCAATTCAGCAAAAAACTGCGGATAGCTCTTAGCGATATGCTCCACCCCGGTCAGCGTCAGCCCGCTACGGCTTCGCAGAGCGACGATCGCCAGCGCCATCAGCAGGCGGTGATCGCTGTGGCCATCGACGCTCACCCCACCTTCGATCCCTTGAGGCCGACCTTCTACCAGAATGGCGTCCTCCAGAGGAGTCACAGCACAGCCGGCGCGCCGCAACTCGCTGCAGAGATCGTTGATGCGGTCCGACTCCTTGTAATGCAGGCTCTCAATATTATAAAACACGCTGCGCCCCTCCGCGAAGCAGGCCAGCGCTACCAGCACAGGAATGCAATCAATCGCCCGGTCGCCATCCATCTCCAGAGCGCGCAGCCGCCGTCCGCCACGCATGATTACGGTCTCTCCCTCGCGGCGCAGATCACACCCCATCGCGAGGAGCGCCGCGAGCAAGGCCTCGCCGTCTTCCTCGCCGGGAGGCAGGCGCGTCAGGCGCAGCATACTGGAGGGATCGGTCGCTGCTGCACAGGCTGCCAGCATGGCCGCCGCCCCAGGATAGTCACCGGGCACAGAATAGACTCCTGGCCGATAGTGCTGCGGCGCCGGGATCTCAAAGCGGCGCAGGGCGGCGTCGTACTCCAGCTCGATGCCTGCCTCCTGCAGCACACGGAGTGTCAGCCGCACCATCCCCTCAGACTTCAGTCCATCCAGGACCTCAATGACCAGCGGCTCCTCCAGCAAGGGCGCCAGGAAGAGTAAGGCGCTCAGATACTGCGAACTGCGCGCCCCGGAGACACGCACACGTCCACCGCGCAGCCTGCCCCCGCGCACCGTGATCGGTAGATAGCCCTCAGGGTCAGCCGCCTCGCAACGGGCCCCGAGGGCCGTCAGCGCCTCCAACAACTCACGATTGGGCCGCCTGCCCAGCGACTGCGGATACTCGGTCACAAAGGTCGCCTCCGGCAGCAAGGCAGCGACCCCGAGCAGGAGACGCAGGACAGCACCGGCATTGCCTACGTCGATGGTCTGCGGACCCGCAGCCCGCGGCCGTCCGACTCCGCGCACACGCAGCGTGGTGCCCGGCTCACCAATCCATGCGAGGTCCGCCCCCAGGGCTCGGCAGCCGCGAAAGAGGGCCTCGCTGTCGTCGCTTATGGCAGGGAAGAGAATCTGACTCTCCCCTTCGGCCAGGGTTGCAGCCAGGAGATAACGCAGGGTATAGTACTTGGAAGAGGGTAACAAAGGCTCGCCGCGAATCACGGAGCCGGGAGCAACATAGAGGGAGTGTCCAGAGCGGGACGCTCCGACGTTTCTTTCTTCTTGCATAGCCTCTCTTGATCCATCTAAATCATCGATGCACGGCGTTCTTTCTCGAAAGAGGACAGCGATGTATCCTGAGGGTGCCTTCAAGATAGTAACATGCTGCACAGGGTTTGCTCAATAGCCTCGGAGGAGGGATGCTACAAGCTGGCAGGAGAATGGACGACTTTGTATGCGCTAGCATATCACCGTGCGCTCCTTCCTTCACACACAAAGACATTACACTGTATATACAAATTTTTACCATATTTTATATAACAGAGTTTTATCTTTTTTCAGGAAAAGACCGGCACCTTCAATTGACTAAAAATATATATTCTGCTATACTGATATTCCATATAGAAGATTTCCCAGGAGGCGTAACGTTATCGTGAATCAGGAACAGTTTGTGATCGTGGGGGCGGGAATCGTGGGACTCTCGACGGCCTACGCTCTGCTGGCACGGGGCATGCAGCGAGTGACAGTGCTGGAGCAGGAGATCGTGGATCATCCACGCTCCACATCCCACGGCGCATCGCGCCTGCTACGCTTTGAGTATGGTTCTAACTCCCTCTATGCAGAAATGGTTTTATTAAGCTTAAATCGCTGGATGGCACTTCAGAAGATCTCTAAACGCCTTTTGTATATTCGTACGGGTCTGCTCGTGCTTGGACGTGAAGACGACGGCTTTACGCTCGAGAGCTACCGCTCCCTGCGTGCCCTGGGGCTGCCAACAGAGCGACTTCCCGAGCAACACTGTCGCCAGCGTTTTCCTCAGTTCGAGACCCATGCATTCGACGTGCTCACCTACAATCGTGAGGCGGGCATCTTGCAGGCCTCGGCCGCGCTGCGGGCGCTCAAGGCTCTGGTCGTTGCCATGGGCGGTCGTATCTGCGAAAAGACGCGCGTCCGCCATGTTGAAGCTGGCGACCGGCAGCGTCCTGTGCGTCTCTATCTGGCCAGCGGCGAGACGCTCAGCGCCGATCGCGTGGTGCTGGCGACCGGGCCGTGGGTTCACCGTCTGCTGGGTGATCTCCATCTACCTGTCCAGACCACACGCCAGCATCTGCTCTATTTTGGGGGCCTGCCTCGCGAGACCTTCGGTGTGACGATCTTTCCGGCCTTCATGGCGAATGATCTTTACGGCCTCCCCATTCACAGCAATTCCGGTGTCAACGGCGAGGACCTCCCCTGGCTCAAAGTCGCCTCCCACGCTACCGGACCACTGATCGATCCCGACGCCATCGATGAACCAGCGCCAGGGCAGCGACTCGTGCGTCAGGCCATCCACGATCTGGAGCAGCTCATTCCCGCACTGCGCCGCGCCTATCTGGCGCATATCAGCACCTGCATGTATGACATGAGTCCCGATGGCGATTTCATCCTTGACCACCTGCCGAATGAGCCGAGGGTGAGCTTTGCCACTGGCCTCTCAGGCCACGGTTTCAAATTTGGTCCCCTGCTGGGGGAGCTACTCTGCAGTCTGGTGTGCGAGGAAGAGCCGCTCATCCCGCTGACCGCCTTCCGTCTGGCACGCTTCCAGCGGGCGAGCCGTGCGGATCATCGACCAGCAGAATCGATCGACCAGCGAGCGCCGCGCCAGGTGACGTGACAGCCCTGGCGCCCGTCTCTCAGAGAGCCGTAGAGCCACAGCCCTGCGTCTCCTGGAGGAGCAGCGCCAGGAGCGGCGACCTTCCTTCAGGAGGCAGAGGCTGCCTGGCAGCCCCAGTCCATCCTGCCTTCCAGCCCGGCCCCTCCGCATCAGCCATCCCTCAGGCCCCTCAGCGTCAGTTCTCTCTGGCTGGCCTCACCTCTGCAGCGCATCCCCCGCGCAATGTCCGTCGCAGAATCCGCTCAGCCTGCAGATTGAGAAGCCAGACGATCACGAGAGCACTGACGAACGATTCAGGGAACGTTCTAAAGACTGTCCATGCTGGAAATATTACCCGCATTACTTCAAGCGACCATCATCATTACATAAGGGAGGAGGGGAGGAACACTCACCACCTGTAGGCTCCCGCGCCGCCCGGCCTGGCCAGGCATGCAGCGGCATGCAGAGCCGGCCAGGAAGTCATCGATGGGTCTCTGGTCAGGACTGAAGCGCGGCTGTCCCCTGGCTTATACAAGGCCTCTTTGCGTAATAACGTATGCTAGTTGTAAGACGGAGACCGCTCCGTTGAAGGCATATCGCAGGCTGTTTTCTGGAGTTCAGGAGGAAGGAGAGACATATGGCACGAACACGTATGCATCATGAAGAGGTACACACCGCCGAGATGGAACCCCCGACCGAATTGCTCACGGTGAGTGAGGTCGCCCAGCGACTGCGCGTCGACGACACTACCGTGCGCCGCTGGATCAAGTCGGGCGCACTGGAGGCGATTCTGCTTCCCCACCGCGGTAAACGCCAGGGATACCGCGTCAAGAAGAGCACCCTCGACGCCCTGATTCACGGCGCCCCCGTCGGCGTCTAGACACCTCGCCCGCCACCAGCCAGCGTGTGGGTGAGGCTCCGCTCCGGCCACCTCGTTGCCTCCAGAGACCAGTCCGTCCTGCGCAACCACGAGCCGGAGCGGATTTTTGTTTCCCTTTGATCCGTGCTCTCTGGCATATGGCCGTGTTTGTATGCTATCCTATTAACCAGGAGATCGCAGGTTCCGTCAACAAACACAGGTGAAGGGAATGGCATCAAATAGAGGAAATCGAGAGGCACGCAAAGCCGAATTGCTGAAAATCTCGCGCGAGGTCTTCGCCGAGAAGGGATTTGAAGCGACGACCATCTCCGAGATCGTGGCTCGCGCCGGGGTCGCCCAGGGCACCTTCTACTGGTACTTCCCCTCCAAGGCCTCGGTCCTGACAACGCTTGCTCGCGAGATGCAGGAGCGCATCGAGGCCGTGCTGCAACGCGCCTATAGAGAGGCCCGCACCTTGCATGAAATGATCGATCGCAGCGTCGCCGAAACCTTCCAGATCATGTCCGAGTATCGTGACATCCTGGCGATCGTGCACTTCAATACCTGCTGGACCGAGCGGCCCTCAGAGCGCCAGCATATCTTCGCTCCTTACTACGGACTGATCTCCGACATCATCCGCCAGGAGCAGGAGAACGGCACCCTGAGCAACTCCATCAACGCCGATGTCACGGCAATCCTCATCGTAGGCACCGTCTACTACGCCGCCGAGGAATGCTATATCTACAACTCGCCAATCGCTCCTGACGTCTTCATCACGGAATGCGCCGGCTTCATCCGCCACGCGCTCGGCATCGATTAGTACTGGAAGCGCACGTCCACCGCTGCAACCAGATCCGCGCAGTGAAACTACCATAAATTACCAGGCAAGCGTTTTCCCCTTGACAATTGTCTGATTGCCAGCTATAGTCATATACAGCGAACGTTGACTGACTGTCAGTCAGTAATCGAGAGACGGCTGATGTTCTGGCGAGGTCCGCCCCTGATCGGCTATGTCAGGGTGCGGAGCCGCCCTCACAGGCAGGAAAAGGGGAAACCGCCCATGGTAAGCGAGCCAGGACAGTTAGAAGGCTTCATCGATGTCGATTCAGAGCAGACGTCACCGGTAGAGAAAGATCGCCTGTATCGCCTGTGGGAGGAAGGGAACTGGTCGGCGAAAGGGCTGGATTTCAGCCAGGACGCCATTGATTGGCGGGAGCGGCACAGCGAGCACGAGCGCCAGGCCATTCTCTGGAACTGTTCTATGTTCCTGGACGGTGAAGAATCCGTCACTGTGACGCTGGCTCCATTTGTTGAAGCCGCCACGCGGCCCGAGGACAAGATCTTTCTGGCCACCCAGATTGCCGATGAGGCACGTCACCATGTCTTTTTCGACCGGTTCGTGCGCGAGGTATGCCGGTTAGGGAGCGACATCAGCAGCACATTGACTGCCGTGCGACCCCATTTGAGCTGGGGATACGTCCAGGTCTTTGACGAACTCGATCGCGCCTCGGAGCGTCTGCGGCGCAATCCCCACAGCCTTCCCCTCTTAGCTCAGGGCGTTGTCCTCTACCACATCGTGATCGAGGGCATGCTGGCACACACCGGGCAGCACTACCTCCGCGACTACACCACACGCAGCGGCTACTTCCCAGGCTTTGCGCGCGGGATCTTGCTGATTTCCCGCGATGAGTCGCGACACATCGCCTTTGGTATCCAGTTGCTGCGCGAGCTGGTCAGTAAAGACCGCCGCTGCAAAGAGGCCGCCATTGAGATGCTGAACCGTGTGCTTGCCTGGGCCGCAGGCGTGCTGGCACCGCCGGAGAACGACTGGTCGTACATTACCTGTCTGGGCTACACACCGCAGGAGGTATTCACCTTTGGCCTGCGCTCGCTCTCGACGAAGTTACGGCGGGCGGGGATCGACCCACATGAGGTCAGTGAGCTGGCCAAGCTTGGCCTGGACGATCCATTCGATGTTCAGGCGCAGCGCACCATCACCTTCATTGAGGGTGGTGTGCTGGGCACTGACGGGCCACCGCATGTCAACGAAGAGACGATGGAGGTGATCTTCTCCTCCATGCAGGCAATCGCGGCCTGGACCCAGGCGAGACGCAAGCCCGTGCGCGCGGGCATTCAGTGGCTCTTTGATGACCTGCAGCCTCGCTACCTCAAACTAGAGCCTGGGGAGCCGCCGACCACGGGGGTGGGCCGGCTTGAGCATCCCCGCTTGACCCTGCGCTGCTCAGCCAACGACTGGGCAAGCCTCTCCAATCGCCGCCTCAGCCAGCGCCAGGCCTTGCTCTCCCGGCGCCTGCGTATCAACGGCGACTGGGGACTGGCGCTGGAGCTCCCTCGTATCCTCGCTGTCTGAGGCGCACGCAGCAGCCGATTCCCTGGCGTACCAGGCCGCTTCACTGTCGAGGCGTGGAAAAGGAGTTTTGAACAATGTCGATGTCAAATGAACCACAGGCGGAAGGCACCTCGCAAAGCAGCACGACAGAACAGGTCGTCATTATCGAATCCTCCAGCGGCAGGCAGCGGCGTGGCGCGCGCGGCGGCCATGGCTCCTCTTTCGCTGGAACCCTCGCTCAGCGTTATCGGCGCCTGCAGACTCGCGCGGGCGCCTGGCGAGCCTCCCGACGGACACGCAGAGAGAACAAAGACGCCCGGTTGATCCAGCAATGGAGCAAATGGGGTCGCTTTCGCCGCTGGCGTCGCTCACGTCCCTTTGCTGGCTCGATCCTCTTGATTCTCTCTGGCCTGTTGGTTCTCTGGGGACCGGCCATGCTGATCCGCCTGGCCATGCTCCCCGGGAGCACCATCTGGGCTGGTCTGCTGGTTGGCGCTCTCCTGGTGGTCATGGGGATCATTCAGCTCCTGGCTCCTACTTACTCCCTCATCACGGGAGCAATCGGCGTTGTTCTGGCGCTCGTCTCACTGGTCGCATCCACCTTTGGCGGCTTCGGCATCGGTATGCTGCTGGGCATCATCGGTGGCGCGCTGGGTGTCGCCTGGCGTCCTGTTGCCTCTGGCAAGCGGACGACGGTCTCACGACGTCCTTCCTTGCGCACAACAGGCCGGCCATAACAGCTCGGCTGTTAGCTCTTTCATCCCTGTCGACTTCCTTGCCTGTGATCCCCTCGGGGATTGCATATATATAGACGTGCATATCTCTGTTTATGTAGTACCTCACAAAAAAGGAGAGTAACTCATGGGAAACGAGGAAGAAACCGGAATGACCCGGGAGCCAGAACGCGAAGAATCGACGTTACCGATTCACATTCCTTTCAGCGCGGAACACATTGAAGTCAGCCGGTCGGTTTCCCTATCGACGACTGAGGGCGAGGACGAAGAAGAGCTGCTGCCTCCCGTTGGGCGGACGAACAGAACGATCTTCTGGTCGGTGATGCTGGTTGCCACGTTGGTGCTCTTCGGCATGTTCGGCGCAGTGGAGAATGGCGCGATCGCCCTGGCGGCTGCCGCCCCTGTTCCAGTGACCGTTCAGGCCAAAGTCATTCAGGGAGCCCACGTCCACATCTATCCTGGCATCTCTCCCGCAGATAATAGCACCCCTGTGGCGATCAACCAGTTTGATGGAAGCATCACGGATCTGGTGATCAGCAAGAGCATCAGCGTTGGTCCCCTGGGCACCTTCACCATCAAGCTGGAGGCTGGCCAGAACACCCCGGTTTCGGTGACCGGTCTGACGAACGATGCAACCGCCCTGAGCATGGACGAGGGCCAGTTCCAGAATCTGGTGCTGAGCACCGGACCGGACCCGTTTGATCAAACGGCCAGCAGCGCAACGCTGACCAACGTGACGATCACCTCTCCCTATCAGGCTGCCAATAGCATCACCCTGCCGGGTCTGACGCTCTCAATCACCCACAGCTAGCCGCTCCCAGGTCCGCCCTTCACACGGGCGGGCCGTGCGGGTGCGTCACGGTACTCTTGTGCCTGTGGCTGCACCCGCACACCTCGCACTCTATGGAAGCAAAGGTCAGGCCAAGCTATGAAGAAACACAGTCGCAAAGAGACGCTGGCGCTCTGGGGCAAAGCTTGCGCTATCTGCTCATTTCTGGCGCTGTTGCTGCTGGCGTTCTGCGTAGGAACCGGGGTGGCCTTTGCCAGCCCATCGACGCCGCCAGACTACGGGGAGCAGTTCTGCCTGCCTCCGATTATCCCCTGCCACCCACATGCCTTGACGCCGACGCCAACGCTCGATCCGCCGACAGCTACGCCGACACCCACGGCGACGAAGGCGCCGACGCCGACACCTACCGCGACGGCGGTGCCTAGCCCGTCGGCTACTGCCACTCCCACTGGCTCACCTACGCCGACACCGACGGTCACTGTGACGGTCACACCCAGCCCAACCCCTGGCAGCGGCAATCAAAAGCCTACTATTCTCACTGCACCGAATTCCATTGTGATGAGAGCTACTGAAATTATCGGAACCGATGCCCATCTGAGCCTGCTGCCTGATCCGCTGCATCCGGTGCTGACCTTCAGCGCAACGACCATCTCGGGTCTGCAGATCTCACGTAATCTCGGGGGAGTGACGATCACTGTCAGCGCCTCCGGGACGGCGATCGCGACCGGCGTGGCGATCAAAACCTCGATTCTGCAGGATATCGTGACCGGTTTGAGCAGCTTCGTCAACAAAGCTGATCTGCTGGTGCTGGCCGCGGGCGGCACGGTCCACCGGCTGGTCATGACCAACGTGGTGCTCTATATCGATCGCTGGCTCAGCAGCGCTTCACTGGATGCCCCGGGGCTGCGTATCTCATTCTCGTGACGACTCCCTAGCCCTGAAGGGCAGGGCTTCTCAGAAGCGCGTCTCCTGAAGGCTCCGTCCGAGCCTGGATTTCTTTTTCAAGCAGGAGGAGCCCTGCCCGTTTGATGTTGATGGCGGCGTTGTGGTCGCGGTCCAACTCTGTGCCACACGAACAGGAATGCCAGCGTTCGTCAAGGCTTGTTTGGACGACGGCCCCACAGCCGCTACACATCTGGCTGG
>JBHOQN010000135.1:0-51580 GCA_042408965.1 Ktedonobacteraceae bacterium
GCAGACCGTCCCCTGATAGCGCACACAGTCAAAAAGTCGAAAACCATGTACCACCTTGGGAGCGGTGTTGCGCTGTCGCTGGCCGCCCTTCCTGATCGTCGCTTTGTGTAGTTGGCGGTTAGTGCGCCGGACGAACTTCATCAGGTGCCAGGTGCCATCGGAGCAAGCCAGGGGGTTCCCACTGATGCAGCGTGCATCCACCAGATGAGATTTCTCCAATTCGTGTTCAATCCGGGTCTGCCTGGTGATGTACCCATAGGTCAGATGGACGTTGGGAAACTGAGCCTTGGCCTGCTCGTAGATCTTCCACCGAATAACGCCCATCTGCGTCGCATCCCGAAACCCGTTGCTCTTCCTGGTGATCTTCTGCTCCTGGTGGGTTCGGTGAATGAGATCGTGGCAGGTCTCGCACAAGGTAATCAGGTTCTCTGGGCGATCCCCACCCGTCTTTCGACTCTCGATGTGATGCACGTTGAGTACTGCGTCTTTCGACTTGCCCTGGCACCACTGGCACTGGTGGGAATCGCGCCAGAGCACATACTCACGCACATTCCAGAAGCCCCGCTGTGGCCCTTCCTGGTATTGTGTTCCCTCAATCTCAGGACGCTGGATCTTTTGCAGGTCAAACTGAGCCACCTCAATCGTCGTCTTGCTCACTGGTAAGATCCGGTGGACCAGGCGGATCACCTTGAGATGGGCATCAAGCCGATGCTGGACAGACGGGGGCAGCCAGTCCTCCGGCTTCTTTCTATTCTGAAACCGGGCTTTGCGGTAGCGAGTCTTGCGATTCCTTCTGGCTCGACGAAACTGCCGCCGCGTAGAAAGAAGTTCCTGAATATCCATGCGCGGTTTTGCTTCCGCCTCGAACAAGACGACCTTTTCTGTTGTCGCCGATATTCCAATGTGTTGTGTCCCTGCGTCAATGCCGAGTGACACCTCTTGCTTATACCCACTGCTGCCATAAAGCAGTTGGACGGTGAAAGGTTCCATCTGTACAATTTTTGCCTTCCCCTGCTTCAAGAGTAGCCGGGCCTTGCGTGGCTTACAGGGCATCAGTGGTTTTCCGTGACAATTCAAAACGTAGACGAACATAACGTCTATCTCCTTTCGGAGTCAGGTGCTCTTCGTCAAAGTTGGAGCGGCTTGTCAAGCTGGCAGCACCGTCCCTACCCGTCAGGACTTTTAACCACCAGCGATAGAGCTTGCCACTAGAGCAGGTATGGCAAGGTATCTTGACCGTTCCAACAGAGCCTGTTGCCAGGCTCAGACTAGTCAACGAAGGCTTTCACAAGCCTCCTGCTTCAGCAGTAGGGTCATTGACAGTTGTTGTTCATCGCTCAGTTGCGCTCTTTTATGCCTGCAATAAATCGCAGGAAAAAGGCCGGAATATTTAGAAAAAGAAAAGGTATCGATCAGCCTGTTCCCTATGTCGGACACGCAAAGATTGTACTGCTTCTCCCCGCCTTCCTCAGAGAAAAGGTGGAAATCTAGTACTTTCTTCTTAGCGAATATTATAGCAAATCATTTCTTCCTTTGCTATTACACATCAGAGCGTCTCGCAAGCTGCGTCTGGCCAGATCCTGGACGCTACCCGGGGACGAATCGCTTCCACAAGCAGGTGTTTTTCTACTTAAACGCGCTCCAACATGTTTCATGGGGTTCCGATCTGGGTGTTGCGAGCATCCTATGAGATATAATCAGATGCTCAGGCCAGAGCTGATATCAGCTTGCGAGAGCGCAATCCGAGGCGGTAGAGCGATGAGCAGATCATCAGTAGCAACGTGGACGTGGCTCTGCAACGCAGGCTGTGGGCGGAGCTACCTCGCTTCCCGACGGTGGGCGGCCTCGCCTCCGCTTCGCCTGTCCAGCTATGACAAGACTCATCAACCGCACCGCTGAAGGGCAATCTTGCAGCAATGGCAGAAGGAGAGAAGTCAGTTTATGAAAGCGATCCGTATCTATGAAACGGGCGGACCGGAAGTGATGCGCCTGGAAGAGATCGAACGACCGCAACCACGTAAGGGCGAGGTCCTGATCAAGGTGGCAGCGGCCGGCGTCAATTATGCGGACCTGGCCCAGCGCCAGGGGACCTATCTGACGCGCACACGAACACCGACTATTCTCGGATCTGAGGTCGCAGGAACCGTAGAGGCCCTCGGACCGGAGGTCAGTGCTCCAGCCGTGGGCACACGAGTTGTGGCCTTCGCCAACGGAGGCTATGCAGAATATACAACCGCCAGGGCCGACTGGGTCTTTGCGATTCCCCCCACACTGGCCTTCACTCAGGCGGCTGCACTACCAGTACAGGGCATCACAGCCTACCAGCTTTTGCAGGAGTCAGCCCGGCTGCAGAGTGGGGAGAGCGTGCTCATCCACGCCGCTGCTGGCGGAGTGGGCACGTTCGCAGTACAACTCGCAAAGTTACTGGGGGCGGGAACCGTCCTGGGAACGGCGAGCAGTGAGGAGAAGCTGGCCTATGTGCGCCAGCTGGGGGCAGATGTGGTCATCAATTATCGCTCCTCGGACTGGGTAGAGCAGGTGAAAAGCGCCACAGGTGGACTGGGCGCGGATATCATTCTCGAAATGGTGGGAGGAGAGATTGCAGCGCAGAATCTGCGCTGTCTGGCCCCCTTCGGACGCATGGTGGTCTATGGAGCTGCCAGCGGGCAGGTGACGCAGTTTTCCGGCATCCAGTTGATGTACAGGAACCAGGCGCTGATCGGCTACTGGTTGAGCGCCTGGTTGAGCCGTCCCGAGCGCGTTGCCCTGGCGCTCCAGGAATTGACACGCTACGTCGACAGCGGAGCACTGAAGGTTCTGGTGGGGCAGATCTTCTCTCTGGAGCAGGCGGCGCAGGCCCATCAGGCCATTGCTGAGCGTCGGACTACAGGCAAAGTGATCCTGACCGTCGAGCCGCTGTAACGTCGCGACGAATAGAGAGTAATGGGGGCTTTTGCGGCTCTGCCGTGTCAAGCTATGGAGGCTGGCACGGCAGAGCCAAAAGGGGCCGGCGGCTGCAACAGTTTTGGCTCAGCGACGTCTCTACTATTGATGAAACAGCCAGCAGCGCCCCGGTCAGCATACCTGGCTGTCTTTCAGAAGCCGGGGGCGGAAGATTCCGGGAGTAGGCCAGGCCGCCGGCAGCGCCTCTCCATCTCAACACATCCACAGCGAAGAGTCGGTACAGGGGTCTTAAGATGGATGCCATCCAGTTTGGTCAATGGCTGAGCAAACGACGGCGTATGTGTGGCTGGAGCAGCCAGCGGACGCTGATCGAGGCTATACGCAAGGACCCGACGCTGAGTACTCTTGGCATCTCGGAGGATTTTCTCGCTCGTCTTGAAGCAGGCCATCTGCACTATCCCTTCCGCGGACACACCAGGAGGCGTGTGCTGGCGCTGGCCTATCTGCTCTGCCGCACACCACGCGAGGTTCAGAGCTATCAGCGAGCAGCAGGCCTGAACGACCTCAGTCCGGCGGAGACGGAGATGCTGGCTACGCTGACAGAGCAGCTTGGCGCTCCAGCCACAGGGGGTGTCATGCTGCTCCCACCCAGGCCGACCCGGCTGGTAGGCCGCACGCAGGGCCTGCAGCAGATCCTGCAGGCCCTGCGCGAGGGAGAGCCAGGCCTCTACGCTATCAGCGGCATGCCGGGTGTGGGCAAAAGCACCCTCGCCGCGGAGGTTGCCCACCGACTGGCCAGCGACAGCAATCACTACCGGCGTAGCTTTCCCGATGGCATCGTCACCTTGAGCGGACGGGGATACCAGGGGAATGCAGGTCTGTGCGCCCTGCTGAGTAAGATCCTCGACGTCTTCACGCCACGCGCTCAGCGCCTCGCAGGGTCCGCCGAGACCATCCAGACCTCCCCTCCAGCAGGAAACACCAGCGAATCACGGGTCGGCGAGCTGATCGACCAGACGCGCGCCATGCTCGCTGGAAAGCGAGCACTGCTGATTCTGGACGATCTGGACCCGCACTTCCCCCTGCGCCAGGCCTTCACAGTGCTGCTAGCACAGGGCAGTCGCGAAGGAGAGGGCCTGAGCGAGAGCAGCGATTTCCTCATGGGAAGCAGCATGCTGATCACCACGCGGGCTATTCCCCCCGTCAGCTCCATGATGAGCTATCATCTGCACCTGGAGCCGCTCTCCGAAGAGGCTGCGCTCACGCTCTTCGCCAGCCTGCTCGATCGCGCGCTTACCAGCGAAGAGCAAGCGGCCGCCCACGCCATCTGCCAGGCGGTCGGGGGGCTGCCACCAGCGATCGAACTGGCCGCAACTGCAGTGAAAGCTGGCATCGACTGCGCACTGCTAGCCAATCGCCTCAGGCTTCATGCACTTGATCCAGTGCTGGATGGCGAGGGAGAGCTGGGCCGCCTCCTCGACCGCGCACTGCAAGATCTGCCCACCGAAACGCGCGAGCACCTGCTGCTGCTCTCCTCACTGGCTCCTCAGACCTTCAGCCTGGAGGAGGCCGCAACTGTGGAGCTACAGGCCTCTGGCTGTCCGCAGGCGCCAATCAATGAGGGCCCCCCCCTTCTCCTCGCCAGCGCCTGCGATGAAACACTCCACGATCGCGAGGTCTCGCTCCTGGCAACCTGTCCGGCACGACTGCTAGCAAGCACTGCCACCCACCTGACGCGGCTGGTACGCTGTTCCCTGCTTGAGCTCCTGCCCGTCTCCGCTTCAGCCGCAGCTCAGGAATCTGCTTACTTCGCACGCTACCGCATCCATCCTCTCCTGCGAGCCTACGCTGCGCATGAGCAACGCAAACGCCTCCTCGATCTGCAGGCATTCGTCAAGCATCATCAGAACGATCTCCCTCAGCTGAAACGTCATCAGGAAGCGCTCCTCAAGGCAATCGCCCAGGCGCGCTACGCCGGCCAGGATGACGTGCTCCTCGCCATCATCGAGCAGTTGTTGCGTTTCCTCGGTCACCTGCCCTATGCCGAAGGAGAACGCATCCTGCAGTGGGGAATCGAGACTGCAGAGCGGCGGTCCGACTCCCTCCGCCTGGCCCGCTTTCTCAATCGTCTGGGAAAACTGCATTTCTATCGCGGCGACTTCAAGAGCGCTCGCCAACGCTTTGAAGCGAGCCTGCTGGCTGGTCAGCAAGCCCATGCCAGGCGGCTCTCTCGCAGTGAGCGCGAGCAACTGGCGCGGCCATGGGCGAATCTCTCATTTCTGGCCTGTGAAGAGGGTGACTTTGCTCTGGCCCAACGCTATATCAACGTATTTCTACGCATCGCACAGGAGAGTGGCGACGTACGCGGCACTATTGAGGCATTGCAGAAGCAGGGCTGGTACGCCTATCGCCAGGGATACCTGCGCGAGGCCGAGCAGGCGCTCAAGCACGCTGAAAGCCTCTTCCTGGCCCAGGAGCGCGATTTTGTCTCACCCTCAGACCGTACACTGCTTCTGCAGCTACAATTGTTGCTGCTGCGCCTGCGTGGAGAGATCGCGCGCGCCCATGCTACCGTTGAGACGCTCATCACGATCATGGCTGAGCACCTTGATCCCTACGCTGTCCCCGATACGCTGCTGGATGAGGCAGAATTCTCCTACCAGCAGGGATTACCACAGGATGCCCATGTGTTTGCCCTGCGCGGCATCCGCGAGGCCAGTCGGATCGAGGCCAGCTTTCTTCACCAGAAAGGGCTGGCAATTCTCCAGCGGATCTCCGACGCAGACGCCCTGGCCGCGCTGACTCTCACAGCTCGCCAGGAGGGTCCGCTCCAGGATACGTCCTGCTGAAGGCTAGCCTCAGTGGCAGACCAGCAAGAGAACCTCTACGGAGCCCCCATCATGCAGTTTCAGAGCCAGCCAGGGCACCCGATACACGTGAATCGGCTGCTGAAGAGCTTGGCTTCCTCGCTGGTGCCCGCGAAGAGTTTCGCCCCTCAGCAGCCGACTCCGCTGTTAAGCATACGGGATTCCAGGCCTTCCTGTCGCAGAAAGAGCAGGCCACGACGCGGAATCTGCGCGTAGTCGCAGAACTTTTAAGAGGCTCTCAGGCCTCTCAAGAAGGGCGTTCGACCCTTCTTGCACTGGCGCGGAAACTTCAGCAAGAGTGCTCTACACACTCTAACGCTGCAGACCTCGCATGCTCAACTGCACCTGTTCACGCTGCAAATCCACAGCCAGCACCCGTACCTGAACCACCTGGCCAACTGCCACAACGGCCAGGGGATCGCGCACATAGCGCTCTGCCAGCTCGGAGATATGCACCAGCCCATCGCGCTTCACGCCAATATCCACAAAAGCCCCAAAATCGACGACATTGCGCACCGTGCCCTGCAGGACCATCCCTGGTTTGAGATCCTCCAGTTTCAGGACGTCATGGCGCAGAATCGGTGCCGGCAGGCTATCGCGCGGATCAAGGCCTGGCTTCTCTAGATTCTCCAGAATATCGAGCAAGGTGGGCAGACCCACGCCAATCTTGTGCGCGATCTCCGCCCAGGCCGCTTGCTCACCATCAAGCTCAGTCCCTTGATGCCGCCTGTGACGACCGAGACTACTCTGCAACTTGACCAGACGGCGGAACTGGGCTACGCGCTCGGCTGGTTTCAGCGTTCCATCCACGCGGTCTGGCACCATCTCCAGCAAGGCTCGCGCAGCACGATAGCTTTCAGGATGAATGAAGGTGTTATCGAGCATTTCAAGGCCATCGGCGATTTTCAGGAAGCCGGCCGCCTGTACGAAGGTGGCCGGACCCAGACCAGGCACCTTGAGCAGCTCTTCGCGCGAGCGAAACGGCCCATGTTCCTCACGATATTTCACGATGGCATTGGCAACGCGCGTATTGATACCAGCCACATGCTTCAGGAGAGCCGCAGAGGCCGCATTGACCTCGACGCCAGCGAAATTCACACAGGAGACGACGACACGCTCGAGCATCTCTGCCAGCGCCTTTTGATCGACGTCATGCTGATAGAGACCAACCCCTAGAGCGCGCGGGTCAATCTTGACCAGCTCGGCCAGGGGATCTTGCAGGCGACGGGCGATCGAGATGGTGCCGCGCTGCGTGGCATCAAGCGAGGGAAACTCTTGACGCGCGGCCTCGGAGGCCGAGTAGACCGAGGCGCCGGCCTCATTGACAATGACGTAGCCCACCTCTCCAGGGCGTCCTGTCTCCTGCTCCAGCTCACGAATCAACGCCGCCACCAATTGCTCAGTTTCGCGTGAGGCCGTGCCATTGCCGATGGCGATCACCTTGAGGTCATACTCCAGAAGGAGACGCCGCAACGTCTGCTTCGCTCGCTCCTCCTGATGAAGATAGATCGTATCCGACGTCAGGTACTTTCCCGTCTCGTCAACGACAGCCAGTTTGCAGCCGGTGCGATAGCCGGGGTCGATGCCCAGGACCTTGCGGCCTCGCAGAGGTGGTTGCAGCAGCAAATGGCGCAGGTTGGCCGCAAAAATAGTGATGGCATGCTCCTCAGCCTTGCGCGTCAAGTCGACACGGACCTCCCGCTCCATCGCCGGAGCCAGCAGGCGTTTGTAGCCATCTTCCATGGCCAGAGCCAGCTGCTCCGCGAAGGGAGAGCCTGCTTTGATGGGATAAAAGCGCGTGATATGCGGCTGGGCCTCACGATAGTCCAGGGTGACGCTAACGCGCAGCACCTCCTCACGCTCAGCACGATTGAGCGCGAGCACGCGATGGGGCACCATCTTTGTGACGCTCTCGCTGAACTCATAGTAGAGACGATAGACGCCCTTAGGGTCTTTCTGGGTCAGGGTCTCAGGATCAGCCGGACGCGCACTCAGCGTCGCCTGGGAAAAAAAGGCCGCACGCATGGCTCCACGCACATTGGCATCCTCAGCGATGATCTCCGCCACGATGTCACGCGCACCAGCGTAGGCCTCCAGAGCAGTCTCCACGCCCTTCTCGGCATCAAGCAGCGGACGGGCATGCTCTTCGAGGAGTACTCCCTGATCGCCCGGCAGCTCAGGCTGCTGCAGAATCACCTCAGCCAGCGGCAACAACCCTTTCTCACGTGCCACACTGGCGCGGGTCTTACGCCTGGGACGATAGGGTAGGTAAAGATCTTCGACCTGCTGCAGCGTCGCAGCCTCCATAATGGCTGCCTCTAACTCGGGGGTCAGCTTGCCCTGCGCTGCAATCAAACGACGCACATCGGCCTTGCGCTCAAAGAGCGCACGCAGCGAGGCGGCCCGATCGGCAATGGCCTGAATCTGCACCTCGTCCAGGCTCCCCGTGACCTCCTTGCGATAGCGAGCGATGAAGGGGATGGTATTGCCTTCATCGAGCAAGGCCAGCGTGCGAACAATCTGCTCGCTCTTGAGACTCAATTCGGCGCTGAGCAGGCGCGCCAGGTCTGTGACAGACAGCGTTTCCTCACTGGTCGCTGCCTGTTGCATATTCTCATCAATCACCAAAGAGTTCGCCACCTTCTGTCTGTGCTAGTACCAGGGATAAACCCGCGCCTATGATACCATAATCAGCGCGGCATGACTGCAGCGTCCCGCTATTGATCTCCACGCTGGTGGTCATACATCTGCGTGCCGACTGTCAGATCTAGAGCCACCCCAGCAGTATACTGGCCAGCAGCTCCCCTGGACCGGAGAGAATCAGCCTCCAGCGCAGGAAGATACGTACACAGTCCAGTTCGAGATGGCTGGCACGCCACACTAGAGAGGGGCTGCAGGAGACGCCGATGCCATACTCTTCCACCTCAAACAGACGGGAGCGTTCAGGGTGCGTCGGCTCACAGGTATCGACCGATAGCGTAAAGAAGGTTCCGTTTCAACAGCGCACGGGGTTCACACCGAGAGTCAGAACCATGCTACCATGGGTCTGTCCGCAGATAGCTGCTCAGCCGGGCCGACGGGAGGATGCGCATCTCACGGTCTCCCTGGGGCCTGAGAGAAACGTGCCGCATTGAGAGCACGCCTCCGTCCCAGCAGGCCCCCCATCCAGCCCAGGAGCAGGGCGAGGATCAGGCCCGCGGCCACGAAGAGCAGGACCCCGGAGGAGGTGGCATTCGTAGTCTGAGTGGAAGGTAGCCAGGGGGCAATAGCATGCAACGTCCGGATGAAGGCGCGACTGCTGGCGATTGAGGGAGACGTCTGGCCGCTGTTCAGTGCATCCGCCTGCAGACGCTGGGCAATCAGAATCAGGGCACCGCTCAGAAAGACCATCCAGAACGTGATCGTTCCGGCAATACCAGCCCACAAACCAGCCCAGGCCCCCCGCAGCGAACCTCCTCCCTTACGGGTGGTCATAAAACCGGCCAGCAGATAGAAGAGCCAGCCCACGACAATCGCCAGCGAAAAGCTTCCCTGGGTTCTCAAGAGCAGCACAATGAGCGCGGCCAGAATACCCTGCAGCATGCCGTAGAGGCAGCCCTGCCCCAGAGGACTGGGCAGAGAAGACTTGGGCGGCGTTGATAGAGGTGGAGAGAGCACCACATAGCCAGCATAGCTCACGGGACCACTGCTCACCGGTCCGGCCGGACCACTCCAGGCGCCGGGGAGAGGCCGCGGCTGTGAGGCCTGCCAGGAAGGCTGCGGAGTCCGCCGGCTGCCACCCAGTACACGCACCGTGGGATCAGCGGCAGCGCCACCAGCCTGGCCCTGCAGCGCCAGAGTAAATTCGCGCATGCTGCGGTAGCGCTGATCGAGGTTGATCGCCAGACCCCTGAGCAGGGCCTGCTCAGTGCGCGCGGAAATATGTGGATTGAGCGCACGTGGGGGTTTCAAGGTATCGCGCAGACTGCGACTGATGGCCGACGGCGGCGTGGTTGCCGTCAGGAGATAGTACATCGTCGCCGCCAGCGAGTAGATATCCGATTGAGGCGTGGTCGTTCCCGTGTACTGCTCCAGTGGACTGAAGCCCTCGGTGATCGCCTTGATCATCGTCTGGCTGGTGCCATCAGGGTCGTAGAGTTTCGTGACGCCGAAATCAACGAGCACCGTATTACCATCGACGGTCAGAATGATATTCGCGGGCTTGATATCGCGATGAATCACGGCAGGATTACGACGATGCAATTCCTCAAGGACCTGCATGATGGGCAGAATCCAGGCGAGCACCTCCGCCTCACGGCAGGGTGTGCCCCGCGCCTGGACGAGCTGCAGCAGGTTCTGGCCCTCAATCAACTGCATTACCAGGTAGAAGCGACCACCTTCTTCAAAGGCATCATAGACCTGAGGCAGGTGCTTGCTCCTGACGGTAAAAAGGATGCCCGCCTCCATCAGCGCCTGACGACGCGCCGCAGGAGTCACATCGTAGGTCTCTTTGATGGCACAGGGGCGATCTCCCTCACTTGTATCAATGCCCCGATAGACGGAGCCAAAACCGCCCCGGTTAATGAGGCCATCAACAATGTAGTGGCCACCAACTACTGTCCCTGACTTTAAGGGCAGGGGAAAACTCATCCAACCGTCCTTCCAGCTTCTGTGCTCGAACATAAGGACTGGTCTCTGGTGCAGTCAGTATTAACAGGATTCCGCGAGCCGACCTTCCCGCAACGCTGACACCCCACTCTATTGTACAACAGACGTTTCTCGAAGGAAATGTACGAGTGGTCTCGTTCAGAAGTTACAGAGCATAGGAGGATCAGGCCAGGTCCCGCCCTGACCTGGAGCGGCACGACAGGCAGCCTGCCCGCAGCCAGCGCGCTCCGGAGCCAGGCCCGCGGATATTCGGAGCCAGAAAAGGCCTCCAGAGCACGTTATTCCAGGAGAATAAGATCTGCCCAGGCGTTGTTATACTGAGACAGAGGTCGCACGCAAGGGCAAGCAAGAGTCCGGCTTGCAATCGGATACAGGTATGATACAATGAGGCCATACTCAACCGGTCTGGAGGCATGGTGAGAGGGCGTGCACGAGCGTGCGATGAAGTCCAGTCCGTACGGAGATGCTACAGTACAACTAGCCAACTCAGGATCTCGCCAGATCAGGTGGTTGGCGGTACAATAAGAGAAAATACCGTGTCAGGACGTACACGCCTTTCTCCAAAGGAAGGGACTGTCAGCAGCTCTTGCGGGGCCGAAGAGCCCGACTACAAGAGATGATGTTACCGCTCCTTGCCCCATGGCAAGGAGAAGAGAGCAGGTACTTGGAACGAAAAGTGATGTTTGACGCCGATAAGCCGACCGAGCCAGAACGCGAACTCATACCGGAGCAGGAGCAGGATGCGGACTTGACAACGCTGGCGCAAAGCGATAGTCTGCGCCTCTATCTCCGTGAGATCTCTCGCACCCCCCTGCTCACAGCAGCACGCGAGGCCGAACTGGCTGAGCGGGCCGAACAGGGCGATAGCGACGCACGCAATCAGCTCATTATGGACAACCTGCGCCTGGTGGTAAGCATCGCCAGGAAGTACGTCGGCCAGGGACTCTCTCTGGAGGATCTCATTGGCGAGGGCAACATCGGCCTTATTCGAGCCGTCACCAAGTTTGACTATAAGAAGGGCTTTCGCTTCTCGACCTATGCGACCTGGTGGATCAAGCAAGCCATCACCCGGGCCATACTGGAGGGCACGCGCGTGGTTCGCCTTCCTGTCTACATCATGGAGGAGGTCATGCGTGTCAAGCGGATCATGCGCCAGCTCTATCAGGAGATGGGGCGAGAGCCTTCGCCTGAGAGCATTGGTGAGCGCCTGGGCATGAGTCCTGAGCGTGTGAACGAGCTGCTGATCTGGGCAGAGAAAGTCTTTTCACTCGACGCCCCGCTCTCTGAGGAGGAAGAAAACACTCTGGGCGACATTATCGAGGATGCCCGTGAGCGTGGTCCCATGGAGATCACCAACCAGCAGTTACTACGCGAAGAGATTCGCAAGGTGCTGGGTCAGCTCACCACACGCGAGCGACAGGTGATTGAGCTGCGCTTCGGGCTGATCGATGATCACGATCACACCCTCGAAGAAGTCGGCAGGAAGCTGAAAGTCACCCGCGAACGTGTACGCCAGATTGAAGAGCGGGCGATCCGCAAGTTGCGTCATCCCCAGACCAGCCGCTTTCTCAAGGACTACCTCGACTAAGGCGAGCCAGCAGGCAGGCTAACGAAGATCCCGCGGATCGGCCGTGGCCAGTGTTGCGTGGCAGGGGGACACTACATCACTGCAGCCCCTTCGCCAGGGCACTCGCAGGGGGCGAATGGCCTGACGATGAGCCTTTCTGCCTCGCCTGGCGCTTCTTCTCATCCCCCTGTCCGAGAGCAATCTACCGAGGTAGAGCAGCTATCTCACCATGGCTCTGCCTCGGAGCCTTCCTCCTCTCGTCCAGCAGATGGCAAGCTTCCAGACCAGAAGCGAGACACGTCAACGAGGGCCAGACAGCCAGGAGGAAACGTGGATGCTTACATGATCGCTGTTACACAACCAGAACATGCATACATGACTTTTGGGATATTTTCTCAACGATTCGCTGGCCTCCCCTTGTTGAAGAACGTCGATAATGATATCAGTGGCTTCATCATGTTATCATGGAGAGAGGCAGAGAAGAAAGCTGGCTGGCTTTCTTCCAACGTGAGCATCCTCCTGTCATGCTGCTCGATGCAGAAGGACTTGCGTTTCACAGGAATGCAGAAATGGAGGAGACACGCTGCTTTCCGGAGCGCGGGGAGCAGGTGCGGTCAGGAACAATGAACGAACTGGCAGGTCAGAGTCTGGGTGGCTATTTGCTGGAAGAAGAGATAGGGCGCGGTTCGATGGGCATGGTGTATCGCGGGAAGCAATTTGCACTTGGCCGTGATGTCGCCATTAAGATTCTGCCTCATGCCCTCGCCAGAGATACCTCATATGTCGCACGCTTCATTCGCGAAGCGCGCATCATCGCCGGTTTAAATCATCCCAACATTGTTCAGATTTACGATGCTGGACAGCAAAAAGGAGTACTGTATTTCGTCATGGAATACGTTCAGGGACCGACGCTGGGAAGCCTGCTGCGCCTTGACGGGCAGATCCCCCAGTATCTGGCAGCGGAGTACGCAGCGCAGATCGCCGATGCCCTGGACTGTGCCTACAGCGAGCGCAATGTGATCCACCGGGACATCAAACCGGAGAATCTCATGCTGGATCGCTGGGGAAAGATCAAAGTCATGGACTTCGGTCTGGCACGTGCGCCGGGACTGCAGCGTATTACCGTTGCCAAGACACTGGTTGGCAGCATCTATTACGCCTCGCCGGAGCAAATCTGGGGTCAGACGCTGGACAACCGCAGCGATATCTACGCGCTGGGAGTAGTGCTGTACGAAATGGCCACCGGCCAGCGGCCTTTTGGAGGACGCACGCTACCTGAGATCACCCAGGCCATCATCGGTGGTCCCCTGCGCCGGCCGGCGCTGCTCAATCCGCAGATCGCACCAGGCCTGGAGCAGATCATCCTGCGAGCGCTGGCCCGAGATCGCGCGCAGCGCTACGAGCAGGCTCGCCAGATGGCCCAGGAACTGCGGGCGCTCAACCTGAAACCAGAGGAGCCGTTGCTGCCTCCTCCCCGACTGGCCGGCGGTCCGCTCTCACCGCTGCCCCCGACCGCCTCCTCCGAATCCTACACGCGCTCACAGCGCGAGCGCGTGGTCATCCAGCCCCCCAGGCGCCCGCAGAGCAGCATGCCTTCTTTCAGTGACTGGAAAGCACGGCGTTCGGGGCAGGTTCCACTCAGCGCGCCACTCACACCGCCGGTGGAGGGGGAGGAGCTCATGCGGCAGACCGGTCCCGCCTACTCCATCGCGTCCACCGAAGAGCAGAGCCGTACCCAGGCCGACCTGCAGCCAGGGCGCAGCGGCCTCTGGCAGCAGCTACAGCGCCTCTTCGGGCGCCCTCAGCGGCCAGGTTGACCCTGGTGGAGAGATCAGCACTTCCTTCCCAGAGAGGGAAGAGCAGAGAAAAGCAAATGGGAGAGGGGAGGTCACGTTGCAGAGTCGCCCAACCTGCGCTATACTACGAAGCGATGACATAGCCTTGCTGTATCGGGAGACCGTTCTTACTATGGGATCACAGGTGAGCTTTGGCGTGGCTTTCCTCGCGGGACTGGTGTCGTTCCTCTCGCCCTGTGTGCTGCCCCTGGTACCCATTTACCTGGCGCAACTGGTTGGAGAGAGCGTCTATCAATCCACGCAAGAAGGTGGGAGCCTGACAGCGCGCCTGACCACGCTGCTGCACGCGGCGCTCTTTGTGCTCGGCTTCACCTGCGCCTTTGTAGCCCTGGGAGCCACAGCCAGCACGCTGGGGGCCTTCCTGCGCGCTCACCAGCTCATCCTGCGCGAGGTCGGCGGTCTATTGCTGATCATCATTGGCCTCCACCTGGCGGGGGTGTTTAAACTTCCGTTTCTTTACTGGCAGAAGCGGTTTGAGTTCCGGCCCAGCCGACCCGGCCTGGCCGCCTCTTTTCTGATCGGACTGATCTTCGCCATCGGCTGGACCCCCTGTGTAGGCCTGATCCTGGGCAGCATTCTCGGTCTGGCTGCCAATGCCGGGACATTGCGTCAGGGGGTGATACTCCTGCTGATGTACTCGCTCGGCCTGGGCCTGCCCTTCTTGCTCCTGGGTCTGGGTCTTAACCAGATCAGTCAGATCCTGAAAAGGCTCAAACCACATCTGGGCAAGATTGAAGTGGCTACCGGGATCGTCATGGTTCTGGCAGGGCTGGCGATTTTCTTCAACCTCCTGCCCTATCTGAATCACTATTTTAACTGGGGACTGAGCATCTGAGAGCGAGTGGAGAGCAGGGCTGGTCCCTCGCTCCAGAGTCCAGCCCTCTGCCTCTCGCCCTGCTGTACACGAAAGGGGATCGATGATGCAGAAAGTCCGTGTGTTCGGGTTCGGGCGCCGCTCCTGGGATCGCCGGGCGCAAGGACGGCCCACCAGCACAAGGAGATGACAGGCAGCCTACTCTGTCAACCCTTGTTCCGGGCTGCCGATATCTGCTCGTAGCTCCATCTCGAGTTCGGGATCAAGTTCAATGGGCTGGCCGATCGGCGTCTGTGCAATGCGCAGCACTGCTTCACGCAGATGAGCGGGAGCACGCTCAATAGTACAGCGCTCGTGAATCAGCCTTCTCAGGCGCTCATCAAAGCGAAAGCGACTCTCACAGTGTGAGCAACGCACGAGATGCTGCTGCACCGTCACGATCTCCTCAGCGCTGAGTTCCCGATCAATATACAGATGGAGACGAGCAATCGCTTCAACGCAGTCCATAATTGTCCACTCGCTCTCTCTCCTGATGCACAGGCTTGTTTTCTATCTGTTCATTTTAACAGAGGGCGGAGGGATTTTCATTCCCTGGAGCGCATTCTTACTGACTGATAGCCTCGATAGGTAGAGTGGTGGCCAGGGCACGTGAGAGGGGCCCATCAACACGAGGAGAAGAGACCATTGTCGTGGAGGGGTCTATCAGCTATACTAAAAGCAGTCTCGTACGATGTGAGGTAGCGTATGCTTCGGCTCCATGCAGGGATCTCTGCTCACCAGACAGGTGATCACGGGAGACGCCGTCCTTGCATGGCTGACGCCACGCTTGAGATCCGCACCTGCATCCGCCAGCATGCTGATCGCGAGTGTTCACCAGGCGTGCTGCAGCGCAGCACACACGCTTTTTCTGCCTCTGTTGCAAATTTCGTCGCCGTGGAGAAACCAGGCAACAGTGGTCGTCCGGTTGAGAGAGGATAGAGGGAGATTTGCATGTCGGAACAGCCCATCCCGCCGGTGCGTACGCCGGCACACACAGGTACTGCAGCAAGTGAGAACGGATCAGCAGTGCCTCCTGAAGACTTCACAGCAGGCGTCCTGGCTCAACTTGATAGCCTCTATCGCACAGCCCTACGGATGACCAATAATCCCCAGGAAGCTGAAGATCTGGTCCAGGAGACCATGTTGAAAGCCTTCCGCTTCGCCCACACCTACCACCCGGGTACCAATCTACGTGCCTGGCTTTTCCGCATTCTCAATACCACAGCAATCAATCGCTATCGTAAGCAGTCGACGCACCCGGTAACAACAGCGCTGCCCGAAGGGGAGGAGTTTTTCCTCTATAACCGCATCCGGGACCTGGGCGGGCGTGAAGTCAGCGCCGGCGCTGAGGAAGAAGTGCTGCAGAAGTATCTGGATGAGGACGTCTACAACGCCTTGATGGAACTGCCACCGAACTTCCGCATGCCGGTGATTCTGGCGGATATAGAGGGTCTTTCTTACAAAGAGATCGCCGAGGCCCTGCAGATTCCTATCGGGACGGTCATGAGCCGCATCTCACGAGCGCGCCGCCAATTGCAACGCTCGCTCTGGCGCTACGCTCAGGAGCGTGGCTATATCAAGATCAGTGCCGGCAATAACGGTGTGAAGATGGATGAGCGGAATGAACGGCAGGAGCGCCACGAGTGAGTCAGTGCAGGGCAGGCTACGGATCTTCATCCGTAGCCTGTGTGCGCAGCAATTCACGTGCAGCACGGGTGATTGTGATATCTGCACAACGTCGATCCAACACATTCTCCTCCCGTGTAATCAACCCTTTGCGCTCCAGACGCGCCAGAACCTTGGTCGCAGCGGCAGAGCTGACTCCTAGCAGTGTGGCTACCTCGCCGACTGACCAGTGATCACGCTGGGCCAGACATCCCAGAACTTCAAGCTGGCGGGGCGTTATATTGAACATTGTTCGGCGTAATGTGTTCATCAGCGTCGCGCTCCTCATCGAATCCTTTTGCTGGCAGGTGGGATTCCCACAGGCTCTTTCATCAAAAGACGCTCTAGAGGAGCTATTCAGGTACCGGGAAGTTGGAGAAGGAAACCTTTCAATGGGTCAGCTCGCGGCGCAGCGGGGAAGGAGCCTGACGAGCCGCAGGCGAGCGCGTAGCTCGCTGCAGGGTGAAGGAGAACGTGCTGCCTTCCCCCGGCACGCCACTGCTTTCAACCCAGATGCGTCCCCCCATGGCCTGGACAAGCTGTTCACTGATGTAGAGACCCAGGCCAGCCCCCCGCACAGGGCTGTTCATATCGCGATCCAGGCGTACAAATCGCTCGAAGAGGTGCTTCTGGGCCTCCCGCGGCACTCCCAGCCCGTAGTCACGCACAGCAACGGTCACCCAGCGCTCGGCCACCTGGCAGGAGATATCCACATCGCTCTCCGGGGGTGAATACTTAAGGGCATTGCTGATGAGGTTGAGGAGAATCTGGCGTAGACGCAGCTCGTCTGCGAGCACGTAGACTCCAGAGGGGATCTGCACATGTAGCGTATGGTTTTCTCGCTTGCTCAAGGCTTCGAGAATCTCGACCACATGGGCTACAGCCCGGGCCAGCTCAATGGTCTCGAGCTTGATATGCTCCGCATCCATATGCACGCGACTGGCATCCATGATATTGCTTACCAGCAGAACCAGCTCATCGCAGCCGCGATGAGCGCGGGCGATGAAATCGGCGCGCACCTCCGGAGAGAGATGGAGGTGATACTCTTTGAGCAGCTCGATATAGCCTAGAACGGCCGTCAGGGGAGTACGCAATTCATGAGAGGCAGTCATGATAAATTGATCCTTCAGGCGATCCAGCTCCTTCTGTTGCTCATAGGCAGCGCGCAGCTCAAGCGTGATGCGGGCATTCTCGAGCATGGTTGCGCACTGGCTGGCGAACATTTCGAGGATATGTTTCTCCTCACAGGAGAAGAGGTGAGCACGAGCATAGGTCAGAACCAGCACCCCCAGGCGACGCTGACCCCTCTTTAAGGGCAGCCAGGCAAACGGGAAGTGCGGCGTGCGTGGCAGACAGGGTGGCACCCGTGAAGAAAGGGCCTCTTCCAGGTGAAACTCATTTCCCTCATAAAACCAGGGGTTCCAGTCGGCTTCCTGAAGAGAGGCCAGGCGATCGGAGGGCGATAAGCGCGGCCCGCCTGGCAGATAGGCAGCGCAGCGCAGGCAGCGCTCCTGCTCGCTGTAGAGCCAGACCTCCGCTCCGGCTGAAACCGCGCGTGCCGCTACCTCGGCATAGGGAATAGCCACATCTTCAATGCTCTCAATTGTATTCACAGGCAGCGCATTGACCCCATAGAGGGCGTTCAAGATAGCCGTCCGGCGACTGGCCTGGGCATAGAGCCGGGCAGTCTCAAGCACAGGGGCGAAGCGGGCCAGAATCAGCTCGATAGCCTCGAAGTCTGGTCCAGCATAGGGCTGCCGATCACCGCGCTCACCCAGAGCCACGACACCGATCAGGTGGCCCTGAGCACGCACAGGGGCCAGCAAGGGATCACCCAGGTCATCAGGAGTGGCTGGCTGCAGATAGCGCGCCAGACCAGCGGGCTGCCTGTCAAGCGTGCGTCGTAGCTCGCTCAGGCGCAATGGAGAGCGGGCCGTTCTCAGGCGCGCAATCAGCGGATCATAGAGGGTGAGCCAACCATCCTCGTCCAGCGTCCCTACAGACTCCCTGGCCAGCAGCCAGCGCAGCAGGCGCAGGCGAGCCTCGCCCTCCACAGCGGTATAGGAGAGTCCAGGGCAGAGGCGATAATAGCCGCTTTCATCGTCAAGGACAAAGAGACAGACCTCGCGCGTCTCGAAGGCATTGACAATGGCTGCCATCAGGAGGTGGGCAGCTTCATCGAGGTCAGCGACACCGCTATCGAAGGCATGTGGCCCCTGCAGCAATCGACGGTAGTGGATGATCTCACTGAAGAAGAGGCGTTCGGTGAGCGTCTGGGCCAGGTACCAGGTGAGCGGGGCCAGCACCGCCATGATGGCAACACTGGCCATCGTGCGTGCGGGGAGAGCAGCCGGAGGCAAGAGCGCGCTGCAGATGGTCACGCTGTAGGCCAGCATCAGCAGGCCAACCATGCCGACAATCCAGGCCACAGCGCGGCGAATGTAGCAATCCAGGACCAGGATCTGGTAGCGCAGAATCGCGTAGCCTAGCAATGGCGGCAGCAGGGCCAGGGGAAGCGTGCTGAAACGGGGATCGACCACCGTCGGCAGATGCAGCCACCAGGGAAGGACATTGAGCAGCAGGAAAGGAGCAAAGGCCAGCATGACAGCCGCGATGAAGAGACGGCGCTGCTGCTGCTCTCGTACGCTGGCGGCATGGCGATAGAGATGGGAGATCGAGATAAGAATGCCACTGAGCGTTAACAGATAATAGCTGTAGTCCACAAAATTCAGCCAGCCAGAGCGGGGGCCGGCTTCCCAATCATAGAGGGCCAGATGGCAGGAGACGAAGAGGCTCAGGGTAACAACCAGGATGAGATAACTTGAGAGCAACAGCGGCACCAGCGTCGAGCGCGCCAGGGGGAGACGCGCTCGATATTCCTGCCAGAGATGTTTGAGCGATGGCAGAGCAGCAAGCATGTTCTGAGGAAATATCAGCAGCAGAATCGTGAAGAAGAGCAGCGCCAGAACCCCACTGACTCCGCCAACGGTGGAGAGCATGAGGTCGCCATCTGCAGCCCCTGTCTGGACGATGAAGGTGATCATCATGCTGGTCGAGAAGCAGAGTAGCAGGAGAGCGACCCCACGGCGCCGCGCGTAGAGCCAGACCAGCGCCCCCACAGCCAGGAAGAGCAGGGCTACCAGCGCCGAGACGCCGAACTGAAGAAACGCATAGGGAAGATAGGGGCTGCGGGGAAAGAACCTCCAGGCATCGACGATCAGGAGGACCAGACAGACCAGAGCTACTGCCAGAATCACCAGCAAACGCCCGATCCCCAGCAGCGAGCGGTACCTCTCCGTCATAGGCTCCCTCTCCAGATCCACACACAACCCGTTGCCATGTCCATCTTCATTGCCTCATTCAACACCCAGTAATAGACGTAGCTCTGGCGGAACAGGCCGCCAGCCCTCGATCGCCTGCAGACAGGCGCGCGCCCGCTCGCGATAGAGCAGGCTGATCCCCCAGGCGGTGGTGATGGCCTCCCGGGCCCTGGCGAGCGTCGCCTCCTGACCGGCGTCTGACAGCTCCAGCAGATCCGAGAGAGCGCACCCGGCAGCAGCAGCCAGCACAAGCGGGAGGGTCTTTTTACCACGCACCAGATCGGATTTCGACTCGGACATCTCTCCCCCTTCTCGCTCGGGGGGAGGTCCACCGATGAGGGCGTAGAGATCGTGGCAGTCATTATCCAGCTGGGCCGCAATGCCCAGCAGCTCCCCCAGTTCGGCGAAGCGCTGACAGAGGACCTCATCAGCCTGCGCACAGACAGCCCCGAGACGACAGGCCAGGCTCATGAGGGAGCCAGCCTTGGCCGCCGCCAGAGCAATACACTCCTCGCGACCATAGGCGGTGAGAGGAAGGGCCTCCGCCAGCAGATCCCGCTGCTGACCCGCCAGGCTGCGCAGGGTAGCCACCTGCAACGTCTGGAGCAGCGCGGCGGTGACCTGCGCAGAAGGTTCGGCACGGGCCACCGCCGCGAGCAGTGCCTGCTGCGCCAGCGCCATCAGAGCCGTCGCGACATTGATGGCCCGCGCAACTCCCAGGCAGCGGATGATGGCTGTCTGATCGTCATCGATCACATCATCGAAGATGTCTATGGCAGAGACAAGACATTCCACCGCCAGCGCTACCTCTCCTGCATATTGTCTGTCAATCTGTGGCTGGACACAGCAAGCCACCAGTAGCGTCAGCAGAGGCCACCTGCCAGCGTGTGTACCCGCCTCGGCTGGAGCAGGCCCCTCGGCCGCGAGAAGCTTGCCATGCTGCTGCAGCGCCAGGATGACATCGGCCCGCAACGGTGGAGGAACCTCCTCCAGGAGAGACCACAGACGCTCGCGCAGAAGAGCGAGATGGTCCCGAAAGACCTCACTGCTGATAGAGGCTGGCTTACCCACATCGACGCTCCCTCTGGTCCCGCTCATGGCACCATCTTGCCCACCACCCGGGACCGGCTCGTACACCTCGCGCCCCCATCCACTACGGGTGCCACCACCACATCGGCGGCCCCAGCGGACTGCCCAGCGAGAGACGCGGTATCAGACGCTCCAGCACCCGCGCCACTGCCGGTGATACCTGCTCCTGCTCAATACACGCGCGAGGATCGGCAAACATGGCATAGCGGAACTTTTCATCAGTATAGATTCGATGCACAATCTTCTGCAGTTGCAACTCTTCCACAATGCACTCCTTCCCTCTCTTCAGTATAGAGAGTCGTCCAGCTAGAGCATGGCCTTGCATGCTCTGCGAGAGAGCATACCACATATCAAAAAGAAATGCAAGAGTATAGAATATATATATTTGTATACTTCTATATATTGGTGGGACAGGATAGGATAAGATTGCAGGGTTGCTCCGCTACACAAGGTCCCGTTTCGATTGACGAATGGCGGCATTCTCGGTAGAATCGAGGAGACATCGGGAAGGAGAAACTAGCTGGATGGAGGAGTTGCAGGCCTGGAACGAGGCAGACGAGACAGAGAGCTATGGGCTGCGGGAGCCTGATCCCCTGGGGGTTCTCAGCACCACCCGTCGGGTGCTCGAAGAGGGCGAAAGCGTCTGGATCAACCAGGAGCGCCTTCGCGCCTTCGCTGAGCGCTGGGGAGAGCTTGTGACTGCCAGAAGTGGCCCGGCGCTGCCAGCCGGCTACGATCGCTATCACTTTTTCGACGGCAGCGAGCGCAGCCTGAACTGGATTCTGGTCCTTGATGCCCTGAATTTCTGCTTCTGGGCAGAGAAGAATCAACCGCGCTGGGGTATCACCTATCACGGAGAGCTGTTGAATGGCTACTGGGCCGAGGCAGCGGCTCTCACACGAGCAGTCGAGGAGGGCAAGCCTGTGTGGGACGCCGAGTATCTTAGTAATATGAGCAGCGCTGAACTGGCCCACATCTTTCGTGGAGAGCAGACGATCCCCCTTCTCGAGGAGCGTCTGGCAAATGTTCGCGAGGTCGGACGAGTCCTTGGAGAGCGCTTTGAAGGGCAGTTTTCACGGGCCATCCTCCAGGCCGCGGGCAGTGCTGTGCGCCTGGTACTCCTGCTGGCTGAGGCTTTTCCCTCCTTCCGTGATATCGCCGTGTACCGCCAGCGCGAGGTCCGCTTCTTCAAACGAGCGCAGATCTGCGTGGCTGACCTGTCTGGTTTCTTCCAGGGGCGCAGCTGGGGAGCGTTCAACGACCTTGAGCACCTCACGGTCTTCGCAGATTATAAGCTTCCTCAGATTCTCCGCCATTTTGGCGTGCTTGAATATCGTTCATCGCTGGCCGAGCGTATCGATAACCAGGAGATGATTCCCGCTGGCAGTGAGGAAGAGATCGAACTGCGAGCGGCCACCGTCTGGGCCTGTGAACTGCTCCGGCGCGATCTGCACCAGAGAGGTGTGGTCCTGACAGCGGCGGAACTTGATCAGCGGCTCTGGCTGCTCAGCCAGCACATACCAGACATGAAACCATATCACCGTACACGCACCATGTACTACTAATAGCGATGTAACGATCGATCTGTGGAGCAAGATGATTCTGAAAACACTGCTGGCATCCTTAGAGGCTTCACCACTGGCATTCCACTGCGGCGCAACAGTGGAGACGCTCGCTGCCCTGGAGCAGCGCTCTATTGAGCGGCTGGCTTACGACTCGCGGCGAGTGACGCCGGGCAGTCTGTTTATTGCTGTTCCTGGCACCCACACCGACGGTCGACGCTACCTGGCTGCTGCCGCCGAGCGAGGAGCCATTGCCGCACTCGGTGAAGCGCTGGATGGCTTTGTTACCCCGCCGTTGCCGCTGCCCTATATTGAGGTTGCCAACGTACGCCATGCCCTGGCCGATCTGGCCGCCGCTCTCTATGGCTACCCGGCCCGCCAGCTCTGGACCATCGGTGTGACTGGCACGGATGGCAAGACTACCACCTGTAATCTCATCAGTACAATTCTGGAGACCGCCGGGCTTCCCGTCGGCCTGATGACGACGGCGAACTTTAAAATCAAAGGGCAGGAGTGGGAGAACACAACACGCCAGAGCACGCTGGAAGCGCTGGAGATTCAGGAAATGTTGCAGCAGATGGTGACCGCCGGCGTCACTCACGCAGTGATTGAGTCCACGTCACATGGCCTCGAACTCTCCCGGGTGCGCGGCTGCGACTTCGATATCGGAGTGGTCACCAACATCACCTCGGAGCACCTGGACTTCCATGGCACTCTCGAGCGCTATCGCCGGGCGAAAGCGCGCCTCTTTGAAATGCTCTCGCGCACGCGACAGAAAGACCGCGAGACACAGGCCGTGGCTATCCTGAACCGGGACGACAGCAGCTTCGCGATCTTGCTACCCTACTGCCAGGTCCCTATCCTGGACTACGGGCTGACCGAGGAGGCCTGCATACGCGCTAGCGATGTCCAGCTACGCGCTGATGGGACCAGTTTTCGTGTGCACCTGCCCACGGGCGAGCTGCTCATCGAGACGCGCCTGATCGGAAGCTTCAACGTCAGCAATTCTCTGGCGGCTATCGCTGTGGCCTATCATCTGGGCATCAGCCCCCAGACTATCGCCGCAGGGCTGGCACGAGCCCGGGGGGTCAGCGGACGCATGGAATATATCGACGAGGGACAGCCTTTCAGTGTGATCGTCGACTACGCCCATACTCCCGACAGCCTGCAGAAGGTGATCAGTACGCTGCGTCCCCTCACGACTGGCCGCATTATCCTGGTCTTCGGCTCGGCGGGAGAGCGCGACGTACAGAAGCGTCCGGCGATGGGACGCATTGCCGCACAAACAACAGAGTTCTTCGTTATTACTGATGAAGATCCGCGTGAAGAAGATCGACACCAGATCCTGCGCCACATCGCCGAGGGCGCAAGGACAGCAGGCAAGCAGGAGGGCGTTGACTTTCTCTGTATCGCGGACCGCCGGGAGGCAATCGCCGCAGCTCTCGCCCGCGCACAGCCGGGTGATACGGTCGTACTGGCCGGGAAAGGACACGAGCAGAGCATCATTATAGGCCGCGAGAAGCTGCCCTGGGATGACCGGCGGGTCGCACGAGAACAACTGCGCCTACTTGGCTACTCCGCCGGGACGTGAAGCAAGACGCGCCGCTCTGGCTGCTTCACCAGCGATGCTACCTGTCCAGACAGTGGCGGGAAATCATCTTTCACTGGTAAAATCAAGTTCTATCAGAAGTGATCGCTACTTCGCATCTGTTATAGCAAAGCGTTTGGGCCTGTTTTCGCCCTGGGAGAGTAATCTTATGATACCAGCCATTCCTCAAGCATATATGGTGCCGGTCATCCTGATTCTGGCCTTCCTTGCCTCTGCTGCTCTGAGCCTGATCTTCTGTGGCATCGCCAGGGCACTCTTCCCTAAATTTCGCAGCGGTGAACACAAGCCTGGTCCCCATCGCTCAGATCTGCGCTCGGATCTGCCGGCGAGCGGACGCGAGATCAAAACTATTGAATTGCCGCTGGTGGGTGGGCCGGCCTTCACGCTGGCAATGGTTCTGACGGGGCTGGCCGTCGGCTACCTGCTCTTTCGGGAGTCTGAACAATGGGCGCTGCTGCTCATCGGCCTGGGAGCAACGCTTAGTTTCATGCTCATCGGCCTGATCGACGACTGGCACAAGGTCTACAGCAAAGAGGGACTCTCTGAGCGCGCGAAATTCGCGAGCCTTTTTCTGATCTCTGTTCTAGCGGCTGCCTGTTATTTCTTCCTGACCCCTAAAGGACCTGAGTCCTACAGCCCCTATATCGGGCTGCCCATTATCGGCCATCTGATCTGCCCAACGGCGCGGCCGGATACCAGCGCCTGCCCCCTCCACCCGGGGGAATTCGCTTATTACGCCTGGCTGATTTTTCTCCTCTGTATGACAGGAGTCACGGGGAGTGTGACCTCACTGGCTGTGGATTTCAGCGACGGACTGGATGGGCTAGCCGGCGGGCTGGTCTTCAGCGCGGCGCTGGCTTTCGGCATCGTGACCACGGGGATCATCACCAGACCTGAAGGCCAGGTTGTGGAGGTGCTCTCGCTGCTCTGTGCTGGCAGTACGCTTGGCTACCTCCCCTGGAACTGGCCCTCTGCCTGGGCTGCCCGTGGGCGCCGCAGTGGAGCCAGACGCCGGGCCCAGATCTATATGGGAGACAGCGGGGCACTGGCTCTTGGGGGGTTGCTGGCGATGATCGCCATCTTTGACCGGCAGGAAACGCTGCTCTTCCTCGTCGGTGCGGCCTTTGTACTGGAAGGCCTCTCTGCGCTCTCGGCTCGCCTGATAACGCGCTTCTACCGTCGGAACCTGCAGATTCTGCGCTTCGCCAGTAGCAGAGATCATATCCCTCACACGGAATTTCCTCGTCCCTTCCTGGCTACTCCCCTGCACCACCACTTCGATCTGCTCGGTTGGGATCGGCGCCGTCTGGTCTACGGTGCCTGGGCCCTGGGAGCCTGCTTTGCGGTCCTCGGTGTGATGGTGGGTCTGGCCCCGGAGACCTGGCAACGCTACCTGGGCCGTATCCTGGTGCTCCTGATGGCCTGGATCGTCTGGTCCAGTGGCTCGTGGACGCGGCGCTACTTTGTTGGGAAGCATCCGGCAGAACGCTCTCGGCGGCGGCGGTTGGCGCTCTTCTATGGCTTCCCCTATCGTATCATGGGGATTCCTCTCTATCACCTGGTCGAGGTGATCGAGGCCAGCGAAGATGTCATCGAGACACCTGCTGAGGAACTGGCTCTCTGGCAACGGATGACTATTTTCGACGCACGCGCCATGCTCGGACTCTACTGTTACCGCGCCGGCTACTATCCTGCGGCGCTGGCCCAGTGGACGCGCATCCCGGCCAGCAACCGCGCGTTGCGTCCCACAATCGCCCGCCTGCTCGAAGAGCTTGACAGTCGTCTTTCTCTGGAAAAGCAGGAAACGCAGCCCATTCGCCGCGAGGACCTGCTCCGACACCAGGAGCCTCCTCTCCTCTCAGGCGATCTGGGGCCAGCTGATCTCCCCAATCCCCACGAGCCTGTGACCAGTGGCGAGGCTGGTGATGACGTCTGGTCGCGTCCCTCGTTTGGGAAATCTGGGGAGCGATCCAGCGACGAGCGAGGCAATGATATCCAGTCGACGGGTCCTCTCCAGAGCAAGTCCCTTCCTGAAGTCCCTCAGAATGGTCATCACGCTCTGCAGGAGCAGAGCATCCGTCAGGTGGTGGGAAGGGGTCCTTTGCCAGCCCGTCCACGCAGGAACTGGCTGCTGCGCCTCCTTCACTCCCAGTCTCGCCAGGGTCTGTGACTTTTCTGGCGTCCAGGAGCAAGCAGTGCGCCCTCAGATCTGAGGGCGCACTTTTTTTACCCTCTCCAGGTCTGACTATCATCTGAAGAAGGATGGGGCTTGAGCAAAAGGCCCAGTCAGATCACCGTCAGATCACCGTCATCCGCTGGTCTGGCCAGTGTCTCCCCTGCTTTTCTGGCAGCGGCAGTAGCAAGTAGCGCCAGCGATGGCAGAGCAGATGAGAGGAGTTTCTGCGCCATGTCTATCGGCCTGATCATTGATACACCGCTGACCCTGCGTCATCCGGTGATCAGCGAGGTGTTACGTCTCCTGCAGCCGCGCCAGCGGGTTACCATCCTCACCAGCCTTGACTCCCCCTATCGCAGAGGTTCTGATCAGCAGATGATTGAGGCCGTCCTGTCAGCTGATCTCTACCAGTTGAAGGGCCACACAGTGGAGGCCCTACAACTGGCGCGGCTCCTGGAAATGCGAGGCGCGCGCGTCGTTAACAGCGCACAGTCAGGCGAGATCTGCCGCGACCGTCTGCAGATGCACAACCTGCTGGCCCGCAATGGTCTATCAGGGCCCCGAACCTGGGCATGGAGTTCACCAGAAGACTTGCTGAGAGAGGCGGCCAAGGCAAGCGGAGAGAGCATGCTACCCTTTCCGGCGGTCATCAAGAGCCGCTACAGTGCGCGCAACGATCTGATCACCAGGGTCGACCGACGCGAGGACCTGGCACAACTGGCCAGAGACTGGCCACATGAGCCACTGATTCTGCAGGAACTACTTCCCAGCGATGGTCGAGATATCAAGCTCTGGATGATCGGTTCTGCTCTGTTCGCTGCACGCCGGAGGAGTCCTCTGTGGAATCCGGCTGAGGAGAGCGATGAGATCCTGGCGAGTGAGGCGATTCCTTCGGCGTGGCGGGAGATTGCCCACGAGGTCGGCCACGTCTTCGGTCTGCAACTCTACGGTGTTGATCTCCTGGAGACAGAGCGTGGAGCGGTAGTACTGGATGTCAACGCCTTTCCTGGCTTCCGCGGCGTGCACGATGCTGCGCAGGTACTGGTGGCTTTTATTGAGCATCTGCTATGCGAGCCATCATCGCTCCTTCTGCGGCAGCCAGATCAGGCATGAGAGCGCTGAAAGGAGCTGCATTATGATATCTTCCCAACCGCCTGTCTTCCTCCGCCATTGCTCCATCGGGGACCTCTCAACGCTGGTATGCGACTTGCTGAAGGAGATGGACTATCCAGCAAGGCAGGGCAGGCTGTTCTTACAGTATCTACGTCAGAAACCAGGACAGGGGCTGACAGCCGTCTATACGCCTGGACCCAGAGCACAGATGCAAGATCGCCCCCTGCCCCTGATCAGCGCGCTGGTGGAAGCGACGGCCCCGGAGGAGAGGAGTCTGCGGCTATTGTGCGAGCGTAAACTGCGGACAGCGCTTCCAGCCTCGCTACCGGGCATCATCGAGATAGCAGAGGCGGGACTGACCCTGCAAACGTTTCCTTACGATCGCAGGCTGCCTGCACTCAAGGAGTGCAGCGAAGCAGCACCTGGTCAACCGCTCTTCGCTGCACTGCAAGCAGCGGCCTGGACTATTCTGCGGGACGAAGGCTGGCACCTGGAAGAGGTCCTTGTGGAACCCATGCGCTACAAACCAGCGAGTCGCTGCGTGCTGCGCTACCACCTGCGTCTGCGACAGTCTGGCACACGGCGCACGCGCGACACGCAGATCAGGCTGTTCGGCAAACTCTATGCCGAGCGGGAACGGGCGTGCACGCTCTACCAGCGTTTGCAGCGTCTCTACGCAGCGGCAACAGAGCAGGGGCGTCTGCTGCTTCCACGGCCGGTCGGGCTGCTGGCTGAGCAGGGACTGATCCTCAGCGAGGCCATCGAGAGGCGGCCATTCTCCACAGAGGTGCGCACCGGGCTGGAGACCCTGCGCCCGCAGCAGAAGAAAGGAAGGTCGGAAGTGCTTGCAACGGAGGAGCCAGGTTATGCGCTGCGGCTGGCTGGCGAGGCGCTGGCGTTTCTCCATGGCAGCCCGATCGAGCCGTCAGGAGGTGCACGCACGGGGGCTCGTGAGGCCCTCAAGGTTCACGAGCGGGCCACCGCGCTCGCCGTGTATCTACCAGAGCAGGCCAGAATAGCGCTGACCGTCGCGGAGCAACTGGCGCCACGTCTGGAAGGGTTGCAGCCAGAGCAATATCGACCCGTGCACGGCGGCTATAAGGCCAGCCAGCTTCTGTTCTGCGACGAGTCAGCCTTCGTCGTCGATTTTGATGGCCTCTCCCTGGCTGATCCCGCACTCGACGTCGGCTATTTCCTGGCCTACCTGCACCCCACGGGCCTCTGGTACCAGCGTGCAGGGACCCGCGCCTGGTTTGAGCACGCCTCCCAGCTCTTCGTCGAGGCGTATAGCCAGGCGCTGGCCGACCAGGGCTATGAGCAGGAGAGCATCGCCGAGGTATTGAGACGCGCCAACCTCTATGAGGCCGCAACGCTGCTCAAAATCGCCTGTCGACGGATACACCGTCTGAATAGCCCGCGCCCAGGGGAGGCGGCAGCGCAACTGGCAGAAAGCATCCGTCTCCTGGCCAGATACTGAGCCGTGGGCGTAGCGCGGCTCAGCGTGGCCCTCGGCTGAATAGCACCAGGCTTCACAGACCATATTTCTGGGCGATTTCCTGATAGACTTCCTCCAGGTGATGTTGCAACACCAGCCTCTCAATCTTCTCTTGCAAGGCAGAGCGTTCAGGATGCCCCAGTCGACGATCCATGGTGAGAGCATGCACCCAGTGATCAAGAGCCTGAACTGCTTCTCCCTGGACAATAGAGAGTTCACCCAGGCGATGCAGCACTGCACGCTGTTCCGCAGGTATGCCAAGCTCAACCGCCAGAGCGCCGGCTCTCTGGTAGAACGTCGCAGCCACAGAGAGGGAGCGTAGCAGGCGTGCGGCATCACCCAGACCACGATGGGAGCGGCATTCAATCTGGAGGGCGCCCTGCTCATGGGCAATCGTCAAGGCCTGGTCGAAATACTCATTGGCCTCCCGCAGTGCCCCTTCGGCCAGCGCCAGGACCCCCAGTGAGTTCAAGACGCGCGCCTGCTCAACGCGATCACCCAGGCTGCTGAACAACGCCAGTGCCTTCTCATAGAACGTACGCGCATCGCGCAGATTACCACATTTGCGTAGCAGATCGCCTCGAACACGCAGAACCAGAGCTTCCCCACGGCGCACTCCTTGTTCACAGAAGATCTCCAGAGCCTGAGCGCAGAGGTGTTCGGCCTCATCAGATCTCGCCTGGTCGATAGAGATCATCGCCTGTTGAGTCAGGACCCAGGCGCAGCCGGTGCGCAGTCTCAGGGAGGAGAAGAGCTGTAGAGCCTCCTCACAGGCCGCAAGCGCCTCACCATAGTGTCCCAGAGCCTCATAGACAATGCCACGTTCCAGCAGGGTCCAGGCACGGCCTTCTTTATCGTCGCTGGTCTGAAAGAAGCCCAGGGCGAGCGCGAGATGGTCGAAGGCCTCCGTATAGCGCCCACAGCTACGACACACCTGTCCATGCACGACGTGCGCCCAGGCCTCGCCCTTTGCATCGCCCACACGGTGAAAATACTCAAGCGCCTGCCGGGCATAGTGCGCAGCCTGGGAAAGATCGCCCTCTTCGCGGGCAAGCATTGCCAGCTCATAGAGTGCCCAGGCGGCCTCGCCGTACTCTTCCTGATCCTGATGCAGCGCCAGACTGCGGGTCAGGCAGGCCAGCGCCTCAGCGTAGTTGCCCAGTTGGCGCAAAATGGCCCCCAGGCAGCAGAGAATCTGGCCTTCTCCAGTGCTGTCTCCTATACGCAGCGCATGTCCCTCGGCGCGCCGTAGCATCGCCAGGAGCTGCGGCGCATAACCGCGTCCGCACAGCTCCCAGGAGGCACGCACAGCGGCGCGCACCGCCTCCTGCAGTTCTTCGGCCGCCACCAGATGCTCGAAAGCAGCAAACCACTCCTCGGGACTGGGATGAGCCAGACCCAGGTAATAGGCCGCCGCCACCCGCTGCACGCGACGTCGCTCATCGGCTGGCAGGTAGGAGAGCGCAAAATTTCGCACCTGGGGATGAATACTGTACACCCGGCCATCAAAGTCCATAAATGAGGCCTGCACCAGCTCATCGCGCGCTGCGCGCCAGCCAGTCAGCAGCTCTGCCGGCACCACAGCCCCTGCCGTGCGCAGGCTACTCGTGGGCAGTGCGCCGCTCGGAAGCGCCAGCGCGTCATCCAACGCTGGCGCTTCCGGCCGCAGGGAGTGATCAGGCAGATGAAGGCGCTGGAGATAGACCTTTCCCTGGGCAGGCTCCAGCGTCTCGGGGGCCACAAGCATCACAATCTGCTTGCTGCTGAACGGCAGCCGGAAAGCGGAGAGATAGGAGAGGAGCAGGCGAGCGGGTGGCGACAGACGCAGATAGGCCACCTCCAGCACGGCCCAGATGCCCGCCAGCGGCGTCTCACGCAGCTCATCGCGCACCTCCTCCAGAGAGCGCGTGGCCGCCTCAGGGGCATAGACTTTGCCGCCGATAGAGCGTGCTGTCCCAAAAATCAGCTCAGCCCCCAGCGGATAGCCATCAAGGAGGGTGCAGATCTCGCGCAGGATCTCCTGCTGAACCGGGTCGTCAAGGTGAATGCGTTTGTCCAGGCCGGTCTGAGCAGCCAGCTCTTGAAAGAGGGAGAGCAGATCATTATCGGTCATCTTGCCCACGCTGTACTCATACCAGTGCGAGGCCGGCCCCTCGAGCGCTCCCAGCGTGGCCGGACTGCTGCGCGACGTCAGCAGGACCACCACCTGCTCGGGCAGGTCGGCCAGAAAGCGGACCCAGAGTCTGGACTCAGCCTGGTCGGTTACCTCTTCAAAGCGGTCGATGAGCAGCAGACAGGGAAGTTCGCGGCTCACGCGAGCACGCAGGGCCGCCAGAACCAGCCGCGCCCGCTGGCGCACATCGGGCACATGCATCACGCGCGTCGAGAGATTGGGAAGGTAATGCGCCATCTCAACAAGAGCTTCGGCAAAAGACTTGCCGCCCTGCAGAGAAACGCCGATCACGCCCCCGGCGCCAGGAAATCTCTCGCGGTTGCGCCGTGCAACCTCGATGGCCAGGGCACTCTTACCGATCCCGGCGGGACCGGTCAGCACAATGTAGCGCATACCAGGACGCAGACGGGCCTCGCGCTGCGACTCCAGGCGCTGCTCCTCTCCACGCGCTGCCGCCGTGATCAGCGCACTGAGTTCCTCAACCTCACGCGCCCGTCCCACAAAGCTGGCTGGCGCCCCCAGATGGGCCAGAAAATGCTCATTGTCATCTTGCTCATCCTGAGACGCCAGCAAAGGGATCGGCTCCTCACGGCCAGGCCCCACATGACGATAGAGGACGGGGATGAACCAGCCATGCTGGTGCAAGGGCAGCATGGCGTGACGAGCGCGCGAGAGCGCCTCCTCAAGCGTCCGGCCATCAGCGAGCGCCTCATAGAAATGATACATGAAGATCGGGCTGAGATCATCCTGGAGGGAGAAGGGCATCGCCACCACAGCGGGCACCTGCGCAGTGACCAGCGCCGTCGCCAGCGAGTTCTCGAAGGCAACGTGACGCTGCCGCGAGCGCTCCCGTCCCAACCAGGCTGTCTCGCAAGCCGAGAGAACGACCAGCCGGACATCGCTGGTTACAAAGAGGCCACGCAGCGAGTGTGTATCGATATAGCGCCGGCGTCCCTCATCGTCGCAGAAGCAGAGGAAGGTCTGTGGCTTCACGCGGCTGAGCGAGCTTCCACAGGTAGCACAGTGTCGCGCATCAGGTTCGTTCAACGCGCCGCACGTTTCAAGAGGACAGACACGCCCATAGGCTCCGTGTCCATCAAAATGAATAATGTAGCAGGGTACCTGTACCTCACTATCGTCCAGTACACCCGCCCCTCCATAGGCATTGAGATAGCGCACCAGCTCATCGAAGGTGCAGGGTTCCAGGCGATTCAGAATCAGCTGGCCGCTTTCAATCAGACGAGAGAGGCCACGCCGCAACGCCTCAAAGCTGCGTTCAGTCTCAAGCGGTTCACAGTCAGTGGGTGAAGCCCCGATGTAGAGCATGCTCAGGGGAGGATGAACGGGCAGTTCACAACCGACAGGCTCGTCGGGACGCACCAGAATACGGGTGAGCGTGAAGACACCACTGGCTATGAGGAAATGCTCACCATTATGGAGCAGTTCCCACGGATAGCGCACAAACTCATCACACCCCGGAGCAAAACTCAGTGTGAGGGCGACGGTGCCACGCCGACGCAGGGTGCGCTGAACAACGCTGCGCAAAATGGCGCGCACGGACTCCTGCTGATCACATGAGCCGGCGTCTAGAGGCCGATGGCCACAGAGCGCGGAAAAGAGCCGCTCCCCAATCTCACGCAAGCCCTGACTGGTGATCTCCTGGCGATCAAGCCTCTTCAGAAGGGTTGTGAGCTGCCGTGGAGTAAAAGGGGGAACAAAGTCGCCGCTGACCGTCCTCCCAGACCAGCTATCCCTCGCTTCGAGGGAGAAGCTGCCTCCTTCGCTGGCGCGAAAGAGGAGATTCAATGTTTCGCCCATCTGTGCGGTCACTCTCGTCTTCCATGATGCGAATGGCTTCTTGACGCGGGCTTTACAGGTACGAACGGCGCCGCAGACCATTGTAAGTATAGCATAAAGCTGGATGCTGATCGCAGCAGCCGCCACAGTGGCGCCGGGTCGCAGGGAGGCGCGCCAGCAGCCACAGACGCTGGCGCTCAGGGTATCAGGAGGGACCCCGGGGGTCCGGGCCAGCCCCCCAGCAAGAGCCGTGCAGCCCCGCAGCAGGGCTGGCCCCTCATTCGCCCCACAGCAGTTCAACCTTGCCAAAGCGCACTACATCGCCGACCTGGACCCCGGCCTCCTCCAGCGCTCTGGTGACGCCCATCTTCTCCAGGATCACCTGCAGGCGGTCCATGCTTTCATCGCTGTCCAGTCTGGTCATACTGACGATACGCTCGACGCGCCGGCCCCGCACAACAAAAAGGCCGTCCGCCTCCCTGCTGACCGTGAAGGCATCAGGTGGCTCAGGACGAAGTACGGGTCCGGCGATCGCTGTGGCGGCCTCCTCAGCCGCTCTCTGCGACGCCTCCTGCTTGATCTCCTCGAGACGTCGGGCGGCGTACTGCATCAACTCGCTGGTCCCCTGCTGAGCCGCCGCTGAGATGGCAAATGCGGGATAGCCAGCCTCCTCGGCGCGGGCCTTCAGCGCTGGCCAGCGTTGTTGAGCCTCAGGCAGATCCATCTTGTTCAGTACAACGATTTGAGGGCGGCTCGCGAGCTGGCGATCATACGTCTCCAACTCACGCTGAATCGCCAGGAAATTGTCCCAGAGATCGCGCTCAGATGCGCCGTCGAGCAGATGAATGAGCAGGCGCGTCCGCTGAATATGTCGCAGGAACTCATGGCCCAGGCCAGCCCCCCGGGCAGCGCCCTCAATTAATCCGGGAATGTCCGCCAGGACGAAGCTGTACTCGTCGTAGCTGCCTCGACGTCCGACGCTCACTACGCCCAGATTGGGCACCAGTGTCGTAAAGGGATAATCAGCAATTTTCGGGCGCGCGGCTGTCACAACCGAGAGCAGCGTCGACTTGCCAGCATTGGGATAGCCGACCAGCCCGACATCGGCGATCAGCCGCAGTTCCAGAATGAGCTGGCGCTCCTCACCAGGTTCGCCATTCTGAGCCTCACGCGGCGCCTGATGGGTGGACGTGGCAAAGTGCACATTCCCCAGGCCACCGCGGCCACCACGCGCCACCATGACGCGCTGGCCATCGTCAACCAGGTCGGCCAGTAACTCCTGCGTTTCAGCGTCTTTTACGAGCGTGCCACAGGGAACCACTAATTCGAGATCATCACCACTGGCGCCGTGCATTTTCTGGCGTCCACCTGGCTCACCATTGCCCGCTTTGAAGTGTTGCCGATAGCGATAATCAATCAAGGTATTGACGGCAGCGCTGGCGCGAATATAGATGCTGCCACCACGTCCCCCATCGCCGCCATCCGGCCCACCCCGTGGCACGTATTTCTCGCGGCGAAAATGAATTGAGCCGCCACCGCCGTCGCCGGCTTTGACGAAGATCTTGACCTGATCGTATAGCATAGGAAATCCTGATAAAGACAAGGGAAAGGTAGGTGGTTCGTCTCTTAGAATGCAATGTCATACTATAACATAAAGCTGGCTGCAGGGGAAGATCTGCCTGGGGAGAGGACGAGCGGGGTAGACCCTTGATCTCTGACACCGGGCTCTGCCCCGCTCGCTACAAGAAGGCTGGCGGCTGAAGGGGGTGGCCGACAGGCCCGACCTCACCAGCCGATGGTTCGCTAGTTCGCGCCATCTTCGCCGATCAGTGGTGTATCAACGAGATGTTGAGAAATGAACCAGATCTGCATTTCATGCATGCGCAGAATGTCTGACATCAGCATGTCGTTGGTACCATAATCGTGATTGCGCTCGGTCAGCTCCACGCCGGAGCGAATCTCTTTGATAACCACCCCATGCGCCTCAACCAGGCGAGCCAGCATGGAAGGTACTCCTTCCGTCCCCTTCGGCGGGCGCGCGATCTTCGTGCTCTCCGCCACCTCAAAGGGCATTCCCAGGGCGACGCCGCCCAGCATTTGAATGCGCTCCCCGATCAGGTCCACTGTTTGCAACACCTCATCAGCATGCTTGTCAAAGAGCAGATGCAGCTGATAGAAGGTTGGACCAGCAACCTGCCAGTGATGCTTCTTGTACAAATGGTAGAGGGTGATGGAATCGGCCAGCAATTGATTCAACATACCGATGCTCTGCTTGCGAGCCTCTTCCGATAGTTCGAGAGGCAGATGTCTGAGCTCTTCAGCACGCTGAATCTCATGCATATGCTGTTTCAGACGAGGCTGTCCCTCAAAGGCCTCTTTTCCGGTCGTTCTTGTTCTGGTGGTCATAGGGTACATCCTTTCCAGGAACTCAGCCAGTAGATACTTGCTCTCTCAGGCGGATACGCAGCAGAACGCCTTCCAGTTTCAGGCTTCCAGAGGCTGGAGAATCAGCAGCGATCAGGAGAAGCGTTGAGAGATCCTTTAGAGAAGCCAGAGCTGACGCCTTGGGCGCGTGAGGCATCAGCTCAGAGAGAGCGCGGAGATCAGCACAGCAGCGCCAGGCTTCACAAGCTGGCGTTGCCGTGGTGCGCTATCTGCGTGTGGTCGCTGGTACGCGGGAGGGAGTACTCTCCGGGTAGAGGATCAGGCGTGCGCCTCGCTGAAAGGTCAGGTAGGCCCAGGCCCACTGGAAGAGCACAACAACCCGGTTACGAAAGCCAATCAGGTAGCAGATGTGCACGAAAAGCCAGAGGAGCCAGGCCAGAAAACCAGCCATACGCAATCGGCCGATTTCAAGCAGGCCCCAGGCACGTCCCACCGTCGCCAGATTCCCCTTGTTGAAGTAGTGGAACGGCTCCGGGGTCCTTCCGGCCAGACGCCGCAGAATCGCTGCTGCGACGTAGCGACCTTCCTGCATGGCCACCGGCGCCACGCCTGGTAGAGGCCTGCCACGCTCCTCGACGAGGGCGGTATCGCCGATCACAAAGACCTCCGGCAGGCCGGGCACGCTGAGATCGCTGGCAACCTTTACCCGCCCCGCGCGGTCCGTCTCCACATTCAGCCATCGACCCGCAGGTGAGGCAGCCACACCAGCCGTCCAGATGATCGTCTTCGCCGGCAGGTATTCTCCAGCAATCACCACGCCATTCTCATCGATCGAGGAGACTGGCGAAGCGGTGCGCACCTCGACGCCAAGGCGGTTGAGCGCCTTCTGTGCCTTGCGGGCCAGGGTCTCTGGAAAGGAGAGCAGAATACGAGGTCCCGCTTCTACGAGGATGATACGAGCAGAGTGAGGATTGATGTGGCGGAAATCGGCAGCCAGGGCCTTATGTGCCAGCTCGGCGATGGCTCCCGCCATCTCGACCCCCGTCGGACCAGCCCCCACCAGGACAAAGGTCAGCAGCGCCTGCTGTTTCTCGGGGTCGCTCTCCATCTCGGCAGCCTCGAAGGCCAGCAGAATCTGACGGCGCAGGCGCGTAGCATCCTCCAGGGTCTTGAGACCCGGCGCAAACTGCTCCCATTCCGGATGGCCAAAGTAGTTCTGGCGCGCGCCCGTGGCGATCACCAGGTAGTCATAAGGGAGGCTGCGCTCGCCGAGCTGAACCCGCTTGTTGGCGGTGTCCACCCCGGTGACTTCGGCCAGGAGTACCTCCGTATTTCTGTACCGCCTGAGGATGTGCCGCACAGGGGCACTGATATCCGCAGGGGAAAGGGCCGCCGTCGCGACCTGATAGAGCAGGGGCTGAAAGAGGTGGTGGTTGGTGCGATCAATGACCGTGACGTTCACTGGCGCTGTTCCCAGCGCCCGCGCCGCCTGTAATCCACCAAAGCCTCCACCAATAATGACGACATGCGGACGTCCCTGATTCGCTCTATGATGCTGTTCCTGCATTGTTGGTGCCTCTATCTCTCACCGAGTCGATCAGAAGAAAAGGGCCTTCCCTCGTCCCTCGGTGCCATGTACAGCAGACAGGAGACTGAACAGATCACTCTCCTCTATAGGAGAGAACAGCGCAGGACTGCTCATCCATTCCGCGGCTCCTCAGCAGACCGAACGCTGGATTGTCAGCGCGACATCCGCGACATCAGAGAAGGGCGCTGCCTGGCGACCCAGAGGCTGGCCAGCGGCGCCGGAGCGCGGGTCTCCACCTGGGACTGTGTATGAGAGGGGAACTGAAACTGCAGAGGGGGCAGAGGCAGGTGAGTTCCTGGGGCCGTGCCGATCTGCAAAGCCAGTTGCTCAAACTGCGCGTAGGAGAGGCCAGCAGTGCTAGCACTCCAGAGTTTCTGAGCCAGCACCGGCATGGCCGGCTCCAGGCGTGCGTCGATCTCGGCATCGCTCACACTATTGAGCTTATCGTTCCAGAGGGCAAACATCCCCCCCAGCAGATGTGGATCATTCGGCTGCAGATTGAGACTCGCATTGTTCAGATCAAAGATAAACGGCTCCCAGCGCTCATACAGGAGTCTGGTATCAAGATAATCATGATAGTACCCTGCGCGTGGGACAATATAGAGCAGGTTGTCATTCATATTAATGATCTGAAAACCGGCGCGCACCATGGCCACCGGATTAGCCCAGCGATTGTTCCAGACATCGATGACAATATCGCTATGCACCTTCACCACGCTCTTCATCATCGAGAGACTGCCCCAGACACGAACAGTTTTGCCTTTCCCTCTGAGGTAATCATCCAGCGTATTGATGAACGCTCGATAGCGATCAGCATCATGGATGGCATACTCATCGGCACCGATATGGACCTGAGTGGTGTTGAACCAGGGGAGGAACTCATTCCAGAGTGACTCCACAAAGCTGGCGGCAGCGGGATTGCCGAGATCCAGAAACTCCTTGGAATAGCGCGGACTGGCCAGATCGGGCCGGTACTGCGTCAGGGCCAGGTCATGAGCAGGCGCATCGATCTCGGGAGTAATGGTCAGGGCATGCGAGGCAGCAAACACCTCCAGCGCATGCACATCATCGCGCGAATAGGCTCCATCGCGAGCCGCCAGCCCCTTGAACTGCTGACTTTCCAGACGAAAGGCGGCATAGGCATGGCGCCAGTTCTGGCTTGTTCCAGCGCCGATCGCATTATCATTGAGATGGAGCTGGAAATCATTCATTTTGAACCAGGACATCAGCCGCACATAATCTTCAAGCAGAGCAGGAGAAAAGAAGCGTCTTCCCACATCAAGCATAAAACCTCGAATATGATAGCATGGATAGTCTCGTGCTATACCACGAGCGATATGTGCTCTCAGGGGGTCCTGTGCCAGTATCTGTAAAATACTACGTGTACCGTAGAAGATGCCCTGGGGGGTATGTGCGCTGAGGGTGAGGTTGTCAGCAATCGTCAGGAGATAGCCCTCATCTCCGATCAATCTATCTGAGCTTTTCAATGTAAGGAAGAAGCCGCCGTTTTGCGGAGTCGCCTGCACAATCACAGGGAGCCTGTAGCCGGTCACAGCGAGCAGGTCCTGTTGAAAGACGAGAGCGGTGGTCTGCAAGGTCAGGGCTGAGGAGGGATCGAGCACAATGCGGCTTGAGCCAGTAAGCAGAAAGCTGCCCTGGCCGCCGTGCCACTCTCGCAATGCAGGAATCACCAGCGGCGGGGGATTGGGGGCAGTCGACATAGAGGCGGAGAGAATCACAAGACGCGCCACAATCAGGAGCGTCGCCAGCGTAGCCAGAGAGACCAGCGTCAGCAACTTCCCGGTCAGGGCCGCTTTACCCGATGGAGCACGAGTGTCAGACATCGCAGCCATCTACTCCCAACCTGCCAGAGAATTCATCGTGTTTCATTGTATTGGTTGAGCGCTCTTTTTACCAGTCCTGGACGGTAGATAGCAGAATAGTACTACAGAGCCGATGGGAGCTGGCAGAAGGGCGTAAGCGATCATCAGCCGGCTGACGACAGATTGGAGGCCAGAGAGCCTGGCCTGTCAGCGAGGTTGAGAAGCAGACCCCGAGGGATGAGGAAAAACCAGCGGAGCGCATGGCCAGGAGGAGCGAGGGGAACGCGGAGCCAGCTCCTTATCCCTCTCTGGCCATACGATCCATCAGCGCAGAGGTGGGCCCACCTGGATTCGAACCAGGGACCAACCGGGTGAAGCAGACAGCAGGTTCCTCCCATGCCGCGCCAGCATCTCCCCAGCAGGAGAGCGCAGACCGAACACGAACGCCACCGGCCATCTCTTCCCGAACCGTGCATGCGCCTTTCAGCGCACACGGCTCTCCAGGTGAGTCCATGAGTACTCCAGCCAGAATCTGGCTGCGACCTGGATAGGCAGCAGCAACCGCCTGGCCTTGCAACCCGGATGGGCAGCAAGCACACTCACGACCACACCCTGTGCCCCTTCCCCGTGTATCGAGCATTACCCCGATCGTTTGAGTACTATGGGCACTCCGTCACCATAAGGCTCATGAGAGAGCCTGACAGGTGATCCCGCAGTTCCCTACCTGTCTCGGTCCGTACGTAGGTGCCCTTACGACGATAGCCCCGTTGAGGGGTGTCTCCCGATGAGACCCTTAACGATCCTCATAACCACGATCGTTAAATCGGGACGTGCGCCATCCTGCCATCGCACGGGCTGCCGGAAACGCCAACTCGTCTCGGGTTTGGAAAACGCATCCTCACCATATACGGCCTCGCTGCACGGACTCGCGGGGATAGCAGTTTACCCCACGCCGCACGTTTCTGGCCATGCTATTGTCCCCTTACCCTTTCGGGTCCAGGTCAGGCCAGGCTTTAACCACAGTGGTCCCAGTGGTGCTGCACCACGCAGCAGAGGCAGGTAGAGCACAGCGGCGCACATTATGAGCCGGCTGCTCTAACCGCTGAGCTATGGGCCCTTGCGGGAGGCATTGTACCATATCTTCGGTGTCCTGGGAAGAGGGAAGAGACCGTTCTGCCGGCGACTGAGAGCCGAGCCTACGACCTTTGGTTCAAAATCGACCTCTGTAGATGCGTCATCCTCCTCAACTTGTGCTATAATATCGAACGTGTAGAGCGTGGGGATATTCTCCCCAGAAATCGCCTGGCAAGTAGCGGACTTATCAGCACTTTTGCAGAAACACAGCCGTGCTCTTATCAAGCCAGTTCTCGCGTAGCCGGAATGAAAGGAGACCAGTGAGCGATCTCGCTAGAACGAGTGACTCATGGAATCTGAAAACCGCTCTATGAGGGCCGCGCCATTTCTGTGCACAGGGCGCGGTCGAATTTTTCAGGGGGCATTCAATGGAGAATGAAGTAACGATCAGGATTGGTGGCGAGTCGGGCGAAGGTACCATCTCAGGCGGTGATATCCTCGCTCTCGCCTCCGCACGCTGGGGATATCACGTATTCACCTTCCGCACATTCCCGGCTGAGATCCTCGGCGGGCCATGTATGTTCCAGGTACGTATCAGCGACCAGCCTGTCAGATCGATGGGGGACTACGCCGATGTCCTCGTCTGCCTGAACAGGGAAGCCTACGACCGGAACATCAGCGACCTGCGTCATGGCGGGGTACTGATATACGACCCCTCCGATTTTACGCCTGAAACCGATGACTTTATCACGTACGCTGTTCCTTTCAACGAACTGGCGCGCAAGGAAGTTCAACTCTTCCAGACCAAGAACATGGTCATGCTCGGCGCGATCGCTGGTCTCTTCGGACCTCCCCTGGAGGCCATCCTGCAGGTCGTTGAGTCGCGCCTCTCACGCTCGCGTAAGGCGAATCCTGTGCTGATGGAGAAGAACCGGCTGGCTCTGGATGTGGCACAGCGCTATGTCAGCGAGAAGATTACCAAGCGTGACCCCTATCACCTGGGCCCGGTGGAGAAGGCTGACCGCGTGGTCCTCAATGGCAACCAGGCAGTGGTAGCGGGCGCGCTGGCGGCTCACTGCGGTTTCTTCGCGGGCTATCCGATCACGCCGGCCAGCGACATCATGGAGGCGCTGGCAAAGGAGCTGCCTCAGGTGGGTGGCACCTTCCTGCAGGCGGAGGATGAGATGGCTGCGCTTGCCGCTGTCCTGGGCGCCTCATTCGGCGGTGTGCGCGCAATGACGGCGACCTCGGGTCCGGGCTTCTCGCTGATGACGGAGCTGATCGGCCTGGCCTCTATGGCGGAATTGCCGGCGGTGATCGTCGACGCCCAGCGCGCTGGCCCCAGCACGGGGATGCCCACCAAGATGGAGCAAGCTGATCTGAGCTTTGCCCTCTATGGCGGCCACGGTGATACTCCGCGCATGATCGTCGCTCCCGCCAATGTGGCCGACTGCTACACTATGATGGGGCTGGCCTTCAATATGGCTGAGCGCTACCAGATGCCAGTGATCTTTCTGACTGACCAGTCGCTGACTGCGCGCGTGGAGAGTGTGGACCGCAGTGTCTTTCAGCCGCTGCCTATCGAAGGTCGCCTCGAGTACAGCCCATCGGGTAACAACGGGTCCAATGGCGCGTCCAGCAACGGTAAACACGAGGCAGCCGCGGCTCTGGCCACAAGCTTCGCTCGCTATGCCTATACGGCCAGTGGGATCTCTCCCACGACGATCCCTGGAGCGGGGGCCATTCCCTATTCGGCAACTGGCCTGGAGCATAATGAGCATGGCCACCCCGACTACGAACCAGAAGACCACACGGCGATGATGGAGAAGCGCTTCCGCAAGCTCGATACGGCCTCCCAGGAGCTGCCGCCCCCTGAGCGCTACGGCGATAGCGAGGCTGTCATCGGTCTGATCGGATGGGGATCGACGGAAGGCGCTATTCAGGAGGCTGTGGACCGTGCTCGCGCTCAAGGCTACAAGGTGGCTTCGCTACACTTGAAGATTCTCTCGCCGCTGCCTGACCGCGCGATCCGGGAGTTCATCCACTCGGTCAAAACGGTGATCGTGCCTGAGTGCAACTATTCGGGGCAACTGGCCAATCTGCTCGGCGCACGGTACGGTCTGCAGGCGATCCGCGTCAATAAATTTGGGGGAATTCCTTTCACCGCAGGCGAGATTCTGCGGGCAATCGAGGAGGTTAGTTAGCCGTGGTTCAGTCAACCACTCCGACGCTCACCCTGAAGGATTATAAGAGCGAGGTGAAGCCAACCTGGTGTCCCGGCTGTGGCGACTTTGGTGTGCTTAATGCCACGCTGCGCGGTATGGCGAACCTGAAGCTGCCGGTCGACCAGACGGTGGTGGTTTCAGGCATCGGTTGCTCCAGTCGCTTTCCACACTTCATCAGGACCTTCGGCTTCCATAGTGTCCATGGGCGTGCTCTGCCCGTCGCGCAGGGACTGAAGATGGCCCGGCCCGATCTCACAGTGATCGCTGTGGGTGGCGATGGGGACTTCTTCAGCATCGGCGTTGGCCATCTCGTGCATGCAGCTTTGCGCAACATCGATATCACAGCGATCGTGATGGATAACGAGATCTACGGTCTGACTAAAGGCCAGACCTCGCCTACCTCGCCTCATGGCCATAAAACGAAATCCTCACCTTATGGTCTGCTGGCTTCGCAGTTCAACCCGATCGCGACGGCCCTCTCGCTGAATGTGAGCTTTGTCGCCCGCGGCTACTCCGCCAAACCGAAAGAGCTGGCTACCCTGATCGAACAGGCAACGCTGCACCGCGGCTTCGCCCTGGTCCATGTACTCAGCCCCTGCCCGACGTTCTACAATACGTTTGATGCCTGGGATGCCTCTGTCACTCCCCTGCCCACGGACCATGATCCCTCCAACCGCCTGAAAGCTCTGGAGTTCGCCCTGGACACGGAGAAGCAGTATATGGGCGTCTTCTATCGCGAGGAACGGCCGACGATGGATCAGACGGCCCATGAGGTGACCCGGCCACGTACGTTCGATATCGCTGAGTATATCCAGCGCTACGCCTAGCCACCTGATCTGGCCGTAGCGGGCTATACAATGATAGAACGTCAGGCAAGCATAAGGGAGAGGCCTTTCCTGAGCCTCTCCCTTTCTTCTTCTCTTGCTCTGCAGCGACGCTCTCTCTGGTCACTGGCCGATACACCTCTGAGGAAGACACGCCTAGCAGGCTCGTATCTCTAGCGAGCCGGGGAACTGGAGGGAGTTGATGACGGCCTGCACAAATTTCTCTCCGCAGGGCCGACAGAAAAGACCGCCATCGTTGTGATAGAGACCACCAATAGCCGTCAATTGCCGCTCGGCCGGCTCTCCACACCATTCACAGCGACTGCCCCTGGGAGCCGAGTCCACAGAAACGGGCTGATGGAATTCATTGTTCGGCATAGATTGTCCTCCTGGGCCGTGTCGGGCAGACACGAAGGATGCTTTTGTTCGGAAAAACAGGGGAAAACCCGTATCTGGTGGTCAGCAACGTTGGAGAGGCCACGACGATACGGCGTGAACTATGGAACGCGCATCATCGCCCGAGAGCTGGAGCAGCTCTGCTCAGCCTGCTGGCAAGGAAGACGGTCCATATCCTGGCGATACGGACCGGCATTGCCGATGTAGATAGAGAAACTATACCACAAATCTATGCAAAGCGCCAGTCTCCCTGGTCGCTCGCCACAGGCACCCTCACATATGGGAGTGCGGATCTTCTTCAAGCGCAGGAAAACGTGAGGAGAGACGATCACCTATCACCCAGCCAGCAGCCCCCAGCAACAGGGTCAGACCGAACCAGATCACCAGATCGAGACTGGGATTGACGTTGAAGCTCAGGGCCAGGATGCCCGCGATGACCAGACCAAGGGTCAGACCGAGCGTTACCCCTACTAGACAGCCTGGATGGGCCAGGTTGCGCCCTCGCAATTTCTTCAGCATTGTTCCACAGACTTTCAGCAGAGTGGTGTATAAGGATGATAACGCTGCTCTGACCTCGACGTCAAGGGGTACTTGTCATCCTGGCAGTCAGAACAACGAGCGGCACGCGCGGCGTACCTTCGCCACCGGAAGGGTTGACAAGGCGCTATTCCGCACAGTATAGTAACAGCAGAGATATGCATTTTGTTGATCAACTAAATCAACAAATGGCGACGTAAGGTCTGTGGGCATCCTACCTGTTCGACGCCATCTGCCTTCAGCACAAGCGCTCGCACGGGTATTCTGTTCGCAGCACCACACCACACGTACCCATGCCCTGGCAACGGCGCCAGCGCCTCTGAAAGCAGCGCAGCACGAGTCGGGCAGGCCTGGCGCAGTTGGCCTTTTCATACCAGCAGCGATCACTGGCGGCAGGTGCTCCTGCCAGCTACAGAGAAGTATGACCGGTCGTCTCGACATGAGGTCGGACTACCGTGGAGGCAGCTTACACCCGAATCGAAAGGTGGAGAGGCATCACCCGATGAAATTACTTGTCAGTTGTATCTCAACCAGACACTCTACGCTGAAAAAGCACTGGTCAGAGACGGGTCAGCAGGCCAGCCAGACAGCCTGCCCTCTGACGGTCAGAGGCAGTCTTCAGAAACCCAATGAAGATCTGGGGGGACTGCTGTGCCTGATCGAAGATGGGGAGATCCAGCGCACACTGGCGCTTGGGATGGCCGCCGGCATGGTTCCTTCGGAGCAGGGCGTGCTGGTGACCACAGCGAGCAGCATCCATGAAGTTGACCCCCAGTTGCGCAGCCTGCGCTGCGACGTCATCTCTCTACCGCTCTTCAATGCACTGCACTCGATTTCGCGTAGCTCCAGAGGCTACCTGGTGGCCAGTACCGGGCTGGACCTTTTGCTGGAGTTCACGGCCGAGGGTGCCTTGCTCTGGGAGTGGTGGGCGACGGAGCACGGCTTTCCGCTCACTCCCACTGGCCAGCCACGCGAGATCGATAAAGGGCGCGACCACCGCGCTGCGAAGTATGGCACGCTCGGTCAGACGACGCATGTAAACTCGGTCGCAGAGCACCCCGCTGGCCTGATTCTGGCGACGCTCTTCCATCAGGGAACAGTCATCGCTATCGATCGGGAGAGCGGCTCCTGGCGGACGGTGCTGGAAGGTCTCGACCATCCTCACGCGGTGCGCATCCTGGATGAGGATACGTTCACGGTAGCCGATACGGTCCATGGATTGGCGCTGCTGGTGCGCTTCAACGCCGCCGAGGCTCGAGGTACCATCGAGGCGGCCATCGACGCTGACACCGACTGGCTCCAGGATTGCAGCTATGATCGGCGCTCAGACACCTGGATTCTGGTCGATGGTAAACGCTCGCGCATCCTGCTACGCAAGGGACGCACCGGCCAGCAAGAAGCCAGCACCCTCTCCCTCGACCCGGAATGGCGTCTCTATGAGGCGCTTGCTCTCTAGGCGCTTCTTTTCAAGATCATCCTGAAGAAGGAGTAATAGATACTCGATGACGAACAGTGGTTTTACTCTCTGGTTCACAGGGCTTTCAGGCGCAGGCAAAAGCACTCTCGCCAGCGCTGTTGAACAGCGTCTACGTCAGTACGGCCGCAACGTCGAGGTGCTCGACGGCGATGTCGTACGCACTCATCTCAGCAAGGGCCTGGGGTTCAGCCGTGAGGATCGCGATACCAACATCAAGCGCATCGCCTTCGTCTGCAAGCTCTTGACGCGCAACGGCGTTATCTGCATCTCCGCGGCCATCTCTCCCTACCGCGAGGCCCGCGAGTGGGCACGGCGTGAGATCGGGCGCTTCGTCGAGGTCTACGTGAAATGCCCGCCCGATGTCTGTCGCCAGCGCGATGTCAAGGGCCTCTACCGCCAGGTCGAGGAGGGCAAAATCAAGAACTTTACGGGGATCGACGACCCGTACGAGGAGCCTGAAGCCCCTGAGCTGATCATCGAGACGGCTCGCGAGACTCCGGAAGAGAGCGTCGCGCACATCTTCGCGAAGCTGGTGGAACTGGGCTATCTAGGTCCCGAGTTTCTGGAGGCGGCGCGGCCGGCCCCCCGCGAGATAAGCGCTGCTTCGTAAGGCATGAGCAGCACTTCAAATGATCAGCGCTTTGAAGGAGAAGAGAGCACCATGACAGATGACGGTTTGATCGCCCCTCACGGCGGGACCCTGGTGACCAACCTTGTTGAGGGGAGAGAACGGGAAGAGCTCCTTGCGCACGCGCGGAGCCTGCCGCACCTGCAGATCGGAGTGCGCGAGCTGGCGGATCTGGAGATGCTCGCTGTGGGCGCCTACAGTCCACTCAGAGGTTTCATGACCCGGCGAGACTACCTGAGCGTCGTCAACGAGATGCATCTGAGCAACGGGCTCCCCTGGACCATTCCAGTGACGCTTTCGGCCTCTGTAGAGCAGGTCAGCAGCCTGCGAGAGGGGCACGAGGTAGCCCTGGTGGATACTCGGGGGAACCCACAGGCGATTCTCACGCTGGAAGAGCAATACTCCTACGATAAAGGGCACGAGGCGGCGCTGGTCTACCGCACCACTGATGAAGCTCATCCGGGCGTCAGAGCGCTCTACACGCAGGGCGATATCCTGCTGGGCGGGCCGGTTCGCGTCCTGACGCTGCAGGAGCAGCGTTTCGCAATGTATCGCTATACGCCGACGCAGTCGCGAGCGCTCTTCACAGAGCGTGGCTGGAAGCGGATTGTCGGCTTTCAGACCCGCAATCCTGTCCACCGCGCCCACGAGTATATTCAGAAGTGTGCTCTGGAGATCGTCGATGGCCTCTACCTGCATCCGCTGGTTGGTGCGACCAAGGAGGATGACATCCCGGCAGAGGTGCGCATGCGTTGCTATGAGGTCCTGCTTGAGCACTACTACCCGGCCGGGCGCGTCCTGCTGGGCGTGCTGCCGGCAGCGATGCGCTATGCAGGTCCGCGCGAAGCGGTTTTTCACGCGCTGCTGCGTAAGAACTACGGCTGTTCGCACTTCATTGTCGGACGTGACCACGCCGGTGTTGGCAACTACTATGGGACCTACGACGCTCACCACATTTTCGCCGAGTTCGAGCCCGCCAGGCTCGGTATTACGCCGCTGTTCTTCGATCATACCTTCTACTGCCGTGCCTGCGAGGGCATGGCCTCGACAAAGACCTGTCCACACGAGAGCAGTCAGCATGTGATTTTGAGCGGCACAAAGGTGCGCCAGATGCTGCGAGCTGGGGAGATGCCTCCGCGCGAATTTTCACGCCCTGAAGTCGCACGCATCCTGATCGAGGCCGTGCGGGAGCAGGAATCTGCTCGTCTGGCTTCATCAGTGTAAGTGTGCTGGCAAGCGCAAGGCGGTCCGCACGCTGCCGCAAGGGAGCGACAGCGCCGGGCCTCGGGAGAGTCCGAAGGGAGCCTGTGATGTTGAGCAGACGAAGTGCGAGAAGCGTCAGATGGGGGGCGATATCGCTGCGCCGGTTTGTTACGCTGGAGATGGCTCTCCATGGTCCACTGACCATTCTCGCCGAACTGGCGGCGGCTGTCTCTCTCTACACGCTGGCAGGCAGCGCCCTGCTCTGGCGCGGAGCCACACGGCTGGTGGCAGACGCTGCGCTGGGCGGCTTCTTCCTGGGGGTTGCGCTCAATTACGCCACACTGCTCCTCTATGCCCTGGTCGTCTGGCGCGAGCGGCGACTGCGCGGAAAGGTACCGCTTGCCCCAGAGCGTGAAGGTCCCTCCCTGCAGTGGCGGGCGCTGCAACTGGCCCTGCTGCCGCTGCTGCCCCTGGCCTGCCCAGTGCTTGCCCTGTATCAGGAACTCACCGCCTTCCGGCACGGCGTCTGCTCAGACCGCTGGTGCAGTGATCAACCTCCTGGGATCTCTTCGCGAGCGAGCACGCCTGGCCCCCCAGGGTGCCCTCTGGCGGACAGCCCCGGAAGTGGCGGTGCGAGGAGTAAGTTGTCATCGGATCGGTAGTGCCAGACTGGAGGGGAGTGTGCTGCTCTCTGGAGCAGGACCCCCATCCCAGGCTGCTAGCAGACATCGTTTGAGTGGTCCTGTCCTGTCTCGCTGTAGCATGCAGTGTGCAAGATTTGCTGGAGGTATACATCGATGGATTATCGCATATCATTTGCGGGGCTGCTGGTTGGTTTTCTGATAGGTCTCACAGGAATGGGCGGCGGTTCACTGCTGGCGCCGATCATGATCCTCCTCTTCCGTATTCCCCCTCTCTGGGCTGTCACTTCAGACGTCGCCTACTCGGCAATTACGAAGGCCTTCGGCACGGTCATTCACGCGCGTCAGCGCCAGATCGACTTTCGGGCAGCGCTCTGGCTGGCCTGCGGCAGCGTGCCAGCTATCCTGGTGAGTGTGTTCCTGGTGCAGTACATCCGCGCACACTATGGCCATCTGATCAATACGATTCTGCTCCATGCCATCGGATACACGCTGGTGCTCGTCGCCGTGCTTCTGCTGGCGCGACCCTATCTGCTGCGCTCCATTGAGCGTCGCCGCAAGGCCCAGGAGGCGCGCGTGAGCGCCCAGGCGCTGGCAGCGACATCTGCTACGCAGGACGAGCCAGAAGCTGAGGGCCATCGGCAGGTGTTCCCTTCGGGCCAGACGGTCCCTGCCCCAGCGCGGCAACCCTGGTACCGCCGCGCCATCCTCATCATCGCTGGAGCCCTGGTCGGCTTTCTGGTCGGCCTGACCTCTGTCGGGAGTGGGACCCTGATCATTGTGACGCTGGCCTTCCTCTATCCGCAACTGGGACCGAAAAAGCTGGTGGGTACCGACATCTTCCAGGCCTTCCTGCTGTTGCTGGCCGGCATGATCGGCTATCTCTCTTCAGGCACGATCAACTGGGGCATCGTCGGTCTGCTGCTGATTGGATCGTTGCCCGGTGTCTACATAGGGAGTAAGTTGAGCAAGTTCATCCCCGATCAGCTGCTTAATCCGGTGCTGGCTATCGTGCTGGCTGTCTCCGGCTGGAAGCTGATCTAGGAAGCGCTCCAGCTTCCTCCAGTTCTGGTCTGTTCTGTCCTATCCTATCCACGGCTGCAGTCATCTCAGAGCAAGGTGAGAGTGAGGCGAGAGAAGCAGTTCTGCTGCTCGGCCTCCTCTCCCCGAGGCAGTCCGCGACTGGCGTCACTGCTCTGGAGCGAGGAGCAGGCCGCCCACACGAGAGAGCATGCATGATGTACAATATATGTTGATTGGCATTCTGCTCTTACTCGTACGCTCGTATGGGAGGCTTGATGAAAGCTGCAGTATTTCATGAAACTGGTGGCCTGGATGTGCTCCGTATCGAAGACGTTCCCGTACCAACGCCTGGCGCGCTGGACGTGGTGGTGAAAGTTCACGCCTGCGGGCTGAATCGTGTTGATATCTACTCGCGCAGCGGGCGAACGCGGGTAAGTCCCATGCCTCACATCTCCGGCTCAGAGATTGCCGGCGAGATCGCCGCGCTGGGCGAGGCCGTAACGGGCCTCAGCGTGGGACAGACCGTCGCCGTGGCGCCCTACCTCTTCTGCGGACAATGCGAATTCTGCCGCGCTGGCGAGGAGGTCCTCTGTCTGAAAGGCGATATCATCGGACTGGGAAGCCAGGGGGGATTTGCGGAGTACGTCCGTGTGCCCGCCTCGAGCATTGTGCCCCTGCCAACGAACCTCGACGCTGTCTCTGCTGCGGCGGTGACGCTCTCGACGATTACCGCCTGGCATATGCTCACTACGCGCGCCCCGCTGCAGCCCGGCCAGGACGTTCTGGTACACGCTGCTGGCAGCGGCGTCGGAAGCGCCGCTATCCAGATCGCCAGGCTCTACGGGGCGCGTGTCATCGCCACTGCTGGCTCGGACGAGAAGCTGGAGCAGGCGCGCAAGCTGGGAGCCGACGAGGTGATCAACTATCGACGCGAGGACTTTCTGCAAGAGGTGCGACGCATCACCGGGAAGCGGGGAGTCGACGTTGTTGTGGAGCACGTCGGCGAAGAGAGCTGGGAGAAAAGCGTTGCCTGTCTGGCTCGCAAGGGACGCCTGGTGACCTGTGGGGCCACGACCGGCAACACTGGCCAGACCAATCTCTGGGTGCTCTTCGCCAAAGAGATCTCGCTGATCGGCTCATATGGTGGCACGCGCCAGGACCTGGCCGAGGTGCTCAAGCTGGTCAGCCGCGGCCAGCTCCGGCCCGTTATTCATGGCACCTATCCTCTGAGCCAGATTGCTGAGGCGCTGCGCCTCATGGAGCAGCGTGAGCAGTTTGGTAAACTTATCATTACTCCTGACGCCTAGTCCGCGTACAGTCAGTCTGCAGGGCCGATCCTCGAGCGGTGGAGGCGAAGCGCCTGGACCTGCACGCTGCAGTGTTGGCTTCGAGCAGGGATTGCAGCTATGCTGGCTGGTCACTGAGGCCGGTACGATGAAAGGTGGACTGTCATGACACAGACAACTAACGAGATCCATACCCATCCAATCGAGATCGTCGATCAGCCCGAAGAAGAAACGCCCGACCAGCGTCTCACTCTGCTCCTGATGATACTGGTGACGCTGGTTAGCGCCACGGTGACGTTTCTGGTCGTGCGTCGTCTGCTCAACAACGCGCGCGCTTAACTCAGTGGCAGAGGCCAGCGAGCGCCGCAGCGTCTCCAGGCGCCGCTATCTCCGCCTGGCCTCCGTCAATCCCCTCAGCAGAGAGCGTAGAGCTGCCACCGCAGCCTCTCGGGAGATTCGTCCCGGCGGAGGAGGACACTGGCTGCCCGCAGCTTCCTACAGATAGATCGACACGCTTGTTCAGATACTTCTGCTTGATTCAGGTGCGATTTAGGATCAGTTTAGTCTTGTTTCAGGTCGCCCATGTATACCTGTAGGGGAAGCTAACGGTCACCCTACGGCCTGCCGTGGCAACATGGAGACTGCAGGCCTGTAGTGTAGCCTGGACGATCAGGAGGGACCATGAAACACAATCGCTCTTGCTGGATCAACCTGTTCTTCATGGGGGTACTGCTCCTGCTGGCAGCCTGCACCACTCTCTCATCACCAGCGACGGGAGGAGGGCAGGGCCAGAGCCGCAGCTTTTCCTCTACAGGAGCCCTCTACATTCTCGACGGTCTACCCACGAGCGGCACACAGCGCATCATCGTCTTTCGGCCTGACAGTGCGACGTCGACGACTGCGCTGAGCCTGCCAATGGGTCTGATGTCTCGCGATCACCTTCGCCTGTACACTGCGCAGGTCCATGGGAGAACAACGACGCTCTCGGTGCTTGACGTGCGCAGTGGAGCGACCCTGCACTCGTTCGTTGTCAATGGCAGCTATGGACTGGCCAGTGAGAGTAGCGAGAACGCTCAGCTATCGGGAGATGGTCGCTGGCTCGCGCTGCGCGATCAGACCTCATCGGCAACCACAACGCGCATCGCACTGATTGACACGCAGGCCGCTAGAGTGAGCAAGATCATTACCCTCATGGGCGACTTCGGCCTGGACGCGCTCTCACCCCAGGGCCACATCATCTATCTTCTGCAGTACCTTGATCGCAAGACCTATCACTACAATGTGCGCGCCTACACTACCGCCACAGACGCGCTGCTGCCTCAGGTCATCGTTGATAAGAACGAGCCCGGGGAGAAGATGCAAGGGGTAGCGCTGACACGCCAGCTGGCCCCCAACGGCTCGGCCGCCTTCACGCTCTACATCAATACGCTGGAGAATCAGGCGTTCATCCACATCCTGCCGCTACGAGATTAACCCACCGCAGTGGCGCTAGCTCGCTGCATCGATCTGCCAACAGGTCAATCCAGTGCGTTACTGCGCTACTACACGCTCACCCTTTCACAGGACGGTAGCAATCTCTATGCGGTCAACGCGGCCCTCGGCCTGATCGCCCTGGTGACCCTGCGCATTGTAGAGAACGGGCCGACCGCTCTGGAGGCGGTGCTGCAGGCCTTCGGCGATAGCTGCGCGCTGATCCAGCGAGCGGCCACGGGCGAGATTGAGAGCTTCCCCCTGGGCAGCGTCGACGAGTTCGATCGGCCCCCGATCTGCCTTCCCT
>JBHOQN010000023.1:0-27809 GCA_042408965.1 Ktedonobacteraceae bacterium
TGGTGTGACGGGCGGTGTGTACAAGACCCGAGAACGTATTCACCGCCGTGTGCTGACCGGCGGTTACTAGCAACTCCTCCTTCATGCAGGCGGGTTGCAGCCTGCAATCTGCACTGAGATCGGGTTTGAGGGATTGGCTCCTCGTTGCCGAGTCGCTGCCCGCTGTCCCGACCATTGTAGCGTGTGTGTCGCCCAGGATGTCAGGGCCATGCTGACTTGACGTCATCCCCACCTTCCTCCGTGTTCTTCACGGCAGTCCCCTCGGAAACTTGCAACCGAGAGCAGGGGTTGCGCTCGTTGCGGGACTTAACCCAACACCTCACGGCACGAGCTGACGACAGCCATGCAGCACCTGTGCTCCCCTCCCTTGCGGGCCCGCCCATCTCTGGACGCTCAGAGAGCCTGTCAAACCCTGGTAAGGTTCTTCGCGTTGCATCGAATTAAACCACACGCTCCGCTGCTTGTGCGGGTCCCCGTCAATTCCTTTGAGTTTTAGCCTTGCGGCCGTACTCCCCAGGCGGACCACTTAGTGCGTGTGCTCCGGCGCGCAGGGGGTCGATCTCCCCACACACCTGGTGGTCATCGTTTACGGCCAGGACTACCGGGGTATCTAATCCCGTTCGCTCCCCTGGCTTTCGCCTCTCAGCGTCAGGTACCACCCAGGACACTGCCTTCGCCTTCGGTGTTCTTCCCGATCTCTACGCATTTCACCGCTCCACCGGGAATTCCATGTCCCTCTGTGGCCCTCAAGTCAAACCGTCTTCCGGCCCCTCTGTCGGTGAAGCCGACAGCTGTCTGCCAGAACCTGCTCGACCGCCTACAGGCTCTTTACGCCCAGTAACTCCGGACAACGCTCGCCCCCTACGTCTTACCGCGGCTGCTGGCACGTAGTTTGCCGGGGCTTCTTCCTGAGGTACCGTCCTTCCTCTTCCCTCAGAAAAGCAGTTTACAACCCGAAGGCCTTCTTCCTGCACGCGGCGTCGCTCGGTCAGGCTTTCGCCCATTGCCGAAGATCCCTCACTGCTGCCCCCCGTAGGAGTCTGGGCCGTTCTCAATCCCAGTGTGGCTGATCGTCCTCTCAGACCAGCTACCGATCGTCGCCCTGGTGGGCCGTTACCCCACCAGCCAGCTAATCGGACGCAAGCCCCTCCTGCAGCGCCATCTGCCCTTGCGGGCCTATCGCTTTCCTTGCTCCGCTCTACCAGAGCAAGCGCATGCGGGATTGTCGGCGCTTTCGCACCGGTGTCCCCCACTGCAGGGCAGGTCACTCACGTGTTCCTCACCCGTCCGCCACGCCCTCCCGTCTCCGAAAGAGCGTTCGACTTGCATGTGTTACGCACGCCGCCAGCGTTCGTCCTGAGCCAGGATCAAACTCGCCATTCAGTAATCTATCAAAAGTCTCCACACCGGAGACTTTTTCAGCATGCTGATGACAGGTTTGCCGCCTGTATTTCTACAGCTTTCCGGTCGTTACTGACTACTTTTTATCCTTACCACTCTTCAGTTGTTCAGGTACACCTGGCACTTCAGCCATCGGTTACGCCCGTGGATTGCTTTGTCCCCGAACGCAAGTGAGATAATACCACTGGACGCTGGTCCTGTCAAGGGGTTTGGCGAGGAATTTTGCGAAAAGTCCCATCCGCGGGCGGGATCACCAGGGAGTCACCAGGGGTGGGAAGGCACGGCATCTTCCTCTGCGGGTCTTTATGACGGCCCTCCACCCGCCTGGCTCCCCTCATCCTTCACCGCTCACCCCCAGATCAACAGATCTCATGCATGGCATAGACCCAGAGGGGCAGGCGATGCTCACGCTCGCCGCGCTCCTCCTGATGGCTATGCAAAAACTGGAGCAGCTGACGGCTATGCTGGGGATCAAGCACGTAACGGCTCCCCCCTGTTTCTACCACCAGCCCCTCTTGACTGGCGCGAAAGACCAGTGGCCCCATCACCAGACGATTACGCTCCATAGAACTATCGCGATCCTCCTTCTTTCTCGAGAGCATAGGCGGCTCGTCGCACGCTCAGGTGACTGGCAGCAACCTGCCAGTGTGTACATCGTAGATGAAGCCGGCGATCTCAATGTCAGCAGGAATGAAGGGCGATGCTCGTAGCAGGGCGATGTCATCGCGCACCGACTGTTCGAGATCGCTGAAGGGTAGAAAGTCAATGCCCGAGGCGTCAGCTCCAAACTTCTCCTGTAACTGCCGTTGCAGTTCGGCATTCTCAAAGGTGAGCATGCCGCAGTCCGTATGATGAATGACGACAATGGCAGTGGTTCCCAGGAGCTGCTCAGAAATAATCAGCGAGCGCAGCGCCTCGGCTGTCCTCCCGCCAGCGTTGCGAATGACATGGGCATCACCCTCCTCCAGTCCCAGAATACGCGCTGGATGAATACGCGCATCCATACAGGTGACAATGGCGACCTTCTTGGCCGGCGGCAGTGGCAGATCGCCCTTCTGAAAGGTGGCTGCGTAGCGCTTGTTGGCTTCGATGAAGTCCTGAATCACTGACATGGCTGACTTCCTCGCTCTTTATTGACTTAATTGATCAACAAAAACAACTTTCTGGCCTGTGTCTACTATAAAGCAGGGCCGCGGCTCTGTCAAGACGCCGCTACTCCTCCTGGCCCATCAGTCTGGCTGCTCTGGCGTCTCTTCATCAAGCACGGGAGGGTCGCTCCGCGCTCCTTCGGGAGGGGGCTGATTGTCCTGTTCCAGATAGTAAATCACCACAAGGGCGACACCTACCGCCAGGGGGATCAAGCCGGGCAGGAGCCAGGGTCCCAGGTGAAAGGGGGCCGAGGTGAAGGCCGGGGGCAGCATGAAGCCTAGTGGGTAGAGGCCAAAGGTAATGGCCAGACCGACCATCATGGTGATCAGACCGGCATGCAGGGTCCGCCGGCTGCGGTGGTGCCGACGCAGGCCCTCCACGTCCAGCCCACGCGCGATCAGCGCCATGCGCTCACGGTGATCGAGATAGCGCAGCAGGATGATGAACCCACAGAAGATGGCCAGGGCCAGCAGCCAGCCCAGGAGAGCTGCCAGGACATTCGATGACATCGTGCTCATAACCTCGCGACTATTGCCTTGCGTGTATAATATATAGGACAAGCCGAATGAGGGAAGGGGCTTTTGCCACGGATTCCAGAAGATTTTTCGTCAGTCGTTGCTCTCATGTAGTACCAGGCATCACGCACAGCATATGAACGAGGATCTGGTGCAATCTTCACACAGCCTGGAGCTGCCTTTCTCGGGCAGCTTTCCCACTCCGCTGGAGCAGGACGATGTCCAGCTCGTTAAAGCCTGCCAGCACGGGGATCGCGACGCCTTTGCCCTGCTCGTTCAGCGTCATCAGCGCCGCATCTTTAACATGATCCTGCGGATGCTGCAGGACTACGAGGAGGCCTGTGAGACCACCCAGGAGGCTTTTCTAGCGGCCTGGCAGGGCCTGCCGACGTTTCGTGGCGAGGCGCGTTTTCCGACCTGGCTCTATCGTATTGCCTATAATTGCTGTCTGCGCCAGCTTGAGCAGCGTAAGCGCGACAGGGCCCTCCAGAGCGCTATGCAGGCGCAGCAGCTACTGGATGAGGCTGAAGACCAGGAGCAGCAGGCTGAATCAAGACTGGAAGCGCGTGATCGCCAGGTGATGCTACGTACGCAACTGGAGGCGCTGCCTGCTAAGTATCGCATCGTGCTGATCCTGCGCCATCTCCAGGAGATGACCTATGAGGAGATGGCTGACATCCTGATGATGCCCATCGGAACGATTAAAACGCACCTCTTTCGAGCACGAAACTTATTGAAGGAACGTTTGCTGGCCCAGCGCCTTGAAGAGTCACGAAAAACGGAGGTATCGAATGCGCTGTAGTGAGGCGGCCAATCAGCTTCAGCTCTACATCGATGGCCAGCTTCCCATGGAGCGCACGCGCGCACTTGAGGGGCATCTGACAGAGTGTGCCTCCTGCCAGAGCGAACTACGCCTGCTCGAAGAGGTGGTCGGACATCTGGAGAGCATGCAGATGGTGGCTGAGCCGCAGGACCTCTCCACTCGCATTATGCAGTGTGTGGCCGTGACTCCTCAGAAGCAGCTGCCGTCGATCTTTGAGCTGCTGCGGCCATCTGTGGGTGAGCTGGCGGCGGCGATCGTTCTGGCTACCATTGCCTCCCTCGGTACACTCCTTGGCCAGCCGGCTCTGCGCGAGCTTCTGCCGAATATCGCTCACCACGATCTGCTGGGAGCGCTGCTGACGCGCGCGACTCACCTGCTGGCCTCGATGGATGCTACGACACTGACGCTGGCTCTCTGGGTCGTGGGGACCCTGCTGGGTGTCTGCATCACGCTGATTGTGGCCGGAGAGGAGATGCGCTCCCGCTGGCTGCGCGCTGTCTGGGAACGCCTGCCTGTTCTCCGCTAGTTGAGGTAGATCGGGCTGCTATGCCTGCACACATCGCGAAGAAGCGTCATCCTGTGACTCTGATACGCGGTTTTTTCCTCCTGAGCCATCCCTTGCCGCTCTTGCTCCACGGGCTGGCGGTGACGCTCTGCGCTCTGGTGGCCGGCTGGTCGCTCCTTGCGCGCTCCTGGCCGCTGCTCGTACTGGCCGTGGCAGGGCATATGGCCATGCAGCTCTCGATCGCTTTCGTGAATGACTACTGCGACCGCGAGCTGGACGCGCAGACGCAGCCGCGCAAGCCGATTCCGCGTGGCCTGGTGCGGCCGCGGGAGGCGCTGCTGGCTGGGAGCTTGCTGGCGCTGCTGATGGTCGCCTTGCAGCTACCGCTGCCGCGGGAGGCGCTGGTGATCTCGTTGCTCTACCTGCTGCTGGGCCAGCTCTACAACGCTGGTCTGAAATCGACCCCTCTCAGTGGTCTGCTCTTCGCTCTGGCGATGCCGCTTATTCCGCTCTACGCCTTCGCGGCTCTGGGACGCCTCTCCGCGCCTTTGCTCTGGCTGCTGCCGGCGGGAGCCCTGCTCGGCGTGGCTCTTAACCTCGCCAATGCGCTACCTGACCTGGAGGCCGATGCGGCCCACGGGGCGCGTACCCTGGCGGTTACCCTGGGAGCGCGCGGGGCCTTCGTGGTCTGTCAACTGGCTCTCCTGCTCTGCGCTCTGCTGATTGGCCTGCTGACAGCGCTGCATCTGGTGCCAGCTCAGCCCTGGTTCGCTGGAGGCAGCGTTGTTCTGGTGGGGCTGGCCGCGCTCGGCGCACTGATCCTCTGGCGTCATGGTCTGCCCGCTCAGCAGCGCAAGATGCATTTCTACGTGGTCGCCGCGCTCTCGCTGCTGTTGGCGGCTGGCTGGCTGATAGGAGCGTTTGCCGCATGCCACTGCGCCTGAATCCCCTGGAGAGGCTGCTCACAGGCCTCGGCATCTTGCCCACACCACTGCTCGATACGCCGCTGGCGGCCGGGATCGCCCGCGCCCTGATCTGCGCCTGCCAGCTACACCTCTTTGAGGAGCTGGTGGCTGGCCCGCAGACTCCGGAGGAGCTGGCACTGAAACTCGGCTGCCAGCGCGAGGGCCTGGCGCTCCTGCTGGCGCTCCTCGCTCCGGCGGGGTACCTGCGCTACCGGCGCGGCCGCTACGAGAACTCGCGCCTGGCGCGGCGCTGGCTGACCGGGGAGACTGGCCCCAATCTGACGCCCTACCTGATCCACACGGACGACATTCTGGCTATCTGGGAGCACTGGCCGCAGCTACTGCGCGAGGGTGGGACCCCTGTGGCTCTGCCCTACACCACAACGGACGCCAGCCCTGGCGAGACGGCGAGGGCGGCGGCCCTGGCGCGACACTACACAGGCCTGGCCGCTCTGGCCCTGGCTCTGGGCGACGAGATCGTGCGGCGCGTGCCACTGCCTCCTCAGGCCAGGCTGCTCCTGGACGTCGGCGGCTCCCATGCGGCCTACAGTGTTCTCTTCTGCCGCCGCTACGCGCACCTGCAGGCGACGATCGTCGATACGCGGGAGGGCATCGAGGCCGGCCTGCAAACGGCGCAGCGCGAGGGCCTGACGGAGCGGCTGCACTTCGTTTGCGCGGACATCGTGGGTGAGGATTTCGTGGCGCTCCTGCCCGAGCGCTATGATGTCGCCCTCTACTTTCATGTCGCCCACCTCCTGACACCCGCCCTGAATCGCGCGCTGCTCGCTCGCGTGACCCAGGCTCTGCGGCCGGGTGGCCTGCTGGTCTACCTGGACCAGGTACCAGAAGGCGATGGAAGAGGAAGATCACCCCTGGCCGCGCTGCTGGTGGGGCTGATGGCGCTGACGATGGCGACGGTGGGGGGAAGCTGCTATCCCTTTGCCACGGTCAGGACCTGGCTGGAGGAGTGCGGACTGCGCTCGGTACGCCGTCACCGCCTCCTGATGCCAGGCGCAACGCTGATCACAGCGCACCGGCCGTAGCACCTCTCGGAGACAAACGAGACGAGACGAGGCTAGACGAGATGAGATGAGTGGTGCAGCAGACAGCGAGGGCGCTGGCATTGTAGATGCCAGCGCCCTGAAGCAGTCGGGGCTAGAGGCTTTGAACCACCGACCACCACAACCCCATTGTGGTGCGCTACCGGACTGCGCTACGCCCCGCCATGTGACATGCGTCAGTATAGCAGATGAGGCGGGGCTTGTCAAGGCCGCTACTGCTCAAGCGCCTGCACTGTGATCGCGTCGCGTCCCAGCAGCTCCTCCAGCTTCGCATGCAGCTCAGGGCAGTAGTACATGGTATTATCCCGCGGACGCAGACGCACACGCCAGTGGCCGTTCTCGATGACCAGCTCGTAGCGATCGCGTCCCGGTCGCTCCTGAATATAGCGATAGAGATCCTGGAGCTTGATGATATCATCTGAGATCGCCCGTTCGCTCTCCCCGGCGGTGCGGAAGCGCAGACAGACCTGGTGGCGGCGGCGATTCAGCTCCTCATCCACGGCCTGCAGCGGCTCGATGGAGTCGCAGACGATGGTCGGCTCGTCGCGACGAATCTGCACCTTGCCGCGGACGACCACCACCGATTCCTCGACCCACTGGTCGGCGGTGCGCTCATAGAGGCGAGGAAAGACGGTCACCTCGACGCTGCCCTCCAGATCCTCCAGCCGGGCAACGCACATCGTGTCGCCCTTCTTGGTAGTGATGCGACGCGCCTCCAGAATGGTGCCCCCGATGGTCACCTCCTGGTTCTCCAGCTCTTCGCTGAGCTGGCCAGTGGTGTGGGTGGTACGCTTGCCCAGGAGATCGCTGATGTAGGCCAGCGGGTGGCGCGAGAGATAGGTGCCGAGCAGCTCCTTCTCCCAGTTGAGCAGCTGCTTACGCGGAATCTCCTCGGCCTGAGGATTGAGGCGGAAGGCAAAGCTGTGCTCGACGGCCAGGTCATCGCCGAAGAGACTGACGAGACCCCTCTCACGAGCGGCGCGCTCGCTCTTGCCAAGCTGCAGCGCGCGCTCCACGGCCTCGAGCAACTGATGGCGCTGTCCATTGCCCAGGCTATCCATGGCGCCGGCCTTGACCAGCGTCTCGATCACGCCCTTCGTGACTGTGCGCGGATCAACACGGATGCAGAAATCAGCCAGGTCCTTGAAGGGGCCGCCTTCGCTGCGCGCGCGCAAGATCTCCTCGATCGGCCCCTCGCCGATGCCCTTGATGGCCAGCAGGCCGAAGCGCACGCCACCGCGCTCGACCGTGAAGCCCTTCTGGCTGGCATTGACATCGGGTCCCCAGACCTGTACGCCCAGACGCTTACACTCGGCCACGGCATTGGCGATCTTTTTGGCGTCGGCGGCCTCGGTGGTCATGGTCGCAGCCATAAACTCGGCCGGGTAGTTGGCCTTCAGGTAGGCCGTATAGTAGGCCACAACGGCGTAGCTGGCGGCGTGGGCCTTGTTGAATCCGTAGCCCCCAAAGGGAAGGATCAGCTCGAAGAGCTGCTCAGCCACCTCACGGCGCATTCCATTCTTCAGGCAGCCGGCGATGAAGTCGCCCTTGTAGCTCTCGACCTCATCCATCTTCTTTTTACTGAGCGCCTTACGGAACTTGTTGACCTTGCCCCAGGAGAAGCCCGCCAGATTCACAGCGATCTGCAGCACCTGGTCCTGATAGACGATGACACCGTAGGACTCCTCGAGCCACTCTTTGAGGCGCGGGTCCAGGTAGCTGACCTGCTTGCGGCCGTGCTTGGCGGCGATGAAGTCGGGGATACTGTCCATGGGACCGGGGCGGTAGAGCGCCACCATGGCCGTGATATCCTCGATACAGGTCGGCTTCAGCTGCTTGATATACTCGCGCATCTTGGCACCTTCTAGCTGGAAGATGCCCGTAGTCTCACCATCAGCCAGGAGGGCAAAGGCGCGGGCGCGTTTCGCGTTCAGCTCGCGGCTGCGCTCATCGCTCTCGGGCAGGGGATCAAGCGGGAGGTGCTCCAGAACGACCTCCTCGCCACGCGCCTCCTTGATGAACTTCAGGGTATTGTCAAGGATGGTCAGGTTGGAGAGACCCAGAAAGTCGAATTTGATGAGGCCCAGGTCCTCCAGATGGGCCTGCTCGTACTGGGTCTTCCAGCCCTGCGAGGGATCTCTGGGATTGATGGCCTGCAGGGGAACGAAGTGCACCAGCGGCTCATTGGCGATGATGACGCCGGCGGCGTGCACGCCGGTGCCGCGCACCGAGCCTTCCAGAGCCATCGCCTGGTCTAGCAACTCGTGGGCGCTGGCGCTCTGATCGTAGAGCGCATGCAGCTCGCGCACGTTGTCCAGGGAGCTGCGCAGGTTGACCTTGGGACCGGAGGGAATGAGACGCGCCACACGGTCGCCCAGCTCCTGCTGGCCCATGACACGCGCGACGTCGCGCACGGAGTTCTTGGCCGCCATTGTCATGAAGGTGACCATCTGGGCGACGCACTCATGCCCATACTTGCGCGCAACGTACTCGATGACCTCGGCGCGCCGATCGTCGGGGAAGTCCATGTCAATATCGGGCATGTCGGAGCGCTCCGGGTTGAGAAAGCGCTCGAAGAGCAACTGGTAGCGCAGGGGATCGACGTTAGTGATGCCCAGGACATAGGCCAGCAGGCTGCCCGCCGCGGAGCCGCGCGCAGAGCAGCGAATGCCGTGGCTGCGCGCGTAGTTGACGAAATCCCACTCGATGAGGAAATAGGGGACAAAGCCCTTCTGGACGATCAGGTTAAACTCATAGTCAAGTTGCTGCTTGATGCGCTCGGTCATCTCGCCGAAGCGCTCCTTGACTCCCTGCTCGCAGAGGTGGTAGAGATAGGCCTCCTGTGAGGGGAATTCGGGGGGAATGGCGTAAGCAGGCAGGGTGGCCTTGTAGGCCAGGGGATCGACCTGGCAGGACTCGGCGATGCGCACGCTGTTGAGCAGGGCCTCGGGCAGGTCGGGGAAGAGGCGCTGCATCTCTTCGGGGCTGCGCAGATAGAACTCGTGGCTTTCAAACTTGAAGCGCCGCGGATCGTTGAGCTGGCTCTGGGTCTGCACACAGAGCAATACCTCGTGAGTATGGGCATCGCCGGCGTTGACGTAGTGCAGGTCGTTGGTGGCCACCAGGGGAATGCCCAGTTCGCGATGCAGTTCGTAGAGGCGCTGGTTCACGACGGGCTGATCGGGATAGCCAGAGTGCTCCTGTAGCTCGAAATAGAAATTGTCAGGGCCGAGCACATCCTGATACCAGCGAATGGCCCGCCGCGCCTCGTCGAACTGTTCATGAATGAGCAACTGCGGGATCTCGCCACCCAGACAGGAAGAGGTGGCGATCAGCCCCTCACCGTACTGTTCCAGCGAGCGGCGATCGATGCGTGGCTTGTTGAGATGCACTCCCTCGGTGTTGGCAATGGTGGTCAATTGCATTAAGTTACGATAGCCAGTATAGTTCTTCGCCAGCAATAAGAGATGATGATAGTCTTCTTTATGGCGCTTGGTACGATCATGCATGTCCTCGGTGATATAGGCCTCGACGCCGATCACAGGGTGAATGCCCTCGCTCTGGCAGGCTTTGTAAAATGCGATGGCACCATACATGACACCGTGATCGGTGATGGCCAGGTGCTTCATGCCCAGTTCCTTCGCCCGCTTGACAAGCGTTGTAACGCGGCTCAGACCATCGAGGAGGGAATACTCGGTATGGACATGCAGGTGGGCAAAATCAGGAGCCATAACAGAAATATGCCTCCACCTTCGTCTTTCTCTCTGCAGCGTAGCATAAGAAGCCGGAGTTCCTGCTGTCAATGTGGCTATCGGCAAATTTTCCATGCGCTCCACAGGCGCATGCCCCGCCTGAAAGGCGCTCTGAGCTGCTTCGGCACCTCTGGCCCTGGTGAGAAAGAAGGCACATCCCCTCTTGACAGAGGAAGCAGGCGGCGCTACACTTTACTTTGTAACCGGTTACGATACCGGTATCGTAACCGGTAACGATCAAGAGTGGCACACGGTAAAAAGCAGTGAGGCAAGAGAATGAGTGAGCGATTGACGATCAGCGACATCGCCCGTCTGGCGGGTGTATCCAAGGCCACCGTCTCGCGTGTGCTTAATCATAAACCCGATGTGGACCCGGCCACGCGCGAGCGTATCCTGCGGATCATGGAGGAACACAACTTTGTGCCCAGCGTTGCGGCTGCTGGCCTGGCAGGAGGCAAGAGCCATCTGATCGGCGTGCTGGTGCCGGCGCTCACCTGGCCACTGATCCCCGATATCATGCGCGGTATTGCGGAGATCATCGAGCAGACCAGCTACGAGCTGGTGCTCTACAGCATCAAGAGCAGCAATCACGAGCGCGACCGCATTGATATCATCAACCGCATCCTCTCCAACAGGGTGACAGCAGGGCTGCTGGCCATCTTCCCCGGCCAATCAGTGCGTCATCTGCCCTCACTGCACCGTCAGGGCCTGCCAGTGGTGATTCTCGACGATCAGGGTCTGCCGCCGGAGAACGTTCCCTGGATCAGCGCTGACAACCGCGCGGGGGCCTACGCCGCCACGCGCCATCTGATCGAGCTGGGCCACCGGCGCATCGCCCATATCCAGGGACCCCTCAAATACCAGGTCTCGCGCGAGCGCTACCAGGGCTACTGCGATGCCCTCAGCGACAGCGGCCTCCCGCTGGATCCCTCGCTGGTGCTCCAGGGCGATTTCATGCCACCCAGCGGGCGCGCCTGTGCCTGTCAGTTCTTTGCCATGCCCAATCGTCCGACGGCGATCTTTGCCGGCAGCGATCTGATGGCCTACGGTGCGATGGGCGCGGCTGAGGAGTTCGGCCTGCGCATTCCCGAAGAGGTCTCGCTGGTCGGCTTCGACGATATTCAGTCCTCTGGCCATCTGCGCCCTCCGCTGACCACCGTGCGCCAGCCGCTCTACGAGATGGGCCAGTGCGCGCTGGAGCTTCTGCTCTCCATGCTGGACCTGGCGGACAGGCCCATAGCCTTCGCCCTGCGCAGCTCGCCGATCCTGGCACGCTACGCGGGCTACCAGCGCCATGCGCAGCACTCGCTGGCCACGGCGACTCTCGAAAGCGACGAGCCTGTGCGCCTGCGCCTGCCCACAACGCTGGTTGTGCGCGCCTCCACGGCGCCGCCCACGCCTGCAGGCTGATCAGGATGCGACCCCTGTCTCGACGGGCTTGCTCCCCCAGGCGGTGAGAATGATACAGATGCCGCAAAAGTCGTCGGCGAGCATCTCCAGCAGTGCACGCTGATAGAGTTCATCGAACTCGGCCGGGGTGACCACCCCAGCCTCCAGCAGAAAGGGACGGCTCAGGAGCATCTCGACCTCATAATCACGACAGACGCTCTCATATGCCTCGCTGCCGGCGGAGAATTCGAGGACATGGGCGGCCTGCTGCACAAAGAGGCAGCCGGCGGTGCGCAGGAAGTGTGCCAGCCTGGGCAGAAGGCCCAGATGCTCGCCCTCTCTGGAAAAGCTGCGTCCGGTGAGGTGGAAGGCCTGAACAATGAGCGCCTGCAGCCGCTCAAAGGCGGCACTGCTGGTGAGCGGGCGCTCGAACTCGGTCAGGCGCACCACGCCGCCTGGCCGACAGACACGCAGTGCTTCGCGTAGCACGCGCGGCCAGCTCGCCGGAGTGAGCACGCCCTTGAGATCGCGAGCGTTTACCAGATCAAACACGTCGGACGGCAGGTCAAAAGGCTCTAACAGGTCCATGACGCTGAAATGCGCGTTGGTCAGCCCCTGCACCTGCGCCTGGGCACGCGCATAGTGAACGAGGGTCTCGCTGATATCGATGCCGGTCACCTCCGCCTGCGGATAGCGCTGGGCAGTCTCCAGCACCCAGCCACCAGGCCCACAGGCCAGGTCGAGAATCGCTGCGGGCTGCTGCCATGCCACCTGCTGCGGCAGCACCCCTCCCATCGCCTCGTTGAGTAACCTGTCCTGTAGCATCAGACGCGCGGTCTCGGCTGCGTTCTCGGCATCCAGCACATAGCCTCGCTCTCTCACGATTCCGTTGGTCGATGCCGTCATGAAATGCACTCCTTCTTGCACCTCTCACGCCAGTCCTACAGAATAAGGCTGGTACGCCACCTGCGTGCAGCAGAAAATCGTCTTTTCCCTGACTCAGAAGCTTGCTGCATAATATTATAACTTAAGCAGTGATCGTGCATCAAGATATTGTGTTGCAAAATGCTGGCGACCTATCTCTGAAAATCTACCTATCACTTCTTCACAACAACAGTGACATTGTAGAGGTACCCTCGGCGATAAGACTGTCTGGCACGATTCTCAGCGCGCGCATACGCACCCGGGCAACCTTGTCAGGTCTCACCCAAAAGTGCTACAATGAGGCTGTTCCATTCCACGGAATCAGCAATCTATCCCGTGTACGGGATGAAGTGTGGGTACAAGCGCTGTGACCGAATACCAGATTGAGGTACGGGCAACTTCAGAGCTATACGATATCCAGGCTCAGCAGCTTGCCCGTGAGTTAGCCTATCTATCACGTGCCAGGCTGCCCTCGCTGGCAGCCCTCCTCGACAGCAGCCCTCCTCTCTCGCTTCACACCGCTCAGCTCTATCACCTCAGGGGAACCTGCACCCCTTCGGAGATCTCGCGCGTCATTGAGGAATTGCTAGTCGACCCTGTGACGCAGCAGGCGCACATGCCGGCTGCGACTCAGGGAGCGGGCGATTATATCATAGACGTTTTTTTTCACCCTGGCGTAACTGATACCCTGGCAGAAAGCATCATGGCCGGGGCCACGCTGTTAGGAATCACCGGCCTGGAGAGTGTCGCTACAGGCCGGCGTTATTTTCTGGACGGGCGCTTGAGCAGCCACGACGTGCGCACCATCACGGAGGCGCTGCTCTACAATCCGGTGATCCAGTTCTATCGCCTCGTCTCCGCGGAGAGCGAGCGGGAGCGGGAACGGGAACAGGCCAGCGCCGGGAGGGCAGCTGTGGCCAGGCTGGCGATCACGCAGATGAGCGCGGAGGAGCTGCTCAACCTGAGTCGCAGCAGCATGCTGGCCCTCAATCTGGCGGAGATGCGCACCATCCAGGAGTACTACCGGCGCCAGGGACGCGAGCCAACCGATGTTGAGCTGGAGACGCTCGCCCAGACCTGGTCCGAGCATTGCTCGCACAAGACCTTCAAGGCCAGCATCCTCTACCGCGAGACCGATGCCCAGGGGCAGACCATCAGCGAGGAGGTCATCCCTGGACTGCTGAAGAGCTACATCATGCGAGCGACCGAGGAGATCGGGCATCCACAGGTGGTGGCGGCCTTCAGCGATAACGCCGGACTGGTGACCTATAGCCTCAACTACGACCTGGCGTTCAAGGTGGAGACGCACAACCATCCCTCAGCAATCGAGCCGTTTGGTGGGGCCAACACGGGGGTTGGCGGTGTCATTCGCGATGTGCTGGGCGTCTCGGCACGCCCGATCGCCTGCACGGATGTGCTCTGCTTCGGGCCGCCCGACACGCCAGCGGAGGAGCTTCCGCCGGGTGTGCTGGCACCGCGCCGCATCGCCTCCGGGGTCGTTAACGGCGTGCGCGACTATGGGAACAAGATGGGCATTCCCACTGTCAACGGAGCCATTCTCTACCATCGTGGGTACCTCTACAATCCTCTGGTCTTCTGCGGCTGCCTGGGTCTGCTGCCTCACGGCACCCACCCGCGCCAGGTGGAGGCCGGCGATCTGGTGGTCGTGATCGGCGGGCGCACCGGCCGCGACGGCATCCACGGAGCGACCTTCTCCTCCGGCGAGATGAGCAGCGAGATGAACGCCCGCGCTGGCAGCGCCGTGCAGATCGGGGCTCCGATCACGGAGAAGCAGGTGAGCGAGGTGATCCTGCAGGCACGCGAGGCCCGGCTCTACCATGCGATCACCGACTGTGGCGCTGGCGGCTTCTCGTCGGCCATCGGTGAGATGGGAGCCGGAACAGGCGTGCGCGTTGATCTCTCGCTGGCTCCGCTCAAGTACGAGGGGCTGGCTCCGTGGGAGATCTGGCTCTCGGAGGCCCAGGAGCGCATGGTGCTGGCCGTGCCACCTGTGGCGCTGCCGGAGCTGAAGCGCATCTGCGCGATCGAAGAGGTGGAGATCACGGTCCTGGGTGAGTTCACGGGCGACGGACGCCTGACGGTGACCTGGGGGTCCGAGGTGGTCGCCGATCTCGACATGGCCTTTCTGCACGACGGCTGCCCACAGCGCACGCTGGAGGCCCTCTGGACGGTGCGCCCGCTGACGGTCGGCGCCGCCACTCAGCCTCCCACGGAGCTGCCTGACTACCCCAACACGCTGCTGGCGCTGCTGCGGCACCCGACCATCGGCTCGAAGGAGGCGGTCGTGCGGCGCTATGACCACGAAGTGCAGGCGGCGACGGTGCTGAAGCCCCTGGTGGGGCGCGCCGGCAACGGCCCGGGCGATGCGGCGGTCCTGCAACCGCTGCTGGATGATGAGGCGATCCCGCGCGCCGGAATCGTGCTCTCCAATGGCATCAATCCCCTCTACGGTGCGATCGATCCTTATCACATGGCGATCAACACGGTCGATGAGGCGCTGCGCAATCTGACGGCCGTGGGCGGCGATATCGCGCGCGCGGCCCTGCTTGATAACTTCTGCTGGGGCAGCCCTGGTGATCCTGCCCAACTGGGATTGCTGGTACGCGCCGTCAGAGGCTGCTACGAGGCTGCGGTCGGCTTCGGCACGCCCTTCATCTCTGGCAAGGACAGCCTCAACAATGAGTACCACCAGGATGGTCAACGCCTGCCCGTCATACCGACACTGCTGATCTCCGCCGTGGGCGTGATTGAGGACGCTACGCGGGTTGTCGATATGTCCCTCAAGGCGGCGGGCAATCTGCTCTACATCGTCGGCCTGACGCGCAACGAGCTGGCTGGCTCGCACTATGCTGAGGTCGTTGGAGCGCAGGCCCTCCCTCTGACGGCGCTCCCCCAGGTTGAGATCGCGCGGGCTCGCACGACGATGCTGGCCCTGGGCCAGGCCATTCGCCAGGGACTGGTGCAGGCCTGCCATGATCTCTCTGAGGGTGGCCTGGCGGTCGCTGCTGCGGAGATGGCCCTGGCCGGCCTCCTTGGCCTGAGCCTCGATCTCGCGCGTGTGCCCTGCCAGGGTCTCGAGCAGGTGGACGAGGACTTCATCGATACGCTGGTACTCTTCAGTGAAAGTCCCTCGCGCTTTCTGGTGGAGGTGGCCCCAGGTCAGCGCGAGGCCTTCGAGGCCCACATGCAGGCAAGCGGCGTCGAGGCGCTCTCGCCTCTTGGACACGTAACGGCCAGCGGTCGTTTTATTATCAAGCATGGGGCGGAGATGCTGATCGATCTCTCGATCGCTGAGCTACAGGCCGCCTGGAAAGGGGAGCTGCCATGACCCCAGTGCCACGTGCGCTTGTGCTGCGTGCGCCTGGCATCAATTGCGAGCGCGAGACGGCCTACGCCTGCCGCCTGGCAGGCTTTGCGACGGACCTGGTGCACATCAACGAGCTACGGCCGGAGCCGGCGCGCCTCTTCGATTACCACCTGCTGGTCATTCCGGGTGGCTTCTCCTACGGCGATGATCTGGGGGCGGGAACGCTGCTGGCACGCTTCCTGATGGTGCATCTGGGCAGCCAGTTGCAGCGCTTCATCGACGAGGGACGCCTGGTGCTGGGCATCTGCAACGGCTTTCAGGTGCTGGTGCGAGCCGGACTGCTGCCGGGTCCCCCTGGTAGCTCTGAGGCTCCCGTGGCCAGCCTGACGATCAACGCCTCAGCACGCTTCGAGTGCCGCTGGATCTCGCTGGTTGCCGAGAGCCCGACCTGTGTCTTTACGCGCGGCCTCCATCGGCCCATCGAGCTGCCGGTGGCGCACGGCGAAGGGCGCTTCGTGCTGGCGGACGCCACCCAGGTGGCCACGCTGCGCAGCCAGAACCAGATCGCGCTGACCTACCGCGGCGAGGGCTACCCGGCCAACCCTAACGGCTCCCTGGAGAACATTGCCGCGGTCTGCAATCCACGGGGCAATGTGCTGGGCATGATGCCCCACCCGGAGCGCTACCTGCGCGCCATGCAACACCCGCAGCAGCGCGGCCTCGCCGATGGCCATGGTGAGGGCCTGCTACTCTTCCGCAATGCCTATCTCTATGCCTGCGAGCTGCTCGGCCGGCCCGGCCTGGCGCCGACCGCCGCGTCCGAACCACGCACCGCGCTGCGTAGCGCGCAGTTTCCGGCCGCTCCCACACGCCCGCTCAACCCGCTGCTGCGCACACATACGCAGCCCATCCCGGCGCGAGCAGCCGGAGGCAGCGGCGCCGGCGCCGCTCCCAGAACGGCCTCCGCCACGGCGCTCTCCTACGCAGCCAGTGGCGTTGATATCGAGGCCGGTGAGCGCGCCGTCGAGCTGATGCGGACGGCCGTGCGCGCCACCCACGGCCCGGAGGTGCTGGCCGGCCTGGGGGCCTTCGCCGGCGTCTTCCGAGCCACGGCGCTCAAGATGCTGGCAGAGCCGGCGCTGGTGGCGACCACGGATGGCGTGGGCACGAAAACTCTGCTGGCGGTCCAGGCTGGCCGCTTCGAGGGGATCGGCTATGATCTGGTGAACCACTGCGTCAACGATCTGCTGACGCAGGGCGCCCACCCGCTCTTCTTCATGGACTATCTGGCCATGGGGCGCCTTGACCCTGTGCAGGCTGCGGCGATCGTGGAGAGCGTGGCACAGGCCTGCCAGGAGGTGGGCTGCGCCCTCCTGGGAGGCGAGACCGCCGAGATGCCCGACGTCTACCAGACGGGCACCTTCGACCTCGCCGGAACGCTGGTCGGCGTGGTCGATACCGACAGGCGCCCGAACCCCGCTACCATCGGCGCGGGTGATGTCCTGCTCGGCCTGCCATCCAGCGGCCTGCATACCAATGGCTATTCGTTGGCACGGCGTGTCTTCAGCGCCTATGCCCTCGCCACTCACTTCGCAGAGCTGGGCGAGACCCTGGGCGAGGCCCTGCTACGTCCCCACCGTTGCTACCTGCGCGAGATCGAGCGCCTGCTCGCCGAACCGACCGTGAGCATCAAGGGCCTGGCCCATATCACCGGCGGCGGCTTCCAGGGCAACCTCATACGCATCCTGCCCGCACAGATGCAGGCGCGCATCGCCACTGGCTCCTGGGAGGTGCCACCTCTCTTTCGCCTGATCGCCCGCCTCGGCGGCGTTTCCCGTGAAGAGATGTACCGCACCTTCAACATGGGCATTGGCATGGTGCTGGTGGTACCACCCACCAGCGTGGAGCCAGCACGCCGCCTGGTGCCAGAGCTGGCCATCATCGGCAGCATGACACAGAGCACCCAGGGCGAGGGTGTGATTCTCGAAGACTAGCTATCAACCAGGACAGGAGAGAACGATGAGTGAACGCGAAGAGCAACCGACCTTTGGCCCCCTGCTCGCAGAGGGTAAGACGAAACAGATCTACGCCCATCCCGACGACCCGACGCTGGTCTACATGGTCAGCAAGGACCAGATCACGGCCGGCGACGGCGAGCGGCGCAACGAGCTGACGGGCAAGGGCCGCTGGAGCACGATCACCACCGCTAACGTCTTCCGCCTGCTCAATGAGGCAGAGATCCCGACGCACTTTGTGCGCCAGCTCAACGACACCACGCTGCTGGTGAAGCGCTGCCAGATGCTCCCCATCGAGCACGTCCAGCGCCGCATCGCCACCGGCTCCTACCTGAAACGCCACCCGGAGATCAGCGAGGGCACGCGCTTCGAGCCAGTGCTGATCGAGACCTTTCTCAAGGACGACGCACGCCACGATCCGCAGATCTGGGAGCAGGATATCATCGCCATGGGCCTGGCTACCAGCGAGGAGATCGCCTGGATGGCCGAGCAGGGCCGGCGCGTCTTCGAGACCCTGGAGCGCGCCTGGGCCAGTGTCGATGTGACGCTGGTGGACCTGAAGATCGAGTTTGGCCGCGATTCCTCCGGCCAGCTACTGGTCGCTGACGTCATCGATAACGATAGCTGGCGCATCTGGCCCGGCGGCGACAAAAACCGCATGCTCGACAAGCAGATCTACCGCAACCTGAAGGAGGTGACCGCGCAGGATCTGCAGGGGATCGCCGACCGCTACGCGCTGGTGGCGGACCTCACGGGGAAATTGCACGTCTGAGATGAGACGCTGATACGCAGCGGCAGGGTCGATCCCTCTCCAGCGTCCCCGGCATACAACGCGCAGAGCGGGCATGCCCTGCCTCAGCACGAAGGAGAAACGAGACAGCTATGGAGCGATTGCGCGATGCCTGTGGTATCGTTGGTATCTATGCCAGGCCCCACGACGAGAGCATCGACGTGAGACGTTATCTGACGCTGGCGCTCACGGCCCTGCAACATCGCGGCCAGGAGAGTGCGGGGATGGCCGTCTATAACAGCGAGGGCGCCATCGCCCACCGCGTCGGCATGGGCAAGGTACGCGAGGTCTTCGGGGATATGGGCACAGGGCTGCCGAGCACGCACTGCGGGATCGGCCACGTGCGCTATTCCACCACCGGCTCAAGCTGCGTCGAGAACGCCGGCCCCTTTGTGGTGGGCGAGGACGCCGACCACACACGCGCCATCGCTGTGGCCCATAACGGCAACCTGGTCAACGGCCCGGCGCTGCGCGACCAACTGCCTCAGCGGTTGCTCTCCTCAACGACGGATAGCGAGGCCATCGCTCTCCTCCTGCTGCTGACCGAGGGCGCAACGCTACGCGAGCGCATGCTGCGAGCCTTTCCACTGCTCAAGGGGGCCTATAGCCTGGTGATTCTGGCGGAGGGCAAGCTCTATGCCATACGCGATCCCTGGGGAATGCGCCCGCTCTGCCTGGGGCGCATCGGCGAGATCTGGATCGCCGCCTCTGAATCATGCGCCCTGGACCGCATCGGAGCTACCTTCGTGCGCACGGTGGAACCGGGTGAACTGATCACGATCGACGAGGAGGGCATGCGCTCTGAGGTGCTGATGCAGGCCCCGCGCGAGACGCTCTGTGTCTTTGAATACATCTACTTCTCCGACGCGACGAGCCGCGTCAACGACCGCTACGTCTATCTGGTGCGCGAGGCGCTGGGACGCGAACTGGCGCGCGAGTACCCCGTCGAGGCCGACCTGGTGGTGCCGGTGCCCGACTCCTCCATCCCGGCCGCCCTGGGCTATGCCGCCGCTTCGGGTATTCCATACGGACAGGCAATCATCAAGAATCGCTATAGCGATCGCACCTTTATCAAACCCGACCAGCGTCTTCGTCAGATGGAGGTCGATCTGAAGTTCAACTTCGTCCGGCCCAAAGTGGAGGGCCAGCGCCTGATCATCGTCGACGACTCGATCGTGCGTGGCAACACCATGAAGCGCCTGGTTGCTGCGCTGCGCCACCAGGGGGTGCGCGAGATCCACCTGCGGTCGAGTGCGCCACCCCTGCGCCATCCCTGCTACTTCGGCATCGACATTCCGCGTGAGTCGGAGCTGGTCGCGGCCGGACGCAGCATTCAGGAGGTCGCGGACTACATCGGCGTAGATAGCCTTGGCTATTTGAGCATCGCCGGCCTGGGACGGGCCATCACCTCGGTGGCGCGATCCGCGAACGCGCCGAACGCCACCCCGGCGGGCGCGGATGACCCGTTCTACGAGCGGCTGCTGCATCGAGAGTTCTGTTATGGCTGCATGCGGCGGGAGGGCTGGCCCTTTGATCCGCAAACAGCCGCGGATGAAGTTACCCATGTGCCCCTGGCACGGCTGCCCTCGCGCTAAGGAAGGATGAGAGAGAGCGCGGGCAGGGCCAGCGGGCACCTGCATGTAATGAGGGGAGCAGAAGGAAACAATGCGTGTGCTGGTCATCGGCTCCGGGGCGCGCGAGCATGCGCTGGTATGGAAGCTGGCGCAGAGCCGCCGGATTACGCAACTCTGGGCAGCGCCGGGCAATCCCGGCATGATGGCGCTGGCAGAGTGCCTGCCTCTGGGGCTGAATCAGATTACGGACCTGGCTAACTTTGCGGAGCGAGCGGCCATCGACCTGACGATCGTCGGGCCGGAGGCGCCGCTGATCGCTGGCATCGTGGATGCCTTCCGCGCGCGCGATCTGCCGATCTTCGGACCGCTGCAGGCCGCGGCCGCCCTGGAGGGCAGCAAGGCCTTCGCTAAAGAGCTGATGGAGGCGGCTGGCATTCCAACGGCGCGCCACCGCAGCTTCACCAGCGCCGCCGAGGCGCTGGCTTACCTGGAAGAACATGGTGCGCCGGTCGTGGTCAAGGCCGATGGCAACGCTGCCGGGAAGGGCGCTATCGTGGCACTCGACCTGGAAACGGCTCGCACGGCCGTCCTGCAGATGATGATCGAGCGCGTCTTCGGGAGCGCCGGCGAGGTGGTCGTCATCGAGGACTACCTGGAGGGCGAGGAGATCGGCTCGACCGCCATCTGCAACGGCACGCAGTTTCTGCCACTGACGCTGACACAGGACCACAAGCGCGCCCTGGATAACGATGAGGGACTGAACACCGGCGGCATGGGCGCCTTTGCTCCGCTGCCTTTCGTCTCCGCCGCCGCTGAGCAGGCGATCGCTGAGCGCATCATCGCGCCGACGTTGCAGGCCCTCCAGGAACGCGGCATCAGCTTCTCCGGCGTCCTCTACTCGAATATCATGCTGACCGACCGGGGGCCGATGGTCCTGGAACATAATGTGCGCTTCGGCGACCCTGAGACACAGGCACTCATGCTCCTGCTGCAGGCGGATCTGCTGGATCTGCTGGAGCAGCCAGCAGGCGGTGTGCCACCCCGACTCTGGAAGCCAGGCTATGCGGTCAGCCTGACCCTGGCCTCTGGTGGCTACCCGGGTCCCTACAGTAGTGGACTGCCGATCAGCGGTATCACGGAGGCCGAGCGCCTGGCGGGTGTGCAGGTCTTCCATGCCGGCACAATCCTGGAGGACGGCCGCCTCCTGACGGCTGGTGGCCGGGTCCTCAGCGTGGCGGCCTGCGCGCCAACGCTTCAGGAGGCCGTCTCGCGTGTCTATGAGGGGGCGCGCCTCATCCACTTTGAGGGCATGCACTACCGCCGCGACATCGCCAGGCGTGGACTGCGCGCTCTGCCTCCGCAGGGTTGAGGCGCGCCCCGCTCGCTTCTACAAGGGAAGCGGAGCGGACACGCACCCGAGTACCTATCAAGAATCAACAAGAAGAAGGAGAGAGAGTCATATATGGCAGGAAAAGTCGTGATTGTTATGGGTAGCAAAGGCGATCGCTCGCATGCTGAGGGAATCGTCAGCACGCTGCAGGCGCTGCAGATTCCCTATGAGATGCGCGTCTGCTCGGCCCACAAGGCAACTCGCCGGCTGCTGGAGCTGCTGGAGAGCTATGAGGAGAGCAGCGAGCCGATCGTCTACGTGACGATCGCGGGTCGCTCGAACGCGCTCTCGGCCGTGGTTGACGCCAATACGCGCTTTCCGGTGATCGCCTGCCCGCCCTACAGTGAGCGCTTCGCCGGCATGGACCTGCTTTCGTCGCTGCGTCTTCCTTCGGGGATCGCCTCGCCAACCATTCTGGAGCCGGAGGGAGCGGCCCTGCTGGCGGCCAAGACGCTGGCCCTCTTCGATGCGGAGCTGGGAGAACGCCTGGCAGCATACCGTGCGCGCTTCGCTGCGGAGCTGGAGCGCGCGGACGCCGAGGTGCGCACCCATGGCTGAGACGGCGCCGCTGCGTCTGGGGGTCCTCATCTCCGGCAGCGGTACCAACCTGCAGGCCATCATTGACGCCTGCGTGAGCGGACGGCTGCGAGAGGTTGAGATCGCCCTGGTGGTCAGCAACATGGCCCTGGCGCCGGGATTGCAACGCGCGCTGGTGCAGCGCCTGCCAGCGCTCTATCTGCCCTGGAAATCCGCGGCGGTGGAGGAGAGCGAGCAGCGTCTGGCGGCCGTGTTGCAGCTCTTCGGCGTCGATCTGATCGTGCTGGCGGGCTGGATGCGTATTCTGAGCGCGCGCTTTCTGGCTTGCTTCCCACGCCGCGTGATTAACCTCCACCCGGCACTGCTGCCCGACGATCCCACCGCCCAGGTGCACATTGCCAGCGACGGCAGTATCATCCCCGCCTTTCGCGGGCTGCATGCCGTACGCCAGGCACTGGAGGCCGGTGTGAAGCTGACGGGCAGCACGGTGCACTATGTGACGCCGGAGGTCGACGCCGGCCCGGTGCTCTGCCGCGCCGAGGTGCCGATCACGGAGCAGGATAACGAGGAGACACTGCATGCGCGCATCAAAGCCGTGGAGCATGAGCTGATCATCGAGGCCATCGAGCGCTGGCGTGCCCGCGAACGCTGAGCGGTGCCAGCGCAACCCTCAACGGTGGCTTTCAGCAGAGGCTTGCTCATAGGAGCTGGGAAAGAAGCGGTGATACTGGGCCCCGCTTCTTTCGTTCTTTAATAGAGATGCGAGCACCGCGCCTGCGCCCAGCTGCTTCCACCTGGGGGGACAGAGAGAGAATGGAGAGAATAGCTGGACAGACGTTGAACGTTCACTCCTCTGGCGACAGAGAGAGGCACTGACGGGAGAGGCTCGCAATGGAACATCCGCCGCTTCACCCCGAGGCAGAGGCTATTCTGAAACGACTGGCTCGAGAGGGCATCACGTATTTGTATCACTTCACTGCAATCGACAACTTAAAACTTCTGTGTGCATCAGGTGCCCTCTGCTCAAAAGCGATCCTTCAAAAGCTCGACCTTCTGGATCAGGTTACGAGAGGAGGGAATGTCCTGTCACAAAACCTGGACATCCTGAACGATAACTGGAACAAGGTATCCTTAAGCTTCACTCCCTATCTACCGATGGCTTATTATGCGAAACGCCAGCAACATCTCTGTTACCTGTGCATCAAACCTGAAGTGGCCACATTCTCTGGTGTGTTCTTCACGGATACGAATGCCAACAAGAGCGATCACAGGCGAGCCGAGGCTTCTGAGGGCCTCGATCTTGTCCACTTCGATGTCATTCATAGCATCATCAGATATGACTGGAATATCTGGAAACGCTATGTTCAGGCTGAAATCCTTGTTCCTGACCGCATCGCGCTTGAGTACGTCGAGAAGATAGCCTTTGTCAGTCAGGCCAGCCTGGAGCACGCCGCAAGGCTATGTGATTCCCTTGATCACCCACGCTTCGTCGTAGATCCAGGACTCTTCACAGACTCCTCTGGTGCCAGCAGTCAGTCGATTGGCTTCCCCTATGTGGAGTCTCTCAGCCTCTCCGGGGCCGGCATCTCTCAGGAACATATGGTATACTTAGACAGGAACATTTATTCTAATAGAGATGACACGCCACTGACAGTGGATATCATCGTCCGTGCACTGGCGGGAACGAGGCTCTCCCTTCTACTGCGCTCACAAACACACAGCAGCCCCGTACCCACGCCGACCTGCGCCATGGAAGAGCCACCGTTTCTCAGAAAGGATCGCTATGCTCTTCAAAAGAAGCTGCCGCTCAACGAGCTCGCCGACGGCGCGTATCTGGTAGAGTGCTTCATGGATGGCATCTGTCGCGCTTCCGCAAGCTTCTATCTGTCTCATACATAGCAAAGAGGAGAGGAGACCCAGCATGCAGCTACCACTGTTTGACGACAGGTCGCAGCAACGACCTCCCTCGCCTGATGGACAGATGCCCCGGCGCGATCGCTACGAAGGAGCCTTGCTCTACAGCACGATCGGCGACGCCCTGGGCTGGCCCACAGAATCGCTCGATCCCGCGGGGAAACGCCAGCCGCCTTTCAGCGTTCCCCTGCGCACCTTCGTGACCTGGAAGAAGCGGGTCGGAGGTAAGTGGTGGGGCTATGAGGATCACATCGCCGCTGGCTCCTACTCTGACGATACGCAGCTCACGCTGGCGGTGGCACGCTGCATCGACGACCAGGGACGCTTCGAGCCAGAGCGTTTCGCCTACGAAGAGCTGCCGCTCTGGCTGCAGTACGAGCGCGGCGGCGGCCGCACAGTGAAAACGGCGGCCCGCAAGCTCGTGAGCAAACGAGCCAACTGGCTGGGCAACTTCTACAAGCAGGGCGATCTGGAGTATCGCGAAGCCGGGGCCAATGGAGCAGCCATGAGAAACCTGCCCATCGCGCTCGCCAATGTGCACAACAAGCAGGCCCTTATCCGCGACTCATGCTATAACGCCATCATCACCCATGGTCATCCGCGGGCCATCCTGGGAACGGTGCTCTTTGGGCTGGCGATCCACTGCGCACTGACCCTCTCAGCACCTCCTCCGGCGCAGAGCTTTATCGAGTGCCTGCTCGACGGACTGCGACAGGTTCAGCAGGTCATGCGCGACGACGAGCGTCTGCGCCTATGGATTCACATCTGGAATAGAGGTCTGCTGACCAGCGAGCACACCTTTGAACACGTCTACAGGCAGACCCTGAAAGAGACGGTGACCTACCTCAAGGACATCCCTCGCCGGCTCCAGGAGGAGCCAGGCGCCTATTACGCCTCAGTAGGAGCCCTGGATCGAGCCACCAGGGGTTCAGGGATCGGAACTGTCTGCGTGGCCATCTATCTCTTTGTGAAGTACCTGCAGCAGCCAGAGCAGGCTATCACCATTGCAGTGAACACCTTCGGGAGCGATACCGACACCATCGCCCTCTTTCTTGGGGGATTGCTAGGAGCATTTCACGGCGTACAAAGCATTCCCACTCACCTCCTCGGGGCCGTCCAGGATCGCGAGCTTGTCACCATGACGGCGCAGAGACTGCACGCTCTCGCCAGCGGGCAGCACAGCGCTCTCACGGCCACTGCTCAGGAGGATGAGGTCAGAGTCTCCTCGTACTTCGACATCCTGTCCTGGGAGATCGCCTTTCACGACATGTTCCACAATGAGCACCAGGAAGGTGACAGCGTGATCCACCCGGCTCTCGGGCTGGGCACCATCGTCAAGCAGGAGGAGCAGAGCCTGCAGCGTCAGGACTACGTCGCGCGCCTGATCCACGTACAGTTTAACTGCGGCCAGACCTGTGTCTTCCACTCTCGTGTGAAAGCGAATGAGTCTCCCTCCGAGAGCCTTGCACAGGCGGTGGCTCGCGCTCTGGAATAACAGTCACGCTCCGTCCGAGTCGCCTGCGCCTCCAACGGCCAGCCTGGCCAACTGCTCTCTACAGGTTATACAATGTAGCAATGAGCGCCAGACGTGGTCCGGCTGTCCGCGTTCGTGGAGGTAACTCGTTATTATGAGAGTTGTCAAGCTGCTCTTCATCAGCCACCTGGTCGCGCTGGTCTTCGCCCTGGGTGGCCTTTTGATCGTTTTACCCCATCCTGAACTGTGGAATAGCAGTCCTCTAGGGGTGCGCATCTTTCAGTTCGTTCTGCACTGGGCCGGCTCGCTGCACATTCTGTTCGGCGCAGCCACCATGCTGCTCTTCGGCCTGCTCTGTGTGGGAGCGCGCAAAACGCTGATCTTCTTCGCTACCTCAACCCTGATCTCCCTGGGCATGAGCCTGCTCAGCGTCAACACGGGCATTCCCTTCGGTATCAGCACCTTTGCGGCTTTCTCTGGTTTTAAGGTGGTCGGTCTCGTCCCGTACTCTATCCCGCTCTTCTGGTTCTACATGGGCTTCACGTCCTATCTGCTGGCCTGTAAGCTGGCAGCACGGCTCAGGCTGCAGCACCAGACTCTCTGGTCGCTGGTGCTCGGCACCTACTTTCTCACAGTCTGGGATCTGGCGCTGAATGCTGTCCTGGTGAGCGGACATCTTGGCGGGTCGCCCAATCCCTGGAGCGACTATCGCAGCGCCTTCGGCCTGCCGGTCGGCAATCTACTCGGCTGGACGCTCAACGGCCTGCTGTTCATGAGCCTCAGCCGGCTGCTCTGGCGCTCAGACCTCGACACGCGCCACCTGGCGATCTGGCTTCCCTTCGGGGTCTACACAGCCAACACCGGCTTCGTGATGGCCCTGAACGTAGGAACGGGCCTCTGGTCCTCGCTGCTCCTCTCAACGGTCTTCATCCTCCTGCCGGAGTCGCTGGCCTTCTTTCCACGTGAGGAGGCCCGCCCGCAGCCGAGCAGTCCGGGACGGCGTGCCCTGAGCCAGTCGACCTGGCTGATGATGCGCGTCGGCTCGCGCATGATCGGCAGGCGCAGCATCAAGATGCGCATCGAGGGTCTCGAGCACGTTCCACGCCGGGGACCAGTGTTGATCGCCGCTCGCCATTTCCACTACTTCTACGATGGTTACATCCTGCTGCGCGCCATACCGCGGCGTCTCCACACCATCGTGGCTCTCGACTGGCTGCGCTCACGCCGCTCACGGCTGGCCATCGAGCTGGGCTGTGCCCTGGTGGACTGGCTGGTCGTGCTGCGCAGCGAGCAGCTCCGCAACCAGGAGCGTAGCGAAGAGCGCGCCTATACGCCCAGCGAGGTGCGGCAGTATCTGCGCCAGATGGCGCTTCGGGCGGTGAGCCTGCTGAGAGCGGGTGAGGTGCTGGTGATCTTCCCGGAGGCCTATCCCAATATCGATCCACATCCCTCGCCCAAGGCTGACCTGCAGCAGTTTCTGCCTTTCCGCCCCGGCTTCGTCAAGCTGGTCGAGCTGGCGGAGCGCGACGGTCGCACCCAGGTCGGCGTTGTGCCGGCCGGCCTCTCCTACGTGGAGGAGCGCGGGCGGCGCCAGCGCTGGCGCGTGACCGTGCGCTTCGGCCCGGCTCTCTATCGCCGGGACTTCGCCAGCGGCGAGCAGATGCGCCATGTCGTGGAGGAGCAGGTACAGCGGCTCTCCGCGGCGGCACCACCCACGGCGCTTGCAGAGGGACCGCGGCCGCTCTAGGCAGCTTCCCGCACTCGCTCTACGCAGCAGACTGCACACGCGGCCGGGTCGCTGGTCCTGCAGGCCCGGTCGATCTTGCTATCCCTGGCATTTCTTTGAGAGAAGGCGGAATCATAGAGCTATGTCCAGAATCACGCGCATCCTTGCAGCCACGCGCACAACCCTGCTGGGTCTGGCTGCCCTGGTGGGGGCCTGGCAGGATTATCGCATTCAGAAGGCGATTCGTGAAACCGCCACGCCGCTCCCCCGGCGGCTGCCGGAGCCGGCGCCCTTCGTCTCCATCGTGCTGCCCGTGCGCAACGAGCAGGCCCATCTCGACGCCTGCCTCTCCTCCCTGCTCTCCCAGCGCTACCCCCGCTTCGAGGTCATCGTCATCGATGATGGCTCCTCCGATGCCACCACTCGCCTCCTGCAAGCCTGGGCCGCCCGCGATCCTCGCCTGCGCATCCAGCGCCTCGATCATCTCCCCCCCGGCTGGGCTGGCAAGGCTCACGCCCTCCACACGGGAGCCACCCTCGCCCAGGGCGACTGGCTCCTCTTCACCGACGCCGACACG
>JBHOQN010000136.1:0-16009 GCA_042408965.1 Ktedonobacteraceae bacterium
CGGGCGTCTCCTGCAGCCCCCCGATCCACAGGAGGCGCGCTTCCCAAGCGCGGAACCAACGATCACGCCCCTGGCTGCGACAGATCAGCCCCTGCCTGTGACGGATCAGGGTTTGATCAGAGCCTCGTAGTAGTCTGCGCAATCGTCGCAGAGCACCGTCGAGAGCTTCGTGATATAAGCGCGAGCTGGCTGCTGGTGTTCAGCGCACACGGGCATCTGGCAGCGCGCACACTGAGCTGTCGCCTTATCACCGCACACATAGCATTTCTTCGGATCAATCTTGCCCCCTTCGATCTCAGGGGGGATCTCCGTGACCTGCTCGTCGAACATGGCGCCTCCTTATCGTTACTGCTGACGCGCTGTTTAAGCTCGTGGCACCCACCGACCGCGCTCTCTGTGTCCCGGCTCGCACGCGCAAGCAATCACGCTGGTGGTACGCGACAGACTGCGCAGGTGACAGCACCAGGCCATGCACCCTTTAGCTGCGCGAAGACAGCGGTCGGATCACGCCACAACACCTTATTATTATACGTTACGCTCAAGGGTGCGGGTTTCTTGCGCCGAGAGGCCGTAGAGCCAGTAGACCAGGGCGTTGATCTCCTCATCGAGCGAGGCGCTGCGCTGGCGCAGCCTCTGCCGCTCCTCAGGCGAGGCTGCCGTCGCCAGACGGGTCTGCAGCTCGATCATCTCGCGGGCCGCCGTGATCAGCGTTCCCTGCTGAGCCGCCAGCCGCGAGGGTATGGGAATGGTCGCCAGGGTTGTCTGATTGAGCTGAGGAAAGAGGCGTTTGTAGGCGGTAAAGGTTTTGTAGAGGAAGCAGTCAACAAAGCGGCTATTGAGCACCGCAAGCAGCGCCTCATAGGCGGTGTCCCCCGTGAGGAGGTGCAGGTTATAGAGCGATTGCATCGTGGCCAGGCCGTTGCATTCCAGGGCAGCGACGCAACGCCGGCCCGTTTTAACCACCAGGATTTTAGGAGCCGCATAGAACGAGGCCGGCTTGGCGAGCGTTTGTACGAAGCGCGTCGCCGGGGCGATGTGATAACGGGTCAGGTCGTCGCCCGCCAGGATAGGGAGTGGTCCGCTCTCCGTCACGTGGCGTTTCCCCGTCTCCTCGCCGCGGGAGATATGCACCAGGTGGCCCAGCGGCGTCCCCTGGGCCTCGACGCGCTCTAGGATGGCCGCCTCCTCGTCGCTGAGATGCACCAGCAGGCGGTGGCGCGGATCGCGCAGGAAGCGTTCGCGGTTGCAGAGATGGTGGGTCTGCACCAGAGGTGCGCGGCTGCCGAGGATCTCATCACAGGCGATCGCCGCTGGCCGCGCACCTCTGGCGACGACCAGCACCGCCGCGGAGACGCAGGCGCGGAAGACGGGACCGCAATGATAGACGCGCGTCAGGCCCTCCTGTAGCAGCACCGTGCGTGCGCGGCGGGCCTCATCGCGTGCCAGCAAGGCATCGGGCACCACAAAGGCGAAGCGGCCGCCAGGCCGTGTCAGCTTCAGGCCCTGTTCAATAAAGAGCCAGCAGGCATCATACTGACTGCGTGCCAGGTGGAAGGTTGCCTCCAGGTGGGGACGGGCCTCACGATTGCGCTGTTCGCCGAAGAGGTAGGGCGGGTTGCCGATCACGGCGGCAAAGCCCCCCTCGCTCAGGGGACGCGGGTAGGCTGAGCGCCAGTCAAAGCCAGGCTCGCCCGCCAGGGCGTCCCCGCAGCGGATCGTCGTGTGCAGGCGTGCCAGCAGAGCCGGGGCGTCCGCCCGTTCCCAGGCCTCGACGTCCTCCAGCAGCATCAGGAAGAGCGCGAGGCGGGTCACCTCCACGGCGCGACGATCGATGTCCACGCCGTAGACGTGCTCCAGCAAGATGCGTGCCCGCTCGGCCAGCGTCAGATGCCAGGCGCCGTGCTGATCGCGGCGCAGAGCGCGCGGAAAGAGCTGCGGGCCGGCAGCGAGGTAGTGGGCGCGATACCAGTCCAGCAGGTAGCGATAGAGGCGAGTCAGGAACGAGCCGGCGCCGCAGCAGGGATCGAGTGTGCGCAGCGGCAACAGGGAGGGCGTTCCCTCCTGGAGGAGGGCGCCCACGCTCTGGGCGAGCACGTAGTCGACGAGCGCCGCCGGTGTATAGTAGATGCCGCTGGCCTTCTTCAAGCTGCGCTGCTCCTCCGATGGACCCCTGGCGCCAGCACCAGCCCCGGCGCGCGGAGCCGTTTCCAGAAACAGCTCGTAGACCTGGCCCAGGATAGCAGGCGAGAGCAAGCCGCCATCCCAGAGTCCAGGCGGCGCATAGAGGTCCGCGAGGACCTCACGCAGCGGTGCATCAGCCAGCTTCAAGCGAGGCGTCAGCGCGTCAGCCTGGCTGGTGGGCACATAGCCCGCAGTGCCGGGTGTCTCAGCGAAGCAGAAGAGCGCGCAGGCATAGCGGCGGGAAGCTCTCCGAAAGAGCCGTTGCAGGCAGTCGTAGATCGCGCTGCCATCTCCACAGGTACGCAGACGTCCGTGCGGCTCCAGACCGCGCTCCTCGCAGAGACGCAGGAAGAGGAGACGCAGCAGCGTGAGCTGTACAGCCAGATCGAGATCCTCTGGCGGCAGAGCCGGCTGGCTCTGAGCCGCCGCAGTGACCAGCAAGGTTCGCCAGTGAGCCACCTGCCGCAGCAGCCGCGCCTCCGCAGCCGCGATCGCCTCCGACGAGGGAGCCTCGCGGAGCACCTGAGGCGTCAGATCACTGGCCAGAGAAGATGGAGACGACAGAGCAGACACAGGTACCCTCCCCGGAGAGACGAACTAACGGCCGCTGCGGGCCTGAGCGCGGCGGATGAGAGCGTCAGCCGCCACAGCGATCACCAGAACAATGCCCTCCACCATCTCCTTGACATCCGTGCCCTGGCTCTTCAGATCCAGGCCGTTCTCCAGGCTACCAATGATCAAGACACCCAGAATGATCGACCAGACCGAGCCTTTGCCGCCGAAGAGGCTGACCCCGCCGATCACCGCCGCGGCGATCGAGTCCAGCAGCAGCGTGGGGTCGATCTGGCTCGCCACCGAGAGTCCACGTGAAGCCGCCAGCACGCCACCGACCGCCGCCAGCGTCGAGCACATGGTGAAGACCGCCACGCGGATCAGCGGTACATTGACGCCAGCACGGCGCGCCGCCTCTGCGTTGCCGCCAACGGCGTAGACATAGCGCCCGAAGGGGGTCTTCGTCAGGAGCAGCCAGCAGAGCAGGATGAGGCCGACCAGAAAGATCACCGACTGAGGGACGCCCAGGTAGGCCTCAAAGAGGGCCACCGCGCCCTCAACGAGCAGGGTTGCGATCAGAATCTGCAGGATCAGGCGCAGCGGAGACTGCACACGCAGCCCGGCGTTACGTCGGCGCAGATACGTGAAGAAGAGCGCGACCAGATAGAGCAGCAGCGCCGCCGTAGGCAGGCCAATGCCCAGCGTATCGGGCAGGTAGTTATTGGCCAGCGAGACGATGAAGGTGTCATGAATGATCAGCGTGCTCTGGCCAGCGAGCAAGTTCAGCAGGAGGCCGGCGTAGCCGATGGAAGCAGCCAGCGTCACAATGAAGGAGGGAATACGGATAAAGGCCACCAGTACCCCGTTGATGAAGCCCGTCAGAGCGCCCATCAGCAGAGCCGCCAGGATGGCCGGCCCTGCAGCAACCCCGTGGCGTTCCACCAGCACGCCCATAACCACGGCCGAGAGCGTACTCACCGAAGCCACCGAGAGATCGATCTCGCCCAGCAGCAGCACCAGCGTGCTGCCCAGAGCCAGGACACCGATCTGGGTGATCTGCAGCACCAGGTTTGAGAGGTTGCGCGGCGTGAGGAAGAGTCCGTTCGTGGTCAGAGCGAAGTAGCTGGCGATGACCAGCAAGGTCAGCAGCACCGGCAGGAAGCCCAGGTCGGTGCGCAGCAACTGTCCCAGCGTCTGGCGAGGAAGGCGCGAAGGGACCTCAACGGCCGTTGTGGGGACAGCGCGCTCATTCTTGATAACGTTGCTCATTCCAGGCCTCCATTGTTAGCATTGGCTTCGGCCTCGGCCCCGAACTCCGCCCCGGTAATAGCCGCCACCACACGCTCCGGGGTGGTCGACTTCACATCGAAGGTCGCCACGCGCCGTCCCAGGCGTAGCACCACCACGCGGTCCACTACCTCGAAGACATCGGCCAGGTTGTGCGAGATGACCACCACCGCCAGGCCCTGCTCGCGCAGACGCTTAATCAGATTGAGGACCTGCCGCGTCTGAGCGACGCCCAGGGCCGCTGTCGGCTCGTCGAGGAGCACGACGCGCGCCTGACGCAGGATGGTCTTGGCGACAGCGATCGACTGGCGCTGTCCGCCGGAGAGCAGCGAGACCGGAACGCGCACCGAAGGAATCTTGACGTCCAGGGTACTCAGCACGCGCAGGGCCTCGCTCTCCATGGCCACCTCTGAGAGAACGGGCCAGAGGTCAAGCACCTCGTGACCCAGAAAGAGGTTGGCCACCACGTCGAGATTATCACAGAGGGCCAGGTCCTGATAGACCGTTTCGATCCCCAGGCGCGTTGCCACGCTGGGACCCGTGATTCTGACCGCAGTGCCCTCCAGGAAAATCTCGCCCGTATCGGCCTGCTCCACGCCGGAGATAATTTTGACGAGCGTCGATTTGCCGGCCCCATTGTCGCCCACCAGGCCAACGACCTCGCCCGCAAAGACCTCAAAGTCTACGTTGGAGAGGGCGCGCACGGCCCCGAAGGACTTGCTGATGCCGCGCAGGCGCAGACGCGGCTCGCCGAGGTTCGTACTGCCGGGAGCCGGAGAGGGCACCGTTGTACTTGTAGAACTATCTGCCATGTGGCCTCCACAGTGAGTAACACTATCTACAGGGCTCATCGGCGAGCCACGCCTGTTGAGCTTTGCCGTGCTCGCCGATGAGCGTATCGGTGGTTTACTGCTATTATAGAGCATCAACCACGCGAAAACAGCTTAGCAGATGCCGCCTGTGCCGGCCGGGAGGCCCTGGCAGATCTGGTCCTTGGTCACGAAGCCGTCGGCGAGCACCGTCGAGGCGATGTTGGTCTTATCGACCGAGACCGGGGTCTCCAGCACAGAAGGAATGTTGCCGCCGTCGGTCGTGGCCGTGTGGCCGTTGACCAGGGAGCTGGTGTCCTCGCCCTTGCTGATGGCCGCCACGAGCTGCGAGGTAGCGCCGGCCTCCTTGTTGATGGCCTTGTAGACCGTCATAGCCTGCTCGCCGGTCAGGATGTTCTGGATGCCAGCCACGGTGGCGTCCTGGCCGGTGACGAGCACCCTCTTATCGAGGTGCTGGGCCTTGAGCGAGGCAATGACCGAGTTGGCCATGCCGTCATTGGCCACGTAGGCGATCTGCACGTTGTTCTGATTCTGGGTCAGCGCCTGGTCCATCTCTGTGCGGGCCGTGTCGTTGTCCCAGTTAGGCGTGTAGGTCTCATAGACCAGCTTCAGTTCGCCACTGTTGAAGAGCGGATCAAGCACCTGGTGGACGCCCTTCCTGAAGAGGATGGCGTTATTGTCCGTCTGAGAGCCATTGATCATCACCACGCGGTCGCCCTTGTTGTGGTGGGCGGCGATGTACTGGCCCTGCAGCACGCCGACGCGCACATTGTCAAAGGAGACGTAGTAGGCGAGATCCTTGGACTGGATCAGGCGATCGTAGGCGATCACCGGAACACCCTGCTGCTTGGCCTTAGCCACAATGGCGGCGGCCGCGTCGCTATCGACGGCGCCCACCACCAGGATGCAGTCGCCGCGGGTCAGGTCGGCCTCGGCCTGGTTCAACTGCTCGTCCTTGTTGCCCTCGGCGTTATTGTAGTCCACTGTCGCGCCGGGAAGGGCCGCCTTGATGCCATTGATCAGCGCTGGCCGGTCCTTGGAGTCCCAGCGCTCGGAGGTAGCCGTCTCCGGCAGCAGCACGCCGATCTTCATGCAGCCCTTGCCGTTGCTCGTGCTCGAAGAGGGAGAGCCACCACTGCTGCCGCTGCTGCCGCAGGCGGCGATCAGGAGGGATAAGAGAATAGCCAGTGTGACAGTCGCGAACCTGCGCTGTACCGTAAATAACTTCATCGTTCTACCCTATCCTTTCGTATGAAGCTCACATCTATGGTGAGTATCGCATCAGTGCTGCGACAGACCCCTGTCTGTCCATTTGAGATGACTCTTTTCCGCGCTCATCAGGGTAAGAGCCGGCTGGACCCAGGCTGGTTTGTGCGGATGGGCCGCCCGGCCCGGCGCAAGCTGACCTCCTTTCGTGCTGCGGCTCATGAGCGGCTGGCGACGCTGCGGCGGGCCCCTGCCGGCAGCGCAGCCGCGCGCTGCTCCGTTTCTCCCTGTGCCGCCGCCTCTTCGCGGGCGACCAGAATGCGTTCCCAGGCTTTGAAGAACGGATAATATATCACAGCGGAAACAGCGAGATCGAAGAACTGGAGGAGACTACCGCGGATATCGCCTCCGGTTGCAACAAAGCCGCTGATTCCAACGGGAACCGTGAAAGGCTGCATGACCATCGGCACGTGGACGAGGCCGAAGGAGAAGGCCAGGTAGTTGATGGTCACGATAATAACGGGCACCAGAACGAAGGGGATCATCATCAGCGGGTTGAGCGCCATCGGAACCCCGAACGTCACCGGTTCGTTGATATTGAAAATCGCCGGGCCGAGCGCGACCTTCCCGACGGTGCGCAACTGGGCCGAGCGTGAGCGTAGCATGTAGATCACCAGCGGCCAGGTGGCGCCGGAGCCGCCCAGATGGGCGAAGATATGGAAGAACGGCTCAGTCACAATGCCATGGGCATTGGCGGGGCCAGCGGCGGCGTTAGCCGCCAGGGTGCTGAGCCAGAAGGGCGCGGCGATAGCCGTCACGATGTTCATGCCATGGATGCCCACTGACCAGAGGAGCATCATAAGAACGATCTCCAGCAGGGCGGCGGGATAGCTGTCCTGCACCACCACCAGCGGCTCAAAGACCTTCATCAGCACCATGGGCAGCGTCATCTGCACGGTGATCAGGTGCCCGCTGGCATCGGTGGTCGTGACCGTGTGCATACTGACGAACCACTCCAGCAGCCAGATGGAGGTCAGCAGCAGTAAGGCCGGCACCAGCGCCTCAAAGGCCCGTTTGACATTGGCCGGGACGCTCTTCGGCAGGCGGATGGTGAAGCGCGAGCCGCGAAACCAGCGCATGACCTCGGCCGTCAGAATGCCGATGAGGATGGCAATGAGCAGGCCCTGGCCTCCGAGGTAGGGCAGGATCGTGCCCAGCGTCAGCGCGTTCAGATCGGTGACTGGCACGCTCGCTACCAGGAAGAGCACCATCGCCAGGACGCCTGGCTGCACTGGCTCTGTGCGCCGATACTGCGCCACGCTGTGTGCGACCCCGAAGGCCAGGAAGACGGCCATCAGTCCAAAGGAGAGGTTGAATGGTACGAGGATGGCGTTCTGGATGCCAGGATGGCTCTGCAGGAAGGCGGCCAGCGCCCCGATGGGCGGGTTGGCGATGATCAGGAAGACGCTACCCGCGATGATCAGCGGCAGCGTGAAGATGATGAAGGCGTCGCGCACCGCCTGCAGATAAATATTGCTTGCCAGCGCGCCCAGGGGAGGCACCAGATAGCGCTCGAACCAGGCGCTGCTCTTCTCAATCATGACGTTCATGGCTGAGCCTGACCTTCCTGCGTCTCCTGCAGCAGGAGGAGCACCTGCTCCAGGACTGCTTCACCGTTCATCGTTGCATAGTGAAAAGGCTCGATCAAGGCGACCGGCTTGCCGGCCTCTGCCGCCAGCTTCTCGATACTTTTGCGCAGGTGGCGGATCTGGGGCGCGATGAGCACCACGTCGCACTCATCCAGCTTATCCATGTACTCCCCCGCGCTGAGCGCCTCCACGGTCAGTACGTAGTTGCGCGCCGCTGCTGCCTCCAGCATGCTGTCCACCAGCAGGCTTGTGGACATGCCCCAGCTACAGACAATCAGTACTCGTATCATGCTCGCTCCTTCCCGTCGCGACACGCACCGCTGCTGGTCCCCGCCGCGACGGGTTCACGTATCTTTCTTGCAAGAATCATGCCAGCTATCTGTGCTACACAGATAACACACTCCAGGGGTCGAAACAGGGTTGTGGTGCTTCTATTATACGAGCCTGATGCGGCGAGCGCTGGTCAGACTCTGGCGCTGAAGATGTCGAGCTGGCGCAGGATGCAGACGATGTTATAGGCCTCCTCGTCGGGCAGGAGGCGACCCACCTGCTCGCCGAGTAGCTGCAGGGCGTGGCGGCAGAGAGAGAGATCCCGTGGGAATTGCTGCTCCACCTGGCGGCGCACGGTCTCGCTGACGAGCATACCCTTGTAGGGCATGCCGCGCTCTAGAATGCAGGCCAGGTGGAGCAGCAGCCCGGCCAGCACCTCCATGGGGAAGGTTTCTCCGACCTCGGCCTCGATCAGCTCGATCATGCGGTCGATCATCGGCATGACGCGCGTGGGATTGAGAAAGATCAGGCGCTGCGTGAGGGTCTCGGTGAGCTGACGCACAAGGTCGGAGCGACGCGAGAAGAGCTGGCTCTGGCCGTTGGTTGGGGTGGCGCGCTCCTCCAGCTTCTCCATCAGCGGCCGGTCGATTTGCAGCAGGGCCGGGTCGATCAGAGTCTCGCCGAGCAGAGTGCGCAGGCGGGGCAGGCCGTCGCCGAAGAGCAGATCGGTCAGGCCGATGAAGGGGTAGTCCTCGAGATGGGGATTGATCGTGCCGACGACGGCGATCACCTGCCGACTGCCGACCAGTTTCTGTATATCCTCCTGGGTTTTGTAGGAGAGGGTGATGTCCATGCAGAGGATCTCGATGCCCTGCTGGCGCAGGCCGGGCAGGTAGTCGGAGATCAGCTCGGCGATCTTGGCGGCGCTGCCAAAGCCAGTCAGGCAGACTGAGAGAATGACACGCTCGGTCTGTGGCTGTGGCTGCACGAGGAGTGGCTCGGCGCGCAGGCGCGGCTCACCAGGCCCGCCGCGACCGCTGAGTGAGCGGGCCAGCGTCAGGCTCTCGGCCAGTTGATCGAGGGTGAGATCGCGCGAGCGCTGGGCGCGGCGTACGGCCTCGATCACCAGTGGGGCGCTGACGTCGGAGACGGTGCGCACCGCCACACCAGTCTGCTGCTCGACCAGCTCGCTCAGCGAGAGCAGGGAGACGAAATCGACGAGCAGCAGTACGCCGGCGCCCTGGTTGGCGGCGCGCACCCAGCTAGCGACCTGGGCCACCAGCTCGTCGGGGGACTGTTCCAGAGAGAGTTCGACCCAGCGGACTGCCTTGACACCGACAAGGGTGTTGGCCAGCTCGGCCAGGCCGGCAGCGACGCCGCGTCCGTGGGCGGCAACCACGATCCCGACGCCGGGCTGCTCGCTGCTCAGAAGGCTATCGGCGTGGGCGAAGAGCACGGCGAGGACGTCGATCTCGCTCTCAGGGAGAGGCGCGCCGAGGGCGCTGCGTAGCTGGGCGAGGGCGGCGCGCGCCACCTCATATTCGCGTGGATAGGTTGCGAAGACGGACTCGATCATGGAGGTGGGCACCTGCCGTCCCTGGGCCAGGTGCTCCAGCGTGCTGGTGATGTGCATGGCCAGCACCAGGGCCAGCTTCTCTGGCAGATCTCGCTCCAGGCGCTCCGCGGCGTAGCTGACCACGCTGCGGCAGGCTGAGGCAACGCGCTCGTCGACCAGATGGGGCGCGGCCTCCTGACGGGCGCGGCTGACCTCGTCGGCGAAGCGCTGGAAGTATTGCTGGATCTCGAGCTGCAGCAGGCGGTTGACCTCGCTATCTGAGAGGCCGCTGCGCCGCAGGATGCGCACCTCCTGGCTGATGGTCTCATAGAGATCGCGCGCTGAGTGCGGCAGCACGTCGAGGCTGAGGCCGGTAGGGGTGAAGATGTGGGTGACCTTGAGCACGTCGAGCAGCGGCTCCAGGGAGCGCTGAAGCTCGGCGGTGCGCAGCAGGCCGCGACGCACATGATCGGGGAGCACACTGACTCCGACCTGCAGCTCGCTGAGGGTGTGGGTGCGATAGTCGAGATAGGCGCGTGCACAGAGGAGCTGGATGTCCGTGCGGAGCTGACCGATGTTGCCGGGACACTCGTAGAGGAGCAGGGCCTGGATCACCTGGGGTGCCACGTGGATGTTGGCTCCGATGCTGCTGCACTCGGTCGTGAAGAAGGCGCGGATCAGGGCGTAGCGCTCGTGCATCGTGCGCTCGGCCAGGCCCGGCAGGGTGATCAGCATGGGAATGCGCCGGCGGAAGGTTGGCAGCAGGGCGCTGCTGGGGTCTTCGGTGGTGGCGGCTATCAGGAGAATGCTGGCCGGACGCTCCTCGACATCGCCCAGACGGCGAAAGCGCTCGCGGTCCATGAGATAGAAGAGCATCTCCTGGCCCTCGGGCGGCAGGCGATGTACCTCGTCGAGGAAGAGGATGCCGCCGCTGGCCTGCTCGACGAGGCCGGGGCGGTCGCGCTCGGCTCCGGTGTAGGCCCCGCGTACGACGCCGAAGAGATGGGCCATCAGGAGCTGGGGGTTGCCGGCGTAATCGGCGCAGTTGAAGGAGACGAAGGGGGCCTCCGGCGGCAGGGCGCCAAACTCGAGCGCGAAGGCGTGCATCAGGCGCGCGAAGGTCGTTTTGCCAACGCCGCTGGGGCCGCAAATCAGCGTGTGTAGCCCATGCGGGGGATAGAGCATGGCGGCTTTGGCTTGCTGAATGGCGACTTTGAGTCCTTCGTCGCTTCCGACCAGCGTCTCAAAGCTGGTCACAACGGCTCCGCTCTGCATGGAAGCCACCACTACTGGCAGCCTGTTGGGAGCCTCTAACCTGACCAGCCCCGGCAGCTCCTGATGCGCGGCCGCCGATGACTGCTGCGGCTCCCTCGCCGGCTGCTGCCCGGCCGACGACTGCGGGGACAGGCCTCTGATGGCGAACAGGACGGGCCGACCGGGGATGCGCTCGATCTTCCCTTCCTGCGCCAGTTGGTTGAGATCACGACTGGCATTTGTCCGATCTATAGCAGCACGTTCCGCGACTTCTTCAGCACTGAAGCCCCGCTTGCGTCTTCGTGTCTCGCCATCCGGAGTGGCAGCGGCCTCCGCACACATGGCGCGCAAGATTTCAAATACGCGATCTTTGCGCAGCAAGCGATGTCATCCTTCTGACCAGGTGAGCAGTGTTCCAGCTATGTTCAGTTTAGCATCAGTTTTCCTTAAATACAACCGGGCCGCGTAGCTGTTCCGGTCCCGGCGTCAGGAGAGAGGAGGCGACGAGTCTTGCCGGATTGTCAGCCTGGCGGGAGAAGCTCTTGCTGAGCAGGTTATCATGACAGGCGAGAGGAGTACACTATGGTCGCTTACGTGGCCTTCTTTCGGGCACTCAACGTTGGGGGACATGGGATCGTCGCCATGCCGGCCCTGAAGGCCTTGCATGAGAGTCTGGGGCTGCGGGCCGTCAGTACCTCCATCCAGAGTGGGAACGTGCTGTTCTCGAGCAACGAGCAGGACAGTGCGCGGCTGGCGCGCCAGATCGAGGAGCGCTTCCTGCAGGAATTCGCCTTCGCCAGCCGCGTCGCTCTGCGCAGCAGCGCCGAGCTGGAGGAGATCATCGGAGCCAATCCCTTTCAGCCGCAGGCCGGGCAGACGCCCGAACGGCTCGTCGTGCTGTTTCTGACCACGGAGGTCGGAGAGGAGGCGCGAGCGGCTCTGGAGCGGCTCGCGGCGGCGGGACCGGAGCTGCTGCAGCTCGGTCAGCGTGGCCGTGAGCTGTATCTCTGGTATGCCAACGGCATCGGACGCTCGCCGCTGACGTCCGCTCGCCTCGAGCGCGCGCTGGGCTGCGCCGCGACGGGCCGCAACTGGAAGACAGTGCTGCGTCTGCGGGACCTGCTCCAGCGGCAGCCGCTCTGAGTATCCCCGCCGCGCCGGAGGGAGGGCGCTGACACCACGCACTCTGGCACGGCGGGGGCGGTCTGGACGCCTCTGAACTGGCGCGCTGTGGCCCTTACGCCTGGCCGAGGCGGGTCAGCAGCGTATTGAGGCGGTTGACGAAGGCGATGGGGTTCTCCAGTTGATCGCCGCTGCTGAGTACCGCCTGGTCGAAGAGCACCCAGGCCCAGTCGCTGAAGCGGGCCTCATCCTGCTCCTCGCGCAGCCGTGCGATGATGGGATGCTGCGGGTTAATCTCCAGAATCGGCTTATCGGCGGGCACTGCCTGTCCGGCGGCCTGCAGCAGGCGCTTCAGGTTGGGGTCGATGCCGCCCTCGTCGACGACAAGGCAGGCGGGAGAGGTTGTCAGGCGCGTGGTGGTGCGCACATCCTTCACCTTCTCGCTCAGGACCTTCTTGAAGCGCTCCACCAGGTCGCGGGCCTCCGTGGCCTCCTTCTGACGCTGCTCCTGTTCCTGAGCATCTTCCAGCTTGCTGAGATCCACCTCGCCGCGAGCAATCGACTGGAACTCCAGGCCGCCGTATTCATGGAGCTCGTGCTGCACAAAGTGGTCGATGGGATCAGTCCAGATGAGCACCTCGACCCCTTTCTGCTTGAAGATCTCCAGCAGCGGACTATCCTTGGCGGCCTCGTAGTTCTCGGCCAGCAGATAGTAGATCCTGTCCTGGCCCTCCTTCTTGCGGGCCACGTAGGTGTCGAGGGAGACGCTCTGCTCCGCGCCGGAGTCTGTGGAGGAGAAGCGTAGCAGGCGTGCCAGGGTGTCGCGGTTGGCTTTATCCTCGACGAGGCCCTCCTTGAGCACGCGCCCGAACTCGCGCCAGAAGATGGCGTACTTGCCCGGCTCCTTCTCGGCCATGTCGGTCAGCAGGCCCAGGATCTTCTTGGTGGCCGTCGAGCGAATCGTATCGATGAGGCGGTTCTGCTGCAGCATCTCGCGCGAGACGTTGAGCGGCAGGTCGTCCGAGTCGATGATGCCGCGCACGAAGCGCAGGTAGTTCGGCATCAGCTTCTCGGCGTCGTCCATGATGTAGACGCGGCGTACGTAGAGCTTGACGCCATGATGGCGCTCACGCAGCCAGAGGTCGAAGGGGGCCTGTGAGGGCAGATAGAGCAGGAGGGTGTATTCGTGGGTACCCTCCATGTGACTGTGGACCCAGGCCAGTGGATCGGCGAAATCGTGGGCGATGTACTTGTAGAAGTCCTTGTATTCCTGTTCGCTGATCTCGCTACGGGGACGCGCCCAGAGCGCAGAGGCTTTGTTAACGACCTCCTCCTCGTCTTTGCCCTCGACCTTCATGACGATCGGTAGCTGGATATGGTCGGAGTAGCGGCGGATGATCGCTCGCAGGCGATAGCCGCTCAGCAGCTCGTCCTCGCCCTCGCGCAGGTGGAGGATCACATCGGTGCCGCGGCCAGCTTTCTCGATGGTCTCAATGGTGTACTCGCCCTGTCCCTCGGACTCCCAGCGCACGCCCTGGTCGGCGGGAAGGCCGGCGCGGCGCGTGAGGATGGTCACGCGGTCGGCGACGACGAAGGCGGAGTAGAAGCCGACGCCGAACTGGCCGATCAGCATGGCGTCTTTGCGCTGATCGCCGGTCAGCGATTGGAAGAACTCGCGCGTCCCGGATTTGGCGATGGTGCCGATGTGCTGCACGACCTCCTCGCGCGACATGCCGATGCCGTTGTCGCTGACGGTGATGGTGCGCGCGTCTTTGTCGTAGGAGACGCGGATCTTGAAATCGGCGTCGCGTTCGTACAGGTCGGGATTGGAGAGCGCGTCGAAGCGCAGGCGATCGATGGCATCGGATGCGTTAGAGATGAGTTCTCGCAGAAAGATCTCTTTATTGCTGTAGAGCGAATGAATCATGATGTCAAGCAGTTGCCTGACTTCAGCCTGAAAGCCCAGTGTTTCTCTATGGGTTTCAACTGCCATAGCACACCTCCATGTTGTCTACACAGATCCCCAGCTATGATGTGCGGTCTGTTACGCGGCGATATACGTCCCCACGGTACAGATGATGCCATATGCTGTGTTAGAACAACGTGGGAGGAACGTTAGAATTTCGTTAGCGCCGGGGGCACGCGCCTCGCCTGGAGGTGTATGCGGGGGCGCGTGCGCGCGTGAAGAGGCGGGCTGGTCCGGCGCTCAGGGCTGCTGCCTCCAGAGTGGCAGGACGAGCCAGCCGGCGGTCGCCAGACAGATGCCGGTGATGAGGAGGCCGAGGAGGATCAGCAGGGAGCCGGGTGGATGTGTGACGAGGCTGATGGCGGCGATCAGCCCGCTGCTGAACAGCAGGCTGACGAGCACGATGGCCATCGTCACCAGGCCACGGTGGCGCCGCGGGATGATGCGTGCTCCCCCCGTCTCTGCAGAGGCGCGCCGCTGGCTACCTGCATGCGGCGCTGGCAGCGGCGGCCATGCCTCGTATGTTGCTATGCTCGCTGCTGTCTCAAGGCTGGCGAAACTGGTCTCCGGCGGGGGCGGCCTCCCTGGCTTGAAACTGAAGTGGATGGGTTTGATAGACCTCCAGGTAGCTGATGAGGTAGTGCCACAGGGCCTCCGCGTAGTCGCTGGTGGTCGGAGGGATGGCCGCCACGGCTCGCTGAATGGCACGCCTCATGAGCTGAGGATAGTCGCTGATGACTGCCTGTCTGGCGAAGTCCGCCTGTTTATCGAGGCGTGCCACTCGGGCGGCCCCGTTGGGCTCTTCCAGGCGAAGGTACTTCTGCAGGACCTCTCTGTAGCCGTCCTCAAAGTGCTGCTCGTAGACATGGCCGATCTGGCGGAAGTCGACCTGCTCTGTCGTCTCTCCAGTGAAGCTATTGAGATAGTTAATGGAGGCCTCGACTTTTTTGAACTCGATCTCTGCGTCAGTCAGCCTCATTCCTCTCGCTAGATCCTTTTTGCAGGCGTCTCTGCCATCATTGTAGGCGATGTTCTCATGCTTTGAAACGCGAGGAGAAGCCATCTGCATCCGGTAGCCAGGGGGGCGCTCGTAGGTCGGGATCACCTCGGTCCCCGGCTGAGCGTCGTTCACCAGAGGGGAAACGTCTTCGCTCATCGTCGCGATCTTCCTTTCTTCGCCGGTCTGAGTGGGCGAAAGGTCCACGTGGGGAACGGTCGGAACGGGCGAAGCCGGTGGGACAGGGGTGCCTCTCCCCAGACGACGCTGACGGAGGTGCGCCCAGGCGTGTGGGCCATGCCGTCCGTAGGTGTGCGACTGTCTCATCGGTCTGCCCTGCTCTCTCACTGGTCGTGAGGTTCTGTAAAATAATCGCTCTAGCTATAACTGTAAATAAGAGTGTGGATGCTGTCAATAAAAATGTGTTCTAAGATTGTTTGTTTCTTGTCTATGGTCTACCTGATCTCAAAAGAGCGGCGGGAGCGAAGAGAGATGGCTTGCAGGCCGATAGCAGAGATGCACGGAGTTCAGCGCTGCAGCCTGCTGACCTGCCATTGGAGGGACACGATGTTGCTGGGCAGTGCTGAACAAGAGCGTTGCTCAAATCGAGTACGGAGAGGCCGAGCAGTGGGATGGGGAGGAGAAGTCCTGGCTGACTGGACTCGCTCTATGGATAGGGTTATCGGTACGTCTTCAGGCGCTTCCAGACGGTGCCCGGCTGGAAGCTGCTGGTGATCTCGACGCTGGATCGGAACGTCTCGCCTGCTGATCCGGCCTTTCAGCAGGCGCTGCAGCAGTTTCATACCGCCTGCTAGCCATCGGGGTCGGGGCTGAGCAGGGGACCGTGGTCGAGAGGGGAGCCAGCGGGATCGAGGACCAGCAGCTGCAGCTGACGGTAGCGCGCCAGGGTGGCGCCGGAGCGGCGGCGCGCGAACTGGTCCAGCCACTCCGCGACGGGGATGGGATCGCCGACGTGCAGGACGAGGGTGCCCTGAAAGGCCAGCTGGAGAGAGGCGCGCAGCAGGGTGCGCTCGAAGGCCCTGAAGGAGGGATCGACCAGGGTGAGCACTTCGCGGCGCGCGGATGGGGCGCCCGGCTCGGCGACGGCCTGAGGAGGAGGCAGCAGGCCGGGCCAGTCGG
>JBHOQN010000139.1:0-3534 GCA_042408965.1 Ktedonobacteraceae bacterium
CAAGCAGCAATGGCCAGTTTCTCGAACAGCGTGAGGCTGCTGAAGTAGCCACCTTGCTTCGCGATCCACTCCATCATGTCCCGCTCGCGCAAGAGCAGACCATAGATACTCACCGCCGCCGTGTGCGCTCTGTGCAGCCTGTTGACCCAGGCCTGTACGCGCTCATCGCGCACCTGTCCCAGGCCCTCGCGGTAGAGGGCCGAGGGCACCTTATTCACTAAAGTCCCTAGCCAGGAATCACCTCCCTTGCTCACGAGCGTGAGCGCCGGACTGAACAGCTCATCAAGCTGTACCTGGACACGATCGGCCTCGTCAACGACAACCAGGTCGCAGAGGCGATAGACCAGCTCCAGGAAACGCAGGTAGGGGGGACAGAGCTGGGGGTCAACGCTCGTGTAGATCAGGCTCTGCGGGGTAGCGACCCAGATGGTCGCCTCCACAAGCTCGCGCTGTCCCAGATGATAGGGGCAGGCAGCATAGAGCGGGCAGGCATAGCTTTGACCGCGCCACGCCTCAACCTGCAACGACTCGCCCTCCTCTTCGCCTTCACCCGACAGGGCCAGGCCCTCCTCGTCCCCCAACCCTGGTATCTCCTCCTCGCCCTCCAACCCCTGCCCGATAGGCTGCAGGCTCAGGCAGGGTGGCGCATCCGTAGACAGCGACGGCGAGTGCTCGCTGCGCAGGCCGTTGAGAAGACAGGCGCTGCTGGTATAGTCAAAGCCGATGTGCTCATGCTGCAAAGGATGCTCACCGCGGGCAGCCGAGAGCATCTGATGAAGCTGCCGCCGATGCTTGGCGCGGTTCGTGGTCCCCAAGAGCGGCGCCGCTCTCAGACCCAGCCGGCAGAGGTACTGGACCCGCTCCAGCAGGCTCGTTACGTCCCCCACTACCAGAGCGATACGCTTCCCTCGCCGCGCCGCCCAGACAGCCAGCACGTCCATGAGCGTCGTCTTGCCAGTGCCGACCATCCCCACCATGTGAAGGGTTCCCTGGAGCACAAGGGCATCAGCTGCTTGAAATTCTGTTCTTTCATCTGGAGCAAGATAGAGCTGGATTCGCTCTAGCGCCTGGCGCCACTGCCGGGCCGGGAGCTGACAGCGCGCCTCTTGCTCATCGAGCCAAGTGGCGGTCTCCAGGAGCTCGCTCCAGGGGATCGTCAGCGCCTTGTGCTGGCGCCGCTCGGGCAGCTGATGGCCAGGCGGCCAGGCCGAGGGCAGCGGCAGATCGTCAGGAATGGTGACCGTGGCACGCCGACGCTTGCTTAGGCAGAGATAACGCCCGGCACGGGCCGGATGCAGCTTGCGCTCACGATAGGGCAGCGGCTGGCGGCAGAGCTGCCGATACAGTTCCAGCCGCTCAGGGTAGAGACTGACCGGGCGCCGGCTGTAGTTTCCTGTCTGGAGATCAACGTCATACAGGCGAAGCAATTCACTGATCCTGGTGTAGTCCGCTAAAGCCCTCTCCCAGTTTCGCGCACTCTTATAGGCCAGCAGCAGATGACGCCCTATTCCTTGCATCCGAACATGCTCTTGACTGGAAGAGTAGAGTTCCGGTAATGGTAATACGTAGCCGCTGAGGAGGACCCAGAGGGCTCGGGCTGAGGCACCCGGTGCTACCTCGCTAAACAGCGTGAGGCCTAGCTCCACTTCGATCAGGCGACGCGCCCTGAGCAGCAACAGACCCTCTGGCGGCCCCTCTTCAGCGGCCTGACCCTGCTGTGTCAGTCGCTTCAGTATGGACACCACATCCTTTTCGAGCTTCTTCCATTGTTTTGGTTGAACGCGCACAGATCCACCTCCTCAACAAAGCGTCTGAACCTCTCTGAGAAAGTCATCCTCAAAAGCTACTTTTAGGCCGCTGGCGGCAAGCGAAGGGCCGCGGAGGGCATCGTAGGCTGCCCTAAAGGCGCGAACATAGTCCGGCTGGAGACGCTTGCGCTCCTGGGGAAAGACATAGTAAAATTGGCCAACTACACCCGCGGGGATGCCTTTCTGCTTGACGCGCCGCGCCAGGAGATAAGGATTAGACCAATCCTTGACATCGACCGCTAGCGTGCCCCGCGGCCCCTCAACGCGCAGATCATAGCGGTCGTAGTCGGGCCACAGCGCTACCTGCAGCCCCTGCTGGCGCAGGCAGCGCTCTAGACGGAGCTCGGCCCGACCAGGCCACATCACAAACCAGATCAGGCCACGTCTGAGGCAGCGAACCCTCTCTTCTGGCCGCAGCCGCCGCACCGCTGGCCCCGCTGGCTGATCCCCTGATGCCGTCTCCAACCTGGCAAGGGCCTCGGGGGTTAACGGCAACTGGCTACAGCGCTCAATCATGCAAAGCAGCCGCCGCTCCCGCTGGTCAGGCAGCAGCAGCGCGCCACATCCGGGGCAGCAATAAAAGGCACCCTGATAGAGCGCCTCATAGGGGGCATCAACGTAGGCTTCGCGCAGCAAGTCCCGCAACAGCTCCAGTTCTGGAGAGACAGCGCTCAATGTGAGCAGCTCCTGCTCGGTTACAACCGGATGCTCAATGAGCCAGCGTCGGAAGGAGACATAGAGCCGCGGGTCTTGACAGAGACGACAACGGGCCAGCACACGCTCGATGAAATTGCGCTCCGTCAGATCGGCTTCGACTTCATCTGTAGAGCAGGCCAGCTCAATACAAAGCTGGGAAGGCAGGCGCCCATGGATGAGCACCTCTTCGCCCATCAGCTCCCAGCCCAGTGCTCCCAGGTCGAGATCAAGCCACCACTCCGCCAGAGGCCTGCGACACCAGCTGAGCAGGTCCACCACGCTCTTGATGAGCGGCAAACCCTTGCGGTAGCGCAAGACATTTAACAAGTCGAGACCCCTCTGCAGCGGCTCGGGATAGCTGCCATCGACAATCACCAGGCCGCCGGGACCAGAGACACATTGTTCTTGATAGCGCACAATACCAGTGGCAATTAAGTGCAGGATCAGCAGCTCAGGAGGCAGAGCCTCAAGGGCAACGATTTCCTCCCCTCTGTTCATCTCTTCCATAGGTGTTACCTTCCTTCTTCTCCCTTCTACGGGTCCCGTCACCACGGTCGCTGAGTTGTTCTCTAACTACCCTTCCCCATCTTCTCCCTCATCTCAAAAGGGGAAGCGCCTGCTAGAAAGTCCTCTCAGATCAGGTGCCGCCAGGCCCATCACTCCAACTGTTTGCTCTTTCACTGGTCCATTCAGCTTCAAGACCAGTTCTGCCGAGGGATCTAGTATTTTTTACTACAAAATATTGATTATCTCAGAATGCTCTATCAGGATAGCATATGCGGCTCACAGAGTAAAGTCTCCTCTATTCCTTTTTATGTCTTGTATAACAAAAATCTTTTATAGATGTCATCCTCCTCGGCTGGAATCCAGAGGGAGCGCAGACCAGTTAACAGACCAGAGAAAATCTAGCCAGAAGGACCCTCAGCCACCGCGGGCGGCTCCTCTCTCCTCCCTCTCCCGAGAACGTCGAGCGCCGGGAATGGGAAGCACTCAGGGAGCCGGCCAGCAAGACAAGCCGAGAGCTAGCAAG
>JBHOQN010000145.1:0-28928 GCA_042408965.1 Ktedonobacteraceae bacterium
GTTGCCGAGCTGGTGAGACGGGCTATTGATACCTTCTTGGCATGGGATGACCCTGACTATCATCCCCACCAGGAACCCCCGCAAAGGAATGCTCATTCATCCCCGCCTTCAAAGGGCGGGGCTTTCTGAGCCGCGATGTAAGGTCGATTTTCCACTGTCAGAGGACCCCATCACCGCGGCGAACTGGCCAGCGGGAATGCTGAGCGATATCTTTGACAGAGCAACTTGCGGTCTGCCACAGTGATAGACTCTGGGATAGACTCTGGTCACATTGCTCAGTTCAATCAAGGCGCTCATGCGCGTCCCCTTCTTCGGTATCCGTTGTCGTACTGGCAAGGGCCTCAAGGCAGGCATCCATCCACTTGAGGTCAGTTTCTGTATGGAGCGTTGCTCCCCTGGTGAGCAGCATCAGATCGCTGCGTCCACAGCTACGCGCCTGCCGCTCTAATGCAGCTAGATCGCGCAGGCGCTGCAGATAGACACGCCGCTGACGGGCAATCAAGGTCTCCAGGTTGCTCTTCGAGAGGCGCCGTAAAAGCAAGAGCTTCACCACAAGTGCGTCACGCAGATAGGCTGGCTCGGTCTCTGGCTCGATAAGCCAGGCTTCAAGCTGGCGTCGTCCGGCCTCGGTCAGGCGATACGTCAGCTTGCCGCGATCCCCTCGCTCACCGACAGCTTCGATCAACTCATCGCGCTCCAGGCGCTGAAGTGTACTGTAGATCTGCCCGATGTTGACTTTCCAGGCATGTCCCAGCAGCTCCTCAAAATGGCTCTTGATCTGGTAGCCATGCAGCGGCTGCTCTGCCAGCGTCCCCAGGATTCCGTATCGCAAGGACATAACATACTGCCCCTTTGAGCTATGATGCTCACTTCATATACATATTACATATGTATTGGTCAAACGTTACAGAAGAGTGCCCGCAAGTCCCCCAAAAAGGCGACCCTTGGTCGACTCTCTCTTTGCAGACGCTCACAAGCGCAGATTCCGTCATCAGGCAGCACGAAGGTAAGTGAGGGACAGGGCGGGCTCGTCCTCTTCACCAGCAGGACGAACCGAGGTGTGCCCAGGGGTCCCCTGACCCGGGCGAGGCCCGGGCCGGGACTGGTCGAACCTACCCCGCGCAGCCCGGCGTGATCATGATCACGACACCTGGCCCTCTCAAACACATAGCCCTCAACTCCAGTCGGAGGAGTGGTACAATCAAGATCGGGAGGAAGGCCCGGTGCTCTCAGCCGGCGACGGCCCTCTACTCCAGCGAACAGACAGGAGGATATCAGCATGCTGATCGGGTGGGGCCACCCCTCAGAGACCTTGAGTTGGACGACTGTCAAAGCCTTGCTAGCAGCCGCGTTGGAGCCGCTTCCCCTGGATGGCAGGCGGGTGTTGGTGATTATTCCCGATGGCACACGCAGCGCTCCTCTCCCCTTGCTCTTCCGCCTTCTGTACGAGCTCCTGGGACGACGTGCAGCGCAGCTCGATTATCTGATTGCCCTGGGCACACATCCTCCACTATCGGAGGAGGCAATCGCACGTCTGCTCGGTGCCTCGACCGAGGAACGACGACAGCACTACCGGGGCGTGCGCATCTTCAACCATCACTGGGATCGCCCGGAATGGCTGCGTCACCTGGGGAGCATCCCTGCCGAGGAGGTACGCCAGCTCTCGGATGGCCTGCTGGAGAGAGAGATTCCTGTGGTGCTCAATCGCCTGGTCTACGAGTACGATCAATTGCTGATCTGCGGACCAGTCTTCCCGCACGAAGTGGCAGGCTTTTCGGGGGGCGCCAAATATCTGTTTCCAGGGATTGCGGGAGCAGAGATCATTCATTGCACACACTGGCTGGGCGCTCTGAGTACCAGCATGCAGACCATCGGTGTGAAGGAGACCCCGGTCCGGCGCATCATTCACCGCGCCGCTGAATTCCTGCCAGCCCCGCTCCTGGTGCTGGCTCTCGTACTCAAGGGGGACGCGCTGCACGGCCTCTACATCGGCGATTATCGGAGCGCCTTTGAGGCGGCCGCCGACCTCTCGGCCCATCTGAATATTGTGCGGAAGCCGCATCCCTTCAAGCGCGTGCTGGCACTCGCGGCACCGCGCTATGAGGACCTGTGGACAGGTGCGAAAGCGATGTATAAAACCGAACCGGTCGTGGCAGACGACGGCGAGGTCATCATCTTCGCGCCGCACGTGACAGCATTTTCCTATACGCACGGTCCCCTGATCGAAGAGATTGGCTACCACGTGCGAGACTACTTTGTGCAGCAACCAGAGCGCTTCGAGCATGTGCCCGGCGCCATCAAAGCTCACAGCACCCATGTCAAAGGCGCGGGAACCTACGATGCACAGAGCAAGCATGAGTATCCACGCATCAGGGTCACGCTGGCCACCGGCATCTCAGCAGAGCGCTGTCGGCATGCCAACCTGGGATATTGCGATCCGCGAACGATCAACCTGGACACCTGGCAGAATCGCGAAGACGAAGGCTTGCTGGTCGTCGAGCATGCCGGCGAGATCCTCTACCGCCTCGCCGACCGCGCTTGAAGAGCCAGCAGAGGACCCCGCATCAACCGCTACGCTGGCCAGGCTCAACACTGGCCGTAGCACAGCGCAGCCACCAGTGAGGGTGCCAGCCGAGCAGCACGCAAGAAAGGCGCAATCAGGGACCTCCAGCGAGCAACGGCCTGCACTCCCTTGACCTTCTCTCCTCACCTGCTTATGACTATAAGCAGTCCAGCCCTTTGCCAGGCAGGATCAGACCACCTCACGCCTGGCCATATCGACCTCCACATAAGTCAGGCAGGTCAGACTGCAGCCCCGTTCACGGACATTGGAAATCTCCAGACCGAAGCGGTGCAGCTTACCACGGAGAGAAGAGAGCGCCCGCCGCACCGGGCGCAGCTCCTGTTGCCAGCGACCATTACCCTGGGCCTCCAGCAGACGCTGACGGCAGCGAGCCACCGTGTTCGGCGTTACAGGCATAGCAGACAGATGGGACAGAAGCACCTCATACGGACAATAATGGGGAAAGGCCTGTAAAATAGGCTCCAGAAGACGCAATTCATTGACACTGAATTGCTGATCCATCACCATACGGCCCTCCTGGAGCAAAGACAACGTGCGCGTTCCAAGGCTGAGCACCAGCGTCTGGCCGGGGGGAAGCAGGTCCTGAAAGGCGAAATGTACAATTTTCGTCTCCGAGCTTTTTCTTCTCCTGAAATGAGTTAATGACATTTCTGACATAGTAGTTCCCTCAAATCTTTCATTGAAGATAGAGCCAGCCAAGCCAGCTCTCGGAGAACGCCGCTAGCCCGCATAGAAGCAGGTATACGCTCTCCCCAACAGCGACCAGGACGAGATTCCTTCCTGACAGACTCGCAATCTGTCCCCCTGTTTGTTCTCTGGCTGTCTGTCTGCATTCACACCTGCGAATGTGTGCAATTCCTTCTTCTGAATCTTCTACAGCAAATCATGATGATGACCCATCCAGAGAACTCAGAAGAAGCACAGATGCATCAATCAATATAGTGTATAGAACACACAGGTGTGTAATCATCTCGTAAGGGATATATAGCACAGGTCTTGAGCAGGGTACAGAAGAATAGCCAGAATTTACAGGGAGGTCCTGGAGGGGTCAGGCAGAGGGAAATCGGCTCCTGGAGCCAATTCTAGTACTATGAAGACGGTAGAGGTCAGCCAGGATGGTGTGTAATTATTAACCTTGTTTGCTGGGCAATTGTTACCGCTAAAATCGGCAATCAATCCGTGCAAAGTTAGTCGTCAACAAGGCGACAAATCCTGGCACGTTGGCTATACTATTGTCTGGTAACGGGAGCCAGCCTCGGAACTGGCTTCCCAGAGGCAGGTAGAAGAGAACGTTTTGAATAGCTATCACTGCTATATCTTATCTCTGTTCTGTGAACATGTGTTTCTGATCGATATCTATACAACGGAGCAAGAGCTGATCACTGTCCAGTAGCGGTTATCTTCTTAGATGATGGACTGTAGCGTGCCTCAAGTCAGCAGATATAGAGATGTAGAGCTATTCTCCCACATCGCTTCCGGTGATCCACAGCTCTGACCCTGCTCCACCCGCTATCAAATCCAGGCAATGGAACCGTCCGCTGCGATGAATTGAGGATGATGATGATGATTCCCGTTGCACGTCCTGTCGTAGGAGTGGAGGAAGAGGCTGCCATTCGCGAGGTCCTGGCCTCAGGCCAGCTCGCCCAGGGACGATACGTTTCCGCATTCGAGCAACGTTTCGCTGAGATGTGCCAGATCAGCACGGCGCTGGCCGTCTCCTCCGGGACGGCCGCACTCCATCTGGCACTTCTGGCGCACCAGATTGGCCCGGGCGACGAGGTAATCACCACCGCTTTCAGCTTTGCGGCGACGGCGAACGTCATTCTCCTGGTGGGCGCCACGCCCGTCTTTGTCGACATCGATCCAGAGACCTACACGCTTGATCCCTCCCAGGTGGAGCTGGCCATCACAGAGCGCACGAGGGCCATTCTCCCGGTGCACCTGTACGGCCATCCCTGTGCCATGCACGAGCTGGTAGAGCTTGCCCAACAGCACTCACTGGCGCTGATCGAGGATGCCTGCCAGGCCCACGCCAGCAGTATTGATGGCCGCCCCGTGGGCAGCTTCGGAACAGGCTGCTTCTCCTTCTATGCGACCAAGAACATGACCACTGGTGAGGGAGGCATGATCACGACCAGCGATCCCGCCATCGCCACGCGGGTCCATCTGCTGCGCAACCACGGACAGGAGGCGCGCTATCACCATGTGACTGCAGGCTACAACCTGCGGATGACGGAGCTGCAGGGCGCGCTCGGCCTGACGCAGCTCGCCAAACTGGAGGCTTTCACCCGCCAGCGTATCGCCAACGCTGCCTATCTGACCGCCCGTCTGCAACACATCGTGCAGACGCCCGTCGAGCGGCCCGGCTGCCGCCATACCTACCATCAGTACACCATCCGCATTCCTCAAGGGCGGGATGGCGTGGCGGCTGCCCTCCAGGCTCGTGGAGTGGGTACGGCCGTCCATTACCCACTCCCAATCCATCGGCAGCCGTTCTACCGCGAGCAGGCCTCGCGTTTCTACGTGGTGAATCCCCACAAGAGAAGACGGGTCCGCGGCGACAGTCCCGATGCCTCTCTACCTGAGAGCGAGCGAGCCGCCAGAGAGGTCCTCTCGCTCCCTGTCCACCCGGCGCTCAGCACCGCAGATCTGGAGACTATCACCAGGGAGGTCAGCGCCCTATGCAGTTGAGAGTAGCCGTGGTTGGCGCCGGTTCGATGGGCATAAATCACCTGCGCGTCCTCAAGGAGCTTGAAGAACAGGCACGCCTGGTCGCTGTCGCAGAAAGCAACAGCCAGGCTCTCAGACGGGCGATCACCCGCTTTCAGATCGCCGGCTATAGCGATTACCGCGAGATGCTGGAGACGGAACGGCCAGACCTGGTCTCGGTGGTTGTCCCCACTCACCTGCACGGCGAGGTGGCTGCCTTTGCGCTCGCTCTCGGCTCAAATGTGCTGGTCGAAAAACCCCTGACCAGCACTGTGGAGGAGGCAGAGGCGCTGATCGAACTGGCGCACCAGCGCAATGTGCGGCTGGCCGTCGGACACATCGAGCGCTTCAACCCTGCGGTGGCCGAGGTGAAGCGTCGTCTGCGCAGCGGGGTGCTGGGGCGCATTTTCCATCTCCACGCCCGGCGCATCGGTCCATTCCCTCCACGCATTCGCGATGTAGGCGTGACGCTCGATCTCGCTTCACACGAGATCGATACGATGCGCTACCTGATGGATGCCGAAATCGAGCATGTTTCAGCCCAGATCCAACAGCACATTCACAGCACCTGCGAAGATCTGCTGCTGGGGCTGCTGCGCTTCAGCAACGACGCCCTGGGGGTGCTGGACGTCAACTGGCTGACGCCAACCAAGGTGCGCGAGCTTTCGATCACCGGCGAGAAAGGGATGTTCCTGCTGAATTACCTCACCCAGGATGTTTACTTCTACGAGAACGACTATACACCCACAACCTGGGACACGCTGCGCTCGTTAACAGGCGTCAGCGAGGGCACGATGACTCGCCTCAAGGTTCAGAAGGCGGAGCCATTGCGTCTGGAGTATGAGGACGTGCTCAGAGCTATTCGCGAGGATACAGCCCCTACCGTCTCCGGTGAGGACGGCCTGGCAGTGTTGAACGTGGTGCAGCAGCTCATCGCCTCAGCCACGGCGACCTCTCTGCAGCGAGACGGCATGGGTAGAGGCAGTCACTCGCTCCACCTGCCGGCTGAAGCCTTCCGAGGAGGAGCTTCAGCCATGCAACGCACTGATTGACGATGCATATCGAGGAATACATGAGTATACCATCATCCATCGAGAGGCTCAGGCCAGAGATCGTCGCTGTGATCGGCCTGGGCAAGATCGGCCTCCCGCTGGCGGTCCAGTACGCTCGCCACGGCTGGCAGGTCATTGGATGTGATATCAACCCGCAGATTGTCGCCCAGATCAATGCGGGGCACAGTCACGTTCACGAAGAGGCTGGCCTGGAAGAGGCCGTCGCCGAACTGGTCGCTGCGGGACGTCTCTCAGCCACCAGTGATACGAGCGCCGCTGTACGGCAGGCGCGGGTGGTCGTAGCCATCGTTCCTGTGGTCGTCGATGCAGAGCACCGCGTCACCTTTACCCAGATCGATGCCGCCACGCGCGCCATCGGCGCCGGGCTGCAGCCTGGCACGCTGGTCATCTACGAGACGACGTTGCCGGTCGGCACCACGGCTGGACGCCTGGCCCGCCTGCTTGAAGAAAGCTCGCGCCTGGCGGCTGGACGGGATTTCTGGCTGGCCTATAGCCCGGAGCGTGTCTCCTCGGGCAGCATCTTTCGCGACCTGCGCATCTACCCGAAGGTCGTTGGCGGGATCAGCGAAGACAGTACCGCGATGGCTGTGGCCTTCTATCGCTCGGTGCTCGACACCTCGGAGATCATGGTGATGAAATCAACCGCTGATGCCGAGTTTGTGAAGCTGATCGAGACCACCTATCGCGATGTGAATATCGCCCTGGCCAACGAGTTCGCTCGCTTTGCCGACGCCTACGGTCTGGACGTGATGGCAGCCATCGCTGCAGCCAACAGTCAGCCCTATTCGCATATCCATACCCCTGGCATCGGTGTGGGAGGACACTGCATCCCGGTCTATCCCTATTTCTTGCTGGAAGGAGCGCTGGAGCTGGCGGAGCAGGCCCGCTGGCTGGAGGATGAGCACGGCCTGCCGCTGCAGTTGCCTCGTGCCGCCCGCCGCATCAATGATAGTATGGCTGCCTACGCCGTGGAGCGCGTCGAGGCCCTGCTGGGCTCCTTGAGCGGACGTACGGTCCTGATTCTCGGCATCGCCTATCGAGGGGATGTGCGCGAAACGGCGTTTACCAGCGCGGCGCTGTTGCGTGACGCCCTGGAGGCTCGAGGAGCCAGTGTGATGGCGGATGATCCCTTGTTCAGCAGCGAGGAGATCAGCGCGGCCGGCTACAGGCCCTTCGCACCCGCTACGGCCGCTGCTGTGGATGCCATTATCTTGCAATGTGCACACACAGCCTATCAAAGACTGGATTTTGCCCAGTTTTCCAATTGTCAGGTGATTCTCGATGGACGGATGGCCCTGAAACGCGAAGCGATTGAAGCGCTGGGAATACGTTATCTCTCAATCGGCGACGGCGACCCGGAGGTTACACGACGCTCCAGGCAGACGCAACGGTTCAGTCCAGCGGGCCAGCCGGTCTCAGGGAGCCTCTGAGAGGTGCGACCTTCCGAGGAACGAGCGAGCAACACCTGGCGCCACAGGATGAGGATTGAGCGAGCATGGCAAGTATTCTGTTTCTCACATCATATTATCCGCCTGAGAAGGGGGCCGCCGCCTCACGTATCAGTCAGTATGCCCAGCATCTGGTGCAGCGCGGACATCAGGTGACCGTGCTGACAACTGTGCCGAACTACCCAAGCGGTGTGGTACCTCCAGAGTACCGTGGAAAACTCCTCCAGGAGGAGATGCGCGCCGGTGTGCGTGTGGTCCGTGCCTGGAGCTATACCAGCCCGAACAGGGGGTTCTTTCGCCGCGTGCTGGCCCACCTCTCTTTTGGCTGCCTGGCTCCTCTGCTGGGCGGACACGCTGTGGGTCGCCCCGATGTGATGATCGTGGAATCACACCCGCTGTTCAACGCCATTGCCGGACGCCTGCTGGCCCGCTGGAAAGGTTGCCCTTTTATCTTCACGGTCTCAGATCTCTGGCCCGAATCGGCCGTGCAGCTTGGCGTCCTGCGCAACCGTCTGCTGATCCGCCTCTCTGAATGGCTGGAGTGGTCATCGTATAGACGGGCCAGCGTGGTCTGGGCCCTCACCGAGGGAATCCGCGACAATTTGCTAGGGCGCGGACTGGAGCCAGAGAAGGTCTTCTTTCTGACCAATGGCGTTGATACCAGCAAGTTCTATCCGCGCTCACAGGCGGAGGCCCGCGCTCTTCTGGGCTGGGATGAAGCTTTCACTGTGCTCTATGCTGGCACCCATGGGATCTCTCATGGCCTCAACACCCTGCTCGAGGCTGCCGAGCAACTGCGGGACTGCAGTGCCATCCGCATCAGAATGGTGGGCGACGGAGGGGCTAAGGCAGAGCTGGTGGCCGAGGCACGCAGACGCCAGTTAGATCAGGTGATCTTTATGGATCCTCAGCCACATGAGCAGATTCCCTGGCTGCTGGCTGCAGCCGATGTCTCTCTGATCATGATGCGCAAGCTGCCGCTGTTCGAGGGGGCGCTGCCCTGCAAAATGTATGAGGCCCTGGCCTGCGGTCGTCCCATTCTTCTGGCCGTCGCTGGAGAAGCTCGTCGTCTGGCGGAGGAGGCCGGCGCCGCCATCTACGTCGAGCCAGAGAACCCCACCGCCCTGGCAAGGGCCATTCGCTACCTCTATGAGAACCCTGCACTCGCGCAACAGCTCGGTCAACGTGGACGTCAGCTGGCCGAAGAGCGCTTCGATTATGATCACCTGAGTGCCCTGCTCGATGAGCGCATCGCCACCCTGCTTCCGCCAGCACGGGCCTCACTCGCAGCAGCAGCCAGCCTGGTCCCTGAATCCGAAAAAAGTGTTACCAATACGCGCTGATTCTTCATCTGGGTACTATCTAAAAATAACTATAGGATATAGATGGTAATGGAGATAGAAATGCAGGAGAATGTGGAACACGATCTGATACATAAAAAGGCATATCATGGCATCCAAGACGCAGCGCTCGCCGCTACGCTGACCCTCCTGCCTGAAGAGCAGCAGGCAGAGCGGCTCGCCCTTCGCAGAAGACGAAAGCCCTCACTGACGACCTGGCGCCTGATCCAGATGGTAGGTGACAGTGTCCTGCTGGTGACCAGCTTCACGCTGATGACACTCCACAACCCACCTGTGACCGTCAAGGGCCACAGCGCAGGTCCCTGGCAGATGCAGCTGACCTGGATCTGCTGTATGCTGCTGATCTGGGGCATTGCGGCCAGAGTGACCCACACTTATGACCCAAATGCCATTGCGAGCCGTCTGGTGAGCCCGCTGCGGACAGCCTTCAATCTGCTGGTCCTGGCTGGCCTCTGGTTCGCCCTGAGCGCTACTCTGGAAGGCCAGGGCCTGCGCATCCCTTTGCAGGCCGTGCTCTTCTTTCTGGCGCTGGCGCTGCCCACACTGAGCCTCTGGCGGATTCTACTCGCCGAATGCCTGCACCTGCCACGCTTCCGCCGCCAGGGGGTCATTATAGGCATCAGCGCCACGGGCGAGAATATTGCCCAGGAGCTGCACCACGCCCCCAGACGCTCAACGCTGGAGATCATAGGCTATATCGCTGAGCCAACCAGTGGCTCGCCCACAGGGTCGGCGTCGCTCTCGCTTCCCGTGCTGGGAGGCCGAAGCCTGCTGCGCCAGCTCATTGAGCAGCAGGCTGTTGATGTCCTCGTCATGGCACAGGACTATAAGGATAACCCCGGCCTCGTCCAGGAGGCCATCGAGGCGACCCATCTGGGGATCGGGCTGGTTCCCGCCCTGCGCGTCTACGAGAACGTCAGTGGGAAAATTCCTGTGGAGCATGTGGGCAACCAGTGGTATATTGCCCTGCCGAACGAGAATATTTCTCCTCTCTACCTCTGCTGGCGTAAGGCTCTGGATCTGGCCTTCTGCGCCATCGGCCTGCTGGTGCTGGGCCTGGTTCTGCCCGTGATCGCCCTCCTGATTCACCTGGATTCGCCCGGTCCCCTCTTCCACTGCCAGGAGCGGCTGGGGAAGAATGGCCGTCGCTTCAGGATGTACAAGTTTCGCTCAATGCATGTGGATGCAGAGTCCCAGGGACACGCGGTCTGGGCTACTCACAACGATGCCCGGGTGACGCGCATCGGACGCTTCTTGCGCGCCACGCACCTGGATGAACTCCCCCAGGTCCTCAACATTCTGCGTGGTGAGATGAGCTTGATCGGCCCTCGCCCGGAGCGGGAAGAATTCGTGGCAATGCTGGAGAAGACGATTCCCTTCTACCGCTGCCGTCTGATGGTGGCACCCGGGCTCACTGGCTGGGCACAGGTGAAATATCACTATACCTTCACCGGCCAGCAGGCTATGGAGAAATTGCAATATGATCTGTACTATATCAAGCATCAGTCATGTATGCTCGATATGCTGATTCTGCTCCGCACAATCCTGGAAGTACTGACCCTGCGTGGCATCTAAGCTCCCTCTCCTCCAGGCCGAACCTACCTGCCAGAAAACAGGACCTTCTTACCAGTCCATCGAAATAAGTTTACAACCCTGGAGAGAGCACAGTAAATATAAGAGAACAGGCAAGGTATCTGATCTACGAGCACGAGTTACGCAAGAGAGGATTGTCCAGGATGACTATTGCACAGTATGCAGCCATGCTCACCAAACGCTGGTGGCTGATCACCATCTGCTGCGTGGCAGTGGGCGCCGGTGCATTCATCGGCAGCAAGCTGATGACTCCCCTCTACCAGGCATCCGTCCTGATGCAGGTCATCGTCAGTTCCGGTAGCAACCAGGCTGATTACAATAACCTGCTGGCAAGCGATCAGCTCGTTCAGACCGAATCGACGCTGGTCACCAGCCAGGCCGTCCTGCGCGCTGTGGCGTCCCACTATCCCGGTCTGAGCGTCTCAAAGCTGGCCACCAGAGTCTCTGCGACGCCGCAGAGCAATACGCAACTCTTCCAGATCTCCGTTCTCGATGAAAGTCCGACACGGGCGGCTGCTCTGGCCAACGATATCGCCACTACCTTTATCCAACAACAGGAAGAGGCTATTCAGCGTGATAATCAGCGCTCACAGCAGCAATTACAGCAAGAACTGACTTCAACTGAGCAACAGATCAGTAATCTTAATAACCAGATTAGTCAGATTGAGCATGGAAGTAATGACAAACAGCAATTGAGTGTATTACAAATCCGTCTGACAGGACTGCAGGACCACTATACTCAGGTACAGCAGGCCCTCGTCCAGCTTGAATTGAGTGAGGCAGAAAATAGCAATATCCTGCGTATCGTCCAGCCCGCTATTGTTCCTACCAGCCCCTCTCAGCCAAGAACTCTGCTCAACACCGGCGGCGGTCTGGTCACCGGCCTGCTGGTTGGGCTCCTGCTGGCCTTGCTACTGGAGCAATTTGATACCCGCGTGCGCAGTGCGGAACTGCTGGCCCAGCTTCTCGGCTACCCAGTCCTGGCCAGTGTCTGGCGGCTGCGCCCCTCGGAGGAGAAGGAGATCTTCAATCCCGGTGAGCATCCGGGATTGATTGAGTCCTATCGCATCTTACGGACCAACATAGGTTTCTCAGCAATCGACCATCCGGTGAGCAACCTGATCGTGACCAGCGCGATGCCAGGCGAAGGCAAGAGCACCATTGCTGCTAATCTGGCCATTTTTATGGCCAAGGCGGGCAAACGCACACTGCTGATCGACGCTGATATGCGCCGTCCCACCTTGCACCGTTTCTTCGGCGTCTCAGCCGGCGAAGCTGGCCTGAGCAGCGCCATCATGGCGATGAGCCAGTCATCCACGACGCCTCTGATCACGGTCTCTTCAACCCGGCGTCCAACCGAGCAATCGCAGATGCTTGACGGATTCATATACACGACGCACCTGCCCAACCTCTGGCTGATGCCCGCAGGACATCTCCCGCCCAATCCCCCTGAACTTCTGGATTCTCAGGCCATGCGCAATCTGCTGGCCACGATCGCTGACTACTACTTTGACATCGTAATCTTTGATACGCCTCCACTGCTTGGGCTTTCCGATACCGCTATCCTGGCGTCGCGTGTTGATAGCGCGCTCCTGGTCAGCGACATCACCCGCATCCGTAAGGAGCAGATTAAGCAGGCCCGGGCCATTCTGCAGCAGACGGGTGTACGCATCATCGGTAGTGTTGTGAACAAGCAGCGCTTCCAGCGGGGGGGCATCACCCCCTACTACTACCAGGCCTTTGGTGAACAGGAGGTGTTCAGCCTGGCTCCGTCGGCGCTCCAGGCCCGCGAGGCGCCTTCCATGCGAGCCGAGGGTCTGGCCTCAGCTCGCCCAGGTGCCAGCACTCCGCCAGAGGCTCCAGCGCTCTCTCCCGCTGCCAGCCAGAGTAGCAGTCCCACAACAGCCCGGCGCCTCGAGCCGACCACCCAGGTGAAGCGCAACACGCCAGCGCCAGCCGTTCGCCCTCAGGAAGGCACCGCCAGTACGTCCTCACCGGTTCCAGCGCGCCCACGGCCGGGCCAGGAACGTCCTGGAACTGGTGGAGAACGGATGCCGGCACCGTCAGAGGCTCAGGCCCTGCGCCGCCCTGGCTCGGATATCGCTGAACTTGGCACGGTCAAGATGCCCTCAGTCGAGTCCAGCAACAGGCAGACGGAGACGGGTCAATCATGAGCGCTTTGCAGAATCCGTATCAGCCGGCTGGCCTTCGGAGGGCTTTCTCGGAGTGGCTGGCACGCCCAGGAGTGGCGCTGAGCCTGGCAATCGTCGCATTGCTGGTGAGTGGCTTGCTGGAAGTCTTCGCCCCACTGCTCGTGGGCACGGTCCTGCCCTTGACCAGTGTCACACGCGAGATTGCCTCGATGTTCAGCGCGCTCATCGCTGGTCTGTTCTTGTTGATCCTGCTGCTCTATCTACGTTTTGATGCCTTTATGGCCGCTGTGGTGGCGGTGGTCCATCTCTACCTCGATTTTTATCTATCGATGATTGCAACGGCACAGGTGCTGACCATTGTGCTGCTGCTGATCTACTTTTTCACGCGCTCGGCACAGCGACCCTGGATTGAGCCACGCCCTCTCTGGCTCTGGCTCCTCTTTCTAGGCCTGACGATCTTTCCTGCGCTGCAGGGCGCCATGACGATCAATGATGCCCTCTACTACTATCCGAACGTGATTCTCGGCTCGTTTCTCTTTTTCTGGCTGGGTCAGACGGTCTCCCGCGATGAGCGCAGTCTGCTCCATGCCTTCCAGTGCCTCGCTGCCTTTGGCGCGCTGATCGCTATCCATACGATCGTGCTGCAACTGACGGGGAAGTTCCTCCTGGGAAGCTCCGCTCCGGAGTCGCTGGTCAATGCGGCCAACAACTACGCCATCGGAGACAGCGGCACGCAACGCACCGGTGGCTTCTTCACCGATCCGAACTGGAATGGCACTTTCTTCGCCCTGGTTCTGTTCTGTCCACTTGGACTTTTCGCACACGCTCGCTCTCTACCTGCGCGCCTGCTGTATCTGATCGAGACACTTCTGATCCTACCGGCCCTGCTCTTCACCTTCAGCGGCGGCGCCTGGGTGGCGGCCTGCGCCGGTGTGGCCTTCTTCCTGCTGCTGGTCGACAGCCTGAGCCTGCGTCTGCAGATCTGCCTGGGGGTCGCGCTCGGCGCTACGGCGCTGGTCATTCTCTTCCCGACACAGTTGAGCCTGCTCATCGAGCACGCTACCGGCCAGGGCGAGCTGCAACTGCGTATGAGCGCCTGGCAGACGGGTCTCAATGTGATTGCTGCCTATCCCCTGACGGGTATCGGCTTTGGCCAGACTCACTATCTGATCGCCTCTCAGCCCTATCGCTCTCCAGGCCAGTACGTTGCTCTGGCTCACCCTCACGACTCCTACCTGGAATATGGGGCGATGGGTGGTCTACCGGTGCTGATCATCTTCCTGGCGCTGGTGTGCTGCTATCTCTGGCGCGGACTGCGGATCTGGAGGCGCTGTGACAGACGCCTGCGCGCCGTTCAGGCAGGCGGGCTGGCCTCGATCGGGGCCCTCTGTGTGAACAGTATCAGTATCAATGGCTGGACGCTGCCACCGCTTGCCTGCTTTGGCTGGTTGATCCTGGGGCTGATCTCCTCCCCTCTGCTCATGGCGAGCCTGCAGAGGAGAGAGGACTCCGAATCTGCTGGCAGCGCTCTAGAGCAAAGCCCAGTGACTGCCTAGCCTGGAAGGATGTTGGAGAAGCATCGATGTCTATTTTCTACGGCGAACGTTACTATGAGGGACAGGAGCAGACACCGGCAGAGGCCGAACGAACGCCGCCTGCTCTCTACCCTCTTGAGATAGCTACCTGGGTAGACTCCTCCAGACGGCGCCCATCGAGAGCTGGTGGAGAGACTGAGCAGCTCGGGAGCGACATTCTGGAGAGGATGTGGGAAGCGCTTGCTTGCTGGAATCAGGCGCTCACGCTCAACAACGTCGCGGCCCAAGAGAGGTTTTTACACCTGGCTCAGGAGCTGCTGGAGCAAGAACAGCCCGTTGGAGAGCGGGCGGGCGGTTGGCCGATCTCCGCTCCTCCGGGCACAGACCACTCCTCTTCTCGCACACACTATCTCTCAGCAACGCTCCAGGCAAGCGGTCTGGCGGTCCTGCTACGTGCCTTCAGCCTGACAGGGGAAGAGCGCTACCTGGCAGCCAGCGAGCGGGTAGTGCAGACGTTTCTGCTGGATATCCTGGACGGAGGAGTCAGGACGCCGCTGTACGAGGATGGCATCTTCTTTGAAGAGCTGGCTATCTATCCCGCCACACATCGTTTCAACGGCATGGCCTTCGCCCTGCTGGCGCTCTACGAAGCGCAGCGCTATCATCCCACTCCAGCGCTTGAGGAGCTTTGCCAGCGGGGACTGGCAACGCTTGAACGCAGCCTGGAGGAATTCGATAGCGGATTCTGGGCCTACCATGATCTGACAACGCGCCGGCTCTGCGAGCCGGAGGAGCTGGATGAGCAGGTAACGCTGCTGGAGGCGCTGGTCCGTATGACCGGAAGCCAGTGCTGCGAGCGGGCGCGCCAGCGCTGGCGTGGCTATCGGCAACACTGGGGATCGCTGCTGCGCCAGCGCTGGCAGGCGACGCGGCGGCGCTGCTGGCAGGCTCTCTGGCGCCGCTGGCAGAGGCGCCTCTTCCCACGTATCCCTGCACCGGCCGGCCGCGTGCGTGTCTGCGTTCCCCTACCGGCCTTCCCGGCCATGGGAGGTGTGTTGACCGTTCTGGAGACGGTTGAGCAGGTTACCCAGGACCACTGGCAGCTTGAGTTCATGACGCGCGCGGTCGGCGAACATAGCGGCACCTACGTTGTCCATCGCTTCGGCCGTCCCTGGATGGGCGCCACGCACTTCCCATTCGTCTGGCTCTACGCGCTGACCGGCATGGGTAAGCTCTTCGCACTGCTGCGGCGCGGGGCCAGCTTCGATCTGCTGCTGCCTCAGGATGCTGTCTTCTCGGCGTTCCTGGCAGCGCCGCTGGCCAGGCTGGCGGGTGCCCGCGTGGTCTGTATCGATCACGGCCACCTGACCCTGCTCCACGAGGAGGTCTACCCGACCTATCTCGCCGAGCGTAAACAGTTTCTGGCCCGCCGAAGTCGCCTGCGCCGGATCATCGGACGCTTTCAAGAATGGTGTTACTGGCCATCCTACCGCTTCATGCTGCGCTGCGCTGCGCGCTACGTTGATCAGTATCTGGCTCCTGGCGTGCCCGGCGACGGCGTGGAGACAATGGGAGAGCGCTTCGGCATCCCGGCCAGCCGCATCATCCGCTTCGCCAGCATGGTGGATGTCAATCGCCACCCTCTGCTGAGTAACGAGGAGCGAACACGCGCCCGGCACGAAAAGGGTCTGGCAAGCGATGCCATCATCGTGACCATGGCCTGCCGCCTCTCGCCGGAGAAGGGGATCGATCTGGCGCTGGCAAGCTTCGAGCAGGCGCTCAGCGGTCTGGCAGGCGAGCTGCGCCGACGTGTACGCCTGATCATCGCCGGTGATGGCCCCTTGCGTCAGGAGGTTGAAGCCAGCATCGCCGCACGCGGCCTGCAGGAGAACTGTCAGATGTGGGGAGAACTGGGCAGCGAAGAGATCGCTCATCTCCTCTCCATCAGCGACATCTTCCTCTATACGAGCACACGTGGCGCCTGTTTCTCCATGGCAGTACTGGAAGCGATGGCCGCAGGCTGCGCGGTAATCGCCTCGACGCGGCCGGCCTCCAATACCCTGCTCCTGGCCGAGGAGCGGGGCATCGCAGTGTCCCCGGCCGATCTGGCTCAGACCGCTGCCGCGCTGGCGCGCTTAATTCCGGACCCCGAGCGCTGTCGGCGTATGGGCCTGGCGGCCAGAGCCTATATCGCACGCTACCACAGCGCCGAGGCCTTCCGCAGAATCTTGCTGCGCGTCTCTTTCTGGCCGGGTCTCGAGGATCTTGCGAAGAACTCGTACCTGGGCGAACGAGAGGGAGAGAGCCAGGGGTGAAGACCACGACGTACCAGGGCTACCGTTTCCAGCAGAAGCTGGCTGCTCCACCACCACCCGCCAGACCGAATGCTTACGTCGGACAGCTACGCTCGCTGCTCAAGAGCAGTGGCATTTATGCGCTCTCTTCGCTCGCCGGTCCTTTGACCTCGCTGGTCCTGGCTCCGTTTCTGACACACTCGCTCTCGAGCGATGACTACGGAGCACTCTCGGTGCTGCTCTCGGCAACTTCGCTGGTGGCCGGCATCACGCAGCTCGGGCTGGGCAACGCTTTCTTTCGCACCTATGGCTATGACTATGAGTCACCTGGGGAGCGCCTGCGCGTCCTCTCAACGCTGGTAGCGCTCCTGCTGTTGATCTCTCTCCCACTGACCATTGTGATGACAGCAGGTGCTACCTTGATCGCTATGGTGCTCTTCCAGACCCAGACGCTGACAGCTCCTGTTCAGGCCGCCGCTCTGGTCGTCTGCTTGCAGAACTTGAGCGTTCCTGGCCTGGCCTGGCTGCGCGCTGATAATCGTCCGACGCTCTTCGCCGTGCTCTCTGTAGCGAACCTGGTCGTGGGACTGGGCACGACGATCCTCCTCGTCGGACCGCTGCACCTGGGTATGACTGGAGCGCTGCTGGGCACCGCCAGCGGCTACGCGATCGTGGTCTTCAGTATGCTGCCACTGATCGTCTGGCGCGCCGGCCTGACGCTGGACAGAGCCATGGCACATAATATGCTCACGTTCGGGCTGCCGCTGGTCTCCAGTTTCGTCTCGGTCTGGGTGCTACAGCTCTCCGACCGCTACCTGCTCAGCCGCTTCGGCTCGCTGGCGGAGACGGCGAGCTACTCCATCGCCTACACCCTGGGCAACGTCCTCGGCGTGCTGGTGATCTCGCCGTTCAATCTGGCCTGGCCAAGCACGATGTTCGCCGTTGCCAAGCGGCGCGATGCCCAACGAACGTTCAAACTGATCTTTCGCTGGTTCAGCATGGTGTTGCTGTTCACGGCCTTCGGACTCTCGATGAGTGGAAAATTGCTGCTGGATCTGCTCTTTCCCGCAAGCTACAGCGCAGCCTCGCCAGTGGTCTCTCTGGTTGCCACATCGATGGTTTTTTATGGAATCTATAACGTCTTTACAGTAGGAATCTCTATTAAACGCAAAACATGGTATGCCGTCGTACTGACTGCGGAAGCAGCCATCTTTAATGTGGTGCTGAACGTGGTGCTGATCCCCCTCGCAGGTGCCCTGGGAGCGGCCCTCTCAACCCTGCTGGCCTACGCCTTTCTCTCGCTAATCGCCTATCTGGTGAATAACCAGATGTATCCCGTGCCCTTTGAGGTAGGCCTCTTTCTGATCGCCCTGGCAATGGGGACGTTGCTCTACGTCGCCAGCGCCATTGCTGTGCAGAGCCTGGACGCCTGGAGCGCTATCCTGCTCTGTATTCTGGTGCTGCTGTTCTACGGCTTCACCTTGCTGATACTGGCACGTTTCCCTTTCCGACGGCTCTTTCAGCTCTATCAGACCTATTTCTTCTCAGGAAAGAGAGTTAAAAGACGGATATGACTACATTATCTGAGCGTGCACTGGCGCACGAGGGGTTGATCTCTACCTTCCAGGGACAACATGTGGTAATGTTCAGGCTCTCACCAGCAGCCACCGATCCCCGGCTCATGCGCTCGGCGACGGCCCTGCGCGAGGCAGGCCTGGCGGTGACGGTCATTGATGTGGTGGCGGGACGGGAGACACCACGCGAGGAGGTGATCGAGGGCATCACCTTTAAGCACATCGTCATGCCTTCGTGGTTTGTCTCGGCTCGCTTCAAACCCTGGTTTCTGGTCAAGTTGCTACGCATCAACCTGCAGGGAGCATGGCGGCTGCTCAGGGAGGAGGTCGACATCTACCATGCCTTCGTGGAGCGTGCCCTGCCTGCGGTTTATATCGCAGCGCGCCTGCGCCGCAAACCACTGATCTTCGACGCTCCAGAGCTCCCCCTGGCTGACAGGGCGGTCCTGCGCTGGCCGCGCCTGCACGCCATTGCGAGAGCGGCCCTACGCTACATGACTCCTCGCTGCCAGGGAGCGATCAGCACCTCTCCCCACTTTGTCGAGGTGATCGAGCGTGACTACCGCGGTCGACGGGTGACGCTGCTGCGCAACACGCCATACCATCGCCAGATTCCACGCACCAACCGCCTGCGTGAGCACCTGGGCCTCTCGGCAGAGACCCGTATCGCTCTCTACCAGGGCATCCTGCAGCCGAATCGGGGTCTTGATCTGCTGGTGCACGCTGCACCGTTTCTCGATCCCGATGTGGTGATTGTCATGCTGGGACCGGACCGGCCGCCAACACGCGCGCGCCTGGAAGCAGAGATCGCCAGGCTGGGGGTTGCCGACCGTGTGAAGATTCTGCCAGCCGTTCCCTACGAGGAACTGCTGGAGTGGACAGCCTCGGCAGACCTTGGCCTGACGCTGCTCCCGCCCGACTACTCGCTCAGTATTCGCTACTGCCTCCCCAACAAGTTCTTTGAGTATCTGATGGTGGGTCTACCGGTCTTGAGCTCGAGCCTCGACATGATCGCCGAGATCATCCAGCGCTACGACGTGGGGTCGGTGGAGGCCTCCACCGACCCCGCCACGGTCGCAGCAACCATTAACCGCTTGATTCACGATCGGGAAGCGCTGGAGCGCATGAGCCATAACGCCCGGCAGGCCGCGCTGGAGGAGTTCAACTGGGAACGTGAGAAAGGACGCCTGCTTGAACTATACGGGGCGATCCTGCGCGAGGCAGAGCAGCGACACGGCCATAGATGAAAGGGGGTATCATGTGGCAAGGTTCAGAGAGCCTGCAGTAAGCGATCACGGGGCAAGCAGCTCAGAGCTTCAGGCGCTCCCAGCGCTGAAGATCTGCATGCACGTCCTGGGTCCGGGACGGAGCGACGTGCGCGTCATGCGTGCCGCCACCGCGCTCACTGAGGCTGGTTGTCAGGTGACGGTTGTCGACCTGGAATCACACGAGCGCCCAGAGCAGGAAACGCTGCGCGGTGTGCTCTTCAGACATGTACGTCTCCCAGAGAGCTTCTTCTCGTCACGCTTCCAGCAACGGGCTCTCTGGCGAGCGGCCGCGCTCTTTTTGCGTGGCACGCTCAAGGTTATTGGCACGCACGCTGACGCCTACCATGCTCACGACGTCTCTGCTCTGCCAGCCTGCTACCTCGCAGCACGGCTGCGGCGCAAACCACTCATTTTTGAGGCTCATGAGATGCCGCTGGAGGAGCACCCATCCTCCGTGCTGGGACGTGGCAGGCGCCTCCTTCAGGGTCTTCTCGGCCTGCTGGTAGGGCACATCATCCCTGTCTGCTCAGGCGTGATCACGGTCTCACCCCCCATCGTGGACGAGTTACGCCGTCGCTACCACGTCCAGCGCATCGCGCTGGTGCGCAATATTCTGCCCTACCGCCCTGTTCCAGAGACTCAGCGTCTGCGTGAGCGCCTCGGCCTGAGCCCGGAGACCCGCATTGCTCTCTACCAGGGAACGGTCCAGCCCAATCGCTCCCTGGACCTGCTGGTCCGGGCTGCCAGATACCTCACTCCCGGGATCGTGGTGGTGATCATGGGCAAGGGGCTGGGGAGCGCCTTCGCTGACCTGGCAGCCCTGATCGAGCAGGAGGGGGTCGCCGACCGCGTCCGGCTCCTGCCCGCCGTACCCTACGAGGAGTTGCTCGACTGGACAGCATCCGCGGATATCGGGCTGATGATCTTCGCACCAGACTATTCACCAAATGTGCGCATGTTTCTTCCCAATAAGCTGTTTGAATATATCATGGCAGGGTTGCCCGTGCTCACCTCCGAGCTGCCTGCGGTGGTCGAGATCGTACGCGCCCACGCTCTCGGAGCGGTTGCCACAGACCTCACCCCCGAAGGTGTGGCCAGGGCTATTAATCAACTGTTCGCACACCCTGAGCACCTGGAGATGATGCGGACCCACGCGCTGCAGGCGGCAGCTACTGAGTACTCCTGGGAAAAGGAACATCTCAGATTGCTTGAGTTCTATCAGACGCTTTTCTCTACACACGCTTCAGATTAGATAGAAAGCAGGAGACTAGAGACCAGTGCCAGATTTTTCACTCCAGGGTTACCGCAACCTGATCGCAGCCTTTCGCGAGCGTGGCTACAGCTTCTCCCTCTTCGAGGAAGTTGAGCAGCGGCTGGCGAGCGCGGAAGCCTTTGTGCTGTTACGACACGACATTGATATCAGCCTGCAGGCCGCACTGGAAATCGCTCGTATCGAGCATGAGGAGGGAGTGCGCGCCAGCTATTTTGTGCTGCTGCGCTCGCCTTTCTACAACCTGCTGAGCAGCGATCAAGCCGAGCTTATCGAGGAGATCCACGCTTATGGGCACGAGCTGGCGCTGCATGTCGACCTGACCGACCACCATGGCCAGCCCACCGATGTGGAGCGAGAGATAGAGACGCTGCTCAGCTTCTATCCCTATGCAAACAGCAGGCTTGCCAGCGTCCATAGCCCGCATACACTCGAGAGCCTACCGATCGAGCGCTATGAGCAGCTCCACAACGTCTATCACCGCGCTCGGCGTGGTGACATCGCCTATATCAGCGACTCCACCGGGCGCTGGCGCTACGGCTATCCACTGGACTCGGCGGCGTTTCATGAGGGGATGCCGATTCAACTGCTCACTCATCCAATCTGGTGGGTGGCAGAGGGAGAGACCCCCGCCCGGAAGCTGGAGCGCTGGTTCCAGCAGCGCCCTCAACAGGACCTGGAACGCCTCAGAACCTTTCTACCTAAACTCTTTCGTCTGGATCATTCATGAAGGGGAAAACAGACATGCGGCGACTGCTCAATCCATTGACGCTGATCCTGAGCGTGGCTCTGGTCGCCATCCTGATCGGGCTGCTCTTCCTTCATCCCTGGAGGCTGATTACACGCTCGCCGCTGATCTCACAGATCACCGCCCCAGGTCCGGTGGCAACCGGTCAGAGTGGCACAGCCAGCAAGTTCGGTAAGCTCCACATCGTCGGCGGCTTTACGATCGGCACCCCAACCGATGTGGCCCAGGCCACGGAGATGGGCATCCACGTGGCCTTTGAGTACGGCGATCCCCCCAGCGCCAACAGTACGCTGGGCCGTGCCATGCTGGCCGCCCATATGCAGGTGATCGATGGGGCCATTTCCAGCTACCTGCAGAACTACGAGTGCCACCGCACGAAAACGGTGAGCCCACCACCGGCCGGCGCCCATCCCTACTGTGGACGTGATACCGTGCCGATCAGCGACGATGCCGCCCTGCTCAGCCTGGTGAAGAAGCACCTGCAGGAGGTGCAATCCAACCCGCTGATCCTGGGCTACTGGGTGCTGGATGACTGGGCCTTGTGGGACGCTGGCAGCGCACGCAATCTGCTGGTGCAGTTCCACCAACTCATCGAGCAGTACTCGCCTCAGAAACCGGCCATCTGTGGCTTCGGAGCCTCGCCGCCCTCAGGCTTCGATAACGGCTGGCACGACGGAACGGCGGCGAACTTTACTCCTCAGGGTTGCGACATGATCGGCCTCTATATCTTCACCGTGCTGCAGGATGCTCAGGATGCCTCCGCCAGCAACTACGACTGGTCAATGAAAAGTACGCTGGACGGCATCTTCAGTAGTCTGCAGAAACGCGGCTGGAATTTCCAGCAGACGCCTGTGATTGGCATCGCACAGGCCTTTGGCGGGAAATCCACACGCCCTGGTCTGGAATGGCCCCTGCCTACAACTCAGGACCTTGTCACCCAGAGCCAGAGCTTCTGTCAGTACGGCGCTACCAGTATCGCCTTCTATGGCTGGGAGGCGAATCTCTACAGCAGCCAGACTGAGACGCCCGCCAATAGCAAGGATATACAGGCTGGCATTCGCCAGGGAATCGCTGCCTGTCAGCAGATCTGGAACAGCTCAGGGTCCCCATAGGAGCGGTCATGATAGCCTGGAAAGTCGGCCATCATGTTCCATAAAGAGAGCTATCCAGGGTGCGATTTTCAGCGAATCTCTCAGTATACTGTTACGTGACGTTTCTCTGTCCCTTACCTCCTGTGTCTTGCTACAGGTCCTCTATCATCACTCAGTATATCTACCTGTAGCACGCTCCGACCAGGAGGAAGTGAAGCCCATAAGGACGAGGTTCAGGTAACTGGCGGTCTCTTGCCCAGCGCCTGGAGGCACAGGTGTAGCACCGCCACTCTTGTGAGGAAAGCTGTTATACTGGTTTGACCGGGATATAGCATCTCTCTATCTTATCCCGTTACAGGAGCATATAATGACGTATCTCACGCCGGAGAAGCCATTCTCTCATGTAGAAAAACTATCTTCAGAACACACTTCTGCAGGCAAGGAGAATCCCGGAACTCTCCTTCACGTAGAGAAACCAGAACAGCGGTCCAGCATATGGCACGCTCCAGTGCACGATTACCCCAGAGAGGTCTGCACACCCACGCTGATTGCAAGACAGGCCCAAGAACGGCCGCAAGCGACCGCGCTGGTTGCTCCCGAGGGCACGCTCAGCTACGCTCAGCTCGATCGGCGAGCCAATCGCCTGGCGCATCATCTGCGTACGCTTGGTGTAGGTCCCAATGTGCTCGTCGGTCTCTATCTGGAGCGCTCGTTGGACATGGTCGTCGGGCTGCTCGGCATTCTCAAGGCTGGCGGAGCCTACGTTCCCATCGATCCAGCCTATCCTCGCGAGCGTGTGGTCTTCATGCTGCAGGATGCCTGCGCACCCGTGCTGGTCACTCACACTGCCCTGGCAGCAGACATCGCAGTCGAGGGAACGACCCTGGTCTGCCTGGACCGCGACGGCAGCCTCCTGGAGGGCCTGCCGGAGACAGAGCCAGCGAGCGCGCCAATCCAGCCTGCAGACCTGGCGTACGTCATCTACACATCAGGCTCAACCGGTCGCCCTAAAGGCGTTCAAATTACTCACGACAGCCTGTTGAACTTGATCTACTGGCATCAACGCGCTTTCGCCGTTACGGCTGCTGATAGAGCGACGCAGGTCACCAGCCCGGCTTTCGACGCAACTGGCTGGGAACTGTGGCCTTATCTCACCTGCGGGGCCACGATCTATCTACCCAATGACGAGACACGAGTCGATCCGCCGGCCATGCGCGACTGGCTGGTCGCCCAGGAAATCACGATCGCCTTCCTGCCCACACCGCTGGCCGAGAGCATCATCCAGCTCGCCTGGCCAGCGCAGACAGCCCTGCGTCTTCTGCTGACAGGGGCCGATACACTGCACCACTACCCGCGGCCAGGGCTGCCTTTCACACTGGTGAACAACTATGGGCCAACCGAGACGACAGTGGTCGCCACTTCGGGAGCGGTAGCGCCACGGAGCTGCGCGAGCAGCGAGGCGCCCTCGATCGGTTACGCCATCGATAACACCTCGATCTATCTGTTGGATGAGCAGATGCGTCCCGTTCCATTTGGTGAGCCTGGAGAGCTGTACATTGGCGGCCTGGGAGTGGCGCGCGGCTACCTCAATCGTCCAGAACTGACAGCCGAACGCTTTCTGAACGACCCCTTCAGCACGAGGCCGGGAGCGCGTATGTACCGCACAGGTGATTGCGCCCGCTTCCTCTCCGATGGTCAGCTTGCTTTCCTGGGACGCATCGATCATCAGATCAAGCTCCGTGGCTACCGTATCGAGCCAGGAGAGATTATCTCCGCTCTGAACGACGTCCCCGGTATCCAGACCAGCATGGTCATCGCCCGTGAGGACCTGCCCGGCGAGAAGCGCCTTGTGGCCTACGTTGTGCTCGCCGAGGAGGCAGCGGTGACAGCCTCTACCCTGCGCGAGGCGCTGGCGGAGCGCCTCCCGGAGTACATGATTCCCGCAGTCTTCGTGCAGTTGAGCACCTTGCCGCTGACGGCCAATGGGAAGATCGATCGCGCCGCCCTGCCAGCCCCCGATGAGCAGAATCTCTTGCCGGAGGACGAGTGCGAGCGCAGCGACGGTACTCCAGCTACTCCCATTGAGGAGCAGGTCGCGCGCATCATCTGCACGCTGCTGGGACGCGATCACATTCATGTGGACGACAACTTCTTTATGCTTGGAGGGCACTCCCTGCTTGGCGCGCAGCTTGTGCTGCGCATCAGCGAAGCCTTCGGGATCGAACTCCCGCTACACACGCTCTTTAATGCCCCTACCGTGCGCCAGCTCTCGGCGGAGATCGAGGAGCGTCTGGTGGCCTGGGTGGCAGGCATGAGCGATCAGGAGGCCCTGGATCTGCTGGAGCAGACCACCAGCAACTAAGGGCGGCCGGCGACCCGGAGGAGCAACGCCATAGCAGCCTCCAGGGGGAGGGGTGGCTGCGCTATGGTGGGCCCGTGCTCCCCGTCCCGGCCTTTGCATCTCCCTGAAGGAAGGAGTGTACGACCAGCCATGCAACAGAAAACATCGGCAAAGCAGCGACAACAGCAGGAACCGCCACTGAGCCTCTACCACCTGCTCGACCCGGCCGTCCTGGCCAATCCTTATCCGCTCTATCACCGCCTGCGAAGCCAGGACCCGGTGCACTGGGACCCGTTTCTACACGCCTGGGTTGTCACGCGCTACGCGGACGTGATCACTGTCTTTCAACGCTTCTCCGCTCAACGTACCCCAACACCCGAACAGCTTGAGGCAATGGGCATGCAGGCCCTGACTCCGCTGGCGCGCGTGATGGTCAAGCAGATGCTCTTCCTTGATCCACCAGCGCACACCCGTGTCCGTAGTCTGGCCTCCAGAGCCTTTACCGCGCGACGGGTCGCAGTGCTGCGCGACCATATCCGCGATATTACCCGCTCGCTTCTGGACGCTGTGCAGTCGCGAGGAGAGATGGACGTGATCGCCGATCTGGCTTACCCGCTGCCCGCTATCGTCACGGCAGAGATGCTCGGCGTGCCCACCTCGGACTGGCGGCAACTGACCGCCTGGTCGGCAGACTTCGCCCAGGTTCTGGGGAACTTCCAGCACAATCCCGACCGCTCAGCCCAGGTGATTCGCAGCCTGAACGAGATGACCGCCTATTTTCAGGCAGCAGTGCGAGAAACAGCACGCCACCCACGGGAGGGCCTGATTCACGCCTTTCTGACCACTGAGATTGAGGGCGATCGGCTCTCCGAGGAGGAGATCGTCGCCAATACGATCATTACGATGGTCGGCGGCCAGGAGACAACGACCAACCTGATCGGCAATGGGGTGCTGACCCTGCTGCGTCACCCGGATCAGCTCGCGCTCCTGCGCTCGGATCTCTCGCTGATTCCCTCGGCGGTAGAGGAACTGCTGCGCTACGAAAGTCCCAGCCAGCATACGGCCCGCCTCGCACCCGAGGACACGGAACTGGGGGGGAAGCAGATTCGCAAGCGTGACGCCGTCATCGCCGTCATGGGCGCGGCCAATCGCGACCCTGAGCGCTTTCCCGACCCCGACCGTCTCGATCTCCGGCGGCCAGACAACCGGCATGTGGCCTTCGCCTGGGGCAGCCACTTCTGCTTCGGAGCAGCTCTGGCGCGTATCGAGGGCCAGACGGCTTTTGAGATGCTACTGCAGCGGCTGCCTGGACTACGGCTGGAACCTGGACCGATCGTCTGGCGTGAGAATCTGGGACTGCGTGGCTTAAAACACCTGCGCGTCTCCTGGGACCAGCAAGGGGAAAGCCATGCCTGATTTTATCGAGGAGCTGTCTCCGACCTGCCTTTCAGGCTCTTCCTTCGACAGGGACGGGCTTACACCAACAGCGTTTCTGCCCACGCAGCAGCATGCCTCGCCAGAGGGCGGCAGGACCGTACAGCGGCTGCCGATCGTGGCCGGCCAGGAGTATCTCTGGAGGCTCTGCCACGCTGTGGCCGCCGGGGCGCGCTACAACATCTCTATTATGATAGAGCTGCCGGGCGACCTCCAGCCGCAGGCGCTGCAGCAGGCCCTGCACATGCTCATCAACCATCACGAGATCTGGCGCGCCAGCTTCCCTGAACATGATGGTATCGCGTTGCAGGAGATCCAGCCGTTCACCACGCTGCCACTGCGCAGCCAGGATATACGCAGCCTTCCTGCGGAGACACGCGCCAGTGTCGCCCATCAACTGGCCCTGGAGGATGCCCAGCGGCCTTTCGACCTGTCCCGTGGACCGCTGCTACGCGGTCTCCTGCTGCGCCTTGCCGATCAGCACCACCGTCTCTACCTGACATGGCACCGTCTGATCTACGACGAGGTCAGCCTCTATCAGGATCTGCTGCCCGAGCTGCGGAGCTACTACGAGGCCTGTTGCACGGGACGCCTCTCGTCGCTCGCTCCGCCGAACGAGCAGTACACGGAGTATGTGTGCTGGCTGCTGAGCAGGCAGGATCGAAGCACGCGCGCGGAACAGCGGGCCTTCTGGCGTCAGCAGCTCTACGACGCTTCGCGGCTGCTGGATCTGCCTGCCGACCACCCCTGTCCTCCAACGAGAAGCCTGGAGGCCGGAACCGTCTGTTGTTCGCTGAATCAGGAGCTGAGCCGCGACCTCAAGATGCTGGCCAGCCAGGCAGGGACGACGCTCTACAGATTGCTGCTGGCCTCGTTTGTGGCACTGCTCCACCGCTACGCGCAACAGGACGATCTGGTGATTGGGGCTGTCATTGATGGCCGCCAGCGCTGCCCCGAATTCGCTCACCTGGCAGGATACCTGCGCAGACTGCTGCCGCTGCGCATCTCTCTGACAAACGAGCCAGACCTCCAGGAGGTGCTGCGACGCATCGAGACGGCCTTTGCACTCACCTGGGAGCATCAAGATGTCTCCTTCGAGGATCTGCTGGGCTGTCTTCCGCCCGGCTACACGGCGCTGCTGAATCCACTCTTCCAGGTCACGCTGAAGCTCACGCCTCCGCAGCCCGTACTCTCCTGCGGCTGGTCTCTGACACAGATGGAGCTGCATTCCGGCATCTCACCTTTTGATCTGGCTCTGGAGCTTGAGGAGCGCGCCGATGGAACGCTCGTCGGCCGCTTTATCTACAGCCGGGATTGCCTGGAGGAGACGGTGGTCACTCGTCTGAGCCAGCACTGGCTCACGCTGCTGCGCGCTCTGCTCACCGATCCCGCCTGTCCGATCAGCCGCCTGCCCCTGCTCAGCGCCGAGGAACGCCAGCAAGTGCTCGTCGCCTGGAATCCTCCTCACTCAGCTCAGCAGCGAGCGGCTGGCTGCATCCAGCAGCTCTTCGAAGAACAGGCACGCCGCACGCCTCAGGCCTGCGCGCTGGATGCTCCGTCCAGCAGCATCCGCCTCAGCTACGACGAGCTGAATCGCCGCGCCAACCGCCTGGCCCATTTCCTACGCCGCCAGGGGATCGGGGCCGACATCCCGGTGCCGCTCTGCCTGCCGCGCTCTCCCGAGCTGCTCATCGCCCTGCTGGCCATGCTCAAGGCCGGCGGCGCCTACGTGCCGCTTGATCCCTACGCTCCCGGCGAGCGTCTGCAATTCATGCTGGAGGAACTGCAAGCGCCGCTCATCCTTTCCCGTGAGGAGTTTCTGGCTCACCTGCCGACCGACGGCCGGGTTCTGGCGCTCGACACCCTGGCCACCACGCTGGCTGATGAGCCTGACACCAACCCCGATTGGGCGGTGAACCCTGAGCAGCTAGCCTATATCATCTATACCTCAGGATCAACCGGCCAGCCCAAGGGCACGCTGATCTCACACGCTAACCTGTGGCACTCGACGCAATCACGTCTGGACTATTACGCAGAACGGGTCCGGCGCTTCCTGCTGACATCACCGTTCACCTTCGATAGCTCCGTTGCGGGCATCTTCGGGACGCTCTGCCAGGGGGGAACGCTGGTGCTCCCCGCGCACGACTTCGAGCAGCACCTCGATAGGATGGCGACGCTGGTTGAGCAGCAGCAGATCAGCCACCTGCTGGCGGTACCCTCACTCTACCGCTTTCTCCTGGAACAGGCAGACCCCGGCCAGCTCGATTCCCTGCGCTGTGTCATCGTGGCCGGCGAGACCTGCTCTGCAGCGCTGGTGCAGCGCCACTACGAGCGCCTGCCCATGACCCCCCTCTTCAACGAGTACGGCCCCACCGAGGCCTCCGTCTGGTCCTCTGTCCATCCCTGCCTCCCCCATGAGCCCCACCCCCTCATCCCCATCGGCCGCCCCCTC
>JBHOQN010000146.1:0-36044 GCA_042408965.1 Ktedonobacteraceae bacterium
GTTGCCGAGCTGGTGAGACGGGCTATTGATACCTTCTTGGCATGGGATGACCCTGACTATCATCCCCACCAGGAACCCCCGCAAAGGAATGCTCATTCATCCCCGCCTTCAAAGGGCGGGGCTTTCTGAGCCGCGATGTAAATGCTGTTGTTATCCCAGAAGAACCAGACAGGCATGGCGTGCGGTCTTCCATCTGGCCGTGTGGTGCTGACCCAGATAGTGCGCTGGGCCTTCAGGAGAAGGTCAACCTTGTCCCAGGGGATAAAGCCACCCATTCTTTCCTCCTTTGAACGAATTACCCTGTCCATAGCCATGCGCTGATGAGAGAGTGTAGAGGGTCTCTCTCAGAAGACATTCTCCGGCTGTCTCCTGAAACTGGAAGGGAAGGAGGCAAGGATGGGGGACTCGCTGAGGCTGAGGCCTGTCTCTCCCGGCGCCGATGGGCGGCGACTGCTTTTGCAGATCGCAGGCTGGCGTTGAGGAGAAGCAGAGAGAGTCGCGCGGAGCCGTGCCGGAGGCAGAGGCAGGGCACCAGCCGACTCTCTCTGGCTGAGAGCGCACAGGCTGTCAGAGACAGGGGTCGGAGGCTAGGGGAGTGAACTCAGGTGTGGCCCGACCGTGTTGGCGAAGTTGTAGCCGTTGGAGGCGTCCCAGTTGATCGACCAGGTCATGGCGCCGCGTATGGCCGGGTAGGTCGCCGACGGCTTGAAGCTCCCGCAGTTATTGCCCGTCGCCAGGCAATCCAGTGCTGCATTGACCACCGCCGGCGCAACGTACCCTCCACCAGCGGCTGAAGGTGAGGCAGGCAGACCCAGACCCACCTGGTCCGGTCGCAGCCCGTTCTGCAACTGGATGCAGGCCAGGGCTGTCAGGAAATTCTCGCTTCCTTCAGCGTAGACGTTCCCATCGCAGCCATTCATGGTGCCCGAGTTATAGTATTGCATGTTCACCAGGGTCAGAATATCCTTGATGCTCAGCGCCAACTGGAAATAGGCGCCAGCCGTTGATTGCATATCGATCGTCTGTGGGGCCAGGGTGATGATCAGCCCGGGACCGACTCTGGCCGAGAGCTGGCGCAGGGCGCTGGCCATGTAGGTTGGGCTGATTCCGTTTTCGAGGTCGATATCGACGCCATCGAAGCCGTAGGTGGTCATCAGGTTGTAGACGCTAGTGGCAAAGTTGGTCGCGCTGGTCGCGTCGTTGACGCTGATGGTGCCGTTCTGGCCGCCGACCGAGATGATGACCTTCTTCCCCTGGGAGTGCAGTGTTGCGATGTCGCTGATGAACTGGCTGGTGGTATATCCGCCGAGGGCCGAGGAGAGGCTGGAGTCGAGGCTGAAGGTCACTCCGCCGGGCAGCGAGGGGGTGGCATTGGCAAAGGCCACGGCGATCAGGGTGTAGTAGGAATTCACGGAGCTCAGCCGCAGGGGGGTAGCACCGTTGGTGAAGTCCTGCCAGTAGCCGGTCAGCAGATGGCGTGGCAGGCTGCCGCCGCACCCCGTGCAGGGCGTAGGTGTCGGAGTCGGTGTGCTCGTTGGGGCAACGGTCGGCGTAGGTGTCGGAGTCGGCGTGCTCGTTGGCGTGCTCGTCGCTGCTGTCGTGGGCGTCGGTGTGGGCGTCGGCGTGCTCGAGCCTGCCGGCCCGTTCAAGGACACGTCATCGACGTAGACGCTATTCTGGACGTACCAGCCGTGTACATAGATGGTGACGCTGTTCGTCGTGGAGCCTGTGGTAAACGAAACGCTGAGCAGCGTGTAGCTGCTGCTCGTCGTCCAGTTGCTTGCCCCTCCTGTAATGCCGAGGAAGGCGTAGGGTCCGTCAACGTAGGCACTCAGGGTGTAGGCTGTGTTGGCCTGAACGCTGATCGTCTGCGTGCACTGGCCGGTGGTCGAGGCCGTGGGATTGATTTGCAGGGCGTAGGTGCCACTGTGCACCGGCGAGGTGACGACGCTATCTCCGGCGTCACAGCTCCAGCCGCTCAGGTTCCCAGCCTCGAAGCCTCCGTTGGTCACCAGGTTCGTGTCAGCGGCCTGGGCCCCTGTCGCCCAGCGGAGGAGCAGCGCCGCGCCGAGGCTGCTGCAGATGACCATGATGGAGAGAAGCGTGAACATGAGACGGCGCTGAACATGCGGCATACTGGTTCTCCTTGCATTGAGATGCTCAACCAGATCGATCGACTGCGGGCAGGGCGTGTGGCGTCATGCCAGCGACCTCCGCTCCACTAAGGCAGAAGCTGGAGACCGCGCCCTGCAGGCAGATCCTTCATCTCAATGATAGAAGCTCCTAATTATATCGTCAAGATGTCTAGACCAGTAGGGCTATGGTACCGGAACAGAAGAGAGGCAGCGTGGGAAGGTCCTTCCATCCCGGGCTGTCTGGCCGAGAGCAGCAACGCGATGCGTTCTGCTGATTGCTGCTCTCATCCCGGCTCTGGCAGGCGCAAGGCGCTGACCTCAGACTATCGCTGCGTGGTGGGCGAGGAGAAAGCGTAGCGCAGGAAGAGATAGCTGTCGGCGCGTTTGAGACTGATCAGCCGACCCCAGCGCGGATCGTTCGGCAGAAAGAGTCGCCCGGAGACCATACCGGGGCGCTGCTCCTCCGTGCTACGCCCGGCAAGCTGAGGTGCCAGGGTCAGGAATAGCTCATCGACAAGGTGCTCGGCGAACAAGGCTGCCAGGAGCGCCGGGCCGCCCTCGACGAGCAGGCGCTCACAGGGAAGGACCCGCTCGATCGCCGCGAGTATAGCGTGCGCGCTGAGGGTCTTGCCATCGCCTCCCGTTGCGATGCGCACCGCTGGTGGCAGGGCCTGAGTGCGGAGTCGTTGCTCACCACTACGGGTGGTGATCACCAGCGCGGTGATGGATGGAGTGTGAAAGACGGGCAGCTCCAGATCGATGTTGCCGCTCGCGCTCACGATGACGTTGAGGGGCTGGCCCGGTTTCCCCAGTCCCTGACGGAGCGAGCGATAGGCGGAGGCCAGCGGTGGGTAGATGTAGTCGGGCGTCCAGAGGTGCTCGCGGGCGTCTCGCAACGTCCCCGCGCCGACGATCACGGCATCAGCGCAGGCGCGCAGCAGGCCCATGAGCAGATGATCGTGCGGATTCGCACCGCTGATATCCAGGCTCGTGCCATCTGCGTGGGCCACCGCCACGCCGTCGAGGGTTTCGACGAAGTTGCTGATCACGTAGGGGCGTCCTGGCGGAGCCGGTGGGAAGCCCAGGGGACCGTAGATCGCCTCCAGCTCAGGGGGGAGAGCCAGTCTCTCGCCCCAGTGGCTTGTAAAGCACTGTTCCAGTGGTGATAAGAAGGTAGACACAGGCGCACCATCCTCTCTCTGCCGTTCGCCTCCGTCAGAGCGTGTCCTTGCCTGTATGATAGTTGAGCGAGTACTTGCTTTGCTACTCGCCGGCTACATTGCTGCAGTTCGTCTCTGGCGGACCGCGGCCTGCACGCTGATCTGTGATATACTGGCGCTGGAAGGTTGTTCTCCCTCAAGCGTTTCTCTGGTTTGAAAGGAGTCTATGTGACATCAGCACCCTCGCCAGGCCATAAAGCGCTGGTCGTTCAGGAGTTCACCCGTCAGGCGCAGGCCTACACGGCCAATCAGCTCATTGCCAGCGCGGATCGCCTGACAGCGCTTGTCCAGCTCGTTCAACCCCGGCCTGGCTCCCGGGTCCTCGATGTGGCGACTGGTCCGGGCTATGTCGCTGCCGCCTTTGCCGAGGCTGGCTGCGAGGTCACGGGTCTTGATCTCACCCCTGCCCTGCTGGAGCGTGCCGAGCAGATGCGCCAGGCTCGTGGCCTGAGTGGGCTGCGTTTTCTCGAGGGTGATGCTGAGCAGCTCCCTTTTGAGGAGCGGACCTTTGATATCGTGGTCTCGCGCTTCGCACTGCACCATTGGGAGCGCCCGCGGCGAGTGCTTGCGGAGATGGCCCGTGTCGCTCGGCTGGGAGGGATGGTCGTCATTCAGGACCTCGTGACCAGCGAGTTCCCCGCTCGGTCTGCCTACCAGAACCGCTTCGAGCGGCTGCGCGATCCCTCTCATGTGCGTGCTCTGCCTCTCAGCGAGCTGCTGGCTCTCTTTACGGCCTGTGGCCTGGAGGTCAGGACCGTGACGACCAGCAGTCTCGTGCAGGACGTCGCCGCCTGGCTTGCGAACGCCCGGACGCCGCCCGCCCGTGCCTCGGCTGTTCGCGCCTTGCTCGATGAGGATGAGCGCCACGACCTCAGTGGCACATCTCCCGTACGTGGTAGTGATCACCAGATCTGCTCCTTCGAGCAGCGTGTCGCCACCCTGCTGGGGCGCCGCCTCAGCACAGGCACACGTTGAGTGGGGCGTCTGCACGGCTGAACGGAGACGGCTCGCTCGTCACGAGGGGAGCGGGTCTCACTCAGGCGCTGCCAGCCGGCAGGGCGCGCAGCACCTCTTCGATCTGGGCCAGGTGCGCTGTGCCGTGATCCAGCAGCATTTTGAAGCAGTCGTAGAGGGTCAGCGTGCCGCGCTCGCTGTGCTGACCGCGGCGCTCCCAGGCTGCTGCCTCCTGCTGGCGTAGCAGCGCAGCGTTGGAGTGTCGCAGGCAATCGAACAGGGTCAGGGCCAGACCACAATCCTGCTCCAGGTAGTGCAACCGCGCGGCCCAGGTGCCCTCGTCGTAGGCCAGCAAGAGTGGCTCCTCTTCGGCGATCAGCCGCCGCAGGCGCTCGAAGCCCACACCCTCGCTATCGGCCAGGTGGACCAGGATCTCATGGATACTCCAGGCATCGGGGGCCGGACGATAGCGTAGCTCAGCGTCGCTCAGGCGCTCAACGAGCGCACGGATACGTGCAGGGATGGTCTCGTACGCTGTCAGCTCCGCAGGTGTCGCCACAGGCATCGTTCTTCCTCCTCTGAAAGCAGATGTCATCTGCATTATAGCATCGTGAGGCCCTCTCCGTGCCGTCCAGTGTGCCGTGGCGGAGAGGGCCTCATGCCAGGTCAGGAAACGAGCGGATCTCTCGAATGCATGGTCTCCGCTACGCCTGAGGAAAATCCGTCGGCGGTTGGTTGCCAGGATGCTCATCACTGCGCACGACCTCGATGGAGACCCGAGAGACCAGCGCCCCGATCGCTCCGATGGCGGCCAGTGTTGGAGCGGCCAGCACGCTCAATGCGCCACCTACCAGGCCAACGGCCAGGGGAATCTCGATCAGGGTGCGTCCCTCCTGCTTGATAATGATGCGGCGTACATTGCCCTCGTGAATCAGCTCTTTGACACGCGCTACCAGTTGCTCTCCAAGGACCTGTAGATCTTCCACTGTTCTGGGCTGAACTCTGGTCTGATCGTGCTCTGTCATAGTCTCTCTTCTGCTCCTTGTATCCTATCAGGACGACCTGAAGTGGTCTTGTTCTCAGGTTGGCGTTTACAACCGCTCACATGCATGCTATGCTCTGGTTGTGGTACTACAGGGTCTGCGGTGCACACTTCTGTACGGCAGTCACACTCTGTATACGGATCACATGGGTTCTAAGTTGAAGTCGAGGGCAGGTGCATGAACTACTTTCTGGCCAAAACAGAGCCGCGCAGCTATTCTCTGGCCGATCTGGAGCGTGAGCAGCGCACCGTGTGGGATGGGGTGCGCAACCCTCAGGCGCTGCGCGTGATTGAAGCGATGCGCCCTGGTGATGCGGTCTTGATCTACCACAGCGGTGCCGAAGCCGCCCTGGTCGGGCTGGCGCGCGTCATCTCGCTGCCACGCCCCGATCCCAATGACAGCCGCAGTCGCGTGGTGGACCTCGAGTTTCTCCGTCGTCTGCCGCGGGCAGTGAGCCTGCGTGAAATCAAGGCGAGCCACCGTTTTGACGACTGGAGCCTGGTGCGCCAGCCACGCCTCTCAACCATGGCCGTACCTGAGGACTTCGTGCGCTGGCTGCGTGAGCAAGGAATTCTCTAGAAGGCGTCGAATATGCAAGAGCAATCTGTGTGGTATGTCGGTGGCACCTGGGTTCAGCCAGCCGAGGCCTGCATTCCGCTGACCGATGTGGCCGTCCTGCGAGGCTACAGCCTCTTTGAGTCTCTGCGCACCTATGATCGCCGTCCCTTTCACCTGGGGGAGCATCTGGATCGGCTCTATCGCTCCGCCGCGCTGATCGATCTGGACATTCCCTATACGCGGGAGGAAATTACCGCGGTGGTGCAGGAGGCCATTGCGCGTAATCCCTATCGCCACGCCTCCCTGCGCATCCTGGTGACCGGCGGTCAGAGCGAGGATGGTGTCCTGCCGAGCGGTCAGCCGTGGCTGGTTGTAATGGTGACGCCGCTGCCAGAGCGCGACATGCAGGCCTTTGCCGCCGGCCTGCGTCTGATCACTGTGCGTCTACAGAGAGAGATGCCGGAGGCCAAGACGACGAGCTACGTGGCGGCCATCCGCGCGCTGCGCGAGGCCCGCCGGCGCGGTGCGGCTGACGCACTCTTTGTGAATGAGCAAGGGCATGTGCTGGAGGCTACGCGCAGCAATTTCTTTGTCTTTCGGGGTGACACCCTGGTGACGCCGCGCGAGGGTATCCTGGCTGGCGTAACGCGCAACGTCGTGCTTGAACTGGCGCGTGACCGCTTTCCCATTGAGGAGCGGCCGATTCTGCTCACGGAGCTGGCGCAGGTCGATGAGGCCTTCATCACCGCCTCCTCAAAGGAGATCGTACCGGTGGTCCAGATCGATGGGCAGGTGATTGGCTCAGGAGCCGCTGGTCCGCGGACCTACGAGCTGGAGCAGCGGTTTATCGCCCTGGTGGAGCGTGGCCTGTTCTGATCCGTGGCGTGTCAGAAAGGCGACCGCCGCGGTTGCCCCTGTGATAGAATAGGTCCGTCGTGCAGTGATCTATCCGCAGAACAGATCGCCGAAGGGAGTGAAGGAGTGATGGCCGACTCTGCAGCGTCGGAACCCCATTTGACCCACCTGGATGAACAGGGCAATGTGCGCATGGTTGATGTGACCACCAATCCAGAGACCCTGCGCGAGGCGGTTGCCCGAGCGCGAGTCCGCATGTCCCCACGGACACTGGACCTGATCGCCGCCAACCAGATCACCAAGGGCAACGTGCTCGAGGTGGCCAGGATCGCCGCCATCATGGCAGCCAAACAGACGCCGCAACTGATCCCGCTCTGCCATCCGTTGCCGATGACGCATGTCGCCGTGGAGTTCGCTCTCCAGAGCGAGGAAGGCCTGCTCTTGATCGAGGCCCGCACGCGCACGACCTATAAAACCGGGGTCGATGTCGAGGCGCTCACAGCGGCCACCGTTGCGGCGCTCACGATCTATGATATGTGCAAGGGCGTTGATCAGACGATTACCCTGGAGCAGGCCTACGTTGCGCGTAAGAGCGGGGGAAAGAGCGGCACCGTCGAATTCAATCCCGAACAGTCGCGCTGAGCTGAGGGGGAGAGGATGCGCCCCTCCCCGTCTCGGTCTCAGGTGTGGGGCCTGCCAGTGCGGGGGGCTAGCCGATGGGGGTGGCCGCCATGCTGGCGCTGGCCGCCTCGATGGCTGCCTCCAGGATGTTCAGTCCCTCCTGCAACTGCTCATCGCTCACGCAGAGCGGCACCAGTACGCGCACGACATTATCATACATGCCCGCGCGAATCAGGACCAGGCCGCGCTGGTGGGCGGCATTGAGGATGGCCCCGGTCAGCTCTGCTGCAGGTTCTTTGCTGTTGCGATCCTTCACCAGCTCCATCGCCACCATGGCGCCCAGACCCCGCACATCGCCGATAAAGCTGAAGCGCTCCTGCAGCTTGTGAAAGCGTGTCAGCACGGTCTGCCCGATCGCGCGCGAGCGAGCGGCCAGGTCCTCTTGCTCGTAAAGATCGAGGACGGCCAGCGCGGCGGCGCAGGCGACAGGATTGCCGCTGTAGGTCCCGCCCAGCGTGCCGGGAGGCGGTGCATCCATGATCTCCGCGCGTCCGATGACGCCGCTGATCGGCATACCGGCCCCCATCGATTTGGCCACGATCAGCAGATCGGGCGCCACGCCATCGTGCTCGACGGCGAACATGCGGCCCGTACGGCAGAAACCTGTCTGGATCTCGTCGGCGACGAAGAGGATGCCGTGCTGCTCGCAGAGGGCTTTGAGGTCGCGCAGGAAGCCCGGCGGCGCCACCATGAAGCCGCCCTCGCCCTGCACCGGCTCGATGATCACCGCCGCCACCTGATCGGGTGCGACCTCGCCGATAAACATCCGCTCCAGCTCACGCAGACAGTAGCGCGCCGCCTCCTCTGGCGACATATTCATACGGTAGGGATAGGGGTAGGGGGCGCGGTAGACCTCGGGCGCGTAGGGACCGAAGCGATGTTTGTAGGGTTTCACCTTGGCCGTCATGCTCATGGTCATGAGGGTGCGGCCGTGAAAGGCGTTGTCGAAGACGATCAGCGCGGGCCGACCGGTGGCGTAGCGCACGATTTTGACGGCGTTCTCGACGGCCTCGGCGCCGCTGTTGAGGAAAAGAGCTTTTTTCGCAAAATCTCCGGGTGTGATTCTCGCGAGACGCTCGGCCAGCGCGACGTAGGGCTCGTACATCATGACACTGAAGCAGGTATGAGTGAATCTGGCCGCCTGCTCAGCGATGGCCTGTGTCACTTCCGGGCGGGTGTGGCCGATGTTCATGGTGCCGATGCCGCCGGCGAAGTCGATGTAGCGATTGCCGTCGACGTCTTCGATGATCGCTCCATCGGCCTTGCTGGCGAAGACGTTCATCGTTGAACTGACCCCGCGGGCGACCGCTTGCTGGCGACGGGTGAGCAGCTCCTGGGAGCGTGGGCCGGGGATGGTAAGTTGTCGAGAACTGTCAGACATACGTGCCTCCTGACTGGCCTGGAAGAGTGGCAGAATAACAGGGCAGGACGCTCCGTCAGCGTCGTTGCTCTCTGCTACCCATTCTATCATATGTCCAGGGCGAGCGAGGCCAGCCAATCCCTACCGTGTGAGCGGCTGGTATTGACTGATTGGCAGCCAATCTGCACCGGTGCTGGAGCATGGGGGAGGAGTGCCTGCTCGTTCAGGCAGCGCCTCCCAGTGTGCTGGCGGCTCGCTGCTGCAGGAGCCGCGCGGCTGCCTCCTTCAGGCGGGCTTCGCTGCGGGGACCAAAGCCGAAGAGATGCCGGATGCGTCCCTGCTCAGCGGCCTGCCAGAGCTTCTCGACGGAGTCGATGCCCAGCTCTTCGTAGAGCTGCGCAGCGCTGCGCGGTCCAATATGTTCGACGGCGAGCAGGGCGCGCACGCCCGCTGGCAGCGTCTGCAGGGCCAGATCGTTGTAGAAGGTCAGCCGGCCAGTCTGGATCAGTTCGGCGATGTGGGCGCGCATGCGGCGGCCGAGTCCTTCGACTGGCAACCCTTCGCCACGCTCGAGGATCTCGACGACGGGCTCACGCAGCTCCAGGATACCACGCGCCGCGTTGCGATAGGCCTGGATACGATAGGGGTTGCCGTGCTGCAGTTCCAGCAGATCGGCCACACTGGCAAGCACCTCGGCGATCTGGCGATTGGTCCTCACGGTGGCGGTCGGCTCCGCTGGTTCCAGGCCGGGAAGCATGGGCTGCTGAGCGGGTTTCCGCTCCCGCACGGACAGGCGTGGAAGGATTTGAATCGTCTGGGTCAGCTGGATGATACTCATAATGCGTTGCCTCTTTCCTGGCGCTCTGCCTCTCTCTGCTGCTCTCCTCCAGAGAGGTATTCTTTGAAATCTGCTGCGAAGCGGAAATCTGCCCGTTGTTCCTCATCAGGGAGTCCGTTAGTGTACGCTGTACATGGAAACTGTGTTCTAATTATAGCATAGAACCGGGGCCCTGGCAAGGCGCAAAAAGAAGACCAGATCATCATATAGGCGCAGGAGACCCCCGCCTTCAGGCGTGGGGTTCACCTGACACAGATCCGGTCTTCGGATATCCTGAGGTGGCGCTGTTGCGCGAGGGTCGAGGTCTCGCTCTATGGCTCTGGCTCTTCTTCCTCATCGGAGGAGGGGACGCTTGACCTCTCGCCAGCAAGAAGACGCTGCACCAGGGTCGGCAGCGAGCTACTCACTTTCGCGTTAGCGACGACACGCTCTGCGCCTGCCGCCAGCGCGCGGGCGCGCGCTGCAAGGTCCATGTGGGAGCCGAAGGCCAGCACAGGCAGGCCACGTGTGTGGACCTGTCTGATGGCCTCCTCCCAGTCGACGCCCGGAGTGGAGATATCGATGATCGCCAGCGCGGGGGTCCGGGCATCGTTCTCCTTCAGGGCCTGCAGCAGCCCAGCGAGATCGCGGGTGATCATGGCCTCCATCCCGTGGTGCTGCAGCGTGTCACGTATCCTCACGGCGAAGAAAAGGTCCTTCTCGAGGACAAGAATCGGCCTGGTCATCGGCTCTCCTCAGGCAGCGCTCCCTAATCGTCGGTTGGTTCCTGTACAGGCCGACGAAAGAGATCGGCCAGTTCCTGGTTGACGAGATCGAGATTCGTATACTGCTCGCGGGTGAGCACATGGTGGGTGCCATTGCAGTAGGGTTTCTGACACTTCCTGAAGTGGCTCGTCTCGAAGAGCAGGTTACCATCCTCGACACTCACCCAGATATGTTTTCGCGAGTAGCCATCGCCCCATTTGAGCAGGAGGCCGCCCTCATACTCGTCGAAGCGTCCCTGTCCGTAGAGGTAGTCGCGATTGAACAGGTGCAGAATCTCACGCACGCGGCTGGCTGCCACCACCTCAGCAACCTCCGGTCGCATATGGGTGGTCGCTTCCTGCGCCAGGTCTTCCTGGGGAATCTCCAGGGCGCGCGAAGAGTGTTGTTCCTCGCGAATCATGCGCTGAATCAGAGCGGCTTCCTGATCAGAAAGGCCGCGTGATTGTCCCAGGATGGGGGCTTTCTCCAGTCCCCTGTGCTTATTGGGGTGCTCTGTCACCACCGTACTCCTTCTTCTCATGCGTCTGGTGGGCACCTGGCCGGCTCGCTGCGCTCGCCATTGCGCGCAGAGAAGGGGCCGGGTGCGCCAGACCTCTTCTATTGGGCTGCGATCTCTTCTTGCTGATGCTCTTGCACCTTATAGCTTACAACGAAGAGGGGAACGGAAACAAGTTGCTGGCAGAGAGAGGCAGAGAGGGAACATAGCCCGTATGCTCAATGTGTGGGGTAGGAGCGTGCGGCGATATTCTCGATAGATTGCAAGATCATATCGAGTTGCTGAGGATTGTTGATAAAGTTGAGCATACCCTTCCAGAAGGCATGTTGAACTGCCGGGGGCATCAGGTCGCCAGCTCCGAAGCAGAAGGTGGTGGCCTCGGTGAGCATACGGGCCGAAGCGCGCGCTACCGTGTTGGGATAGGCACTCAGGGTCACCGATTTGTTCACAGAGGTGAAGCCGCCGCGTCTGACCCAGATCTCCTGGGCTTCAGCGGTGGCCAGGTACTGTACCAGCAGGCGCACGGCGGTGCTATTCTGGAGGGCCACCACTGCGTCGGCCCCACCGGTCATCGCGCCGGCGTAGCGAGGATCGATGCTGGGAAAGGGGAAGAAGTTGACCTCCCTGCCCGGTTCCAGCCTGGGGAAGCGGCTGCTCAGGAAACCCAGCACGAAGTCGCCCAGGTAGTAGAAATAGGCCTGAGGAGGGCTTTCAAAGGGAGCGTAGCTGGCGTCCTGGAAGTTCGTGAACAGGATCGACTCCGGGGCATTCTGAATGTAGTGTGATCCCATCACGATGGCGCCGAAGCGCTGGAAGGTGCGTTTGAGCGTCGGATGCGTCCAGGGAATGCTGTGGTTGACCCAACGCTGGTACAGCTCGGGCCCCCATTCCTTCACGTAGAGTTCGGCGATCCAGTCCGCCGCTGGCCAGCCGCTGGAGGCCGCACTCTCCACGCCCATCGACCAGGGGTACTGTCCCCGGACGGCGATGGCGTTAGAGGCGCGGATCAGAGCGTCCCAGGTTGTGGGAGGGGTGATGCCGAAGGCTGCCAGGCGCGCGGGGTTGTACCAGATGGTGCTTTTATTGGCGGCTTTGTAGAAGAGAGCGTAGAGCGAGCCTTTGTAGGAGCCGAGCTCGATCCAGGTCTGCGGGTACTCTCTTCTGAGAGCGTGCATATCAAGAAAGCTATCCAGAGGGATCAGTTTGCCCTGCGCTGCCAACTGTTGCATCTCGCCCGGATTGGGGAGGATGGCGATGCTGGGAGGATTGTTCGCGCGCAGGAGGGTAGTCAGCAAGGTGTCCTGATCACGTGTTGAGACGATCTGCACCTTAATCTGCGTTTGCCTCTCGAAAGGAGCCACGACGGCCCGGAAAGAATCTTGCTCTTCGCTGCTCCATACGGTAAGCACGTCGATCGAGACCGGCTGGCTATCACAGGCGGTCGTTAGCAGAGCGGCGGCGGCACTCGTCGAGAGACCCAGCGCCATTGCACGGCGTAGAAGGGTGCGCCGACCGATGCGCTTCTGCTCGTCACCCTCTGCCTGCCAATCCAGGTCGTCGCGCCGGTGACAGTCATAGAAAGGCGCGGACATTGGTTCCTCCCTGGCTCACAGCGCGCTGAGCTTCCAGCTACAAGGGGCATGAGCAACCACACAAAGTATAGTCCTTTGAGGCTAGTTGTGCAATATGCAGCCTGATATTGAAAAATAACGCTGGCAACCACAAAATGCGAAGGCACCAGAAGGGCATGGAGAGGAGCGGTGGCGCAAGCCAGAGGGCTGAAGCGCCGACTGGAGTGAGATGGCGGCGTGACGGCCCAGCCCGGGAGCGGGCGCGCGGGACGGAGGCAAGAACCTGGCAAGATCGTCCTGTTCCTGTTCAGCGGTCTCCGCTCGACCCACTCAGAGCCAGGTCCGGTCGGCGTGCGATGCGCTCAGCGCTGCTGACGATTGAGGCGGCTCTGCAGCAGGATCACCACCAGCAGGAAGAGGCCGCGAACGACGAGTTGCCAGGAAGAACTCAGGCTGATGAAGCCGCGCCCGTTCTCGAAGTTGAGAATGTTAAAGATGAAGCCGAGCAGCAGAACACCCACCAGTGTCGTTGCGACCGAGCCACGGCCGCCAGTGAGCAGGGTGCCCCCCACAACTACAGAGGCGATGGCCGTCAGTTCCCAGCCCACGCCTTCCGTCGGCAGCCCCGTATTGGTCTGGGCCGCCAGCAGCACGCCTGCCAGGGCCGCCAGCGCGCCGCTCATGACATAGACTAACAGTTGAATGCGCTCGACTGGCAATCCCATCAGACGCGCGGCCTCCTCGTTCCCGCCGACTGCCAGAACTCGCCGCCCAAAGCGAGTCAGGTTCAGGAGCAGGGAGCCGAGGCCGTAGGAGATGGTCAGCAGAATCAGAGGAATGGGCAGCGGGCCGATATAGTAGGTGCCGATGGAGACAAAATCAGTGCTGGTGTCGACGCTCACGAAACTGTTGTTAGGTGGAATGTTAGCGAGGATGAGGGCCACACCACGAGCAGCCAGCATCATGGCCAGCGTGGCAATGAAGGGAGGGATCTTCAGCCAGGCGATCGTCCAGCCATTGATGGCACCGACCAGGATGCCGGCTGCCACGCACACCCCCAGAGAGATCAACAGCCCGTGAGGACTCATCAATGCTCCGATCACACTCGCCAGGGCTGCAACCGCTCCGACAGAGAGATCGATGCCACCGGTCATGATCACAAAGGTCATGCCCAGGGCGATCAGAGCGAACATCGTATTGTACGATACGACCGCAAAGATATTCTCCAGGCTCAGGAAGCCACTGTAGCGCAGCGTTCCGAAGATGAGCAGGATGAGCAGTGCGATCAAGGCGCCTTGACGCTGGAGAGTGGCGGCGAGGCTGTGCCAGATCCTTGCAGCGTGCTGCTGCTGATGGGCCCCGCCCATGCTCCTTGTCACTGTTCTGGCCACAGGAGATCCATCCTTTCTGATTCAGCTTCAGCGACCTCGGCTACGTTGAAGATAGACAGCCACCATGATAATGAATGCATTGATGATCTGAGCATCGGCCGGAGGAACATTGCGCGCCAGCAGGCTGAAGCGGATCAGTTGAATAATCAGGGCTCCGATCAGGGTGCCCACCACGCTGGCGCGGCCGCCCGTCAGGGGGGTACCGCCCACGGCCACGGCGGCGATGGCGTTCAGCTCCTCGTTCAGGCCAACGTTCGTGGCATCCGAGGAGGAGTTGATGGCGATCACGATCAGCCCCGCCAGTCCCGCCAGCAGGCCGCTGATCATATAGACCATCAGCTTTATCCGGCGCACGGGCACACCTGCCAGTTGTGCAGCCTCCTCGTTGCCCCCGGTCGCCAGCACATAGTGGCCGAAAGCGGTCGAGCGCATGATCCAGGCCACAGCGGCGACGATCAGCAGCATCAGAATTACCTGGAAGGGAATACCTAACACACGGCCCAATCCCAGGAACTGGAAGGTGGCGTTACTGAAAACCTGCAGGTTCCCATTAGTGAAGGCCTCGGCCAGACCTCGGCCAGCGATGAAGAGCACCAGCGTCGCGATGATCGGCTGGATGCGGAAGCGCGTCACCAGGACACCGTTGAAGAGGCCGAACGTGCCCGTTAACAGCAGCGACAGGACGATGGCCAGACTGGCGCCGAGCCAGGGGACGGAGAGCAGCGGCAGACTGCTGCCGAAGATCAACGGAGCCAGCGCCCCGGCGATGGCCATCAGTGAACCGACAGAGAGGTCGATGCCGCCTGTAGCGATAACCAGCGTCATGCCAGTTGCCACAATCGCGGTCGGCGTGACCTGCGTCAGGTTGATATTCAGGGTTTCGGCTGAGAGAAAATTCGGTGTGAAAAAGCAATCAAAGAGGATCAGCACGATCAGCCCGCTCAGGGCCCCGTAGGCTTGGCTGGAGACTCGCAGACTCCTGATCAGCGTCCGCAGACCTGTTCCGATTCCAGGCAGACTGTGTCGCAGCTCAGCCATGTTGCACCTCCTCTCTGGGCAGAGCATGCGAGTTTGCTCTGCCATTCCCAGGCTGCTCAGGAGGCTGAGCGATTGCCGCCATAATGCTATCCGGTGTGGCCTCCTTCCGGGCCAGCGAGGCCACGCTCTCTCCATCGCGCAGGACCACGATGCGGTCGCAGCCCTCAATCAGCTCTTCCAGCTCTGAGGAGATCATCAGAACCCCCAGGCCCTGCTCGGCCAGCTCCTCGATGAGACGCTGGATCTCAGCGCGGGCGCCCACGTCGATACCCCGCGTCGGTTCGTCGAGAATCAACAGCTCTGGGTGCAGGCAGAGCCAGCGCGCCAGCAACACCTTCTGCTGGTTGCCACCGGAAAGCTCGCGGATCTTCTGCTCCGGTCCGCTGGTCTTGATACCCAGGAGCTGGATAAAGCGCTCCACGATCTCCTGCTGTTGTTTACGGGAGACCATCCCGTAGCGGGTCAGCTGCGGCAGCGCGGCCAGGGTCATGTTCTCGCGCACCGAGAGGTAGGGAATGATGCCCTGGCCCTTGCGATCTTCAGGACAAAGGCCGATGCCCTCGCGGATGGCGTCAGCCGGCGAGCGTAGACGCACGCTCCGGCCTTTGACGCGCAGCTCGCCGCTCTCCAGGGGATCAGCGCCGAAGAGCGCGCGCGCCACCTCGGTGCGACCCGATCCGAGCAGGCCGGCCAGCCCTACGATCTCACCACTATGTACGCTCAAGGTGACGCCACGCAGCCGCCGACCACGTCGCAACTCCTGTGCGGCGAGCAGCTCCTGTGGCTGAACACGATGGCGGCTGACAGCAAAGCTCGTCTGTCCCTGCTGGCGCACCTCGCCCAGCTCCTTCCCCAGCATTCTGGCGACCAGCTCCAGCTTACTGATCTCACTCATGGCGCGCGTCTCCAGCGTGCGTCCATCACGCATGATCGTCACCTGGTCGCAGATGGCGTACAGTTCATCAAGGCGGTGGCCGACAAAGATAACGGCTACGCTCTCGGCCTTGAGCTGGCGGATCACGCTGAAAAGGGTCTCCACCTCCTGCTCGTTGAGCGAGGAAGTGGGCTCATCCATGATCACCAGCCGACTCTGGAAAGAGATGGCCCGGGCGATCGCCACCATCTGCTGCACGGCGATCGTGTAGTCCATCAGGGGCCGCTCGACGTCGATGTCCAGAGAGAGCCGCTGGAGCAGCGCAGCGGCCTCCCGATGCATGCGCCGCCAGTCGAGCAGACCCAGGCGGCGTGGCTCGCGGCCCAGAAAGATGTTTTCCGCGACGGAGCGCAGAGGAATGAGGTGGATTTCCTGGTAGATCGTGCTGATGCCGTGGCGTTGCGCCTGTTGAGGCGAGTGGAAGTCAACGGGATGCCCGGCGAAGAGGATGGTGCCGCTGTCTCGGCGGTAGGCGCCGGTCAGGACCTTGATGAGCGTAGATTTGCCAGCGCCGTTCTGACCGACCAGGGCATGCACCTCGCCGGCATTGACATGCAGATGGGCGTCGACTAGAGCGACGACGCCGGGGAAGGTTTTAGAGATACCCTCCATGCTGAGTAACGGTCTGATCTGGGCCATCACTGCCCCCTCTCTCATGCTGCAGGATCGCGCGGTGCCCTTCCCTCGGTTGAGAGGACAACTCGGCAGGCCAGTGCGCTCATGCTGCTATCTTACCTGTCTGCCCGCCGCTCGTCTAGAGAGGACACCCGCTTCCTCCTCAAAGCGCTGAGCGTCTGGCCTCATGGCGTTGCGGCAGACACTGCGCAAGAAGGGCGTGGCGAGAGATCGGGTATCCAACCACGCCCGCTGCGCTTCAGCATGCTGGCTAAAATGAGTTCGCCAGATTTGCTTCGGCATTGTCCTTCGTAAATTGCAGATCGTGAACAACGACCCAGTCGGGGAGCTGCTGACCCTGGGCATAGGCATCCAGGGTCTGGAAGGCGATAGGGCCAAAGAAGGGACTGGACTGAACAGAGGTTCCCAGCTCCCCGGCAATGATTGCCTTGAGGGCATCGCGCTCGCCATCGATCGAGACCACGAGCACGTCCTTACCAGGGTGTCGGCCAGCCGCTTTGAGGGCGGCGATGGCTCCCAGCGCCATCTCGTCATTGTGAGCGTAGACAGCGGTCACATCAGGATGGGCCTGCAGCAAGGTCTCCATAACTTGGCGCCCCTTGTCGCGGTTAAAGTCGCCACTCTGTGAGGCGAGCAGCACCATACCGCTATGCCCCTTGATCTCATCATCGAAACCTTGCTTGCGCAGAATGGCCGGTGAGGAGCCAACTGTGCCTTCAATCTCAATAATCTTCGCTTTGCCGCCTGTAGCTGTGATCAGCCAGTCTGCAACGCGCTTGCCCTGCTGGACGAAATCAGAGCCGATGAAGGTGATGTAGTCCTTGTGTGGCTGAGCCAGACTGTGATCAACGTCGCGATCGACAAGCAGCACAGGAATACAGGCTTTGCGTGCCTCCAGCACGGCTTTCGCCAGGGGCTTTTCGGAGCGTGGTGCAAGGATGATAACATCAACATGCTGTGCGATCATCGACTCAACATCAGCGATCTGTTTGGCCTCCGAGCCGCCGGCGTCGGTGTAGATCAGAGTATCGCCACGTTTCTGCGCTTCGGCTTTGATGCTGGCTGTCTCAGCCAGACGCCAGGGGTTATCGCTCTCGGTCTGTGAGAAACCAACCTTGAGGCCTGTCGTTTTGGTCAGTTTCGGCACTGTGCTGCAACCACTCCCACCCGAACTACTGGTGGGACCAGGGCTGCCACAGGCAACCATGAACAACGCGGTCAAGATCAGACAGCTCAACACTGAGAAGCTGAAGCGCACAATCTCTTTGTGCTTCATACGCCAAATATCCTCCCTTTGTTCGCCTAAGCAATGAACGCTGGACTTCCTTGGTGACGATCTGCTCGCTATGAAACACTGATAAAGAAACCCTGGAACCTGCGCTTGATCCACCTCCTTCCTTGCCGTGAGCGTGTCACGCCGTCCTCAGGATCGCTCCACGCGGACCCCATTTTGCTACCGGCCTCCTCGCCTCGGTGGCTGCCCTCGACAGAGGATCAGCGACTCTCCTGCGGATTCTGGCAAATTGAAGGCCGCTGACGTTGTGCCGATGGTGCCAGACTCAGAGGCCAGCCACAGGCAACGAGGTCCCTTTCGCTCCACGGTCTTCAATTCGATATTGACCTAATTGAATAAGTAAAGTGTAAATTCCTGCCTCCTGTTTGTCAAGTGGGGAATACAGATGCGCCTGATTTCGGGATATTCTGGCGCCTGGCGGCGAGTTATTGACTTCTGCCGGCTTATCACTTATACTATTGGTAATTAATTAGGCAGAGATTGAAGCAAAATGTGTTCGCTCGCTCTGATCTCCGTGCCGGCTGCCCTGGCATGGACCCGCCCTACCATGTCGTGGCTCAGCAACACGTTCCGAATGGACAACTACTAGTAGATGTATGACAGGAAAAGTGCTTTTTCTCGATCTTACAAATGACACTGAGACAGCGCTCACTCTGCTCAAGGCGCTGAGCTCAGAGACCCGCCTGGCGATACTCGCCTATCTGGGAGACCGTGCAGTTAATGTCAATGAGATTGCAACGGCCCTGCAGATCGCTCCATCCTCGGCCACGACCCATATCCAGATTCTGGAGAAGGCGGATCTGATTCGCACCGAGGTGATCCCCGCGACGCATGGCTTGCAGAAGCTCTGCGCCAGAACCTATGACGATGTGCATATTCGCCTCGAGCGCGTCAACGCCAATTCTCACAATTCCTTCACTGTCTCTATGCCCGTCGGCCAGTATTTTGACTTCGAGGTTTACCCAACCTGCGGCCTGGCCAGTGAGACCGGCCTGATTGGTCTGTTGGATACGCCGGCCAGTTTCTATGAACCGGAGCATGTGCAGGCTCAGTTGCTCTGGTTCGGCTCGGGCTATGTCTCCTATCGCTTTCCCAATCATCTCCCGTCCGGCGCTATTCCCACACGGCTTGATCTGAGCGCAGAGATCTGCTCTGAGGCTCCGCTGCACCATCTAGACTGGCCATCTGATATCACGCTCTGGGTCAATGGGGTGGAGATTGGTACCTGGACCAGCCCGGCCGATTTCGGCGGACGGCGTGGCCTGCTAACGCCCCAGTGGTGGGAGACCAAGGATACTCAGTATGGCCTGCTGAAGATCTGGTCGATCTCCAGTGAGGGCAGCTATATTGATGGCAAGGAGATCAGCTCTGTACGTGTGCAGGATCTCCACCTCGAAGAGCGACCGTACATCGATGTGCGCATTGGCATCAAGCCGGATGCCCATAACATTGGTGGGGTCAATCTCTTTGGCGAGAAATTTGGCAATTACCCTCAGCCCATCGTGCTGCGGGTCGATTTTCTCCGGCCGCGCGATGGTGGCATGCGGACCTGAGTCTCGACTCAGCCTGGCCCTGGCAGGTTGGGCCTATCGCTGGCTCTCTCGCGCATAAGTCACAACATTCTGACGTCAGGCCGTCCGCCTGTCCTGATGATGAAAGGAGGTGAACATCGCTGCCTTAGGCTCTGTCTCCCTGCTGTCATGCAGGCCTGTCGTATGTGCCTGCCTACTTCCTGAATCAATGCTGAGTCGCTCTCTGTGAAGTGAAGCAAAGGAAGGGAATCTGTGAACCAGCAAGAAGAATCGACGAGGTCTTCGACCCGGCTGTTCGAGAATGCTCTAGAGCGTCGAACATTTCTGAAACTGGCGGCCCTGCTAGGCCTCTCCCCACTGGCTCTGGAGAACTGGTGGGGGGGAAGCGAGCCTGCTCTGGCTGCGGCCGCCGATGTCACCGCCGGCCTGGTCGGCTACTGGAAGTTTGACGAGGCCAGTGGAGGAAGTGCTGCTGATGCTTCGGGCAATGGCGCCAGTGGAATCCTCAACGGCGGCCCGGCCTGGGTCACTGGTAAGCTGGGCTGTGCTCTTTCATTCAACGGTAGCAGTACCTCGGTGACGATCAATCGGGCTGTCGTCAACACCGCGGCCAGCTTCTCGGTGACAGCCTGGGTGCAGCTCAGCAGCGCTACGAACTGGGCCACAGCCGTCAGTCAGGATGGTAACAACGTCAGCGGCTTCTTTCTACAGTATACCAGCCCCGCTGCAGGGACCGATGCGGCGAAATTCGCCTTTGTGCTCGTCAGCGCCGATTCGACCTCCGGAACCTCGGTGCGGGCAACTTCTCCCTTTACGCCAGTGCTCAACACCTGGTATCACCTGGCTGGCGTCTATGATGCTGGTCAGGGCCAGATTCGCCTCTATGTGAATGGCGTCCTGGTGGCTACGCGCAGCGTTGGACCGGCCTGGAGTGCTGGGGGTCCAACGACGATCGGCCGCGCGAAGTGGGGAGGAGCCGCGGTCGACTTCTGGCCAGGGCTGATCGACGAGGTACGTCTCTATAACCGTGCCCTCAGTGATCAAGAGGTCAGCAGTATCTACAGCGCTGCGCCAGCCATCTCGCCAGTACGACCGCCAGCGGTTCCTCTGGTGGTGCGTGGCCCCTATGTCAGCACCTGGCAGGCCTCCGATGTCGCACCAGGCACCTGGTCGACCTTCTGGACCGGCAGTATTAAGGCAATCACGGGGATCGCTCGCGTCGATGGAACGCCCTACGTCTTCTTCGGTGCACCTGGTGGTATTGGCACGGTCCAGCAGGCTACCCAGCTGCAGCTCGAAGTCACACCTACGCAGTCGCGCTACATGTTCCGTGCTGGTGGGGTAGCGATCTACCTGACCTTCTTCTCCCCCGTTGAGGCCAGCGATCTACAGCGCCTCTCCATGCCGTTCGCCTACCTGCTGGTGCAGGCCCACAGCATTGATGGCAACAGCCATAACCTCAGCCTCTACTTTGACATCTCTGGTGAGTGGGCTCACGGCAATAGCAGTGCCCTGATCAACTGGGCGGTTGAGCAGGTGTCCCATGCTAACGGCAATCTCACTGCCTTCTCTGTGACTCCTGCCTCTCCTGCCAGTCTCTCTGAGGCCAATGACTATCCTGCCTGGGGCTCGGCTATCTGGGCGACCGCTACCCAGAGCAATCTCACCTATCAGAGCGGTCAGGATACCGTGGTGCGCTCGCTGGCGATCACTCAGGGCTACCTCAACAATACGATGGACAGCACCATGCCACGGGCCATCAACGACCGCTGGCCGGTCTTTGCCTTTCAATTCAACCTCGGTAATATCAACGGCCAGCCTGGTAATCCGCTCATCCTGCTCATCGGGCATGTGCGTGAGCCGGCTGTCTCCTATCTTGGCAGCGGCCTCTCCTCGCTCTGGAAATCCTACTGGTCGACCTGGGAGCAGATGCTCTCCTTTGCGTACGACGATGTCTCCGCGGCCCAGGGTCGCGCGCTCACCCTTGATGCCAGTATCGCCCGTGATGCCGTCTCCGCTGGTGGTGCTCACTACGCGGCGCTATGCGCGCTGGCGTTGCGCCAGGCCTTCGGCGGCGTCGAGCTGGTGGGCACAACGGCGCGTCCCTGGCTCCTGCTCAAGGAGATCAGCAGCGATGGCAATGTCTCGACTGTCGATGTCATCTATCCTGCCGCCCCTGTCTTTCTCTATACGAACCCCTATCTCCTGCGTCTCCTACTAGACCCGGTGCTGTTTTATACGGAGAGTGGCAACTGGCCCAAGGTCTTCTGTGTCCACGATCTGGGCTCGTCGTATCCCAATGCCAGTGGCCACAATGATGGCAACGAGGAAGACATGCCCGTCGAGGAATCTGCCAATATGTTGCTGATGGTCGCAGCCTATCTGCAAACCCTCTCGTCCAGCGATGCCAGGAGCTACGCCTCGGCTCACTATCCCATCTTGAAGCAATGGGGGGACTACCTGGTGCAGAACGCTCTGGACCCCGGCTACCAGAATCAGACCGACGACTTCACTGGCTTCATCGCGCACAGCTCCAATCTGGCACTCAAAGGTATCCTGGCGATCGGTGCCCTGGGTCAGATCGCTACCTTCGCTGGTAACAGCTCCGACGCCCAGTACTACACCACTACGGCCTCCAGCTACATCAGCCAGTGGGTGACGAACTCCCAGGATTCCTCCGGCCAGCATCTCAAACTGGCCTACGACCAGGACGGGACCTGGAGCCTGAAGTATAACGCCTTTTTTGACCGTGTGCTGGGCCTCAACCTCATTCCTGCGACTGTCTTGCAGGAGGAGGCCAGCTGGTATACAGGGAGAGAGGCGACCTACGGCGTTCCACTCGATAATCGCCACAGCTACACCAAGGGCGACTGGGAACTCTGGACCGCTGCCTCTACCGATGACACTGCCCTGCGTCGCTACTTCATCGACGCGGTCTACGCCTTCCTGGGCACTACCGGCAACCGTGTGCCCTTCACTGACTGGTATGATACCACCACGGCTGCTCAGCAGGGCTTCCAGGCGCGTCCCGTTGTCGGTGCAATGTTCTCAATCCTGGCGCGTATCAAGAGCGGTCACTGATCTCTGCTCTCCTCCAGTACATCGGCTCTGTGGTATCAGGGGGGCGTGACCTCCATCACGCCCTTCTGGACTCCCTCTGCTTTGTGCGCATGTTATGGAGCGTACCAGACGCTGATCGTGTGATCCCAGCCGCCAGAGGCCAGGTAGCGATCATCCGGGGACCAGGCCACCGCGGTGACCTCAGCGCTGTCCTGACGGAAGGCGTAGTTCAGCTCCCCGGTGACGGGATTCCAGATCTGCACCCTGGCATCTTCGCCTGCAGAGGCGATGAAGCGTTCATCGTGTGACCAGGCGACCGCATCGACGCTGCCGTCGTGGCCTGTGTAGACCTCCAGGGTTTTTCCTGTGTGGGTGTCCCAGACGCGCACCGTGCCATCGCGGCTGGCTGAGGCGATAGCATGGCCATCGGGCGACCAGCTCAGCGAGGTAATCGCGTCATTATGAGCAGTGTATGAAAGCAGCGGCGTCTGCGGATTGGTGCTGTGCACGTTCCAGATGCGCACAATGTTGCCGTCATCACCCGCGGCCAGATAGTGGCCATCGGGCGACCAGGCCAGGGCTTTGATGGCGAAGATTCCATTATAGACGACGGCATGGGCGCCGCTGATCGCGTCCCAGATCCAGACGCGGTTGTCGCCGCCACCAGAGGCGAGGTGCTGGCTATCGGGCGACCAGGCCAGGGCGTAGACGATATCGCTATGGCCCGTGAAGCGATAGATGAACTGCCCGCTCAGTGCATTCCAGACCTCGACGATGTGGTCCTGGAAGGCGGCGGCCAGGTAGGCGCCATTGGGCGACCAGGCGATCGCGTAAGCGATGCCTGCGCTTGCCTGGTAGCGATAGCGCAGGGCGCCCGTGCGGGCATTCCAGATCTGAATCCCCCCATCCAGATCTGCCGAGGCGATGGAGGCGCCATCGGGAGACCAGGCCAGTGCGCTGATGGCGTTGGTATGCCCGCGGTAGGTGACGATCACGGCGCCAGGTGCAGCCGCCACCGTCGTCAGGAGACGCGGGATCAGAGGTGCGAGGGTGGCCAGTACCAGTAGCATCAGGCAGGCGGCGACCAGAGCCGTCAGAATGGCCGGCCAGCGCCTGTTCTTCCCGCCTCGGAGTCGCGCCTGCTCCAAACGAACAGGCGGACCTGAGCGCAGGCTGCCGTCGCTGGTATGTTCTTCCATCTCTGCGAATTTGCTCAACAGGGGCGCCAGCCGTGGCACCGGCTTCAGCACGGGATCAGGCAAGGCGCGCAGGCGGGCATCGAGCAGCTCATAATCGGCGCGCGCCTCGGCACAGGCCGGACAGCTCCTCAGATGAGCCAGCAGTGCCTCGCGCTCGGCTGGAGAGAGATCCTCATCCCTCAAGGCCAGCTTCTCTGCCCAGGCGGAGCAGGGGGGCAATGGACGTGGACTCATGGTTATCTCCCTCCTCTCCGCGGTGTCGACTCCTCGCTTGTCAGACGCCTGTAGATCTGGCGCAATTCCTCTTTCCCTCGACTTACGTATTTGCTCACGCAGGATTCCTTTATACCCACAATATGGGCGATTTCCTTCTGAGATAGCTCGCAGGTCACGTACAACAGCAGGCAGGTGCGGTACGTCGGCGAGACGTGCTTGAGCGCGCGAGTCAGCAGTTCGTTCTCTTCAATATGCTCTTCCAGGCGCGTAATCGTCACTTCCTGAGCTGTGCCGTGATACGTCTCCCAGGAGACCTCCTGCCATCGCAAGGACTGGTGCCGGTGTGTGTTGGCCACGTTTGTGGCGATTGTATAAAGCCAGCTTGCGAAGCGCTCAGGATCGCGTAGCTTTCCCAGGCCTTTCCAGGCCTTGAAAAAGGTCTCCTGAGTCAGTTCGCAGCCGATACCGTCATTGCCCACCATCTGAGTCAGGTAGCGCAAGATACGGTTATTGTACGACTCAAACAGTATCTCAAAGGCAGCAACATCTCCACCCTGTGCACGCCGCACAAGGATTGGCTCATCTATGGAGCCACCAGCTCCTGATGAAGAAGCGTCCTCGATTCTATAGGCCATCGGTGAGGTTCCTTATAGTATGCTGCCAGGATGGTTCCCAGGAGAGAGGCGCGCGCGGATCACGCTGCTCCCTCTAGGAAGAAAGCATCACCGGATCGGCGCGCGCCCGCTCTTCCTCGCTCGGACGGGTCGATCCCTGCTTCAGGTACGGGATCTCCTCTAGATGATACAATACCGCATCCAGTCGTGTCTGTCCGTTTGCTGAACGCAGACTGTGAGCCGTCTCAGCGGCGTGGGCTGCAGCCTTCTCGCGGACCAGCGTCCGTGCGTAATCGGCAATCACCGGGTGCAGGCTGTAGCAGCCAGCCCCGGCGCTCTCAAGCAAGCCAGCGTCCGTCAGCTCATCAAGCGTCTCAACAGCGATCATGTCTGCTACATCGGCCTCAGAGAAGCTATGAGGGCAGAGAGGCAGGGTAGCCAGCGTTACCAGCGTCTGACGAGCCGCATTGCTCAGGTAGCGATAGCTCGTCTCGAGTGTGGTCGCGAGGGAGAGCGGAGTGGCCAGCTGCGACTGCGAACACTGGCGCTCCCCAGTTCTTACGGAGGAGCCAGTCAGGTGCAGGCGCTCTCCAGGGCATTGCAGGCGCTCCAGCGCTGCGTGCAGCCGGCGTGGCTGTCCGCTGTAGCTTTGAGACTGCAGATAGCGGCCCATCAGCGTCAGAGCCAGGGGCAGGCCAGCAGCGGTCTGGGCCAGTCTGCGAACCGTCTCCCGTTCCTGCCGCACTGCCAGCGGGGCGAAACGTTCCAGCAGGCTCAGCGCCTGGCTCTCATTCAGTTGCGGCACCTGCAGAGCCTGCTCACCCGCGAAGTACAGAGCTACAGCAGGCAGACGTGTGGTCAGCAGATAGGCGCAATGCGGGCCACCAACCGTCAACAGGCGGGCCTCGGAACACGACCAGGCGTCATCGAGGACCAGCAGCATGCGGCGCTGCCCGATGGCGCCGCGAATGGCCTGAATCCAGCCCTCCAGGCTGCGCAGACGTATTTGCACGTGAGCTGGAATCTCAAGCAGGGCGGCCCAGCGCTGCAGCAGTCCGGGCAGATCTGGCTCCGGCCCCAGACTCCCCCAGAGGACACCGCCGCTGAACTCTTCCTGTAGCTGCGGGTGGTGAACCAGGGCGAGGGCCAGCGCCGTCTTCCCCACGCCCGGCAGGCCATAGAGGGCAGCTCGCCGGTACACCTGCGTCTGGCAGAGTTGCTCTTTGAGGGTGGTGACGAGCTCATCGCGTCCGATGAGATAGGGACTATCGGCCACTGGTGCCGGGATGGCGGGATCATATAGCCGGGATGGAGAGAGCGGCTCTGCCTCCTCACTGGGCAGCGCCTGGCCGTTCCCGCCGGCCGCGCCCTGCCGTCTAGTGATCGCCTGGTGTGCCTCCTCGCGATAGAGGCCTAGCTCCTGGGCAGAGCGCTCAAAGAACGCACAGAGCTTCTGGCGGAAGTAAGCGCTGGGCATGGCATCGCCGCGCTCCCAGCGGCCGATCGTTTTCGGATCGGCCACGCCGATCTGCGTTGCTACGTACTCCCGCGACCAGCCCCGTCGCAGACGTTCGCTCCTTAGCATGTCATTCGGTGGCATTCTGGTAGCCTTGCTCACAGCTTGCATCCTTTCCGCACTTGTTGTCTGTACCCATATACTAGACAGGAGAACTCGCAGAAATCTGACAGCGAAGCTGCGCACAGCAGGTGACAGAGAACAGGACGCCGGCGCCAGACTGGTCAACGAGCGCCGTCCCGGCCTGTGACATGGCCTGTGATGCGGGTAGAAAGGGGTGGCCCCAGGAACGGTGAGCCTAAAAAAAGCCGCCGTGCCGTCCCCAGGGGGACGTTGCCAGGCATCGTGAGCGCTGGCTACACTCTGCGTATGTGCAATCATGCTCCGTTACCTGTTCGTCACTGTTGCGAGCAGCAATCGGTAGTCAGCCGAGCGTATTCACGCCAAAGGAGGACCTTATGCCCATCTATGACCGACAACAGCGCGAGACGCTGGACCGGCTGGTAGAGGATCTCGCAGAGCACCGCATTGGACGACGTGTATTTCTTCAGCGCGCCATGGCTATTGGATTGTCTGCGAGCGCCGCTGCTTCTGTCCTGGCTGCCTGTGGCACGCCCAGCACCACTGGTGGCGCCAGCAGCACTCCTGCAACGGTCTCCTCGGTCGATGTGCTCAATGTCTGGAGCGGCGAAGAGCAAGCTTCCTTCGATGCAGTCGTCACCCCCTTCGAGAGTCAGTCCAAGATCACCGTCAAGATCGAGGCAACCCGTGATCTGGATGCCGTCCTGACCTCCCGCCTGCGCGGTGGCAATCCCCCCGATATCGCGGTATTGCCCAACCCTGGTAAGATGCAGCAGCTGGCAAGCCAGGGCAAGCTTGTGGCGCTCGATTCCTTCCTGGATATGAATAAGGTGAGGAGCGACTATGCCCAGGCCTGGATCGACCTCGGCTCATATAACGGCAAACTCTATGCTCTCTTCTACAAGGCGGCCAACAAGGGCACCATCTGGTACAGTCCCACGCAGTTGCAGGCCATCGGCGGCACGGTGCCGACAGCCTGGACTGATCTAATCAATCTCTCGAACATGATCGCCTCGAAAGGCAAGTATCCCTGGGCGATGGGCGTTGAGAGTGGCTCCGCCAGTGGCTGGCCGGCCGCGGACTGGATCGATGAGATCTTCCTCCTGCAGTCAGGTCCCGACAAGTACGACCAGTGGGTTGCTCATAAAATTCCCTGGACCGACAGCAGTGTGAAGCAGGCCTTCCAGACTTTCGGCCAGATCATCACGGGCAAGCACTATATCAATGGCGCCCCGCAGTCGATTCTGGCGACCAACTTCCAGGACGCCAGCTACGCGCCCTTCAAGAATCCGCCAGCCGCTTACCTCTACTATCTGGGCGACTTCACGGCCGGCTTCATTACCTCACAGTTCCCCAAGGCCCAGCCAGGGACCGATTTCAATTTCTTCCCCTTCCCGATGATCAACACGCAGTTCCAGGGGGCAGTGACCGGCGGCGCCGACGTCATCGTGGCACTCAAGGACAACAACGGCGTGCGTGAGCTGGTCAAGTACCTTGAGACCGCTCAGGCTCAGGAGATCTGGGTCAAGCGCGGTGGCTTCACCTCGCCAAGCAAGGCTGTCGATCTGACGGCCTATCCCAATGCGGTGGCCAGAGCCTCAGCTCAGATGCTGACCTCGGCGACGATCTTCCGCTTTGGGGCCGACGACCTGATGCCGCCCGCGATGGAGACGGCTTTCTGGAAAGCCACGCTCGACTTTATTAAGGACCCGACGAAGCTTGATAGCATCTTAAGCTCTCTTGAGTCGACGGCCCAGCAGGCCTATAGTTCCTAGTGTCCTCAGGCGCAGGGCGTGCGACGAGCGCACCGCCAGCAGTGACGAGGATGGAGCAAGCCACGGGGATGGTCATCGCCGGCAACGGCTGTCCACTCCCCGGCAGAGGGCAGCCGCCCTCTGCCCTCTTTCTCCTCGGCTCTTCCCTCGCTGATTGTGCCGTAAACGTCAACGCGCTCGCCAGTCGGTGGGATGGCCGGAGGATGCACGACGCTGATCAGCGAGCGCTCGCGCTATGCTGCTCAGACAGCCTTCCTCCCTCCAGGCTGGCAGATCGATCGTCAGAACGGCCGGACAGAATGACCTGATCAGGCTCGCCGGGACGTCCTGCTCGCAGGGGGCAGTAGGTGCTCACAGCTGTCCCCATGTCGGAGAGGAAGCGCTGGCTTCTGTCCGGCTCGTCATGTAACGCAGCTCGCTACCAGGGGATCTTGCATATGATACAGGCAACTGGCAAAAACACGGTCCTCCCACTCCAGAAGAAGCGGCGGCTCCATCTGGCTCCCTGGCTCTGGATCGGGCTGGCAGTCATCTTTGTCGCCATCTTTCTGCTCTACCCGCTGATTTTCACCATCTGGCTCAGTTTCCTCGATGCCAACTCCGAGCATTTTGTGGGCCTCAAAAACTATGGCCTGATCTTCACGAATGCCTCTCTGCTCGAGGTGCTGCGCAATAATGCCCTCTGGCTCGTGCTGGCCACCGTGGCGACAGTGGTGCTGGGCCTGTTGATTGCTATCCTGGTTGACCGTGTGCGCTTCGAGAGCGCGGCGAAAGCGGCGATTTTTGTTCCGATGGCTCTCTCATTTGTGGCCGCCAGCGTCATCTGGCGCTTTGTCTACGAGTATGAGCCACCGGGGCAGACCCAGATCGGCCTGCTGAATGCCCTGGTGACGTCCCTGGGAGGTCAGCCGCAGGCCTGGATCGTCGATAGTCGCTTCAACAATTTCGCGCTGATCGCTGTCTACGTCTGGATGTGGACCGGCTTCTGCATGGTGATTCTCTCCGCGGCCATCAAGGGCATTCCCACGGAGATTCTGGAGGCGGCCCGCTGCGACGGTGCCGGTGAGGTGACGATCTTCTTCAGAATCATTGTGCCGATGATCAGCCCGACCATTGCTGTGGTCACAACGACGATGATCATCAACATCCTGAAGATCTTCGATATCATCTATGTGATGACCGGTGGCGACTATGGCACCAATGTGGTGGCTGTCCAGTACTACCAGGAGCTGTTCAACTTTGGCAACTTCGGCGTCGCCAGCGCCCTGGCAGTCCTGCTCTTGATCGCTGTGATTCCCATCATGTACTTCAACATTCGTACGATCTTCGGTGGCACTGTCTTCAGGAGGGCTGCTCATGGATAGCGTCAATTCGGAGGGGCATGCCCAGTTTGCAATGCCGCAGATCGCTGCGTCTCAGCCGTTGCAACGAACGGGCGTGGAGGCCGGTCGCCTCTCGCTGGGGCGGCGCTTTACCAATCTCTTCAGCCATAGTCTGGTCACGATCATCGTCGTGCTGATCGCCCTGATCTGGTCTGTGCCGACCGTGGGGCTGTTTATCAGCTCCTTCCGGCCCGCTCAGTTGATCCACGATAGTGGCTGGTGGTCGGCGCTGGTTCCGCCCTGGAGCTTTACCATTCAGAACTATGAGACGGTGCTCCAGGCTCAAGGCCTCGGTCAGGCCTTTCTGAACAGCCTGATCATCGCTGTCCCTGGCACGCTTCTCCCTACGCTGGTGGCGGCCTTCGCAGCCTATGCCTTCGCCTGGATGGAGTTCCCGGGGCGCGACTGGATCTTTCTGGGCATTGTGGCGCTGATGGTGATCCCCATCCAGATGACCCTCATCCCGGTCCTGGGGATCTATACCATGGTGGCTCAAGCGACGGGCATCCAGTTGACCGGCAATTATGTGGGCATCTGGCTGATGCATACGGCTCTGGGGCTGCCTTTTGCTGTCTATCTGCTGCGCAACTTCTTTGCCGCTCTGCCCAGCGACCTTTTTGAGTCGGCGCGCATCGATGGCGCCTCGAATATCAGCATCTTCTTCCGCATTCTCCTGCCACTCTCGGTACCTTCGCTGGCTTCGCTGATCATTTTCCAGTTTATGTGGGTCTGGAATGATCTGCTGGTGGCACTGGTGATCATGGGTGGCAACCCCGATCGGGCGCCGATGACGGTGACCATCGCTAACCTGGTCAATTCCTATGGCTCAAACTGGGAGGTGCTGACCTCGGCTGCCTTCATCTCGATGGCGTTGCCTCTGCTGATCTTCTTCACGCTGCAACGCTACTTTGTGCGCGGTATTCTGGCTGGCTCAGTCAAGGGATAAGCTGGCGTTCATGCTCCCGCTCGCTGGCGCGCCGACCCGGAGGTTGTCTGTCCTGTGCAGGCCGTGCTCCGGACCGGCGCTGCTTCAGTAGCTCAGGCCCTCGCCGCGAACGTGCAGTCCCGGCAGGCTCACCGGCAGGTGTCCCCGCGGCTCCCGTTCGCCGAACAGGACGGAGACTGCGCTCTCGATCGCCGGCCGCGTGTATTCGTAGGTGACCAGATAGCTGCTCAGGCGTGGAAAGGCCAGCAGGTCGTAGGGACTGTAGACGGCCAGCCCGACCACTGGAGTGGCGCTCTCCCTCAGCAGCCAGTTGACCAGTTCGCTCTGCTCCCTCTCCTGGTGGGCGTTGACGCTGACCAGCAGCAGGACGGCGGCGGCGTTGCTCGCCCGTAAAAGCCTCGCTCGCTCCTCGTCGCCGAGGGGCAGGGTGAGCGCCCAGGCCTCAACGTTGGCGTGGCGGCGGCGCACGGCCTCCAGCAGAGCTTCTTCGGGGTATTGCTGATCCTCAACGCGGCTGAAGACTCGTTTCTGCGGGAGCACGATCAGCAGCCGCTGGTCGTCCTCCAGGCGCAGGGGCAGCAGGCCAGCGGCGTTGCGTACCAGCGTGGTGGTTTGTTCGTACGCCTCCCGTTGGAGGCTCAGATGGTGAGCGTTTTTCACCGCTGCCAGGGCTGTAGCACTGGGCAACTGCTCCCAGGAGAGATGCGCCGCCTTGAGTGCCGCCACACGCTCAGCAGCCTCCTGAAGGGTCGTGCGTGCCAGCCTGCCCTCCTCCACTGCCGTGCGAAGCGCCTGCAGACCCGCGCGCTGGCGTGGGTATTCGTGAGAGATCAACAGCAGGTTGCAGCCGGCCTGCAGTGCCATGATAGCCCCGAGCTCGACGCCGAGGGTCGCAGCTATGGCCTCCATCTCCAGACAGTCGCTGATGACGACGCCCGCGAAGCCCAGGCGCTGGCGCAGCAGTCCGCTGATGATACTGGGGGCCACGGTGGCGGGCTGCGTGGCGTCTCCTGTGAGGGCGGGAAAGGCCACATGGGCGGTCATCACGCACTTCGCTCCGGCGGCGATCGCCTGTTGAAACGGAAGCAGCTCCAGGTGTTCCAGCCGTTCCAGTCCGTAGGGGATCAGCGGTAGAGCCAGGTGCGAGTCGGTGGCAGTGTCGCCGTGGCCGGGGAAGTGCTTGAGGCAGCAGATAATGCCTGCCTCACGATAGCCCTGCAGTGCGGCAATGCCCAGACGAGCGACCTGCCAGGGATCTTCGCCGAAGGAGCGTACGCCGATCACCGGGTTGGCCGGGTTGTTGTTCACGTCCAGGACCGGAGCCAGGTTCAGGTTGATCCCCAGGCTGCGCAGCTCCAGGCCTGTTGCTCTCGCGACGCTGGTGACCAGATGCTCGGAGTCTGTTGCTCCGAGCGCCATGTTGCCGGGGAAGAGGGTCACCTCCTCGCCGAGCCGCTGGACCATGCCGTTCTCCTGATCGATCGCCACCAGCAGCGGAGAGCGGTGCCCGGCCGCACGGGCGCAGGCCTGCAAGCTGCTGATCAACTCGTAGACCTGCGCGGCGCTCTCAATGTTGCGCGAAAAAAGCACCACGCCTCCCAGGTGGTGCCGCTCGATCAGGTCGATGATCTCCGGCGAGGCACGGGTTCCCTGGAAGCCAGCGATGAGCACCTGCCCGATCTGTTCATCCAGCGTCATCGCATCAGCGTACATCTGTTCCTCCTCGGATCTGCTGTTGAGAACGTTCCTCAGTGGCCGCTGTAGATCTGATCGAGTCCCATAGCTGCCTGAGCGGCGCTCAGGGCTGGCTCTTCGACGATCACTACCTGGCCGAGCTGACGCCGTGCGCGCAGGCGGCGCAGGATCTGTGCGCGGAAGGGGGCCTCGCGCACAAGCAGACTGCCCCCCAGGGCCAGGGGGAGAATGCCATCGGGAAAATCCAGGGCATTGCTGACCACAAGCACGGCCAGGGCCAGTTCCTCGGCGGCGTGGCGCACAATGGTGCGGGCCACGGGATCACCATCGCGGGCGGCCGCGAACACGCAGGTGGCGACACGCGCGATTCTGGCGGTATCGCGCTCAGGATAGATGGCGCTGATGAGGTCCTCTGGCCGCTGGAGCTCCCAGTGCTGCAAGATGCGTGGCAGCAAGGTGGTCTGCGGGCCCCGCCCATCGGCGGCGCGCGTAGCGGCCTGCAATGCCAGACGGCCGATCTCATAGCCACTGCCTTCGTCGCCCAGGATATGGCCCCAGCCGCCGACGCGGTGCGTTCGCCCGTGCATATCGCGTCCCAGGGCGATCGAGCCGGTGCCGGCGATGAGGGTGACGCCGATAGCCTGGTCAAGGGCTGCCAGCGGCAGCTCCGCGTCGTTTGTCAGGTGAACGTGCTCGGCCAGCGTGCGTACGTGAGGGTAGACGCTCTCGAGATCCACGCGGCGATCCATGCCAGCCAGGCCAATCCAGGCGCCCCGTGGCTGGTGCTGGCAGCCTGCCGCCTGCAGCGCGCGGGTGGCTGCCAGATGGACCTGCTCGACGGCGCGTGCCAGTCCCACCGAGGCGTAGTTCGCGCTGCCCGCCAGACCACGGCCCCGCTCGCGGCCGCGGGCGTCAACCACAATGGCTAGCGTCTTGCTGCCGCCTCCGTCCACCCCAATATAGCAGGCGTCAGTTGCGGAGAGGACCCGCTCTTCTTGTGAAAGGCCGTAGGTCATGGCAGGCTATCCAGTGTTGCGCGTAAGATATGCTGATGTGCTGCCAGCCGCTGGCGAGCACTCTGCGGGTCCAGCCCTGTGTGGGCGCAGACAATGGCCGTCTTGACCTCTCCAGCGCACCGGTCGAGCAGGGCTGTGGCGGCGGCCTGCTCCAGCCCGGTGGCCAGTTGTACAATGCGTAGGGCGCGCTGCTGCAGTTTATAGTTGGTGGCCTGCACGTCGACCATCAGATTACCATAGGTTTTTCCGAGCAGGATCATGCTGCCTGTACTCAGCATGTTGAGGACCATTTTCTGCGCGGTGCCGGCTTTCATGCGTGTCGAGCCGGTGATCACCTCAGGACCCACTACAGGGGCAATCATGATGTCGACGGCGGCCTCCAGTGGTGTAGCGGGATTGCAGGCCAGGCCGATGGTCAGGGCACCCTGGCGATGGGCATAGGCAACAGCGCCCAGCGCGTAGGGTGTGCGGCCGCTGGCCGCGATGGCGACCAGGGCGTCGCGCTGACTGATCTGCAGATGGGCGGCATCGGCCTCGCCGGCCTCGGCGCTATCCTCGACATCCTCGCTGGCCCTGTTGAGTGCGCTCGGCCCGCCGGCAACCCAACCGATGACCAGCTCGGGAGGAACGTTGAACGTCGGGGGACACTCAGAGGCGTCGAGGGCCCCCAGGCGCCCGGAGGTGCCAGCCCCCATATAGATCAGGCGCCCGCCTTCGCGCAGGCGCCCGGCGATGGCTTCGATGGCCTGGGCGATTCGGGGCAGCTCCCGGCTGACTGCCTCGGCAACTCTGGCGTCCTCGGCATTGATGGCCTGGACGATTTCAAGTGGACTCATCCGGTCGATCTCGCGTGTTGCTGGGTTCACTTGCTCTGTGACCAGCGCTGTTAACGCTGCTTCAGGCTGTGGTGCGGCTGACATGGCGATGGTTCCTCGCTCTCTGCTTGATAACTGGCAACCTCCCTCTGCGCGGGAAAAGATTGCTGCAATTAAGATAGTAACTGTTCACGTTTCATATGGGTATAGAAGATATATTTATTGCCACAATAGACAGAAGAGGCGTATTCGATTGGCTGGTTGCGCTCCGTGTAGGTCACACGCCGCGTGAAGAGCGCGGGGCTGCCCACTGGCATCTTCAGGTATTGCGCTTCCTCGCTTCCAATCAGCCCGGCCTCCAGTTCCTGATCAGCCTCCAGCAGCGGCAGACCGTAGCGGGTCTCCAGCAGCCGGTAGAGGGAGTTGTGCTCCAGGTCCTCCTCGAGGAGTTTCTCGCAGCCGATAAAGCTGATGTGCGATACCTCTATCGCCAGCGGCTCGCCGTCTGCCAGGCGCAGGCGATGCAGGCGAAAGATCAGTAGCCCCGGCTTGATGCGTAGTCGCTCCGCGAGCGCCTCGTCGGCGGGCCGCATCTCAGCCGAGAGGACGCGCGTGGCTGGTTGCTGACCACGGGCGCGCATGTCCTCGGTGAAGCCGGTCAGGTGAATGAGCTGCTGTGTGATTTTGCGGCGGCTGACAAAGGTCCCTTTGCCCTGCTCGCGGTAGAAGAGGCCTTCATTGACCAGTTCGGTGATGGCCTGGCGAGCGGTCATGCGGCTGATTCCATATAGCTCCCCTAGTTCGCGCTCCGATGGAATGAGGTCCCCTGGCTTCCACTCGCCGGTGCGGATCTTCTCGCGCATGATCTCCTTCAGTTGATAGTAGCGCGGAAGCGGGCTTTTTCTGACAATAGAACTCATGGCGGTCTGTCCCTGTCCGAACTCTGGTGACATCTCAAGTGTGCCCTGAATCTCAATGAGAGCATGTGACGTCAGAGTCACTCTCCGGGTCTCTGCACGAGGAGCTGACATCAGCGTCACAACGATCAGACTCAATATAGATTACAGTATACCACACAACCTGTCTACTTGGTATATTGTCTAGACCATGCGCTTCCTGCCTCCTGCTCGTTCTCAGACTCCCGCCATCGGGTTCGGCCTGGTGGTCTACTTTGCTAGATATATAGACCACCAGGCCACCCGAATCTCGCATACATTGATGTCCGTCGGAGCCGGCGTCTCGGTGACTCTACTGTGCTTGGTCATGCCGGCTCCAGTCGGGGCGCCTTGCTAGCCTTGCTGTGGCAGCAGACGGATGTGGGATGGAAACCCCTTGAAGGAGGCCTGGAGTACCTCGACTCCCTCCTGATTGACAAAGCGGGCCTGCGCTGCAAACTGGCGCTGAGCCTCATCCTTCTCGAGGAAGGTCACGGTACAGGCGATCGTATCCCCGATATAGACCGCTTTCCGGTAGAAAAAGTGCATCTCTGTCGCCAGGAAGCCGAGCAGACCGCCAATATGCGTGATCATACTGCTCGTCAGCAGCCCCGGAATAATGCGCCGTCCATACCAGCTTTCGCGCGCAAAGCTCTCATCGAGATGATAGGGATTATAGTCACCGGTGACCCCGCAAAAAAGCGCGACATCGCCTTCTGTAAAGGTACGTCGAAAGACATAGGTCTGGCCGATGTTGATCTGATCAAAGGCAGCTCGAACCTCTTGTTTGAAATGCTCTGTTGCTGTCATTCATGCTCCTCGTTATGCTTCGCTCTGCTGGTCATCTCTGGAATCTGCTCAATCATGCCAGACGAGCAGCGCGTCCAGCACCTCCACCTCCTGGGCATGCACCCGGAGCGGATTGATCTCCAGCAGCGCCAGTCGTGGAGAGAGAGCCAGGGCCAGCCGTGTGATGCGCTCAATGACCGCGCTGAGGGTCGCCAGATCGGCACCTACCTGCCCACGGCTGCCCCGCAGCAGCGGGGCCCCGCGAAGCTCCTCCAGCATCGCGCTGATCTCTTCACGGTTGACAGGCAGGACCCGTACGGCGATGTCCCGGAGGGCCTCGGTCCAGATGCCGCCCAGTCCCACCGTTAATGCTGGTCCCCAGACCGCGTCGTCGATCACACTGACTAGCAATTCGCAGCCGGCTGACCGCATGGGAGTCACTAGAACGCCCTCGATCGCTGCTGACGGGTGGAGAGTGCGTACGCGCAGCAGCATCTCCTCGAACGCTGTCTGCACAGCCTCCGGGCTACGCAGGTCCAGGACTACTCCTCCCACATCGCTTTTGTCAATCACCTCCGGCTAGAAGCCGGAGGCTTGCATCTAGACTCCACCGCAACTCTGCATACCTTTGCAGGCGTACAGCTTTGGCTTCTTTGTCCGATGCATCAGGGGCAATTGACAGGTGCCCCGTCCTGATCCAGTCC
>JBHOQN010000148.1:0-29857 GCA_042408965.1 Ktedonobacteraceae bacterium
GGTGGTACATGGTTTTCGACTTTTTGACTGTGTGCGCTATCAGGGGACGGTCTGCTTTGTGTTTGGGCGCAGAAGTTCGGGCTACTTTGATCTGCGCACCCTTGATGGTACCAGGGTCCATGCCAGTGCCAGCCACAAGCAACTCGAACTCGTCCAGAAAGCGAGGGCATACCTTGTGGAAAGGAGGAGCGGCATTCCTCCCACGGCTGAACCCGTGGGTATCCTGCCGCCGAAGTCATGAGGCAGGGCAGCGGACTGGATCTTGAGGGCCACCGGGAATCCCAGCTCCCTGGCGGCCTGCCGGGCCTCGGTTGCAGAGGTGACCAGCCGCGCCGGCACGAGTGGGATACCAGCCTGCTCGAGCAGCAGCCGTGAGCGTGCCTCGGACCAGGTGCCCTTGAGCGTCGCCGGATCGGCAGAGAACGAGAAGGGCTGGCTGGCCACCTGCTCTGACGCCTGCCCCTGGCGCAACCAGTCCGACCACCACAGCAAGCGTCCGATAGCACGCAGGCCATGCTCCAGACCCGCCATGATATGCAGGCCAGTCTGCTCGACAATCGCGTGCATTGCCACTGGCAGGTCCAGGCAGGTATTCGAAACCAGCACGATCGGGTGCGGCGCCGTCCGCACGAGTGTGGCCAGTTGTGCGTAATGCGTTTGCAGCAGAGCCAGCCCCTCGGGGGTTGGCTGACGCAGGCCATCGACGCTCACCAGATCGAGCACAAAATCGATCTCTGGGTCGTCCCGTACCACGGCGAGGGCGCGCTGCTGGAGTGTTCCATCGGTTACCACATACCCCGTCACATCGAGGGGGTTGTGCACCGTGGCGAAGGGAGGCAGGACCGTGTACAATTGCTCCCTGGTCTCGGGCGCGAAATCCGGGAGGATGATCCCTTCGTCCTGCGCACGGTCTGCGATGATGTCGCAGGCTCCGCCCGAGGGAGTGACCACGCCCATGCGCCGACCCGGCAAGGTGCCCACCCAGGCCGCTAGGCCGGCTGTGGTCAGCAGGTCCTCCAGCGAGTGGACGCGCATGATGCCCATCTGGCGCAGGGCGGCGTCGTTGACAGCATCATCACCGACCAGGGCCCCCGTGTGGGCGCGAGCGCTGCGGGAGCTGGCCTCGCTGCGCCCGATCTTCAGCGCCACGATCGCCTTGTGCTGTGCCCGCGCCCTGGCTGCCATCTCGCGCAGCGCCTGTGGTTGCCGGATGCTCTCCAGGAAGAGGGCAATGGCGCACGTCGCTGGATCGTCGAGTAGATAGGCCAGCACATCGCTGACCGAGATCATACTCTCGTTCCCCAGCGAGACCAGCAGGCTCAGCCCGATGGCGTGTGCCTGGGCGTAGGCCAGCACCGCGCTTGCCAGAGCACCACTCTGCAGGACGATGCCCACTGGACCAGCCCTCAGTGGGGGAGTGATCGGCAGTCCGTAGGGAGTGATGCCGTCGGAAGCGTTGATAAAGCCGTTGCCATTTGGGCCGAGAATGGTCAGGTCACGTTCGTGTGCCAGGGTCAGCAGAGCACGCTCCAGCCTGGCCCCCTCGCTGCCGGTCTCGCTGAAGCCGGCCGTCAGCACGACGAACTGCTTGATACCCAGCTCGGCCCCCTCGGCGATGATGGGCAGCACCAGATCTGTTGGCACCATGATGTAAGCCAGATCGACCACCTCAGGTAGATCGCGCAGAGACTTGAAGCTGCGCTGACCGTGGACCTGCTCGTGATTGGGATTGATCAGATAGACAGGGCCAGCAAAATTGAAGGTCTGCAGATTCTGGAAGGTGTACAGGGACCAGCGTGAATGATCGGTTGCTCCCACCAGCGCGATGCTGCGGGGACGGAAGAAATGTTTCAGCCGCTCTGCTGAGACCTGAACAGCATAGCTCATGGACGGCCAGTCCTTCCTGTGATGCCAGCGGGGGGACATCAGCGCCACCCCGTCTGCTCTACTCTACCAGGCGGAAGAATGGGAGCGGCGGCCGGCCAGCCACCTGCTCGAAGGAGACGCGCACCGCGGCTCCGATGGTGATGCGCTCGCGCGGGGCCCCGATGATGCGGGTCATGAGACGCACGCCCTCCTCCAGTTCCACGATGGCGACCACAAAGGGCGTCTCCGCGGCGAAGGGTCCGAAAGCCCGATGGGCCACGGTGTAGGAGTAGATGTGACCCTTCCCGGAGGCCACGACCCAGGTCAACTGGTCGCTGTGGCAATGCGGACAGAGCGAGCGCGGATAGAAGACGTGGCGCTCACACTGCGTGCAGCGCTGGATACGCAGTTCACCCTGGGCGATCCCCTCCCAGTAGGGCTGCGATTCGGGATCGCTCTGGGGAATGGCTTCGAAACGTTCCTCTGCCATACTCGTTCAATCCTTTCCAAGGATGACCGTCGCTGCCGATGAGAGCACGCCACCCGTGCCGTGGGCCAGAGCCAGCCGCGCCCCAGGAATCTGACGCGCGCCGCCCTCGCCGCGGAGCTGCCGGGTGGCCTCAATGAGGAGAAAGATGCCGTACATGCCCGGGTGGCAGTAGGAGAGGCCGCCTCCGTTTGTATTGAGAGGAAAGGCTCCGCCAGGTGCGGTGCGCTGGCCGCTGACGAAGGCGCCGCCTTCGCCGCGTGCGCAGAACCCCAGCGCCTCCAGCGTGAGGATCACCGTAATCGTGAACGAGTCATAGATCTCCACCACGTCCATCTCAGCCGGCGTCAGGCCGGCCATCTCGAAGGCGGCCTTGCCGGAGGCGATGGCGGCCTGGTGGACAGCCAGATCAGGCATATTGGCGATCGTGGCGTGCGTGTGGGCCTCGCCATGTCCGAGAACCCAGACGGGCGGCTTACGAGTCTGTCGCGCCCGCTCCGCCGAGGTGAGTACCACCGCTCCGCCACCGTCTGTCACGAGGCAGCAATCGAGCAGATGCAGCGGCTCTGCGATCCAGCGTGAGGTGAGCACATCCTCGATGGTGATCGGATCGCGCATCATGGCTTTCTCGTTAAGCATGGCCCACTTGCGCGTGGCCACAGCCACCTCGGCCAGTTGCTCGCTGGTGGTGCCGAATTCGTGCATATGGCGCATGGCAGCCAGTGCGTAGGCTCCAACAGGCGTGGGCAGGCCAAAGGGCCCCTCGTACTGCTCGGTCAAGCGATAGACGGGGCTGACGCGGCCGCGCGACCGGTCCGAGCGCTGCGTGCTACCGTAGACGATGAGGGCAACCTCGATCAGGCCGGCCTCAATAGCCGCGACTGCGTGCTCGATGTGGGCCTCGAACGATGAGCCGCCAATGTTCGTTGAATCGCTGTAGCGCGGCCTGAGGCCGAGGTATTCGGCCAGCGTCAGGTTAGGCGACCACGACCAGTTGCCGGCGCAGAAAAGCGCGTCGACCTCAGCGAAGCTCAGGCCGACTTCGTCGAGGGCTGCGCGAGCTGCCTGAGCCTGAAGCTGCAGGACGGTTTTCTCTGGCGTGTAGCCCAGGTCGGACTCGGCCACGCCCACGATCGCGGCGCGGGGAGATCGTTGCATGTATGCTCCTCCAGAGTATTGGGTCAGGGCTGCGTGCCGAAAACGGGTGGCGGTCGGCCTCGACGTGTGCCTGACCGCCAGTAAGAGTGTTGCACTCTGGCTGTGTTTCTTCTATGATCCAACATCAAGAGAGGTCTGGCAAGGGCTGCTCGTTGTGGCCCCGCCGGTGAGCAGCCCTGCTTGCTGACTCCTGGCCTGGTGACGCACCCTCGGTCGGACGGCTCTGAAAGAGTAACGCTGGCCGTTGTATAGAATAAAGAGGAGGCCAGGCTCCGCTCTGGTGGTGTGCCTCCTGGTGGCCTCACTCCTCTGCTCTCCATTCCGGCGCTCGGCCTGCTGCTTACGCTGCGATAGAGATGTCTGGCAATAGACCACAATCGATATGGAGATTGGGCACGATAAAGGAGTTCAGCCTATGACGCGCGATCTGTCGTCCGGTGCCGAGGAGCGGCGCCTTGAGGAATCAGCGCAACATGAGCGCAACTGGGAGCGCTGGGGACCCTACCTGGCCGAGCGCCAGTGGGGCACGGTCCGCGAAGACTACTCGCCCGATGGGCGCTGCTGGGACTACTTTCCCCACGACCATGCTCGCAGCCGTGTCTATCGTTGGGGCGAGGATGGCCTCCTGGGCCTCTGCGATCGCGAGTGCCGCCTCTGCTTTGCCCTGGCGCTCTGGAATGGTTGCGATCCTATTCTCAAAGAGCGCCTCTTTGGCCTCACCAACGCTGAAGGCAATCATGGGGAGGATGTCAAAGAGTATTACTTCTACCTGGATGCGACTCCCACCTACTCGTATATGCGTGCGCTCTATAAGTATCCTCAACGGGCCTACCCCTATGAAACGCTTGTAGCAGAGAATCGCCGGCGCAGCCGAGATGAGCCCGAATATGAGCTGCTCGACAGCGGCATCTTCGCTGAGAGTCGCTACTTTGATGTGTTTGCTGAGTATGCCAAGGCGGCCCCTGATGACATCCTGATTCGCATTACCGTGGCCAATCGCGGCCCCGTCGCGGCGACCCTCCACCTGCTGCCCACGCTCTGGTTTCGCAACACGTGGGCCTGGGGCCAGCAAGGCGAGGACTATGCTCCAAAGCCCCGGATCAGCGCTGCCTCGGCAGATATGCTGCTCGCTGAGCATGCCTCGCTTGGCCGCTTTGCCCTGGTTGCTGATCTGCATGCCGAGACGCTGCCGCCGCGCCTGCTCTTTACGGAGAACGAGACCAATTTCCAGCGCCTCTTTGGTGTGCCAAATCCGCGTCCCTACGTCAAAGATGCGTTTCATGCCTATGTCATTGCGGGTCGCGAGGAGGCCGTCAACCCGGCCCATGAGGGTACAAAGGCCGCCTTCTACTACGTGCTGACCGTGCCGGCTGGCGAGAGCGCCGTGGTGCGCCTGCGCCTCTTCTCGCTTGATCAGACGCCCGCCGCTCCTCTAGGAGAGGAGTTTGAGCGCCTCTTCGCGCTCCGTCTGCAGGAGGCAGAAGAGTTCTATGCAGCGCGTATTCCGGCCACGCTACCGGCTGTGGCCCGACGGGTGATGCGTCAGGCCGACGCTGGCCTGCTCTGGAGCCGCCAGTTTTATAACTATGATGTGACAACCTGGCTGAAGGGCGATCCCACGCAGCCCACGCCGCCTCCCGAGCGTCTCAATGGGCGCAACCATGATTGGGGCCATCTTTTTAATCGCGATATCATCTCCATGCCCGATAAGTGGGAGTATCCCTGGTATGCTGCCTGGGACCTGGCGTTTCACATGATCGCCTTTGCCTCGCTCGATCCAACGTTTGCGAAGCAGCAGCTCATTCTGCTGCTGCGTGAGTGGTATATGCATCCCAGCGGCCAGCTGCCAGCCTATGAATTTGCCTTCTCCGATGCCAATCCTCCGGTACATGCCTGGGCCTGCTGGCGCCTCTACAAGATGACGGCCGCGCGCGGTGACCGCGATCGTCATTTTCTGGCGCGCACCTTTCATAAGCTGCTGATAAAGTTTACCTGGTGGGTCAATCGCAAAGATGTGGCCGGCAAGCATCTCTTTTCCGGCGGCTTCCTTGGTCTCGATAACATTGGCCTCTTCGATCGCTCCAGGCCCCTGCCTGGAGGCGAGCAGCTCGAGCAGGCGGATGGCACCGCCTGGATGGCCTTCTATTGTCTGACCATGCTCTCGATTGCTCTGGAGCTGGCGCAGCAGGATCATGATTATGAGGATGTCGCCTCTAAGTTTTTCGAGCATTTCGTGGCCATCGTCGATGCCATGAATGCCGTGGGTGGCAATGGGATGTGGGATGAAGAGGATGGGTTCTACTACGATCAGCTCCTGCTGGATGGCCATGCCATCCCGCTGCGTGTGCGTTCTGCGGTCGGAATCATTCCCCTGCTGGCTGTCGACGTCCTCGACGATGAGCAGATCGCCGGCCTGCCCGGTTTCACCAGACGCATGCGCTGGTTCCTGGAGAATCGCCGCGATCTTGCACAGCATATCTCCTACATGCAGAGTGGCGGTGCTCATTCCGAGGCGCATCGCCTGCTGGCGATCCCCTCGCGCGAGCGTCTGGTGCGCGTGCTGCGCTATCTCCTGGACGAACAGGAGTTTCTCTCGCCCTATGGCGTTCGCTCTCTCTCTCGCGTCTATCTGGAGCAGCCCTACTCGCTTGCTCTCGACGGCCAGGTGCTGACCGTTGACTACGAGCCTGCAGAATCGCGCAGCGGTCTCTTTGGAGGAAACTCCAACTGGCGTGGGCCGGTCTGGTTTCCCATTAACTACCTGCTCATCGAGGCCCTCGAGCGCTATCACCACTTCTATGGGGAGACGCTGCGCGTTGAGTGTCCGACGGGCTCCGGGCGTATGCTCACCCTCGGCGAGGTGGCCCATGAGCTGAGCGCTCGCCTGGCGCGCCTCTTCCTGCCTGACGAGGAGGGGCGCGTGGCCTGGTGTGGGGAGGAGCGCCTCTTCAGGGAGGACCCCTTCTGGCGTGATCTGGTGCTCTTTTATGAGTACTTTCACGGCGAGACAGGCCATGGACTGGGGGCGAGTCATCAGACTGGCTGGACGGCTCTCATCGCGCGTCTGCTCGAAGATATGGCTCACCGGTGAGGGTGCTCAGGTTCGTGGCGGCAGATCGTCTGCGGCGATCAGGCCGTGGCGTATCGCGAAGCGCACCAGATGGGTGATGTCGTGCAGCCCCAGTTTCTCCATCACATTTGCCCGATGGGCCTGAACCGTCTTGATGCTCAGAACCAGGCGATTGGCGATCTCCTGGCTGGTGTAGCCCTCGGCGACCAGCTTGAGGATCTGTAGTTCACGCGGTGTCAGGACGCGCAGCTCGGCCGCCAGTTCCCTGCTGGCGGCCTGGGCCGAGGAGCGCTCGGCACCTCCGATGTGGCTCTGCTCCTCCTGTGGCTGGGCCAGATAGGCGCGAATCAGCGAGCGCGCCAGGCCGGGATAGAGAAAGGCTCCGTTGTTGGCGATCGCCCGCACCGCGCTGTGCAGCTCGGCGGGCGCCGCCTTTTTCACCAGGTAGCCTGTGGCACCAACACGCAGCGCCTGCAGAAAGTACTCCTCGCTGTCGTGCATCGTCAGGATCAGCACCTGCGTCTCTGGCAGCTCTGCGCGAATGCGCCGGCAGGCCTCCAGTCCATCCATCTCTGGCATACTGATATCCATCACTACAATGTCTGGCTTCAGTTGCCGTGCCAGTTCAAGCGCGGCGGTCCCTGTTCTGGCCTCCCCTACGACCTTGATTTCCGGCTGGAGGGTGAGCAAGAGCCTGAGACCCTGGCGAAGCATATCGTGATCGTCGGCAAGCACCAGACTGATCGTCTGGCCTGTGTCCTGCTCTTCTGGCATCGTCCCCTGTGCTCCTTGCAACAATGTGTCTGCGGCGCTTACTATGCTATGGTAGTGTAGTTCACCAGAGGCGGTTTTGCAAAGCAAGCAGTCACCTTTTATCCCCAAAAAGGATTGACAGATTGAATAATTCAGGAGATGATAGTCTTGTCACAGGTTACCCCTGATTTGACATATAATAATAAAAGATTCGCTATACAGAACCCATGCGCTATAAGCTGAAAGGTTGGTTACAGCACTGGCATCTCTCACTGTTTGAGAAGGTGATCCTGATCAACAGCCTCTTGTTGCTGGCCGAGGCACTGGCAGCTCTGTGGGTGACCAGCCATGCGCTCGAGTCCCACCATTTCCTGATCGATACCACCTTTCTGGTGCTGGCGACCCTGCTGGGCATCAGCATCAACGCCCTGTTGTTGCGCGCCAGTTTCAGGCCGCTGTTTCGTCTGCTGGCCGTCATCCGTGCGGTCAGTGGAGGCCTCACAGAGGCGCGGGCCGATGAGCATCCGGCCGATGCTGAGGCCGGCGAGCTGGCGCGGGCCTTCAACACCATGCTTGATGGCCTCGAGCAGATGCGTAGAGAGCAGGCCGCCCTGATTCTGCGAGCCAGGGAAGAGGAGTTGCGGCGCATCGCCCGTGAGCTACATGACGAGAGCAGCCAGAATCTGACGGCCCTCCTTGTCTACTGCGAGTTCCTCACCCAGACCCTGCAGGCCTTACCAGCGGAGGCCATCAGCGTCGAGGCCCGTGAGCAGCTTGCCGGCGGCTATCAGCAGCTCAACGAGCTGGCCCAGCGCACCCTCGATAACGTTCGCGCGCTCTCCCAGCAGTTGCGCCCGCCCGTGCGCGACGATCTGGGGCTGCTGGCCGCCCTGCGCTGGCTGGCCGAGGACTGCCAGCGCCGTCTCCATCTGACGGTCGACCTTGCCCTCGATGACACCCCGCTACTGCATGATCTGCCCTCCCTGTACGAGACCACACTCTTCCGCATTGCGCAGGAGAGCCTGACCAACGTAGTGCGCCATGCACAGACGCACAGAGCCTGGCTGGCCCTGCAGAGCGAAGAGGAAGCGATCGTCCTGCGTGTGCGCGACGAGGGCTGCGGCTATGATCCGCAGCAGCCCTCGGGGGGTCTGGGAATCCTCAGCATGCGCGAGCGCGCCCTCCTTCTGGGAGGGCGACTCACCATGCATTCCCGCCGCGGAGAGGGGACCCTTGTAGAGGTGCGGCTCCCTCTGCCGCCTGCGCCGCCGGAGACTGGTTCACCTCCAGATGGATGATGGTCTGTTGAGGCGTAAAGCCCGGAGCGTGGGCCTCAATTTTGACCAGCCAGGCTCCGGGCATCGAGAGCGCGATCTGCAGACTGTAGTTTCCCCGGCCCTCCGAGCGGATCGCGCTGGGTGTTGGTCCCATGACCATATTGGGCATCCAGGCGTCAGAGGAGAGCCAGGCCTGCTCGATCGGAGTACCGTCTGGATCGGTCAGACGTAGCTCCAGCAGAGCGGTCCCCACCCGCAGTGGTGGCTGTTGCGCCACTCGCACCTGCAGCACGGCGGGGACCTGCACCGGCCAGAAGAGCGCCAGCGCCAGGGCGCTGATACAGGAACATGCCAGCAATAGCCAGAAAAAAGGGCGTACACGCATACTGCTCACCCTCTGGGAGCTGTATCTCTCTCCTCTGCTTGTAGCAGCTCACGGCGTGTCTTTGCAAGGGCAGGGCCCCTGGACCGGCTGCGACCGATGGCCAGGCCCGTTCCTCCTCCAACGAGCAGACCGGCGAGCGCCGCAATCGCGATCCAGAGGACGAGCAGGCCCTGGCTCGTGGTATTCGCCACGGGGCTGGTAGCCTGAGTAGTCTGGGAGGACGAGGGAGCAGCCTTGGGCTGAGCAGCTGCGGCCGGCTGGACTTTGAAGAAGAAGGCCCCTTCGTCGGGGTCGCCATCCTCCGCAGAGACGGTGATCCAGCGCACGATGTAGACGCCATTGCCGTCTGGCTTGATGGCGACAGACATTTCGCGGGGGTTGTTCAGGGGAATGGTCGCGTTGCCCTGACTGATCAACTCCCCCTCTGGACCGTAGACGAAGAGATTGCTCTTATGAGGATCGGGGTTCATATTTTCGGCGGTGGTCACGCTCACCCTGGTCGGCGCCTGGCTGATCGTGGAGCCGATTGCAGGTGTTGCGCTGATCACCCTGGCGTGAGCCGAAGCTGTCCCGGCGCCCATGATCAGCAGGGCGCTCAGGCTGATCAGCAGGGCGCAGCAGAGTTTCAACCAGCGATGGTCTCGCAACATGATCTCAGGTCTCGCTTTCTTTTCCTGCAGACTCAGATAGGGGGCGGCCTGCGTTGCCGTCAGTCATAGCATAGGGAGCAGGCCCAGAGCTGTCTATTGGGAGCTCTCCCTATTTTCGGAGATTCCTCTGCGTAAGGTACTCTGCTGAAGCGGCCCTCAGTCCGTCAGCACCTGCCAGGAGCGTCCACCATCGCTGCTGGTCAGGACCGCGGCGGGATAGAAGAAAGCAGCGTAGAGCCGCTCGGAGTTCCGCGGATTCAGGGCCAGGGCCATCAGATCGCTGCGGCCGAAATGGCCCCGCAGGCTCCAGGTCGTGCCCCCGTCTCCTGAGTACCAGAGGTCGTGCCCGGCCACGGCGTAGAGGGCCCGGCCGTCGGCGGAACTCACGAGGCGCATTGGCAGAAAAGACAGCGCAAGATGGCTGATGCGCGGCGGGGTGCTGCCTTCCTGCCAGCGGTAGAGGCCCTGATCGGTAGCACAGAAGACCTGACGTGGCGTGGTTGTCGTTGCCGTCAGGCTGAGGACTGTGCCGCTGACGCCGGTGAGATGCTGCCAGCGCTGACCGTCATCGTGAGTTTCGTAGAGGCCCTGGTCGCCTCCCAGGAGCAGATGGCGGGGCGCCTCAGGATCGCTCAACAGCAGGGAGGTCTCCATACTGGAGAGCGCCCCGGCGGTGATCGCCTGCCAGTGCTGACCCATGTCGGAGGTCTCGTACCAGCCGGCGTAGACATAGAAGGCATAGAAGTGTCCCGGGGAACCGCTGCCAGCCTTGACGGCGAACGGGTAGGCCGCAGCGGGCAGGTGTGGTGGGCTGACGTTCTGCCACTGCTGGCCGCCGTCCCGGCTGAGGTAGACGCCGGGCTGTATGCTGCCGATGCCGCTCGGCAGGGCGATCACGGCGATCACCCGCGGATCATCGGCCGCCAGGGCGATTGAGGTGATCATCGCCGGGGCGAGAGCGCCTCGTGGCTGTGGCCAGGTGCCTCCGGCGTCGTGGCTGACGAAGAGACCGAAGTGGGTCCCCAGATAGAGATCGTTCCCGTTGCCACTCAGTGCCAGGGTATGCAGATGGGTCTGTGGATTCGAGAGGGGACGCCCGGCCACAGTCGGATCGGTACTGTTGCTCCGATTGCTGATGAGCTGCCAGCCTATCGTGATGATCACGACGAGCGCGATCGTTCCGATCAGTCCATAGGGGCGAGGGCGCCTCGGAGTCGCTCCTGGCGCTCTGCTCTCCGCTACGGATGAGTTGTGCGCTGTGTTCGCTTCTATCCTCGACATATGCACCAGCGGGCAGGGCCACTGTGCCTGCTCTTCCTGAGTAGATCGCTCTTGAGGAGAGCTTATCATGCTGGTCAATGCGGAGAATCCCCTAGGGTTCTCCCTGATTGGCCCGAGGAGACAGCCGTCCCCTCTTGACCCCACCCAGGGGGGTGTGGTATAGTGCAGGGACAGGAGCACAATCGCTGCGAGGGAGCAGCGCTGTCTCTCCTCTGGAGGGTCTCTCTCGAGGTAGCAGGAAAGGAGCGAACGAGATTGCAGGATGAGCGACGTCGCGATGTACTGAAACGCCTTTCATACATCAAAGGGCATGTAGACGGCATTTACAAGATGGTCGAGGATGACAAGTACTGTGTTGACATTCTTCGCCAGACCTATGCGGTGCGCAAAGCACTGGAGAAAGTAGAGGCTCTGATTCTGGAGGGCCATCTCCACACCTGCGTGCCCGAGGGGATCAAGCACGGACGCGAGGAGGCAGTGATCGAGGAATTGATCCAGCTCTACACGCTTGCAGGCAATCGTTGAGGCCTGCCTGGCGCACCGGACTGCTGTCTCGCCTCCTTGCGGTTTGTCCGTGTAGCAGCGGAGCGGAGAGAGCGCTCACGGAAAAGACAATTGATGTGAAAGGAAAGTATACGCGCGATGGAAGAGTCAGTGACCCTTGTTTCGCCAGACATTTCCTGTGAGCACTGCCAGCGGGCCATTGAAAGCACGTTGCGTGCGTTGCAGGGAGTGGGCAGTGTGCACGTTGATATTGCGGCCAGGACCATTCACCTCGCCTATGATCCAGCGAAAATCTCGCTCTCCACGATCGAGGCGCAGCTTGACGAGATCGGCTACAGCCTTGCCCGCTGATCGGCCGTTCGAGCCTCAGCAGCCGTCAGCCGGCGCTCCCTGAGTCTGTTCGGCAACAGGAGAGGAGCCTCATCGGGCTCCTCTCTTGCTCTCTCCCGGCTCTCTCAGCGCAGGCTGTGCCATCGTCAGAGGTTCAGCCGGGCCATGGCTCCAGCAATCCGCTGGCCCTTGCCAGCTGGTTGCCCTGGGGCCTTAGTGATGGACCCTCCCTGTCTGCTCGCCCGTGGCCAGGGGAAACGTGACCTCCATCTGATGGGGCAGCCTTGAGAGGTCGGTGATGCGCAGCCAGCGTACCTCCAGCTCAATGGCTTGCGTGCGCAACCTCGCAATGAAGCTGCCTGCCGTGGCCGACTTCTGCACCAGGCGTTCGCGGATCGCCGCGCTGGCCTGCTCATCGTCTACGAAGCGGGCCTCTGCCGTGGCCTCTAGCCAGATGGTGGGCTGTGCCGGCCCGATGAACAGCCCCGCCCGTGGATTGCGCCGCAGGTTCTCCAGCTTGCGCGATGTCAGGATGAACGTTGTGTAGAGCTTGAGCGTGTCCTGCTCCGGCGTCAGAGGCTCCTCTGCGTAGAAGACCCGCGTCACATAAGGCTGTCCCGCGTCCTCCGTGGCGACTGCCAGCGTGTCGTAGCGGGCGAGGAACTCGTTAATCGTGGCACGCAATTTCACGATGTCCATAAAATAGATCCTCATCGATGTGATGTTGAAATCCTATCCATAGCATATCGCGTGCGCTCAAGGGCGACGTCTTGCCTGTGGCCAGGTGTGTCTCCCGTGACTGGCTGGTCTGGTCCCCTGGCGACTATTGTTTCTGCCAGCGTTTTTTTGTTATTCTTTAAGGGATTGCCCTTATAGCTCACGATGAAAGGATAGAGACCGCGAGCCTATGAGCGACACCTTTCCCTGCTGGTATCCCTTGCAGATCCGCTTTCGAGATCTTGATCCCCTGGGGCACGTGAACAACGCCGTCTATGTGACCTATCTGGAAGAGGCGCGCAGCTATTACTTCGCCGCCCTGGAGCGCTGGTTGAAAGAGTGGCCCTCAGAGGAAGTCCATCAGGAAGAGAGCAGGCCAGAGAATCCACGTATCCAGACCGGGCCGCGCGCCGCGCGCTATGGTCTCCTGGTGAAGGAGGTCTGTTGCACCTACGAGCTGCCACTGATTCGCGACGATCATGCTGAGGTGGGCGTGCGCGTCGCCCGGGCCGGCCGTACCAGTTTCACGATGGAGCATCAGATTCGTGATACGCAGGATCACGAGCGCATTTTCGCCACGGGTCGCTCGGTGATGGTCTGGTGTAACTATCAGACCGGTCGGCCACATCCCCTGCCGGCCTCCCTGCGCCGTGCTTTTGAGCAAATGGAGGGCCGCAGCTTCCCCGCGCCAGAGTAGGCGCCATGCTTGCGCCAACGGCTGAGAACGCCTCTTCTCTCCTGACAGAGGGTGGGAACCTTTGCGCTGCTTTCTGCCGTAATATCAGGTAACGGCAGAAAGGAGAGCACGTGGCAACCGGAGAAAGCCAACTTGTTGAGCGTGCCGCCCATGGAGATCAGGAGGCGTTCCGCCTGCTCTGGGAGGCCCATCATGCCGTAGCAATGGCGGCAGCCCTGCGTCTCTGTCATCGCCATGCGCTGGCCGAAGAAATTACCCAGGGGGCGTTTCTGCTCGCGTGGCGGGGGCTGACGCATTTTCACACAGGCAGCCCGTTTCGTCCCTGGCTGATGCGCATCCTCTATCGGCATGCGCTCGACGTGATGGAGCGGCAGCGTGCGCATCTGCAGCCGATCTCGCTCGACGAGATCGCCAGGGCAGACCAGCTCTTGCCGGGAGCCCAGGGGAGCGCGGCGGCGCTGGAGGAAGCTGTCGTTGAGCGTGAGAGGATGCGTTGTGCGCTGGCGAAGCTCAGCGCCGATCAGCGCCGCGTGATCGCCTTGCGCTATGGAGCTGATCTGACAGAGATAGAGATCGCCCAGATTCTAGGCTGGCCTGTTGGCACGGTCAAATCCCGGCTCAGCAGGGCGCGTGATCGCCTGCGAGAGCTACTTATGGAGCACAGGGGGTGAAGTTTTATGTCTGAGAGGACGTCTGGTGAAGGGAGCAGAACCTCCGGGTGGCGTGAGCCAGAAGATATCGAGCAGCAACTGGCCGCCTATTACGGGCCGCCCTTGCCCGAAGAGCCATTGCCGCCGGAGGCCTGGCAGCGTCTGCGCGTCCGTCTGGCCAGCCATCCGCTGTCCCATCGCCGCTCTAGCGTCTCTCTCGGGCGTGTACGGCGCTCCCGCCCTGCTCACATTTCCGCCCTACCCGTGCAGGTAGAGGCCGCCTGTGAGCGGGTGGCCTCCAGCGCCCAGCTCCCCTTTCCCTCGACCAGCGGACTGGTGCGTTGTCATCTCCGTGCACGTGGCGCCGCGCCGGCTCTGCGCGTCTGCCTCACCGGCCAGGTCAAGATTCGTCTGTTCTTACCGGCCAGCATCTATCGCACTCTCACTGAGGCAGCCTTTGATATGCTCATCGCCAGTGGCCTGGCGCGCTATCGCTGCATGCGCCGCGCAGGCTATCTGCTGATACGCGCCTTGCTCCTGCTGGGAATCTGGCCGCTCTGGCTGTTGCCTATCGTGTTCTGGCAGCAGCCGCTGTTGCGGAGTATGACGGTGGTAGTAGCGCTCTGCGCCATGCTACTCGGCGGCTGGCTGCTCCAGCGACAGCGGCGCGCGCTCGTCTTTCGCGCTGATCGCCTGGCGGTTGCCTGGCTGGGGCGTCCCCGGGTCTGCCAGGGATTGCATGCGCTGAGTGGCTATCGCCAGCCCGCACGCTGGCGTGCATGGGGTGAGCCTGCGCTCGCTGAGCGCATTGAGCGCGTCTGTGGTTCAGAGGTGGACGCCGAGGAGCGGCGCCTGACGCTGGTAGGGTGATCTGCGCTGAGAGAAAGGAGCACCGCAGATATGAGGGTTGCCGCACCAGAACGTGAAGGAGCGCTGCCGCCAGCGCCAGCGCCAGAGCGCTCGGGTGGCTGGTTCAGGAAAGCCCTGACGCGCGTGAAGCTCCTCCTGGAGGGAGGTGCAGACCAGCTTGTTGTAGAGAACGCGCCAGCGCTGGCCTGGCGTCTCTATCAGGATTATCATCAACTGGCGATTATCGACCCTGGTGAGCGCCGAACATTTCACCTGGTGAAGAAGGGCATATTAAACATGCGACCGTTCACCAGTGAGATAGCTGTGGAGTATCTGTTCATCGAGCTTTCTCTGCGGGTACACTATGTACGTATCTACGCCAGGTCCCTCGGCCCTGAGTTGGAAACCTATGATTTGCGGGTGGCGTAGGCCTCACGCCAGTAGCACGATCGGGCTGTTTTGGCGCAAGAAGCTCCCCGTTTGCCTCTGACTGAGCTATACTACTCCCGAGATCTCTGTGCAATAACCATAGAGTGAGGTCGAGGTATGTTCTCTGCCGTCATGACGATCCTGTTGCTTGCCGTGATTCTCCTCCTGATAGCCAGCTTTATCATCGGAGCCTTGCGCGAGTACAGGCGTCATAAGCGTGCGTTAGCGATGCAGTCGCTCTCCTCTCCACTGGACCAGCATGTCACGGCCATTCTCCATCTCCAGGACGGGATGGTCGTCGGCGTCGAGAAGCCTCAACCCCTGTCAGGCTTCACTCTCCCGCCAGGCTGGTATCGGCGCAGGCGCATGCTGGTTTCGCTCGGCCTGCTCCTCATGCTGGTCATCGCCCTCGCGGCGCAGCAGGGCATTGTCAGCGACACCTTTCACACCCTCACCACTACATTCAGTTTCCTGAATGCTCCGTCGACCCTCAACCTGCAGACGGCCCCGCATCCGCTTCCCGATACAGCCAGTGCCCGCCTGGTGCGCGTGGACTCTGCCGCGCGCAATCAGTACTATACCGATTATCAGTGGCAGGTCTGGTCCTATTCCTCCTGTTCCGGGATTGCCATGGAGGAGGTCATGAATGCCTATGGTAAGCATTTAATCGCTGCTGATGTGCTGCAGGTCGAGCTACAGCTGGGAGTCTGGGATGTCCATCTGGGACTGCTCACGGAGCAAGGCATCGCACAGACCGCCAGTTATTTTGGCTTTAATGCGAGCCTCAGCCACACACGCAGTCTGCAGGATATTATCCTGACCGCCAATCAGGGAACGCCGGTGATCGTCAGTGTGCGCGATAGCTACTATTTCCCCGGAGGGCATATTTTCGTCGTGCGCGGTGGCGACAGCCAGTATGTCTATATCGCTGACTCCTCGCCGGCCAATTTTACGCGCATGACCTACCCGATGTTCACCAGCATGTGGCAGGGGAATAATAACTTCAGCGCCATCCTGACCCCGCGCTGAGCCTGTAGTGATAGGGTCGAGCTGTTCATCTGCGCAGGGGTCAGAGTCGAGTAGTGCAATACAGATTGGCTCCCCAGGAGAGGTCGCTCTTCCTGGGGAGCCAATCTCTTCTCGGCGCTCTCTCCCTCGTGAGGAGGGAGGGGCGTGCTATCAGGAGCGTTCCTCCCTCCCTGTCCTCTATCGTTTAGTAGATCAGCACCCGGGTGTAGATGCTCACGAAATTATAGAGCCAGCCGGCGTCAGCCACCGACATGTTCACGCAGCCGTGAGATCCCTGGCCAGCGAAGGGGTCGCCATTGGGGTCCTGGTGAGGGAAATTCGTGCCCGGACCAAAGTCGGTGCGCCACCAGGCGTCGTGCAGGAAGTAGCCATTGCTATGATACTGCATGGCGTAGTTGATAGGCGTATCGGGATACCAGTAGGGCGAGCCCTTCGGTTCCGTGGACTTAAAGACCGTCGGGTGCTTCTTCCCCTCGATCCACCAGGTACCGGGCGGCGTTGGCAGGTCCGGCTGGCCGGTCGTGACGTAGAAGGCCTTCACCAGATGGCCGTGATCGTAGGCTCTGAGGGCCTGCTCGCTCAAGGAGACGACGACAACGCGCTCATCCATGTAACCATAGTGCTGGAGGAGCTGCAGGTCCGTCTTGTGAGGCTGGTTATAGGGCGTCTTATCACCGAAGTTGGCCTTCATGGCCTGGAAATTCGTCAACCACATCTGGAGGTCCTCGACCACCTGCTGATAGTCAGCCAGCGTCTGGGCGGCCCCCAGCTCCTCGTCGATCCAGCTACTGCCGCCAATTCCCTGTGTTCCATACTCATAGCCCAGAGCGTACGTTGTATTGTTATAGCTATCATGATACGTATGTTGCTTGCCCCAGCTACTGACCTGCTGGGCAAGCTGCTGTTTCAGATACTGGCATTCGGCCTTCATTGCCGGGAGCTGGATAGCGTTGATATGCTCCTTCAGCGTCTTGAGGGCCTGAGTATAGGCGAGGCTGGTTCTGGCCTGTGTCAGAGCCTGTTGATCGCTGGTGTATTGCTGTTGGTAGGTCGTGACGTCGCCGCCGCTCTGCTGCATCAAGGTGATCCATTGCTGAAAGGTTTCCAGGGCCATGGTGCCCTGGTTCTGCAGAGTCGGACTGATGGCGGGGGTGGGCACAGTGCGCGGAGCGCTGGCCACGCTGGGTGTTGTGGCCGAAGCGCAGGCGCTCAGAAGCAGCAGGCCAGGCAGCAGCCCCACCAGCAGGCACAACCCGATCCGCTGCTGGAAGGCAGAACGTCGCTGTATGGCAGTGTTACGCATTGCTCGTCCTCTTTGCACGCAATCTGTCCATTCACTCGGAGGGCTACAAGTCAGAATGCCTCACTCAGATAGTCAATCTGGTCGCCTTCCCACTTTTCATGATAACATCCCTACTTAGAGAAACGCAGTGAGCTGGCTCATAATTTCTGCCAGGATCTTTCTTCCTGGTCAGCAGTCTCTTCCCTGAGGCCGCAGGTCTCCACAGCAGGGGTCCACGATGGGCTATAGAGGGCGCTCCCATCCCTGATGGAGCACTCTGAATAGTACTTTTGTCTTGCATCTAGTACTTTTTAGTGAGTCATGCAGGTAGAATAGCACTGTTGGGTGGGGCGACGCTTCACTGTCCAGAAGCTGAACGCCCCAGGTGGGGGCAATGAAGCAGAGCTTTGATTTTCAGAAGGAGGAGAGGTAATCCTCTCAGTAGGAGGACTGCCCTAAGAGGGATGGAAACGATACGTGTACTGATTGTTGAGGAGCAACCCTTGCTGCGCATTGGCATTCGCGCCGCGCTGGAACGTCTGGGCGGCTGTGAGATTGTGGGGGAGTCGACCAGCGCTCCTGAGATTGTGGAGATCGCCAGCACGGGTGCGCTGGATGTTGCCTTGATCGATACGGGTTTGACCTGCGCAGATCCTCTGGAGATTGCTCGCCAGGTGCGGCGGGCAGCACCTCACATTGCGATGATTATGCTGACGCCCGCCGAAAACGAAGAAGATCTCTTCCAGGCTATTAAGGTGGGTGCTGCGGCCTATTATACACGCAATATCAGTGTTGAGGATCTGGTCGAGGCTGTCCGCAAGGTCAGTCGCGGCGAGTACCTCATGAACGATGATGTGCTCTCCAAGCCGCAACTGGCCTCGCGTGTCCTGGCCTCGTTTCGTGCGCTCACCGACGAGGAAGAGGTGACCAACAGCCATAAAGAGCCCTCACCGCTCTCCAGTCGTGAGATTGAGATTCTTGACCATATCGCTCGTGGCCGAAGCAACAAGGAGATCGCCAAGGTGCTCAAAATCAGCGATCAGACGGTCAAGAATCACATTACCTCTATTTTGAAAAAGCTGGCCGTCAATGATCGAACGGCGGCCGTGGTCTACGCACTCAAGCATGGTTGGATCACCATCGAGAGTGAGCAGTAGCCCGCATTGACGAGCCCCTCTATCCTGCCCATTGTCCTGTCAGGAACTGCAGGAGTGAGAAGACCAGCAAGCCAGTAGAGATGATGAGATAGTGGAGATGGACCGTCTCTCTCTTGCCTGCTGCCGCCAGTGTGACAAAAGCTGGAAATACTGCCAGGGCGTAGCGCGGCAGCGACATGGTTGGATAGTTCCCGACGGCTGGTACGAGCAGAAAGAAAAGATAGGCTACAGCTCCATAGAGCGCGTAAGAGAGTTCTGACAGGCGGAAGCGCCAAGGCCCGTAAAAGCCTAGAAAGACGAGTGCCAGCACGAGACAGAGCAGGGAGAGGTCGATCACGTCGTGAATGGTAGTGAAATTCAGATGGCTGTGGCTATGCCAGAGCGTGCTGAACGTGCTGGTGAAGACCATCCAGGGCGGGGCCAGCTTGCGGTCCCAGATAGCCTCGGCGTGCGAGAAGGCCAGCGGATCGTGAAAGGTGAAGAAGCAGTAGAGCGAGAAGAGGGCGATTCCCAGGGGGATACCCAGGAGTCCCAGGACGTTCAGGCGCAGTGCCCGCAGACGAAAGTGGTGCTGGCGCAGGTACTCGTAGGCGAAGGGGACCAGCAGCGGGACGGCCGCCGCGCGGGTCAGGCTGGCAAAGAGGCCGGCAAGCCCGGCCAGCCACCAGTGCCCGCGCCGCATCGCGTAGAAGCTTGACAGGGTCAGTAGCATGAAGAGCGATTCGCTGTAGGCGGCCGCCAGAAAGAAGCCCATCGGGAAGAGCGCATAGTAGAGCACGCTGCGATAGGCCAGATCCTCGCCGAAGTCTGCGTCGACCAGCCGATAGAAGACGACCAGTGCTCCCAGGCCTGTCAGGTTTGAGACAATCAGTCCTGCCAGCACAGCGTTGCTGATCACCATGTTGACCACATGGATCAGGAGAGGGTAGAGTGGAAAAAAGGCCGTGCGCCACCAGTCGATGTAACCGCGTGTAGCGATGGTGATGAAGTGGCCGGTGTCCCAACGGTGCCAGGTCTCGATCAGCGAGCCAATCACTGAGTGCTGAGGCTGGCGCAGCTTGTTGTTGAAGAGAAAAACGACGTAGCTGAGGATCAGATAGAGTAGATGTGTGGCAGTATAGATCGGCAGTGTCTGTTTGAGCGCCCTGAGCCAGGGGCGCGCGGCCTCAGAGCTGCTGCCGACGATCGCTTCCTGCTCCACTGTCCTGCCTGGCCCATCCTGTGAGGGGACAGTGTCCCCTGCTGTTGTCTCCTGGTGTTCTTGAACGTCAGGACCATGGGCGATCTGCGACGGACCTTCGCGCTCCTCCTCAGATGGGTGCTGAGCGGTGTTTTCTGTTGGTAATTGAGACCACGACATAGGTATCCTCTGCGTAGCAATCGAGATAAGCATGCATGATGTGGGCTGGACAGACGCTCGCTCCTCTCAGGTCTCTGGCTTCCTCTCCGTTTCCTGAGATCGGAGCGCTATCCAGCCGGCTGTGTATATAGACGTTTCTATGTATAACGATTAACGCCCTGGGTATGAGTCGTGCTTGTGTAACTGAATTACCTGTATTCGCATCTACTATTGTGTCAGGCATAAGGATATGCTATCATAAAGAGGCTGGTGTCAGACAGGTGCTTATCCTGACCTCGCACGATAGACAGGCGGTGGTACCGAAGGCGTGCTGATGGACAGGCTGGCTCAGGCTGTCTCTGAGAGCGACGTTGAAGAGATCGGGTGACGGCTTGCCTGCATACAGGGCTGGCGTCACGCCTGGGGACAGAACCGCTCAGGTCGTTTCATGGAGGAGAGTGTTGCTGTTCTGGGTGAGATGGAAACCAATCAGCGTTCAGAACAGGTCTGAACGGCTGAGTATTGGACAACGGAGTGACACGTGCAGACATGGCAGGAGCTGCTCAGTCAGTTAATTGAAGACACTCAGCTTGAAAAGCGACTCGCGCATGAGATGGGGGTACAGCCGATCACGCTCAAGCGCTGGGCCAGGGGGGTGGTGCGCCCACGTGAGGACAATCTGCGTCGCCTTCTCAGGGTGGTGCCACGCGAGGTCTATCAGGATTTCGCCCGTCTGGTTGTCAAAGAGTTTCCCGCGCTGGCGGAGTCTGCATCTGGACGGGAGCTCGCTCAGGATGCGACAGTTCCGCCTGTAGAGGTCTACGTACGGGCACTGAGCGCGTATGCCAATACTCCGACAGCCCTCTATCCCGAGGCGCTCTACGATCTGTTGCTTCAGCAGATGCTCAGGCATCTGGACCCGGCGCGACGTGGCATGGTGATCACCGTCGCACGCTGTATGCCGCCTCCTCCTGGCGGAAAGGTCCGCAGTCTCCGCGAGATCGCTGGACGAGGCCATCCCCCCTGGCCGCGAGATCTCGGGCAGCAGGTGATCTTTCTGGGGGCCGAGTCGCTGGCTGGAGCCGCGGTGACGCGCTGCCGCCTTGTTGTGGCTGCCAGTCGCCGCGAGGAGTACAGTCACTTCCCCGTCCACTGGGTGGAGTACGAGGAGAGTGCGGTGGCCTGTCCCATTATGTGCCAGACGCGCATTGGTGGCTGTCTGATTGTCTCGAGCGCGTTACCCTATGCTTTTACACGGATGCATCAGGAGCTGATCGAGCACTATGCGCAGCTACTGGCCCTGACCTTTGCTCAGGACGCCTGCATCAGGCACAGTGAGATCGAACTGCGCCTGATGCCGTTCTATATCGAGCAACAGGCCTGTATGCGGGATTTTCGCCAACGAGTCAATCGTAAGATTGAGGAGGCGAGCGCGCTGAAACAGTCTCTCTCGCTTCAGGAGGCTCAGGAGCTGGTCTGGAGGGAAATCGAGCAGCAGCTCCTGGATCTGCCGTTGCGCAACTATCCCTGAAAGGAGCGCGCCTCTGCGGCTGTTCTGGAGGCCCTTCCAGGCGTGTCATCTTCAGTCAAGAGAAGGAGTGAAGCGCTGATGTCTTCGATGCATTCCGAGGAAAGTAGCTATGTCATTGATCCCGAGAGCACTGCCGAGATGGCTCGCCTGCTCGACCAGGATGTTCTGATCAGCAAGCATATGGGAGGGCTGTTCCCGCCCGATTTCAATCTTGCCAGTGTGCAGCGTGTCCTCGATATCGGCTGTGGTCCCGGAGGCTGGGTCCTCGAGGTCGCCTTTGCGCACCCGGACAGGCAGGTGGTCGGTATCGATATCAGCCAGGCGATGATTAGCTATGGCCAGGCGCAGGCGATGACCCAGGGCCTGACCAATGCCACCTTTCGCCAGATGGACGCCACCGGTCCCCTGGATTTCCCCGATGCCTCCTTTGATTTTGTCAACGGACGCTTTCTCGTTGGCTTCATGTGGAAGCAGACCTGGCCGCAGCTTCTGCAGGAGTGCTGGCGTATTCTGCGACCGAGCGGCACGCTGCGCATCACTGAGACCGATTTCCCGGCCACTGGTATTACGAACAGCGCCGCTGTCGATCGCTGGACGATGCTTGCCTGTCGTGCCTTCTACCGGACCGGGCGCAGCTTCTCGGGACATGAGGAGAGCGGTAACTTTGGCATTACCCCGATGCTACGCTTCTTCTTTGAGCAGGGCGGCTTCGTCGATATCCGCCAGCAGGCCTATCTCCTCGACTACTCGGTCGGCACCGATGCCTATGCTGCTAATGTGCATAACATGAGGGTCGCCTTCAAGCTGGGCATGCCCTTTCTTGCCAGGGCTGGCCTGGCCAGTATGGAGGAGCTTGAGAAGCTGTATGATCAGACCATGCAAGACATATCCAGAGACGACTTCCGTGGTGTCTGGTATTTCATGAGTGTCTGGGGACGAAAACCGGCTGGCTCCTGATCCTGGTTGGCCATTGGCTGATGCGCGCCCTGTCCCCTGGGGTGGACTGAGAGGAGGCCATGAGTCTCCTGCAGTCTTCTCTTCTACTGCTCCTTCCTTACCACCAGCGCCTCTCGTCTCGCTCGCGTGAGGCGGGGTGGTATGGATAGGATGGGTAGCTGATCTCTGCGGGAGAGCGCAGATGTGATCGGAGGAGCAGCATGATGAGCAGGCCGGTCACGAAGCCGCCCACGTGGGCCAGGTAGGCCACGCCTCCCATGCTCTGTTGAGCCTGAGAGGAGAGCGAAGCCAGGCCGTCGAAGAACTGCAGCAGGAACCAGGCTCCGATCAGGATGAAGGCCGGCAGGGTGACAATCGTGAAGAAAAAGAAGATGAAGATCACTGTTCTGACGCCAGCCAGGGGGAAGAGCACCAGGTAGGCAGCCAGCACGCCAGCGATCGCCCCGCTGGCGCCAATGCTCGGAACGGTTGAGGTAGCGAAGGCCAGCGCCTGAACGGCCCCGGCAATGACCCCGCACAGCAGATAGAAGGCCAGAAAGGGCAGGTGTCCCATGCGGTCCTCGACGTTATCGCCGAAGACATAGAGGAAGAGCATATTGCCCCCTATATGCAGCCAACCCGCATGGATGAACTGGGATGTGATCAGCGTGAGATACACGGGTGAAGGACTCTGAAACAGGAGATGGGTCTTGACCAGCGCTGTCTGAGGCACCCCCTCTACCAGGGCCAGTGGAATCACGCCGTAGGCGAAGATGAACTGATTCACCTGTTCGCCCAGGGAGAGCTCGTAGAGAAAGATCACGCTGTTAACGACGATCAGCATCCAGGTGACCCAGGGCAGATGACGTCGTGGACCTGGGTAGTCCTTCAGAGGAATCAAGGTCTCTTCTCCTTCTCGCGATGCTCCGTCCCCGCTCCTGGTCCGTGCGCCCTGACCGTCCCGTGTAGCAGCGAGCGGACCGGTGAACGCGGGAGCGATGGTCCAGGCTCTAGGTGGCTGACCACAGGCGCAGCACCTCCAGCGTATCCTCTACCAGCTGCTCCAGGTCCGCCAGGGCCACATACTCGGCCGGCGAGTGCTCATTGACCACGCCCGTAGAGATCGTGAAGACCCTCACGCGCGGGCGCAGAGCACTGGTGTCGCTGCCAATGAAGGTTGGACGCGTCTGCAGTGGGGCGCCGCGGGCAGCTAGAACGCGGGCATACGTTTGCAGCAGCGGCTCCTCCTCCGAGACTACATAGGCTCCGCAGTGGGACTCAAAGGTGAACTCTACCTGGCCTCCAAAGCGCCGCGCTGCCTCCCTAAAAGCCTCCTCGATGCGTTCGCGATACTGCCGGCGTCTCTCGCCCTCCTCAAAGCTGCGCAGTTCCCCCTGCACCAGTACGGTGTCAGGCACAGCGTTGCGGGTCCTCCCGCCCTCGATGCGCCCGATGAGGATGCGTGTCTGATCATGAGCCAGCGAGCCGTGAGGGTAGAGAGCGTGGCGGAAGATCTCCAGGGCGTTCACCGTCTGGGAAAGGTCCTTGCCGGGGTGGCCAGTGCGCCCCGTGATGCGCACATCGAACGCTTCGTAAACCGCGCCGCGCGAGACAACAACCCCCGCCTCAAAGGCGTTGTCAAAGACGATTCCTTCCTCCACTCCCCAGAGTTGGGGATCAAAAGCCGCGGCGCCGCGTAGTCCGGTCTCTTCCTGCACCGTGAAGAGCACCACCAGCGGTGGGTGAGGGTGGGCCTGCTCCCTCACACGCTCCAGGGCCTCCAGGATCACTGCCAGGCCGGCGGCGTCATCGGCACCCAGATTGGTCGTCCCATCGCTGTAGAGCTGGCCGGCGCGCAGGATAGGGCGGTGTCCTCTTCCCGGAGGCACGCGATCCATGTGGGCGTTGAGGAGGAGTGGTTTGCCTCTGCCCTCCAGCAGGCCGATCAGGTTGCCAACCTCATCGACGTGGGTCTTCAGACCCAGGGCGCTTAGCTTGCTCTGGAGAGAGAGGCGGATCTCTTCCTCGTGCCCAGAGGGGCTGGAAATGCCGACCAGTTCGATCAAGGTGTTGCAAAGACGTTCTGAGTACATAGATCTGGCTGTGCTGTGCTGTGTTCACGTGTGCGCTCTCTGAGATGTGGAGCGCAGGCTCACCCCCATTATAGCTGGAATTTCTGTGCCTGCAAAGACGGCGCGCCGCCCAGCCCAGGGCCTATTTGCTATCTTCTATTGATTCGGCTATAATGCCCGATGAGAGAAAATAGTTGCTCCAGCCTATTTTGCATGCAGGCAAACGGACAAACAGGCAGGTCAGAGCAGCGTTCAGGAGCGCAGGGGAGCCGCTCTCCTGGGCCGACCTGCGCGTGCTCTTAGCTCACCAGATTTATTCTAGTTAGAGGGGGGGAATACGTGCATGGCTCGTAGTTCTGCTGATATGATGGGGATGCCTGAAGAATGGTTCTACTGGGTACGCGGTGAGATGGTCGTAGTGATTCAGCTTCCTCGGCGACCTGAGGACGATGCCCTGGCGTTGCTGGCCGAGCAGGTGCGCAGCCAGCTCAATGCCCTTCTTGCGCCCCACAATCTTCTGCTGGAACCCTACGGCACCTATGGACGCTGGCGCGAGGGTCCACTGGCGGCCCAGTTGCCCATCCGCCAGCGGGTCTTTTTATTTGGCTATCATCGCCAGCATCCGCTGGCGGCGATCTTCTTCCAGGTGCGCCATGTTGATCCCGCTGTACTTGATCCAATGCCACTGGCGGTTGCGTATTTACAGGTCCGCCTTGAGGAGTTGGCCGAGCGGGGTCTGCGCCTGGTTTCCATTATGCCCAACTGGCTGGTCACGGCAGCACCAGCCTACTATAGTGTCGGTGGGCCGGCGCTGCCGCCGCGCCCGGCTCCACAGCTTGATCTACCCACCACTGGTGAGCCGCCCCTGGGCTGGCATATCTCTTTTACCGATCAGGGACTCCTGCTTGATCCTGGTGGGGGCAATGGTGTGCTTGTGGCTGTCCTCGATACTGCCGTTGAGGCCGAGCGCATTGTGGGCGCGGCCAGCAGGCCTGAGTTTCGCCGCAACTGGTTGCTTCAGCGTCTTGCTGCTGATCTCAACAATGGTAGTGGTCTGCTGGAGATCGAGTATGACCGCTATCCGCTGGCCCCGGAGATCTGCACAGGACGGAATCGCTATGGCGAGCCGCATTACTATCCCATGCCTGATCACGGCCTCTTTGTGACTGGCTTGATTCGCGATATTGCGCCGCGTGCGCGCATCCGTCTCATCCGTGTGCTCAATGATTATGGAGGAGGCGATCTCTACGCTCTTTTCGCGGCCCTGACGGCTCTGGAGCGCGAACTGATCAATGGAACGGTGCGTCGTCTGGTGGTCAATCTCAGTCTGACGACGATGCCAGATATTCAGCGTCTGCCCTATGTCTGGTTTGATCATCGTCAGTGGGCCAGCACCCAGCTGGCTGGAGTCATGCGTGTGTTGACGCACATTGAGGATGGCCTGCGGCTCCTCTTTGAGAGTCTCTACGCTCAGGGAGCGTTGCTGGTGGCGGCCGCGGGCAATGACTCCTTAGCGGCTAGCAAGCAAGGGAGGCGGCGACGGCCTCCGCGGGCGCCAGCGCGCTATGCCACCGTGGTGAGCGTGACCTCCGTCAATAGCCGCTTTGAACCCGCGCTCTTTGCCAATGCTGCGGCCTGGCCGCCCATCAATGGCGGGGTGGCTACTTTTGGCGGCGATGTTGAGGGAGCAAAGGACCCCAATGACCTGCCAGACGCCGTGCGCGGGGTCTATATATCACCGACCTTCCCTGGCGGTGAACCGAATAGCAGCGGCTGGGCCGATTGGGCTGGTTCCTCCTTCTCCACGCCGATCGTGAGCGGCCTGGGGGCTCATCTGCTGGCCCAGGGCTGGTCGGCGGCCAATACGATGACCCGCATGACCTCGGGAGGCGATCGCCGTGGTGGGATGCTCTATGGCTCTCCTCCTGAGGTTCCAGCCGTGCTGGCGCATCTCATTCGAGCCCAGCAACGCTTTGGCCTCTAGTGCCCTCCTCGGAGGAGTGGCGGGTGCCCCGGCTTGACGCTTCACTTTTTGTAGTCTATAATAGACGCAAGCAAGAACGTAAGGCACGTTCACTATCATCCGCACACGGACTGGTGTTTGTGGGGTTGAGGCTCAACCCTTTGGAGAGAGGTAACTATGATTGAGCAGAGCCAGCAGCAAACAGGTGAGACCAGCGTTATCACGATGACCCCTCTGGCCATCGAGAAGGTGCGTGAGCTGTTGTTGCAGGAGAACAATCCCAATCTGGGGCTGCGTATATACGTTCTCAGTGGTGGCTGTTCCGGCCTCCGCTATGGTATGGAGCTGGACGAGGAGGATGAGGGTGATACGGTGATCCCCCTGGGCGACTTTAAGGTGCTGATCGATGAGGTCAGTCTGGGCTATATTAGCGGCAGTGAGATCGACTACCTTGATAGCCTGATGAGCGCGGGCTTCACCGTAAATAACCCGAACGCCCTGACGACCTGTAGCTGTGGTCACTCCTTCAAGACTGCCAGTGGGGGCGGTGAGCCACGCAGCTGCGGCTGTGGTCACTGAGCGCTCGAGCCAAGAGCCGTTCCTGGCTTGCCCTGAAGATGAGAGAAAAAGGGATCTCACGACGTAATCTCATACGGTGAGATCCCTTTTTGTTGTTGGCGTTCTGTTTTGCTGATCTCAATCTAAGGAGCTCGCATGGCCAGACGACTTGCATATCGTCCGCGCTATCCTCGTCCTTCCTATCGTGTGCAGTCTCTACCCGGGTCGAATCGTAGCTACCTTCATTATCGCTGGGTTTATCGCAAGACGGCCCCACTGCTCCCAGAACGTCCCTCACGCCAGGCGCTGCTGGCACTCCCCGTTACGCCCTTTGTGCATAGCACCAGGTTGCTGCGTCTTCTGCCTCTCAGTTGATTCGTTAGTTCTTCGCTGAGTGGTGCAGGCCCCTTGAGGGCAGAAAGAAGGTTGAGGCTTGCGCAGGGGCCACCTCTACGCAGACCTCAACCGTGATCTCAGATCTTTTCTCCCAGACACTGACCGGGGTCCCCGGGCATCTACAGGTCCGGGAATGCGTCTACGCCACCTGTAGTATGGCCTGACACCTCCATTATAGTGATTCTCTGAAGCTGCTGCAAGCACATAGGACCCCTGGATGAGCTGCCTACCTGTGCTCAGAAATATGGCCACTGTTGACCTCCAGAGGAACGGCAGCCGATGGCTCTTCCGGGCCAGGTCCGAGGGTGGCTCTGAACATCATCATCCCCATCAGTGGTCTCAGCCGCAAGGCGTAGACGATGCGTGAATAGACCTGGGGGAACCAGCGCAGAGGTCCTGGCAGCACATAGCGGAAGCGCACTGGAGGGTCGCAGTAGCGAAACTCGACCTCCTCGAAGCCTGCGCGCTGCAGGGCCTTGCGCAGGGTACGCAGGCTGTTGAGCCGGTAGGCAGTGGGGAAGTGGTACGCATGCTTGTGCTCGCGCCCGATGAGACGCTCCAGAAGCCAGTCCTCGATGCCCAGGCTGGCGCTTAACTTGGTGGCGCTGCCGAAGTAGTGCCACAGATTGGGGGTCAGGCCGAACAGCATTCCGCCTGGCTTGAGCAGCCTTCGACAGGCTGCCAGAAACTCTGCTGGCTGAGCGACATGTTCCAGGACGAACGCCGCGTACAGACAATCGAAGCTCGTCTGCTGTTCGCGGGCAAACTCTTCCAGTGAAAGCTGATAGCGCGCATCCAGGTGGGGATTCTCTGCGATGGCTGCATCCGGATCGACGCCAACCAGCTCCCCTACTGCTGGCTGGATGAGGGCGGCATGACCGTTACGGTCCTTGCCGGCTCCCACTTCCAGCACCCTTGAGGTCTGGTTGCAGTGTTCAATGATCCAGTGTGGAAAGACGGCGTTCACATCGATCGTGGGTGGCAACGATGAGATCTGGGTGCGAATCATGACTCTCTGCTCCTGCTGGTAACGGCCGTGGCTCTCTCTGCCGGTCCCTCAGTCCGACTGCTCTCGGCGTCTGCTCGCTCCAGACACTGCTTGAGAATTCCGGCCAGCACTGGGAGATGCTCTGTACGACTCGTAATGTGAGTGCCTGGCAGTTCGATGCTTTCGACCTCGCCCCGGCTCTCTTTCTCCTGGAAGAGAGGCAGACGCTGCCAGGGTTTGCGTCGCCAGGGTTCCTCTGCAACCCAGAGAAACGTGATCCTTCCCTGGTAACGAGCTGGTGTGTAGCGCGAGAGAATCCACCCGCAGGTGCTGGTCCATTTCTGGTGCTCCTCATCGGGAGGCTGGGCCTGCATCGTGACTTCATCGATGGAGGCTCTCCCGCTGCGTTTGTAGCGCCACAGGCTGTATGTGTAGCGTAGTTTCTGATACCAGCGCACCTGCTGCTCTTCACTCTGACCCAGCAGACGCCCGATGACCCGGAGGAGGTTGCAGGCCTGGCGTGCGCGTGAGCCTCGCGCCATGGGGCCAGTCGGGTCGATGAGGAGCAGCCGCTCAACCTGCTCTCCGCTGGCTTCGAGCTGACGGGCCATCTCATAGGCCGTCAAGGCGCCGTTGCACCAGCCGCCCAGACGATATGGACCCGTGGGCTGGATGGCTCGGATGGCCTCGATATGGGCTGCTGCCATCTCCTCGAAGGTAGGCAGCCTCTGGCCCTCCTCGAAGTGGTAGGGTTCCACGCCATAGAATGGCTGCTCCTCGCCAAGAAGGCGCGCTAGCTCCAGGCAGTAGAAGGCGCCTCCTGTCCAGTCTCCGTGCAGGAAGAAGAAGGGGCGTTTGCTGCCGCTCGCCTGGATAGGGATGACTGGCGTGCGTGAGCGCTGCGCTGTCGCGCTCTGGCCCTCGATCACCGCTGCCAGGTGCTCAATGGTGGCTCCAGCGAGGAGTGTGGCGAGCGGAATCTTCTTGCCGCAGACCTGCTCGACGCGCTTGATCATGCGCGCGGCGAGCAGGGAGTGACCACCGATAGCAAAGAAGTCGTCTTTGATGCCGATCGGTCGCACCTGTAGCAGGTCTTCCCAGATGGTGACCAGTTGCTGCTGGAGCAGGTTCTGAGGTGCGACCGGTGCCTCCTTGCTCTGCTCTGGCCGCTCCAGGAGGGCGAGCGCCTGGCGATCGACCTTGCCGACGGCTGTTAGTGGCAGCGCGTCGAGGATGACGAAGGCCGAGGGGACCATGTAGCTCGGCAGATGTTGCTGGAGGTACTGGCGCAGGGTGCTGGCCTCGGGTCTCTGACCTGGCGGTGTGGTCAGGTAGGCGGCCAGGTACGGGTTGCCTGGTGTCTCCTCGCGGACGATGACGGCGGCCTCGCGGACGGAGGGATGCTGGGTGAGGATGGCCTCGATCTCGCCCAGCTCGATGCGGTAGCCGCGCAGTTTGACCTGCTGGTCGAGGCGGCCCAGGAAGACGAGGGAGCCGTCGGGG
>JBHOQN010000150.1:0-17802 GCA_042408965.1 Ktedonobacteraceae bacterium
ATGCGATGCCCTGAGCAAGGGCAGTGCTGCCTCAAGGGCGCGGTACGTCGAGAGATCTGTCAGATGAATACCCGCAGCAAATGGCTGATTCAGCAGAAGTGGTTCTCCCGGATTCTGGGGAAGCCAGGTTGGAGCAGTGGAGAGGTCTGGCACAGGCGAGAAAGAAGCGCGAGGTTTCTCATGGACCTTGCTGATATCCCTCTCCAAGTAGGAGAGCTGGAGGCAATGACAGCACATGCCTTAGCGGCTGTTGAGCACTTCAGCCAAATCAACTCGCCAGTCACAGTCAAACGGCTCATTCACCTTCAATCACAGTGGAATCGATGGAAAACCGCTAGCAGTGTGCAACAGCTCGATCAGGTCCTCGCTGCACGAGGGATCATGCTTCCGGAGTGTCTCTGATGGATTCACGGCCACAGTCACAGCGAGGAATGCTCTATATTATCTCTCGTGCCAGTCGTGCGGCACAACATGTTCCCGAGCTTGTCGCGACAGCGCAGCGGGGAGGTGGGGTCACCTGTGTGATTGCAACTCCCCAGGCGATCAAATTTCTTGATCGATCTTTGCTAGAGCGCTTAACTGGCCATCCTGTACGCAGCGAATATAAGCACCCCGATGAGCCGGATGCGCTGCCCCGCGCAGATGCCATGATTGTCTTCCCTGCCACCTTCAATACGATCAACACGTGGGCTTTAGGGATCAGCGATACCCTGGCGTTGGGCTTGCTGTGCGAGTATACCGGCCTGCACCTGCCGATTGTGGTAGTCCCCTGCGTGCGCACGAATTCCGAGCTAGACACGCATCCGGCTTTCTCGCACAGCCTCGAGCGGCTCCAATCGTATGGGGTCGAGGTGCTCTACGAACCCGACACCTATCCTTCCAAGAACGAGGTTCCGCCGCCCGTCATCCTGCAGCGTCTGGAGCAGGTCCTGGCTGCCAGCAGAGTTCCATCGCTCACAGATTCCTCAAACGATCCGGCGAACGGCACCCAGTAGCCCCACGGGCGCGCGTGCCACAAGAGACAGATCGCTCCAGGCAACCGCTGAGGTGTTGGCCTTGCCTGGAGCGATGTGCTCCTCGTGCTACGTCGGCCACCAGTACTCAGGTACAGGGGCGTGGTGATCTCAGAGCGCTCCTGCTCGTCGTCCACTCCGTACCGACTGCGAGCTGAGCAGACATGGAACATGCACCTGACCGGCACTGACCTTAGTTGCTGGATGAACGTTTGATCTGAGTGCCATCCTCTTCCCGTCCTTCTTCCATGAATCTCTCGTCAATCGCACAGGATTCTTCCTTCCTTCGAGAGTCGCTGATGATAGGCTACGAAGGAGTGTGGAGCCTCTGGGAATCAGAGGCGAGCTGGTCCTGCCATGGGCCGAGGCCCGGCTCCATCCAGAACGGAGAGAAAACCTATGGCTACCCTGTAACCGCGGCCATGCCCGTCCGCGCACCGGCCGTATCGCTGCTCGCACTGCTGCCAGCGCCAGACCCAGACCGCCGAGCCTCACCCCCGTGAGCGGGTCCAGGCGCATCCCCCTGCCGCCGACCCTGGTGATCTCCATCTGCCCTCTGCTCGTCCTTGTGAGGCGATGAGCGAAGATCCTGAAAAGGAGGACTGACATGGCTCTCATACGCATGTTGTGTGGGCGCCGCCGCGGCGGCGCCCGATCGGCCTCCACCTTGGCGATCAGGCAAGCCTGCTGATAGCTACGACTGATGGGACGCCCCTATCCCAAAGAGCGGGAGACCGGACTCGAATCCTCGACAGCTTGCCTGGAAGGAAAGACAACCTTCCTCCGTTCTAGGTACAAGACATCCTGCCGAGGAACCCGCGCCGATCGCCTGTAGGCACAGCTTCCTCCTGCCTCGTGCTCGCAACGGACCGTCTGAGAACAGGGGTCCGAGGCATGAGGAAAGGATGAGTTCCTCACCAGTGCGCCAATGGGAAGCTTTGCTGCCCTTCTCTCAGGAGGGTACGTCTTCCTCTCTTTGCCCATACAGGAGCTGGCTCAGCTTCCTCTCCACATTCGCTGCAATAGCTAGAAGATAGCGACGTGGCGGCGGAAGGCGCTTTCCTGCGCGACGCTTCTGACAGCTTTGGTCAGCACACCACAGAGCCACCGTGACGCGACGTGTCAGTTGGACCTCCTTCGCAACCTGAGCACACGCGGTACAAAAAGATTCTTGCTCGTCTTATGCCACTAGCAGAGAGAGCTGCTTGATGCCCATCTCCGCTCGCCCCCGTGCGCTGGTCCCTCCAGCCTGTTTCACTCGGTGCAGCACAGCAGCAGCCTGCCTCAAGAGTTGGCAACGTTGAGCGTGAGATCCCACTCGCTGGCTGAGCTTCCAATAGGCCCGAAGCCTCGGCCAGCGGCACCACTGCTTCGAGCTGGCTTTCCGGTGAAGCTGCTTCTTTCTGGGCGGTAGAGAGCCTCTCAGCAAGCTCCAGCATTCGCCGGGCCTGCCGTTCTTCACCAAGCAGGGCCTGTCCCACCCCGGCGCTTCCCAGGAGCATCAAGGTCTCCCCTTTCCCTCAGAGAAAGGGCACCCAAAGCCAGCAACAGGAGCGTTGGCAACAGATCGAGACTGGGCGGCTTTGCCATCGCTGCCCTCAGAGCAAGAGCAAGGAGATCCATGCTCTCACAGAACATGATAGTGGGCAGGTGTGTCAGGTGCCTGCCCAGACGTGGGGGCGTCAGCGTCCTCCTTCAAGCACGGGCAAGCCACTATGGCGAGCGGACTTCCATCGTGCTTCCCTCCTGGAAGCCGTCGTTCGGGCCGCTTGGTGAGAGGAGCGGCCAGGCACCTCCCATTCTGCTTCTTGCGTTGCGCTCCCTGGCGCTGCATCCTCCTGAGCATGAGTTCCGAAGGCAGCCCTGGCCCGGCTACCACAGGCCAGCACGTAGCCAGTACCAGATGATCCAGAATCCGACCCCGATCAGCAGCAGCGCGCTGATCAGCGGCAGCCAGCGCGAGAGCGGTCGGAGGAGGGCACGCACAACATCGCCCAGCACGGTCGCGGTCAAGGTCACTCCGCCGAGTAGCAGGACCATCCCAGCGGCATAGCTCATCAGCACCAGGAGCGCTTCGACCAGGCTCCCGCGCGTCAGAGCGGTCCCTACCATCAGCAAGAAGATCGGAAAGGCACAGCCCAGCGAGGCCAGGCCGTAGCCCAGGCCGAAGAGCCAGGCCGCCCGCAGCGCTCCGCGCGTGTCGCTTTGCTCGCTCGGGCTGCGGGGTGCCAGGTGGACAGCAAGCTGACCCAGGCCCGGCAGCTCCAGCGTTCGCCCGCTCCACAGCGACCAGGCTCCTGCCAGGATGAAGCCGACTCCTACCAGCAGGGCCAGCCAGGAGAAGAGCCACAGCAGCAGCCGCCCCCCAAGTACCAGGCCCATGCCAGCCAGCAGGAAGCTTGCCAGATAGCCACCTGTCAGCGGCAGCGCGAGCAGGCCGCCTCGCAGTAAGACCTGCATCGTCGCGCCGCTACCGCTCTGGGTGGGCTGCACTGCCTGGCGGCTGATCAGCGACGCTGCCAGGGCGGGAAGGAGCGCAAACCCACAGGGATTGAGCGGCGAGAGCAGCCCGGCCCCAAAAGCCAGCGAGAGCACCACGACCAGGGAATCCTCCGCTGGCAAAGGCGTCAGGGCTTGCCAGAGCAGCACCGTCTTCATGCGAGCTGCCTCACCACCTGCAGCAGCTGAGCCGCCGGCACTGGGCCATGGCTGCGAAAAGCGATCTGGCCGGCACGATCGATGACGATCGTCGTTTCCAGCTCCTGTACCCCGTAGGCCAGGCCAATGGCCCCATTCGTATCAATGCCCCATTGCAAGGGCGTGTCCGCTGGCAGACCAAGCGAGGCGACGAAGGCTTGCAAGTCCTGGGGACGATCCAGGCCATTCAGATCGATCGCCAGCGCCGTCACGCCACGCAGATGGGCGGTCTCCAGCGCCCGCCCCAGGTCAGTACTGCCCGGCTCGCAGCCAGCACAGCCTGTGGCCATGAAATAGAGAATGACGACCTGTCCACGCTGAGCTGCCAGGTGAAAGGTCGTTCCTGCCAGCGTGGGGACCACAAAGTCCGGGGCGACTGGTCCCGAACTGGGGGGAGACCCTCCCCAAGACGGAGCGGGCTGCCGGGCTGCAGCGGAGCTGATCGTGGCAACGGGTGCAGAGGCGCGCGCCGGGCTGGCCGGGCTGGCGGCAGAGGGAAGCACCCCCCGACTGGCCACCACCAGACTCAGCAGTATGCCCAGGACCAGGCCTCCCAGGAGCAGCGGCCCGAGCAGTCGCCTTCGCGCCGGCTGTCCTCTTGTCGCGGCATCTGCCTGCTGGTCGGTGCTCTTCAGCGGGAAGCGGGCAGGCGCGGGCGCCAGGGGAAGCAGCTCCCCACAGCCGGCGCAGCAGTCCTGCACAGCCTGGGCTTCTTCATGTCCATTCTGTCCTTGCTCACCGTTCATCAGTGCACTCCTTTTCATAGTCATAGGGCCTCTGCGATGGATGAAATGGCTCAAGACTGGTAGGAGGCGGTCTCATGGTCAGCTTCCCCTCTTAACTGGCCTGCTGCAGGAGCGCTGTCAGCTGCGCCGGAGAAAGGGGCGTGGCACTGACCGTGAGGACCTGGCCACTGGCGCTGATCACGACCATCGATTCCAGCGTCTGGATGCCGTAGGCGCTCACGATGCTGCCACTGGGATCGATTCCCCACTGCAGCGTCGAGGCCGCTGGCTGGCCCACAGCACGGACAAACGCCTCCAGATCCGCTGGACGGTCCCAGCTATTCACATCGATCGCCAGGGCGATGGCCCCGGTCGTCCTGGCCGCCTGGATCACACGCGCCAGTTGCTGGCTGCCCTGAGCACAGGTGGCACAGGTCGGGGCCAGAAAGTAGAGCACGACGGGATGCCCACGCGCCTGGGACAGCGAAAACGTCGTCCCATTCAGTAAGGGCAGTAAGAAATCCGGCGCAGGATGCCCCGTCTGGCCCCGGGCGCTGCCTGGAGCGTCACCCTGCTCGCCAGTCAGCCTGGTTCCCAGCCCCAGGCAGCAGAGGGCCAGCAAACCAGCCAGTCCCAGGACGAGCAGCCCTCCCAGTCCCCAGGCCAGCAGCCCCCTGCTGTCAGCATGTCTGCCCCGTGAACCTCTGCGGCGCCGCGCTGAGATGGGGCGCGCGTCAGCACGGGGTGCCTCGCCGCGCCGGCCCGGGCTGGTCACGCGCGAGGCTGATTGCGACGGCTTCACGTCAGGACCTCCCTTCTTGAGCGGCTGAGGTCACTGCCGCCAGGGTCAGGCTGGCGAGCCGCCGCGCCAGTTGCCAGCCGGCGGCGAGTGGCAAGACGATCCCCTCGGGGGTCTGTGCCTGCCAGCGAGCAGCGGCCTCAGGGGAAGCAAAGAAGCGACTGTAGGCGCAGAAGGCGGCGCGCACGTTCGGGCAGGGCTCGACCGTGGCCGGCAGGCGCAGCGAGATCATCGCTCTGGCCGGCTCCAGGAGCGTCAGGCCCGCCGGGGTCACCTCCAGCCGGATCGGCGTGCCGCTCTCGGGACACTGCGCCTCGACACACGCCGGCTGCTCCAGCCAGCAAGGAAAGAGCAACGTATTAAAGGCACACCAGGCCGGCAGCTGCTGGCCGTCGAGCACGAACCGGTAGGGCGTGGGTACCAGCGACAGACCGGCCCCGAGGATGCGCCCGTGCTCGTCAACGACCAGCTCCTCCCAGGTGCCCAGGCGAGCACGCACGCGCTCGACTGGCTCTCCCAGGGCATCGGCCAGCTCCTCCCACGAGACTGGCACTCCCCGCGCCAGCAGGCGGAGCAACGGCAGCTGATCGCGCAGTCGCTGCCAGGAACGTTGCTGCAGCCAGCGCCGGGCCAGCTGCTCCACCAGCTCCTCTTGACATGGCTCTTGCTGCGTCATAGTGCTTCTCCTTGCAGGGATGTTCGGCGCAGGATGCTGCGCCACCAGGCCAGCCCGCTTAGCTGGCGCAACAACTGAGCAGACGCACATCCCGTGTGAAGGAGAGCGCCACCAGCTTGAGTGCCTCCGCCATCGCCGGATAGACATGGATCAGCTCCGTGAAATCCCCCAGCGTGGCCCCAAAGCGCAGCGCCATCGCCGCCTCGTGGATCACTTCCCCCGCACTCTCCCCCAACAGCGAGACCCCCAGCACGCGCCGGCTGCTGCGCTCCACGACCATCTTGACCAGCCCCTGCGGCTGATGGATCGCCCCTGCCCGCGGCACCAGGCTCAGCGGCAGCGCGCGACAGGCGCAGGCCAGCCCCGCCGCCTGCGCCTGGGCATCGGTGAGCCCCACCATCGCCAGCGGCGGATCGGTAAAGATGCAGCGCGGGATCACCCCGTGGTCGACGGCGCGCGGTGGCTCCCCGGAGAGGGCATTGTGGGCGGCCAGCTTGCCATCGGCGGCCCCCACGGGGGTGGCGAACTGGTTGCCCCAGGCTGTGCCAATGACATCGCCAGCCGCCCAGATATGCGGCACACTCGTGCGCAGCGTGCGGTCGACCCGCACCGCTCCGTCGGCCTCCAACGCCACGCCAGCGCGCTCCAGCCCCAGCCCGTCGGTCTTGGGGCGCCGCCCCGTCGCCACCAGCAGCTGCTCGGCCTCCAGCGTCTCTGGTTGTCCGCCCCGCTGGAAGGTGACGGCCACGCCTCTCTCCCCCGGCGCCACTCCCTGCACCTGGACCCGCGTGAGCAGCTGCAACCCCTCTGCTCGCAGCAGGTCGGCGAGCGCCTGCGCCAGCTCCGGCTCCACGCCCGGCAGCAGCTGCGCGCCCCGCGTCAGCACGGTCACCTGCGTTCCCGGCCGGGCAAAGAGCTGACCGAGCTCCAGGGCAATCGCCCCACCGCCCAGGATCACGAGCGAGCGCGGCTGCTGCCGCAGGGATGTTTGCCAGGGATCATCGGCGCTGCTGAGCAGATCGCTGGTCAGAAACGGGACGTCCTGTAACCCTGGCAGCGCGGGCACCACGGGACGCGAACCGGTGGCGATCAGCAGCTGCTGGCCGCGCAGGCGCCGGGGGCCGTCAGGACCGGTCACGGCCACCTCGTGGGACGAGAGCAGCTGCGCTCGCCCCTGCACCAGGCCCAGGCCACCAACCTCGCGCAGCAACCGCTCGTAGCGCTCCCAGCGATAGGTCTGGACCAGGGCATCTTTCTGCTCCAGCAGTTCGGCCCAGCTGGCCGGCAGATGCAAGGGGGTGAGCCCCGGATAGCGCGGGTGGGCCGCTTCGTAGACCAGGCGCGCAGCCTCGATGAGGTTCTTGGAGGGTAGGCAGCCCCGATTGGCGCAGGTCCCGCCGATGGTGCGCTCCTCGGTCAGCAAGGCGGTTTTGCCCAGGTCAGCGGCGTGCAGCGCTGCGGCAAAGGCGGTCGAGCCGCTGCCCAGGATCAAGAGGTCGGGCTCGCTCAGGGTAGTCATCGCTCGGGTGCTTCCTTTCTGTTCATGGCTTCCGTCAGCCCGCAAGCGGCGACGGCTACAGCGTGTGTGTCTCTGGCACTGGCAACGGCTCCTGCTGCTGCGGCGCAGCGCCCTCGGGCAGGCAGGTCGGGCAGGCCGCTGGCGACGAGGTGGCGGCGTGTCTGAGCCGTTCTTCCCCGAAGAGCAACCAGCCGCCGATCGCCAGCGCGCCCACGAAGTAGAGGGTGGCCAGGGCCAGGATCAGGGGCCGCTGCTGCAGCAAGGCCCCGCCCAGAGCCGTCCCCGCCACCAGGGAGGCCAGCAGAGGCAGGGTGATGAGTAGATGACAGGGACAGGCCAGAATCCCTGTGATGGTGAAGAGCACGCCAGCCACACGACGAATCATTGCGGTTTCCTTTCTGCCTGTGATGGCTCGGTTGATACGATCAGGGCCTGGTGAGCGGGCTGTGGCGCCCGCTCCGACGGCAGCGGCTGCCTGTCTGTCAGCCTGCCAGGGGCTGAGCCTGCCGGGTACTCCTCGACTGCGACACAGAGCGCCTAGCGCAGCTGGCTCCTGTGCTGGCAGCGGCGCAGCCGACGCCACTGCCGCCAGAGTCCTCCCACCGTTTCCAGCAGCAAGAGCAACGAAAGGGCAGTCGCTCCTGGCGCGAGCAGGACGCCCAGATTGAGCGGCACGCCCAGCGCGACCAGCAGCGGCGTGCTGGCGGTACAGCAGGCAGGAACCGCCAGCCCTGCCGGCAACAAGGAGAGCAGCCCCTGGCGCCGGGTGCGGGGCGCCAGACGCCCGGCCTGGATCAATTGGCTGACCAGCCAGAGCTGCAGGCCCACCAGCAGAGCCAGCAAGGGCAGCGCGAGCAGACTCCACCAGGGGGCCACCAGCCACAGATACGGCAGGGGCGAGCCGACCAGCACCGGCAGGCGCCCGGACCAGCCAGCACCGGTGACCCAGGTCAGGGCAGGCAGTGACGCTGTCGGCAGCCATTGGAGCATGCCAGTCAGGATTGGCCAGCCCACCAGGACCAGGAGCGCACCGCTGACGCCCCAGCAGCCGGCGCGCAGGGGCCGGCGCTGGGCAGGCGGATCGGGCAGGGCCAGGGCCAGCAGGAGCACGGCCGCCAGCTCCAGACTGGTCGTCAGTATGCCTACCGGCTCTACTTCCTCTGGAGCCACGGCACCGGGCGGCGGAATCAGGCGCGTGCCAAGGTAGAGCAAGACGATGGCGGCACTGCCCCAGATCCCCGGACGACACACCAGTGGCGTCGGACGCCAGACGAGCAGCAGCGCCAGAGTGAGCTGGAAGAGCGCCAGCGCCGTAAAGGCCAGGCCGAAGAGCACCTGCTCCGCAAAGTGCTCAGGAATCAGCGCCAGATGGATCAGGCCAGCCAGCCCGACAACCAGCACCGTCACCGCTCTCCCCACCAGGCCTCCAGGCCAGACGCCAGCATCGGACAGCCCGCACAGCCTGGACACGCCCGGGTCGGTGCCGGAATCAAGGTGCCTGACCATGGGTTTGCTCCCCTCCTCCTGATAGGCTACCCTTCTTGAACAGGCGTCTGAAGGGCGGTCGGAGCTCTGACCCCGATCTCAACTATTCAACTTATCAATATATCCGATTATACAGATATGTGAATCATAGAGCAGGGCGCCTGCTTTTGTCAAGGGGGCCTTCCTGCTCCGTGTGAAGCTCCTCTGCTCGAGGTACGAGTGCAGGAGCGCCTGCCGCCACAGCATGGCGACGGCTCTCATACGGACGCGGAAAGCCTCATGCGAGGAAGACGCGATGATGGGCGCGTGCATGGGAACGGGCATGCGAGGAGGGGTCGCGATTCATACTCCTGATTCGTACGTTCTAGATCGCTGGCGATCATGGAGCCGGGTATGCCTGACACCAGGGGGCAAGATTGCCGCAGGGAGATCCCGGCGGCGTTGAGGATATACTGAGGAATTGCTGAATGCTTCTTGAGGAAGAGGTGCTACGATAGACAGCAGCCAGCCGGACGCAGTTTTCACACGAGAGGGACCAAAGCGATATGCCGCTGCTAGATGTGCAACGCTACTGCCGTTGGATAGTCACAATCTTCCTGGCTCTTCTGCTGCTGGTGCTGGCGACCTGCCCACCAGCCGGGAGTGGAAGCCAGGCGACCGGCTCCCCATCCCCAGCTCCTGCGCGTACCTATACGTGGATGATCGCGTACTCCGCTGTGCAACGCCTCGAACAGGTTGATCCTTCAGACACCCTGGCCAAAACCTATTTCGATCATGCTCATACGTACCTGCTTGGTGCCGGCGCCCCCAACTTTCCTACGCCGTGGCACAGTATTCCAACCGTCACGTTTGCCAGCGACGCTGCTATGCAGAAGGCTTTCGCGTCGCACACGATTCCGGCTTCGGTGAAAGCGGTGGTGTACGATAATGAGGCCTGGAGTTTTGCCCCCGCGCAAGAGCAGCGTCAGCCGGGACGCTACGATCAACTCGCGGCTGAGCTGGTACATGAGCATCACCTGATCTTTATCGCTACCCCCGCAACGGATCTGGCCCACGTCATCAACCCCGCTGGCGGGAATAGCTACCAGAATTTCCTGCGCCTGGGAATTGCGGGGGCAGCAGCACGCTATGCAGCTGTCTATGAGATCCAGGCCCCGGGTTCAGAGCTGCACACGAGGACCTACGTCAATTTTGTGCGCCAGGCTGCTGAGCAGGCGCGAGCAGCGAATGCTCAAGTCATCGTCTTTGCCGGACTGAGTACGAATCCTGGCTCAATATCCCGGCGGGAGGCCAGTATTGCCCTCGATGTGGCACGCCCCAGCCCCAGGTAGCCGTTGACTTCCTCAAGCAGCTGTCTGGTCAAGATCAGTGAAGACCTGTTACCAAAGCGCTCAGGCTAGCACCGAGCTTGAACGAGTCTGCTGGCTGCAACTGCGGCTGCTACCTCCAGCCTTACGTCGTGCAGGAGGACAGAGCGGGCGGCTGCCAGAGCAAGCTGATCCTCGCCCTGCCGTCTTCCCTGCTCACCCGGCAGGGCGAGGATCAGCCCACCCTTTGCTCAATACTGCTAGAGCTATCGTGTTGTGTGAACGTGATCATAGACAGCGATGTGAGGAGACGCTAAGCTGGCGGCAGATTGGTACGTGAGGACGTTCCCGGGTCCGTTGCCGGTTTAGCTTCTGATCAGCAGAGGTGTCGAAAGGAGCCATATCATGATGCGCACACTCACTGTCTCCATCGTGGGTCCAAAAAGCACTGCAGCAGAGGAGCATGGTGCCGACTCCCGTCGACTGATCGCACGTGTCACTCTTCATCGTCAACAGAAGCAGGTCGAACTCATTATTTACGATCAGCGCTATAGAGAGGAGCTTATAGAATGCTTCACTCCCTACTATACGTTCACAGCTGGTGTAGTGACCCCTGAAGGATACGCCATAGATGCAGGCCTGGAGACGATCTACCCCTGGGAGCCGGCCTTTATCAAAGTGCTGCAGAATCGGCTCCTGGGGCTGGAGCTTCGTTGCGTTCCTGAGCACAAGCCGCCTCTTCTCTCCTGGCTCTTTCGTTGGCGTCGGCATCAAGGATCAGGAGATCGTGTCCTCCTCACTGAGAGGGATCTTGGCGGCTGAGGATAACGCTACGAACGCTGGTCCACTTTTCCCCACCAGAGGCGGACCAGGCGATCCTCGCTGGCAGTCGCCAGGCGCCTCCCATCTGGCGACCAAGCAACTTTCATCGCAGGCGCGTTATGTCTCAGCAAAACACGCAGTTCCTGGCCACTGCTCCCGTCCCAGAGGGACACTATTCCGTCCTCGCTGGCGATGGCCAGGCACCTCCCATCTGGCGACCAGACAACCTGAATCACTGGCACAGGTCCCAGCAGTGTAGCCAGCTCCTGCCCACTAGTCCCGTCCCAAAGCTTGACCGATTCGAATCCGCGTCTCCCTCTCCAGGAGATCAGACCTTGCCAGGAAACCAGGCGTCTTCCGACCGGTGACCACCTCACAACGCTGAAGATACTGGAATCCTGACTCCTCATCAAGATCGCCAGCTCCTGCCCGCTGGTCCCATCCCATAAATGGACTGCTCCCCCTCCGTCAGTGGTGGCCAGGCGCGTCCCATCCGCCGACCAGGCAATATGCGATGGTAATACGCTTACGCTATAGCCCTGCAGGACGCCCAATTCCTGCCCACTGATCCCATCCCAGAGCACTACGCGACCAAGGCCGCTGGCAGCCAAGCGTCTTCCATCCGGCGACCAGGCGAGCTCAGTCACGGCGGCAAGACGCCCCGGCAGGATGCTGAGTTCCTGACCGCTGGTTCCATCCCACAGCCGTACTGTCCCATCCTCGCCGCCGACTGTGACCAGGCGCGTCCCATCTGGCGACCACCTCGGGCTACTACCGGGAATGAGAGCCAGCTGCTGGCCACTGGCTCCATCCCACAAACGCACTGTCTCATCTTCGCCGCTGGAGACTAGACGCCTTCCATCTGGCGACCAGGCGACTTCCCACACCCAGCCAGTATGACCCTTCAGAACGGCCAGCTCCTGCCCACGGCTTCCATCCCACAAACGCACTGTCCCATCCTTGCCACCGGCAGTTGCCAGGCGTCTTCCATCCGGCGACCAAGTCGGCCCTCTGCCCGGCAGGGCCGCCAGTTCCTGGCCATTGGCTCCATCCCACAGGCGTACCGTCCCATGCTCGTCGGCGGTGGCCAGGCGCCTTCCATCTGGCGACCAGACCACTGCCTCTACCAGTCCGGCATGGCCCTGGAGAACATGCAGCAGTGTCCCCGGCTCCGGCGCTGCAGATCGGCGCGATAACGCTGGCTGCGTGCTGACCAGGGGAGACGCCGAGGTAGCCCGCGCTGATGGCGGCTCAGCCGCCTGTTCCAGAGCCTGCGCGAACTCTCTCACACTCCCATAGCGCTCTCTCCAGTCCTTGGCCAGCGCCCGCATCACTACCTCCTCGACCGCCACTGGCAGCTCAGGAACCTGCTCCCGCAGCGGCGGCGGGGGCTGATGCACGTGCTGGTAGCCATACGCCACAAACTCTGGCCCGGGAAACGGACGCCTCCCAGTCAGCCACTCGTAGACCACCACCCCCAGGGCATACTGATCGCTGGCACGGTGCACTTCTCCTCGAAACTGCTCTGGTGCCATATAGGCCGCTGTCCCTACCACCGCACGCGGATGCACATACTGCGTTACGATAACAGCAATCCCAAAGTCGCTTAGCAGGATCTCCCCCTGCCGCCCCACCAGCATATTCTGTGGCTTGACATCCCGATGCACCACTGGCGGCACCTGCTCATGGGCATACTGCAAGGCCGAGGCGACCTGCCGCACATAGGCCACCACTGTCTCTAGCGGGACGCGCATCCCTGGCGGGTGCCGCTGCCGGAGCGTCCCTCCGGGCGCGTATTCCATTACCAGAAATGGCTGCCCTCCCTCATCATCGTAATCCAGGACGTGCAGGATATGGGGGTGGCTTGATGACAGGCGCGCCATCAGCTGAGCCTCACGCCGAAAGGTGGCCAGGTCATCGGACTCCAGACGGCTCTTGAGCAGCTTCACTGCCGCCTGCGTGCCCAGGACCACGTGCTCTCCCAGATAAACGACAGCAAAACCGCCCTCGCCTAACAGCCCGATGAGCCGATAACGTCCTACTTGCCTGCCGGGCTGGTCTCTCACGAAGACTCCTCTCTGTGGATGGCTATCCTGCTCATTGGGAGCCGATCGCTTGTAGCACTGCTGTATCAGGTACTGTACCATTCAGTTTCAACCCAGTCAAGCGGTGGTGGTCAGCCTGGATGCCTCTGCCGAAGGAAGCTGGGCCGAGGCAGCGGGCTGGCTACCCGTCTCTGTCCGGCCAGGTGTGACAGACTCGTCGCACTCCCACCCACCTGCCTCTTCGTCCGCGCCAGTATCCTGGAGGGGCTGCCCTTCCCCGACGGTCAGTTCAGCTCCACCCATCAGCGGTTGCTGGTAGCCGCCATTCCCGCCCAGGCCTGGCCCGGCGTTGTCCAGGAACGGTTGCGCGTGACGCGGCCCGGCGGCTGGATCGAACTGCTCGAACGCAGCGATGTCATCGAGCCCACCGGGCCAGCCACTCGCCGCCTGCTCGACTGGTTCATCACCATCAGCCAGCAGTTGGGCTTCGAGATGGAGGTCTTGCGCCGCCTGGGGGAGCTGCTGGCAGCAGGCCGGCTGTGTGGAGGTCGCCAGCCAGGACATTCCCGTCCCCCTGGGCCGGGGCGACGGGACAGCTGCTGCTCACCGATGTGCTCCATGGGCTCAATGCCCTCAAGGACTCCTATTGCCCCCGCACGAACACGCCGCCGGCGGTCTTCGATGGGATGGTGCGCGAGGCGGCCCAGGAGTGGGAGCGGCAGCGAGCGTCCTCCGTCTTTCACGCCGCCTACGGGCAGAGGCCCTGGCCATGGCGTCCCAGGAACCCCCGCCGCAGGGGGCCCCACGCCCTCGGCGCACCCCTGGTACTGTGGATGGACCAGGTCGAGGCCTTGCTGCAGCTTCTGCAGGGCTACCGGCAGCACGTCCTGGCCCAGGAGCCGCCCACGACGGAGCGCAATGTACGGCTGCGGCTCGCGCAGGCCCTGCAGGGCAAGCTGCACGCGCTGCTGTCACCGCCGGGGGACGAGTTCTGGCTCACGCTCTCCCCCGAGGAGCGCGCGGGACTGCGGCAGGTGCTGCAGACGGTGCACCGCCAGCCGGCGCTGCGGGAGCGCTGCGCCCGCCAGCTGGCGGCCCTGGCCGGCTGGTCGGCGGGTCGGCGGCGCCAGAGCGATCCTGAGCCGACACTGTGATCCTATCACGAGAGGAGGAACAGCCGTAATGGCATTCATCGAATCTCATGAGCGGAGGGAGCCGCCCACCCTGCAGGTGCAGCTGCCGCTGCCAGAAGAGAGGCCGGCGCTGGAGGAGGCGGCCATCACCCGTGAGGCGCTGGAAGAGGCCTGGCAGGCCATGGAGCAGGCCCTCATCCAGCTGGACCACTTGCCGCCCGTGCTGGCCTGGCAGGTGCTGCTGACCCCCTTCGGGCTGCAGGTGGTCACGCCTCCGGCGTCCACCAGCGCCCCCGGCGCGGTGGAGGACGCCGGTCCATACGAGCGCGACCTGATAGAAGGAGCCAGGCCCCATGCCGCTTCGTGACCCCGATGCCCGCTGGTCCGTTGCCCTGGATCCCCTGGACTCGACCCTGCGCCCGCAACTGGAGACGGCCGCCCGACGGCCGGCAGCCGCCACCGGCTCCCCCAGCGTGCTGGCTGCTGGTACCCACGGCACAGCCGAGCGCCCTGGCGGCGGCGGCTGGGCGCCGGGCCGCTCGTCGTCGTGGTGCTTGCCCGCTCCGACCCGGCCCTGGGGGGACCAGCGCTCCTGCTGCTTTTGCCGCTGGTGCCGTTCGCTTCGAGCATCCCGGCGCCCGGCTTCTCACGCAGCGATGCTCGAAGCGCTTCAGAAGCCACGTCAGGGTCTCCTTACTCCCTGGGATCGTTCCCAAAAACCGGCCCTGGAGGCGCTTGTTTGAACATGCTCGAATCTGCTTGACAGAGCCCGCTCCCTATGCTACGCTAGAGCCAGGCTCTCAGAAGCCTGCACCAGCCCGTTCTGGGATTGAAACATACACGGATCTCTGCCACCCCTCCGGCGCAGCAAACCTCAGAAGCCTGCACCAGCCCGTTCTGGGATTGAAACAGGAGTAAGGCAAATGAACAAAGTAGGAGCGAGAATCTCAGAAGCCTGCACCAGCCCGTTCTGGGATTGAAACTAGCGCGTTCCAGGTGAGTGTAACGGTGCCAATTCGGCTCAGAAGCCTGCACCAGCCCGTTCTGGGATTGAAACATTTTCAGATCGTCGGGACGGTGAGCGTGCTAGACTCAGAAGCCTGCACCAGCCCGTTCTGGGATTGAAACCGAAGAGCGCCATGTATTGGTCAATCCAGTCCATCAGACTCAGAAGCCTGCACCAGCCCGTTCTGGGATTGAAACCGAAATCGCTGCTATCCGGCCCGCCGAAGACCAGCAGGCTCAGAAGCCTGCACCAGCCCGTTCTGGGATTGAAACTTTGGGGGCGCTGGCAATCGGTTTGAGCTTGTTCACACTCAGAAGCCTGCACCAGCCCGTTCTGGGATTGAAACGCTCTGGCTCGGGATCGGCGTCGGGTGGCGGAGTTGTTCTCAGAAGCCTGCACCAGCCCGTTCTGGGATTGAAACCGTGATAGGCTGGATGTAGAACGAGTTGCAGAGGAGATGTCCTCAGAAGCCTGCACCAGCCCGTTCTGGGATTGAAACCAGGCTATCAATGACCGGTTGCGGTACGCCGATCTTTGCTCAGAAGCCTGCACCAGCCCGTTCTGGGATTGAAACCTGGGATTGAAACTCGGGGGGAAATGGCAGCTGTGGAGCTGACCCTGCTCAGAAGCCTGCCCCAGCCCGTTCTGGGATTGAAACCAACCTGAGCCAGATCAACCTCAGAAGCCTGCACCAGCCCGTTCTGGGATTGAAACTGACTGCACTGAGGACAACGACGAGTAGCCTGGTCATCAGCTCAGAAGCCTGCACCGGCCCGTTCTGGGATTGAAACTGCTGCTGTGGTGGCTGATGTCGGTGCCGATGGAGCAGCCTCAGAAGCCTGAACCCACCTGCTGGATGGCACGTACCAAAGGAGCGCAGTCGAGGGAGCAAGATCGTTGATACTTGCCTGTGGATGGTCCCAGCGGCAACAACAGACCGGGCATCTTATGCAGCAGGGAGAGCTCCGCCTGGCATCAGCACCTTTCAGAAACTTCCTGGTGACCGGTCTGGTGAAAGGGCAGACCAGAGCGCAGCAGGAGACGAGGGATGGATGAGGCAACGGGCCAACAGGGAGGCTGCTTGCAGGAGGACTGACGGAACAAGACGCTGGTCTGCGGAGAGAGGCAAGGGATGGCTAGCCCGCTGCAGATCCGAAGAAGGATTGTTGTCCATGCACATGTTCAGACGGATGATGAGATGAGCGGACTGCCTAATAAGGAGCACTGAGATGGCCCGTTTACGCCCGTTGTTTGGCCGCCGCCGCGCACGCCCGGCCCCTGCTTCGCCGGCGCCGGCCGCCCCTGGCACGTCTTCGGGGACTGGCGGAGCGTACCCGCCTCCTCAGCGTCGCTACCTGCCCGACGTCCCCTCTCTGTTGCCCAAAGATCCCCTTGAGGATCAACGGCTCAATTACCAGCACCACGCGCTCTAGCGCACCTTGAGCAACCACTCCCTGGCTCCCCTCGCTCCCGAGCGCGTGCGCACCATCCTGGACGTGGGCACCGGCACCGGCATCTGGGCGTTCGAGCTGCGCGCCCTCTTTCCTCACGCCCTCGTGGTGGGCGTCGACGTCTCGCCCCGTTCGTCCGGGCGCGATGGATCGCGTTTCCCGTCGGGCTCCGGCTCATCGGCGGCGGCGGGCGCGATGGATCGCGTGTTTCATCGGGCTCCGGCCCATCGGCGGCGGCGGGCGCGATGGATCGCGTGTTTCATCGGGTTCCGGCCCATCGGTGGCGGTGGGTGCGATGGATTGCGTTTCCCGTCGGGCTCCGGCCCATCCGCGGCGGTGGGTGCGATGGATCGCGTGTTCCGTCGCGCTCCGGCCCATCGGCGGCGGCGGGCGCGATGAATCGCGCCCCTACGGTGCCCTCGACGGCCGGCCTCTCCCAATCCGTGCGGGTGCCCTCAACGGCCGGCTTCACCCCGTTCGTACGGGCGCGATGAATCGCGCCCCCCTTCTCCGCCCTGCGCCGCCTCCTGGGCGGTCACATCCTCGCTCCCGTTGCCCAGCCCCGCCAGCTCCTCGACGTCGGCACCGGCACCGGCATCTGGGCCTTCGAGCTGCGCGCCCTGTTCCCCTACGCCCTCGTGGGGGGCGTCGACGTCGCTGGCTCCCTGCACATTCTTCTTCACACTGACTTGTTCACACTGACCTGGGGCCCGGTTTCCCGCGCCTGGGACCCTCCAGCAGCGCGCGCAGCCGTGCCACCTCGGGCGCACTCCCAAATGGCGAAGCAGCCAGCCGTTCCGTCAGCCGTCTCGCTCGCTCCAGATTCACCTGACTCCCGATCTGACGCAGCGGCCCCACCAGCTCCAGCGCCAGGGCTGCCCCCATCTCGTAGTCTCCCAGCTCGATCGCGGCCTGTGCGATCAGCAGATCCGTAAAGGCACTCTGGCGAGCTGCCCTTGCCCGGCGTTGCTGCGGCAACACCTCCAACGCCTCCCTTGGGCGCCCCATTTTCTGCGGATGGATCTGCGCCGCTATCGAGTGGATAAGGGCGCAGCGCTGCTGGAAATGGGGCGCCCAAGGGAGGCGTTGGAGGTGTTGCCGCAGCAACGCCGGGCAAGGGCAGC
>JBHOQN010000154.1:0-51144 GCA_042408965.1 Ktedonobacteraceae bacterium
GGGGAGGTGTGAGTTGGTGAGGCTGGCGGGGGCGAGGCTGAGAGGTGTGGAGGGGGTGAGGGAGAGCTTTGCGTGGACGGACCTGAGGGGGGCGGATCTGAGCGGGTCGAGGCTGCTGAAGGTGATGTTTTATCGGTCGAGGCTGGATGGGGCGAGTTTGAGGGGGGCGAGGCTGGATCGGGTGCGTTTCATAGATACGGAGATAGGGGGGCTGGATCTGACGGGGGCGAGGGTGATAAGGGCGAAGTTTGAGGGGGTGATGGGAGCGGAGGAGGTGAAGGTGGAGTGGCTGGAGGTGGGAGAGGGGGGAGAGAGGCTGGAGGGGGAGGAGGCGAGGGAGTGGGTGGTGAGAGAGGCAAGGAGGTACGGATTTTCGCCGGAGGAGGTGAGGGAGCCAGAGGTGGGAGGGGACGGATGGAGGAGGGAGAGAGAGAGGAGGAGAGAGAAGGGAGGGAGGAGGGTGCCGGAGGAGGAGGAGAGGAAGCTGAGGGAGCATGAGGAGTGGGTGAGGAGCAAGGGTGGGAGAGGGCGGCGCTGGGTGGATAAAGGGGTGGACCTGAGGGGGGTGGATCTGCGAGGGCGACGGTTGAGGGAGGTGGGACTCTTTCATTGTCAGCTAGATGGGGCGGAGCTGACGGGGGTGGAGTTGAGAAGGGGGTCGCTGGGTGGGAGTACGCTGGAGGGGGCGGACCTGGAGGGAGCGGACCTGGAGGATGGGAGCCTGCTGTGGGTGAGGCTGGCGGGGGCGAACCTGCGGGGGGTGAGGGCGAGGTGGGTGAGGCTGACGGGGGCGGATCTGCGAGGGGCGGATCTGCGAGGGGCGCAGTTGTGGCATGCGAGTCTGGAGCGTGCGGTGCTGGAGGAGGCGGATCTGCGGGGAGCGGATCTGAGATATGCGGTGCTGCCGCTGGCGAGGCTGAGGGGGGCGGATCTGACGGGGGCGAGGCTGTGGTGGACGAGGCTGGAGGGGGTGAGGGGGATCGAGGAGGTGAGAGCGGAGTGGATCGAGGTAGGGCCGGAGTGGGATGAGAGGAGGCTGGAGGGGGAGGAGGCGAGGGAGTGGCTGAGAGAGGAGGCGTCGAGGCCGCTGCGGACATGAGCGATGTCTGCCATAGGGATGGTCTCGGCTGTGTGGCATCGTTGCAGGCTGAGCAGCGTGCGCATCTGGGTGGGGGGCGAAGAGGAGCGCGCGCTTCACGGGAGGCGTGATGCAGGAGGGCGAGCCAGGGGTGGGGGAACAGCCTGGGCCGACGCCGCAGAGCTGTTCCCCCAGGGAGAGACACGAGCTACATCAGACCTGCGGCCTTAAGCGCCAGGTTGATCAGCCAGAAGGGCAGCGCTGTGCCCAGTGCCAGCGCACCCAGCACTGCCAGAGCCAGACCGGCCCAGGTGGGCCAGCCGACGGCCGCGCGTTCGTGTGACAGCTCGCCTGTCGCGGCCGTCTCGGTAGCGACGGTGCTGCTGGTCACCGTTTGCGAAGCCGTTCTCACAGCCACCGCAGTGGCGGCCGAGCCCCGGCCAGCCGTGCTGCGGGGACCGCGGCTCGTGGGACGTGGCACTGACGTCGCGGTCGCAGTTTCCAGCGCCAGCGCCGGCACTGGCTCCGCGCTGCTCTCCTTTGCCGGCTCCATAAACATTGCCGCGATGATCCGCAGGTAGTAATACATACCCAGCACACTCGCCAGCACACCGATCAGCAGCAGCTCGAGATGGCCGCTCTGCAGGGCCACGAAGAAGATATAGTACTTCGCCGCAAAGCCTGCCATTGGCGGAAAGCCCGCCAGGGCCAGCAGAAAGAAGGCCAGGAAGCCCGCCAGCCAGGGACGGCGGTACCACAATCCGCGCAGATCCTCGATCTCGCTGCCGCGATTGTCCACCTGCTCCAGCGCGCTGAGCACGCCGAAGGCCCCACCATTGAGGAAAGCGTAGCAGAGCAGGTAGAAGAGAATCGCCGCCATTCCCGCTGTGCCGCCCGCCACCACGCCGATGAGCAGGTAGCCCGCATGGGCGATGCTGGAATAGGCCAGCAGACGTTTCGCGTTGCGCTGCACCAGGGCCATCACATTGCCGCCCACCATCGTCAGAACCGCGATGGCCCAGACCACCGCCTGCCAGTCGCTCTGCACGGGTCCGAGCACCACATCGAAGACACGCGCAAAGGCCACCAGTGCCGCCGCCTTCGTGCCCACCGACATAAAGGCCGTCACCGGAGCTGGCGCTCCCTCATAGACGTCAGGAGTCCACATCTGGAACGGCAGCGCCGAAATCTTGAAAGCGAAGCCCACCGTCAGCAGACCCAGGCCGATCAGCAGCAGCGTTGTCCCCTGAGGGTGGGCCTGTAGATACTGAAGCACGCCCGGCAGGGCGCTCTCACCGCGCGCGCCGAAGCGTGTGCTGCCCGTCGCGCCGTAGATCAGCGCGATGCCGTAGAGCAGAAAGGCCGAAGCAAACGAGCTGAGCAGGAAGTATTTCATCCCCGCCTCCTGCGAGGCCTGGCGGCGCGTCACGAAGCTGCACAGAATGTAGAGCGCCAGCGAGAGCGTCTCCAGCCCCAGAAAGAGGGTCATGAAGCTCGTCGAGGCCGCCATCAGCATCATGCCCACCGTCGCTGCCAGCATCAGGGCGTAGTACTCGCCCTGATGCACCAGTTTCAGACGCTTCAGATAGGCGGGAGAGAAGAGAATACCCAGGCCGGCGGCGCTCAGAATCGCCAGATAGGCATAGAGCGAGCCCCAATCGGAGCCGATCAGGCCGAAGAAGGCGCGCTCTCCGTCTCCCTCCAGAAACAGGGTGATGGTCGCCGCCAGCGAGCCAAGGATGCCCAGCAGCGCCAGCAGCGGCAACACCAGGAAGTTTGCCGCGCCGCGCTCCCGCGGGTTCTCCCCTGTCTGGGGAAGCACCAGATCGACCAGCAGGATCAGCAGCGCCATGCCAGCCAGCACCAGTTCCGGTGCGATGCGCCCCCAGTCGGCTGCGGATGCAATATAGGTAAACGACATAGCAGAACCTCTCAACGATACCGGTCAGAGCAATCCCACCTGATGCGGGCCGCCCGGCCTGCGCCGCTCTGCCTGCATCCCTCTCGGAGGCCGATCGCAGCGCAGGTCCCTCCTACCAGATCAGATCAGATCAGATCAGACCCTCAATGTTCTATCAGAAAGGTCAGAGGCAGCGGATGAATACCGATATAGAAAATCAAGATGAGCAGCGGCAGCACGACCAGGAACTCGCCGATATTGATATCGACCAGCACTCCCTTGCGTTCGGCCGCGATCAGCGGTCCCCCCTCCGGCCGTGGACCCATCATGGCGTTCTGCACCAGACGGATCATGTACCAGGCCGCTGGCACAACCACAGCCGCTCCCAGTGTGCCGAAGAGCGAGTTATTGCGGAAGGCGCCCAGCAGCGCCAGGAACTCGCCGACGAAGCTGTTGAGGCCTGGTAGGCCCAGCGATGAGAGGCAGGCGATCATCAACTCGGTCGCCATGATCGGAATGCGCCGCGCCATCCCGCCGTAGTCCTCCAGCCGCCGCGTGCCCGTCCGCGCCTCCAGGAAGCCAACGATCAGGAAAAGAGCGCTGATCGTGATTCCATGGTTGACCATCTGCAGGACCGAGCCATCGATCCCCTGCTGGCTGGCGAGGCCCTGGGCGTTGAGAGAGAACATTCCCAGCATGATCACGCCCAGGTGGCTGATACTCGAATAGGCCAGCAGCCGCTTCATGTCGCTCTGCACCAGGGCCATTACTGCGCAGTAGAGGATGCCGACCACGGCCAGCGTATTGATGAGCGGCGCCAGCTCATGGGCCGCCGCCGGAAAGAGCGTCAGACAGTAGCGCAGGAAGCCGTAGGAGCCTGTCTTAGCCATTGCCCCCGCCAGCATGGCCGTCACCGGGGCTGGCGCCTCGCTGTAGGCATCGGGCAGCCAGCTATGGAAGGGCACCAGAGGCGTCTTCACCGCAAACGCCGCGCCAAACGCCAGGAAGAGCCAGAGCTGGGCATTGCTACTCAGCGAGGTCGAGCTGTTCAGAATGGTGGTCAGGTCGAGCGTGTAGTGGCCACTCGTGCGATAGTAGTAGCCCACAGCGATGATGCCCGCCAGCATCAGAAAGCTGCCCACCGCCGTGTAGAGCACAAACTTGATCGCCGCATAGACGCGCCGCGGGCCGCCCCAGCCGCCAACCAGGAAGTAGGCTGGAATCAGCATCACTTCCCAGAAGATATAGAACAGGAAGAGGTTGGTTGCCAGAAAGACGCCAAGCAGCCCACATTCCAGCAAGAGCATGAAGGCCATATAGTTACGGAGCTTCTGCTCGATGCGGAAGGAGGCACCGATGCAGACCACCGTCAGCAGCGTGGTCAGGACCGTGAGCAGCAGGCTCAGGCCATCGACGCCCAGACTGTAGTTGATCCCCAGGGCTGGCAGCCAGCTCAGATGCTCCTGCAGCATGAAGGAGACCCCGGCCACCGCTGGCGTGCTCTCGCCGACGATGATAGGCAACGTTCCCACAGTGACCCCGAAGGGGTGCGGCTGCGCATAGGCCAGCATCACCCCCAGCGCCAGCATCAGATCTGCCCAGGCCACGCCCAGCGCCGTCCAGCGAATGACCTGCAGGCGCTGGCGGGGAATGAGGAGCACGGCGATGCCGCCCAGCAGCGGAAGAAAGACGATGGTGGAGAGAATCGGAAACATGCCGGGCTACCCCCTCACGACGTAGTACATGATAATCAAGACAACACCAATCAGGATCGCCAGCGCGTAGTTACGCACATAGCCGCTCTGCAGCCGGCGCAGCCCCGCGCTCACCAGGCCAAAGCCTCGCGCCAGCGCCCGGCTGCCGCCGTCCAGCAGGCCGCCCTCCAGCAGCCAGGAAGCCTGACGACCGAGCCAGAGCAGGGGGTTGATGAGGAGCGCGATGCAGATCTCGTCGATGTAGTACTTATGGAAGACCAGACGGTAGAGCGGGTTGCGGCTCTCCTTGTACACGAAGCCCTGGCCATAGCGCCGCCAGGCGATGAGCAGGCCCAGCAAGGCAAAGGCCAGGCTGGCCCCGGTCGAGATCCACAGGACGCGCAGGCTGCCCTCCTGGGCCTCGCCGAGCACGGGGCTGAGAAAGGCGCTCAGGGGTTGCCAGCGTGCGACATTGAAGAGTGCGAAGGAGCCAACGAGACCGCCGATCGTCGAGAGGATCGCCAGCGGCACCGTCATCACGGCCGGCGCCTCATAGATCTCATAGAGGGCGGCCTCGCTGCGCCGCCCCGCGCGGCTATGGACCCGTGCGACCTCTTCATCCTCTACGTCTCCGTGACCGTGGGCCACAGGTCCGCTACCACGGTAGCCGCCCATGAAGATACCATAGAACAGACGGAACATGTAGAGCGCCGTCAGACCCGCGGTGAGCACGCCCAGGCCCCAGAGCACGTAGTACAGGTAGTGGAGGTTCCCCGTGCCGCTTGTAGCCTGCGTCAGAAGCGCGCCTAGAATGTCATCCTTACTCCAGAAGCCTGCGAAGGGCGGGATGCCGCTGATGGCCAGCACGGCGATCAGAAAAGTCCAGAAGGTAATGCGCATGCGCTGACGCAGCCCGCCCATCTCACGCATATCCTGCTCACCCCCCAGGGCGTGGATGACCGCGCCAGCCCCCAGGAAGAGCAGGGCCTTAAAATAGGCATGGGTCGTCAGGTGGAGGATGCCCGCGCTGTAGTTGCCCGTGCTCTCCCCCATGAACATATAGCCAAGCTGGCTGATGGTCGAATAGGCCAGCACGCGCTTGATATCCAGTTGCGTCAGGGCGATGGTGGCCGCGAAGAGGGCCGTCACGCCGCCGATGACGCCCACAATCGGCAGGGCGTAGGGAGAGAGCGTAAAGAGCACATGCGTCCGTGCCACCAGGTAGACGCCAGCGGTGACCATCGTCGCTGCGTGGATCAGCGCGCTCACAGGGGTGGGACCCTCCATGGCGTCGGGCAGCCACATGTAGAGCGGAAGCTGCGCCGATTTCGCCGCACAGGCCACGAAGAGCAGCAGAGCGATAGCCAGCGAGGTGAAGTTCCCCAGTTGCAGGCAAGAGGTGGCTGTCAGCACGCCGTAGCCATCCGTGCCAGGGATGCAGTTCGGGCCGCCAGAGCCGAAGTCCAGCGTGTCAAAGTGCTTGAAGAGCAGAAAGATGGCCAGCATCAGGCCGAAATCGCCAATGATATTGATCACCAGCGCCTTGCGCGCCGCCGCTGTTGCTGCGGGCCGCTGATACCAGAAGCCAATCAGCAGGAAGGAGGCCAGGCCCACCAGGCCCCAGCCCACCAGCAGAAAGAGGAGATTATCCGCGCTCACCAGCAGCGTCATGGCGAAGATAAAGAAGTTCATATAGCAGAAAAAGCGCCAGAAGCCCGGATCATCCTCCATGTAGCCCGCTGAATAGATATGAATCAGGAAGCCGACACCCGTGATCACCAGCAGCATCGTCTCTGAGAGCGGATCGAGCAGGAGTCCAAAATGCACCTGCAGGTCTCCAGAGACGGCCCAGGTGTAGACCGTGGCGTCGCTGACGCGCGCGCTGGCTGGCTGCGTGCCCAGCATCGAGAGCAGATTGATGAGCGCAAAGAAAAAGGCCAGCCCCACGGCGCTCCAGGCGATCGTCAGCACCAGCGAACGCGGGAGCAGACTACCCAGCAGGCCCAGCGTGATAAAGCCCAGCAGGGGCAGCAGCAGCACCCAGAGAGTTACGTTTATCATATCCTAACCTCGCAGCAGGTTCATCTCGTCAACGTCGATATTGCGCCGGGTGCGGAAGATAGAGACAATGATCGCCAGTCCCACGACCACCTCGGCGGCCGCCACCGTCAGGACGATAAAGACAAAGACCTGCCCATCAGCCGAGTTCAGGTAGTGCGAGAGCGTGATAAAAGCCAGATTGACCGCGTTGAGCATGAGTTCTATAGACATAAAGATAATGAGCGGATTGCGTCGGACCAGAACCCCGATGGCGCCGATCGTGAAGAGCAAGGCGCTCACTATCAGATACCAGGATGCCGGTATGCTCGTCATTCGTTCCTCCTCATTGGGCCACAGCGGGGGCAGCCTAAGCCTTTCTCCCCAGAACAAGCGCCCCCAGGATCGCCACCACGATAATCAAGCTGGTGATCTCAAAGGCGAAGGAGAAGCCGTGGAAGAGCGCCAGGCCAAAGGCCTGGATGTCCCCCTGCTGCGTGACCATACGTGAGAGCTGGTCGGAGCCGCTGGCCTGCGCCGCCGCATTGATAGGCGTTCCGCTCAGCAGCAGATAGCTCAGCGCGCCCACGAGTACAAAGCCCAGAGCAGCCGCCACGCCACGCTGCCAGGGAAGGCGATCCTGCAGGTCTGCGTCGTGCGGATCGGCCGCCAGCATCGTCACCACGAAGAGAAAGAGCACCATGATCGCCCCGGCGTAGATCAGAATCTGCACGATGGCGATGAACATGGCTCCCAGTTGCAGGTAGAACATCGCCAGAAACAGCAGCGTCAGAATCAGGCTCAGCGCGCTGTAAACGGCGTTGCGAAAGAGAATCACGCCGCTGGCCGCGGCCACACTGGCGATGGCCAGCACAAAAAAGGAGATTTCAAGCGCGAGTCCACTCATTGCTCTCTGCCGCCCTCCTTCTCGAAGATGCGCCGGTCCTCATCCTGCTCCTCGTTGGTGAGCAGGACCTCCGGCCTCGTCTCGGCATCGCCCAGGCCGACCGCGGCGGCGCTGGCCTGCTGCCCGTCAAAAACGTGGCTCGCCTGCGGGACGGGCTGTGGCGCTTCAGGCTCAGGCGGTGGCGGATCGAACCAGCTGGCCGCCGAGCCGATCGTCGCCTGGCCGGGTGGTTCCAACAACTGCTCTTTGTGATAGATCAGATCCTCGGGATAGTACGCGGCCAGCTTGTACTCTTTCTCCAGGGTGATTGCCCCCGTTGGACAGGCAGCCTCGCAGTAGCCGCAGAAGATGCACCGCAGCATGTTCACATCAAAGACACGCGCGTAGCGCTCGCCGGGCGAGACACGCCGCTCTTCGGTGTTCTCCTCAGCCTCGATGTAGATCGCGTTGGCGGGACAGGCGCCCGCGCACAGGAAGCAGCCGACGCAGCGCTCCAATCCATTGGGGTAGCGGTGCAGCACATGGCGCCCGCGGAAGCGCGGCGGAAGCTCGCGCTCCTGCTCCGGGAAGGAGACCGTGGTCGGCTTGCGACCCATATTTTTCAGGGTGGTGGCTAACCCTTTGAGTATATCTAGCGACATCGTTGTATTCCTGCCTCCCAGTGACTCCCCTCTGCGCATCCTCTCAGCCTGCCGGCCTTCGACCTCTTTTCCGGCTTCCTTCGTGACTGGCTGGAGGGTGCCGGTTGCACCCTCCCTGGCTCGTGATCCTTGCCCGGCTCTCGCCGCTGCGGGCAGCGGTGGATGTGCGCAGAGTGCTCGCATGACTCATGGCGGCGCGTCTGCCTGGTCGGGCCGTGGCGTCGCCGTTCAGGTCGTGACAGGGCGGCTCTCTACTGCCCTGCCCGACCCTGCCTCAGGCGGGCCGGAGCGTCCCACTCAGGGCCAGTCTCTCCGCTCCGTTCCGCTCCAATCCAGTTCTCTTCTCTTCTCTTTAGCTCCCTGTGCCCGCCTTCACAGCGGCGTCCTGCAGCGCTGACGAGGTCTCTTGCTGGCTGGCGGTCTCCTCGACCTCGAACTTCACCAGCCGCACCGAGGGTGGCAGGACCTCTGCGCCCGTTCTGGAGAACTCGAAGCGCGTCTTCTGACTGCGAGTGCGCGTGGCCACCAGGACGAGCACGACGATCACCAGACCGATCAGCCCGTTCACCCACCAGGGCAGGTGCAGCGCCACACAGCAGGCCGTGATCAGCACATTGAGCACCGCCAGGGGGAGCAGCAGTTGCCAGCCCAGACGCATCAGGCGGTCGTAGCGAATGCGTGGCAGCGTTGCGCGCAGCCAGATGAAGAGGAACAGGAAGAAGGCCACCTTCACCAGGAAGATCACGATCGAGAGCAGCGGGATGCGCTCCAGCCCGAAGAAGCTCCAGCCGCCGAAGAAGAGCGTCGAGGCCACCGCACTCACAGTGATCATATTGATGTACTCGGCCATCTGGTAGAGGCTCCAGCGCAGGCCGCTGTACTCAGTCAGATAGCCAGCCGTCAGCTCCTGTTCGGCCTCTGGCAGATCGAAAGGCGCGCGGTTCACCTCGGCGATGGCAGCGATCAGGTAGACCAGGAAGCCCAGGGGCTGAGCGGCGATGAACCAGATGCCCTGATTGACCTGCTCGTGCACAATCTGAACCATGCTCAGTGTGCCAGCCCACATCAGTGTACCACTCAGCGCAAGCCCCAGGCTGGTCTCGTAGGAGACCATCTGCGCCGCGCTCCGCAGCGAGCCCAGCAGCGAGTAGCGGTTGCCGGACGACCAGCCGCCGAGGACAATCCCGTAGACGGCCAGCGAAGAGATCGAGAGAATCCAGAGCAGGCCCACGTTGATATCGCCAACCCAGGGGTCCCAGACGCTCGGCCGGCCGGGGGTCCAGCTATTGCCGATGGGGACCACGGCGAAGGCGCTCAGCGCCACGATCACCGAGATGACCGGGGCGATCAGGTAGATGGCCTTGCGGGCCTGAGCGGGCACGATCTGCTCTTTAAAGGCCATCTTGATAGCGTCGGCCAGAGGCTGGAAGATCCCGAAGGGGCCGGCGCGATTCGGCCCCAGGCGGCCCTGGATGCGCGCCACGATGCGCCGCTCGATCAGCGTCATGTAGGCGAAGGCCGTCAGCAGGGCGAAGATGATGATCGCGCTCTTCACAACCGAGGCGATGATCAGCAGCAGCGTTGCGTTATCCAGCATGGGCCACCTCCACTTCAGTGGTGCGTACGCCCTGCAGGCCCAGCTCCTCCCAGGACAGGCCATGGTAGAAGGGGTTGTGGGCAGCAATCTCGCTGAAGACGTCCTCTGGACCCTGGTAGCTCCAGGGCTGGCCGAGCGCCGCCGCCAGGTCTAGCAGAATCTCCCAGTCGGCGCGCGCCCCCGGCAGAGGACGCAGAGCGCGGCGGATCGCCTGCACATGGTGATCGACATTGGTCATGCTGCCGTCCTTCTCGGCGTAGCTCACGGCCGGCAGTACGACGTCCGCCTGCTGCGCGCTCTCCGTCAGCACGAGGTCCTGCACAATGAGCAGCTCCTTGCCAGCGCGCAGGTTGCCGCCAGCGAGATGACGCGCCGGGTTGGCTCCCAACACGTAGAGGGCGCGCACCTGCTCGCTGCTGAGCAGCTCCTGGTAGCTCAGGCCGACCGTGCTGGCCGGTTGGTAGCCGGGCAGGGCATCAGGCAGCAGGCCCATGTCGCGCGCACCCAGCGAGTTAGCGTCCTCGAAGAGCGGGCCGACGCCGGCACCCGGGCCTTCGAGATTGTCTGTGATCAGGGCCAGGGCCTGCAGGTCTGCTGCCAGGTTGCTGCAGCCGGGAGCCAGGGTCGCCATTTCGTCGTAGAGCATGAGGGCCGCCGGAGCCGTGGCGATGACCTCGGCCAGCTCGCGCAGGGCAGCGCTCGTCTCTGCACCGCAGATCTCGCTGGCGCGCTGCGTCTCAGCCGGGCGCGCCAGGATGCGTGCGCGCACCTCCTCGCGGGGGGCGCGCAAGGCAGGCAGGCGCAGAGCAGCGTCGAGCATCACCCTGGCGGCCGCGCCAGCCGCATGCTGGGGCAGACGGATCGTGCGCATGGCAAAGCGATCCAGCTCGGTTGGCCCCTCGTTGACAATGAAGATCTTTGCGCCAGCCTTGAGGGCCTTCTTGATGCGCAGGTTCAAGATCGGCTGACGCTGGTAGGGGTCGGAGGCCACCAGGACGATATGGGAAGCGCGCTCGAAGTCAGCGATCGCCGTGGTCAGCATCCAGGGCCGGCCCGTCAGGGGATCACGCGGCGCCGGGAAGTGGCCATGGTGGTGATCGATATTGGGGGTGCCGAGCACCGCGCGCAGCAGCTTCTGGAAGAGGTAGGCCTCCTCGTTGGTGATGCGTGTCGAGCCGATGCCACCGATGGCCTGCGCGCCGTGGCGCTCCTTAATCTCACGCAGGCGCGTCGCCACGAAGCCCAGGGCCTCGTCCCAGCTCGCCGGCTCCAGGTCACCACCGGGCTGACGGCGCAGGAGCGGCGTGCGCAGGCGCTGCGCATCGTTCACATAGTCGAACTCCCAGCGCCCACGGTCACAGAGCCAGCCGTCGTCGATGGCGTCGTTGCTGCGCGACATCTGGCGCATGATCTTATCGACGCGCACATCGATGCGTACGTTGCAGCCCACGCTGCAGTTATTGCAGACGCTCGGCACGCGCTTCAGCTCCCAGGGGCGGGCCTTGAAGCGGTACTTCGCCGAGGTCAGGGCGCCGACGGGACAGATCTCGACCGTGTTGCCCGAGAAGATCGAGTCGAAGGCCTCGTCGGGGGCCGTGCCGACCTCCATGCGGAAGCCGCGGTTGATCATCACCAGGCCGTTGTCCATCGAGATCTCCGAGCAGAAGCGCGTGCAGCGCTGGCAGAGGATGCAGCGCTCGCGGTCCAGGAGCACGCGCTCGCTCACGGGAACCGGCTTGGGGTAGTGGCGCTTGCGCAGATCGAAGCGCGTGGCGCCCGGGCCGTGCCGCAGGGTGAAGTCCTGCAGATCGCACTCGCCGCCCTTGTCGCAGATGGGGCAGTCGAGTGGGTGATTGATGAGCAAGAACTCCAGCGTGCCGCGCCGCGCCTTGAGGACCTTCTCGCTCTTCGTATGGACAACCATGCCCTCGCTGACCGGTGTGGTGCAGGCCGTCTGCGGAGGCTTGGGCATCTTCTCGATCTCGACAAAGCACATGCGGCAGGCGCCCAGCGGGGGCATCTTGGGATGATAACAATAGATAGGTATTTCAATGCCCGCCTGCCTGGCCGCTGCCCAGACCAGCGTGCCCGGTGGCACAGCCACCGGGATGCCATCGATGGTCAGATGGACCAGTCCGTCGTTTTTCTCTTCTTCTGCCATAGTCGTGTATCCTTCAGCGAGCGCACAGCCTGTCGGCGTGCTGGCCCGCTGTCATCGCTAAGAGTTGCTCTGCATGCGTGCTAGCTGCTCTGCAGCGCTTGTCTGTTGCTCCTGAGAGCGCGCATACGCGCTCCAGCTCTGTCGCTTCGCCGTCCGCTGATCGGCCTCAGAGCGCGGCGGCCAGCGGTCGGCGCACCTTCGGGCCGGCCAGGCAGCCGCCGTGGCGCACATGATATTCGTACTCCTCGCGGAAGAGCTTGATACTGCTGGTGATCGAGGAGGTGGCCGCATCGCCGAGAGGGCAGAACGACTTGCCGCTGATGTTGTCGCAGATATCGAGCAGCAGGTCGATATCGCTCAGCTTCCCGTGGCCATGCTCCAGGCGCTCCAGCAACTGGACCAGCCAGTAGGTCCCCTCACGGCAGGGCGTACATTTGCCACAGGACTCGTCGCGGTAGAACTCGGTCATGCGCAGCACGGCGTCGACGATACAGGTATCCTCGTGCATGACAATGACGCCGCCAGAGCCGAGCATCGAGCCGGCCGCCGCCACGGATTCAAAGTCGAGGGGAGTATCGATCTTATCGGCGCCCAGGATAAAGGTAGAGGAGCCACCCGGGATGATGGCTTTGAGCTGCTTATCGCCCAGGATGCCACCGCCATACTGCTCGTCGTAGATCAGCGTACGCAGCGTCGTGCCCAGCGGGAGCTCGTAGTTGCCGGGGCGCTTCACGTGGCCACTCAGGCAGAAGATGCGCGTACCCTTGCTCTTCTCCGTGCCGAAGGAGGCGTACCAGTCAGCGCCGTTGAGCACGATGGCAGGCACCGTTGAGAGCGTCTCGCAGTTGTTGATCACCGTTGGTCCGCCATAGAGGCCCACCGCCGCCGGGAAGGGTGGTTTCAGGCGCGGGTAGCCGCGGCGGCCCTCCAGGGACTCCATGAGGGCGCTCTCCTCGCCGCAGATGTAGGCGCCAGCGCCGCGGTGGACGATCACCTCCAGGCTATAGCCGCTGCCGAGGATGTTCTGGCCGATGAAGCCCGCGGCATAGGCCTCCTCCACGGCGCGCTGCACCTGGCGGGCGGCCAGGGCCAGCTCGCCGCGCACATAAATAAAGGCCGTCGAGACGCGGCAGGCGTAGCTTGTGATGATCACGCCCTCCACGAGCTGGTGGGGATTCTTCTCCATCAGCATGCGGTCCTTGAAGGTGCCCGGCTCGCTCTCATCGGCGTTGCAGCAGAGGTAGCGCGGCTTATCGTTCTTCGCGAGGAAGCCCCACTTCATGCCCGTGGGGAAGCCGGCGCCGCCGCGGCCGCGCAGACCCGACTTTTTCACCAGTTCGACGACGTCATCGGGCTGGTAGTCGCGCAGGGCCTTCGCCAGGGCTTCGTAGCCGCCATGCTGGCGATAGACCTCGATCCGATCTATTCCGGGAACGGTGATATTCTTTGTCACAATCAGCTCTGGCATAGAACGTTCCTTCATCTCTCTCTGTCTCGAGCCGACCCGCTGTCGTTCTCAGCGCGCCGGAGACGTGCCTGCCTGCTCCTGGGAACGCAGCTCGGCCTCCCATTCGTCGATAAGCCGGTCGAGCTGCTCCGGCGTCAGGTTCTCGACAAACTCATCGTTGATCTGCAGAACCGGCGCGGTGCCACAGGAGGCGAGGCACTCCACGGTCAGCAACGTATAGCGGCCGTCCGCGCTCGTCTCACCGCGTCGAATGCCCAGGCGCTGCTCAAGCTGCGCGACCAGCGCGTCGCAGTTGCGCAGGTAGCACAAGATGCTGTTGCAGACCTTGATCACCTTTCTGCCGGGCGGGCGCTGGTAGTACATCGTATAGAAGGTGGCCACGCTCTCAACGTCATCCGTCGTCATATTCAAAGCCTCCGCCACCGCCTCCAGGGCTGCGCGTGTGATGTAGCCCTCCTCGGCCTGCGCGATGTAGAGCGCCGGCATCACGGCGGAGCGAGCCACCGGGTAGCGCGCGGCCAGGGCGCGCATACGCTGTTTCGCCTGTTCTGAAATCATCGATCAACCTCACCGAGCACAATATCGATGCTTCCGATGGCAGCCACCACATCGGAGAGCAGGTTCCCCTCAATCATTGTGGGCAGGGCCTGCAAATTAGCGAACGAGGGGGCGCGCACGTGCATGCGGTAGGGCTTTGCGGAGCCATCGCTCACGATGTAGAAACCCAGCTCGCCCTTGGGCGACTCTGTGCGCACATAGACGTCGCCGGCCGGTGGTCGGTAGCCCTCTGTGTAGAGCTTGAAGTGATGGATGAGGGCCTCCATGCTGCCAGTGATCTGCCATTTCGGCGGCGGCGCTACCTTGGGATTGGCCACGCGGTAGGGACCAGGGGGCAGGCCATCCAGCGCCTGATTGACGATCTTCAGGCTCTGCTCCATCTCCAGCATGCGGACCAGGTAACGATCGTAGACGTCGCCGTTACTGCCGACGGGGATCTCAAAGTCGAACTGCTCGTAGCCGCTATAGGGGAAGGCCTTGCGGATGTCCCAGGCGATGCCACTGCCGCGCAGGGTGGGGCCGCTGGTCGCGTAAGCGATGGCGTTCTCCTTGCTCAGCACGGCCACGCCGCGAGTGCGCTCCAGCCAGAGCTGGTTATTGGTCAGCAGGTCATGGTACTCCGCCAGGCGGTCGGGGAAGATGCGAGTGAAGGCGCGCACCTTCTCGTCGAAGCCAGGGGGCAGATCGGCCTGCAGGCCGCCCGGGCAGATGTAGCTGGTCATCATGCGCACGCCAGAGACGTACTCGAAGACGTCGAGGATCATCTCGCGCTCGCGGAAGCAGTAGAGGAAGACGCTCATCGCTCCCAGGTCAAGCGCGCTGGTGCCGAGCCAGACCAGGTGGCTGGCGATGCGCTGCAGCTCGGCCAGGAGCACACGCGCGTATTTGATCTTCGGACTGATCTCGTCTTCGATCCCCAGCAGCTTCTCGACCGCCAGCGAGTAGCCGAGGTTATTACAGAGAGGAGCCAGGTAGTCCATGCGGTCCGTGAGCACCAGCGCCTGGTGATAGGTTCTGGACTCAGCGGTTTTCTCGATGCCGGTATGCAGATAGCCGATATCGGGCACGGCCTTGAGCACGGTCTCGCCCTCGATGGTTAACAGGAGGCGCAGCACCCCGTGTGTACTGGGATGCTGGGGTCCCATGTTGATTGTCATCGTATCCTGGCGCTGACCTTGCTCAGTCGCCTGGCCTTCCTCGATGGTGTAGCGCGTTTGTAATTCCTGTTGCATAAGCGAACCCTCATTGCGATGGAGAGAGCGCCGGAGGGCCCCGGGGTACCGACGTACCAGCCAGCCAGTCTGCCTGCCGACGCACGCTCTGCCGTGTTATCCTCTGTTGTGCCGTGCCCTGCCGTGGTGAGCCGTAGCATGTGCGGGAGCAGCACGGCGGGAAGTCTGCTCCACGGGTGCGCCAGCCTGCGAGATCGCTGGCCAGCTAGCTCTCTGTCCTGCTCTTCGATCCTCGTCCGGTCCGACATCACGTAGTGTTGCGTGACGTGATAGGACGTGGCACGTACGCCGGCCTGTGTGCGTGCGGTCAGGTCACGTCAGGTCAGCTCTGCTCAGGCCACATCAGGACTTTGGGGTGCCTGGCTCTGGATTGCCGGTGAGGGCGCTGCGGCTCTCATTCAATTCGCGGCCCTGGGGGGTGCGCAGGGTCTGGCGGCCGACGCCGGGGTCCACATCGTAGGGAACCTGGCCGCCCCAGTGTGGCTCTGGCAGGTCGAAGCCGGTGAGCGGGTAGTCCTTGCGCAAGGGATGCGTGGTCCAGTCGCTGGGCATCAAGATACGGCGCAGGTCGGGATGATCGGTGAAGATAATGCCGAAAAGGTCGTATACCTCGCGCTCATACCAGTTGGCGGCCGGCCAGACCCCTGTCACCGAGGGCACGCGCGGATGATCCTCGCGCCGTGCTCCGATGCGCACCTTGAGGGCCAGCGTGCTGCGGCGTGGAATCGCCAGGAGCTGATAGACGATGTCGTAGCGAGGCACGCGCTCCGGCCAGTCGACGGCAGTGATGGTCGAGAGAAAGGTGTATTGATGCTGGCGCTTCAGATACTCGCAGACGGAGACGAGCTGCTCGGGTCTGAGCACGACCGTCTCTTCGTTGCGGTATGCGACCGTCTCAACCACCGCCTGAGGAAATTTCTCGCGCAGCGCCGCTACGGCTGCCTCTGCGAATGTGTTCATCGTCCTGTCTTTCCTTCCTTCCTCTCTCGTTCCCCCTCAACTATCCTGGCTGCTCTTCCGTCGGACCCACCAGCTTGAGACCACTTTCCTTCAGGGGATCGGGCGGATTGGGAATGCCCTCGCGAATCTTGCGCTGCAGCTCGTTGAAGCCGTAGAGCAGCATATCGGGGGTCGGCGGACAGCCGGGAATGTAGACATCGACCGGCACAATCTTGTCCACGCCCTGCACGATGGCGTAGTTGTTGAAGACGCCGCCGCAGGAGGCGCAGGCCCCCATGGCGATGACCCACTTGGGTTCGGGCATCTGGTCATAGATCTGGCGCAGGACGGGCGCCATCTTGATCGAGCAGCGCCCGGCGACGATCATCAGGTCGGCCTGGCGCGGCGAGGCGCGGTAGACCTCGGCCCCGAAGCGGGCGATGTCGAAGCGATCGGCGCTGGTGGCCATCATCTCGATGGCGCAGCAGGCCAGGCCGAAGAGGGCTGGCCAGAGGGAGGCGCTGCGGCCCCAGTCGATCAGCTTGCTCACGCGCGTGGTGAGGATGCCAAACTCGCCGTTGCGTACGTGCAGCTCGCGCGGGCGACGCGGCGTCTGCGTGTTTGAGAAAGTTTGCACCGGTTCCCAGGGATTGCTTACTCCCATGTGAAAGCCCCTTTTCGCCAGACGTATACGTAGCCGATCATCAGGATCACCAGGAAGATCAACAGCTCGATCAGCCCCAGCACCTGCAACTGATCCTTGAGAAGAACGGCCAGGGGATACAGCGACACGATTTCGATGTCAAAGGCAATGAAGAGCATGCCTGTCAGCAGGTATTTGACAGGGAAGCGCCGTCGTGGCGCCTCGATCTCCTGGATGCCGCACTCATAGGGCGCCAGCTTCTCCGGCGTTGGTTTCTTCGGTCCCAGGATTGCGGTGACCGCCATGACCAGGAGGCCAAAGAGGATTGCCAGCGCCACCATGATGAAAATGGGGAGTGTGCCCATCGTGGATTTCCTTTATGTCTATGTAATAGAGTTGTTCTCGTGGGTACCGGCGCTGGTACCTGGTGTCATTTGTACACTACTGCAGTCTGTATGGTAGCACAGCCGGTCCAGGCTGTCAAACGCTTAGACCGGTTGCCGGCTTGAGGGAGGGAGCGAGCAAGAGTGGGGGCAGGGAGTGGGGTGGACCCGCCAGGGAGGGCCGGGGGCCGTCCGCGCTGAAGGGCGGGCGGCTGTCCCCGGCTCTGTGGAGAACAGGAGGGACTGAGGTGGTTACTTCTCGATGGGTACGCCGATCAGGCTGCCCCACTCAGTCCAGGAGCCGTCGTAGTTGCGGACGTCGGGGTAGCCGAGCAGGTAGCGCAGGGCGAACCAGGTGTGGCTGCTGCGCTCGCCGATGCGGCAGTAGGCGATGACCTCTTTATCGGCGGTGATGCCCTTGCCCTCGTAGATAGCGCGCAGCTCCTCGGCGGATTTGAAGGTGCCGTCCTCGCGCACGGCGGAGGCCCAGGGCACGTTGGCGGCGCCTGGAATATGGCCGCCACGCTGGGCGCCCTCCTGCGGCAGATTGGGCGGGGCCAGCAGCTCGCCGCTGTATTCGCCGGGCGAGCGCACGTCGACGAGGGCCACCCCGCTCTGGCCGAGCTTGCTCAGGACCTCATCGCGCAGGGCGCGCAGCTCGCGTCGCGGCTCCTGGGCCTGGTAGTGGGTGCGCTCGTAGCTCGGCACCTCGGTCGTAAGCGGCCGCTGCTCCGCCAGCCATTTGACGCGCCCGCCGTCCAGGAGGCGAACGTCGTTATGGCCGTAGTACTTGAGAATCCAGAAGGCCCAGGCGGCGAACCAGTTGTTGTTGTCGCCGTAGAGGACGATGGTGGTGTCGTTGCTGACGCCGGCGCGGCTGAGCAGATCTTCCAGTTGCTCTTTGCTCAGGGGGGCGCGAATGGTCTGGTCCTGCAGCTCTTTCTGCCAGTTGAAGCCGACGGCGCCGGGGATGTGTCCCTGCTCGTAGGCCTTGGTGTCAACGTCGACCTCGATCAGGCGTACGTTGGGATCGTTGAGATGGGCCTCCACCCAGTCAGCGTCTACCAGGGCTTCAGGATGTGCGTAGCCTTTGTTCTCTGGCATTGACCTCCTCCGTCACAGCTAAATAATTCTGATTTTGTTGAGCAACATACTCAACAAAGAGGCTTCTTCTATTAGTAACGGATGAGGAGGCGCATTTTATTCCTCCTGGGGATCTTTCTGGAAAATTCCTTCCTGGTGTGATGTGATCTGCCCTGGTCTCGTCTGGTCTGGAGCGGTCTGGTGTAGCGCGGCGTGACTCGGCGTGACTCGGCGTGGCTCGGTGTGGCTCAGTGTGACGTGGTCTGGAGGGCGACCTTCACCACTCGCTGTAGCGCTAGCGCGTCGCTTCTCCTCTGTTCTCTGCTCCTCCTGCTTGTGTAGACGTGGTGGGGATGGTGGAGATCATGGCTGGCCGGCGCGCGGTCGCCACCAGACTCTAGCGGACGCGCCGGCCAGCTCCTCTGCGGGGTGTGCGATCTGCTCGACGGTCTCTGCTCATGGCTTGCCGTAGGGGTACCACCAGGGCTTGAGGCCGCCCTCGAGATCCCAGTGCACATGTTTCGTCTCGCGAAATTCGTCGAGGCCCTCCTCGCCCAGTTCGCGCCCCATCCCGGACATCTTGAAGCCGCCGAAGGGGCCGGCGTCATTATCTGTCAGGGGGTCGTTGATCCAGAGGGTGCCGGCCTCCACCTCCTCGAAGAAGCGCTTCGCCTTTAAGGGATCGTGCGTGTAGAGGTTGGCGCCCAGACCGTAGGGGCTGTCGTTCGCGAGGGTGATGGCCTCATCGAAGGTGCGGTAGGTCATGATCGGAATCGTTGGCCCGAAGGTCTCCTCGCGCATGATCTCCATCGAGTGGTCGACGTTCGTCAGTACGGTCGGTTCGTAGAAGTAGCCGCGCGGCAGATCCGGGGGACGGCGACCACCGGTGAGGATCTGGGCGCCGCGTGCACGGGCCGCCTCGACCTGGGCCTCGACCTTCGCGCGATAGCGCTCGCCGATCAGAGGGCCGATGTCCGTCTGCGGATCAAGGCCGGGGCCGAGGCGCAGGCGGCGAGCGTACTCCGTGATGCGCTCGATGAACTGGGGGGCGATCGTCTCCTGCACGTAGACGCGCTCCGTGGAGGTGCAGACCTGGCCGGTGTTGAGCAGGGCGGCCCAGGCCACGCCGGGAACCGCCACGTCCAGGTCGGCGTCCTCGGCTACGATGAAGGCGTCCTTGCCACCCAGCTCCAGGTGGAGCTTCTTCATCTGCGGGGCGACGAGCTGGGCGATGCGCTGGCCCGTCGCCAGCGAGCCGGTGAAGGCAACGACGCGCACACGTGGGTCGAGCACCAGTGGCTCGCCGCACTCGGCGCCGTAGCCGCTGATGATGTTGATGACGCCGGGTGGCAGGTGGGCGAAGACCTCGCTGAGCAGGAGGGTGGAGAGGGGGGTCATCTCCGAGGGCTTGAGCACGACGGTGTTCCCCGCGGCCAGCGCGGGAGCCACCTTCCACGCCATGAGCAGGATGGGATAGTTCCAGGGAACAATGGCCGCTACGACGCCGTAGGGTTCCTTCAGGACCAGAGCGAGCTGGCTCTCCTCGATCGAGGGAATCACACGCCCGCGTGTATTGCGTCCCAGTTCGGCGTAGTAGCGGAAGCAGGCCGCCGACCAGCCCAGCTCGTCGCGGTTCTCTACCAGGGGCTTGCCGCCCTCCAGCGTTAGCAGGCGGGCGATCTCCTCGCTGCGCTCGCTGAGCTGGCGCGCCACCTCATGGAGCAGTTCAGCCTTCTGGACGGCGGGCAGGCGTTTCCAGGCGGGGAAAGCGGCGCGGGCGGCGCTGACGGCCCGGTCGACATCGGTGGCGTTGGCGGCGGGGGCCGTGTCGATGATCTCTTCGGTGGCCGGATTGCGCACCTCGATGACCTTGCCGGAGCTGGCCATGGTCTGGGCGCCGTTGATCCAGAGCTGATAGGGCATAACCAGCGATACCTCCTTTGTACCACGATGGGGTGAACGGAACGCACTCCATCTGGCTGGTACACGTCTGTAGCTTCTCCTGGGCCAGGCTCAGCTGTTGTTGACGGCCGCAATGGCCTCTTTCAGTTGTCGATAGGTACGGTCGAGATGTTCAGGAATCACCTTGACATCGGCGATGACGGGCATGAAGTTGGTGTCGCCGAGCCAGCGCGGCACGATGTGGAGGTGCACATGGCCGGCAAAGCCGGCCCCGGCCACCTTCCCCTCATTGATGCCTAGATTGAAGCCGTCGGGACTCATCAGGTGGCGCAGGGCGCGCAGCGCGAGCTGGGTCTGGGCCATCAGCTCGGCGAGCGTAGCCGCCTCCAGGTCGCTGATGCTGGGCACGTGCTGGTAGGGGGCGATCATCAGATGGCCGTTGTTGTAGGGGTAGAGGTTCATCAGCATAAAGCAGTGCTCGCCGCGGTAGAGAATGTGGTTGGCGGCGTCATCGTGGGCGGCGGGTTTAGTACAGAAAATGCACTCGTTCGATGGCTCGCCCTGGGGGGCGATGTAGGCCATGCGCCAGGGCGCCCAGAGGTTCTCCATGTATGCCATCTCCTTGTTGAGGTCGACACGAGAAAAGAGCAGGCACCCGACTGCTCTTCTATCAAGCAAGAAGATTATACAAAAGGAGGCCGGGCTGGTCAATCCAATGGAGGGCCGTCCCGCCAGGAGCCGGGAGAGGGCGGGCTCAGGCGGTCTCTTCGGAGGCAGCGCTTCCCGTTTCTGGGGGGCACTCCTGGCGCTGATGCTGGCAGGCGGCAGGCTCGCTGGCGCAGGCCGGGACCTCTGCCTCACTGGCGCAAGAGGGTGTCTCCTGGGGTGAGGATGGAGGAAGCTCGATCCATTGTTCGGCCCAGGCGTGGATGGCGTCGATCACCGGTTTGAGGGCCTGGCCTTTAGCCGTGAGCTGGTATTCGACGCGCACGGGGATCTGGGGATAGACGACGCGCTCGACGACGCCCTCGATCTCCAGCTCGCGCAGGCGGTCGCTCAGCACGCGATCGGAGAGGCCGCCGACGGTAGCCGTCAGCTCGCAGAAGCGGCGGGGGCCTTCCAGCAGGGAGGCAAGCAGCAGCCCGGTCCAGCGCTTGCCGAGAATCTGCATTGCCTGCTCATAGCGGGGGCACATGGGTGTAATATGCTTTTGTGAGGCGCTGGTCGGCGCTGGGGGTACCGACCCTCGCGGTCTGGCCATGCGTATCCTGTGCTTTCTGGCGGTCGGGCGGTCAGCTCCGGCCAGCAAAAAATGTCCTGTTCTCGCACCTACAGTATAGCACGCTCGCCTTTCTGAGGCAAGAGGGGGCTACTGAGAAAAAGGAAGCATGGAGCCGAGGACCGCGGCTGGCTGGACCCGCCAGATATAGCTGAGCTTATGGGCCCTGTGGATCGGTTGCGGGCTGATCTGGCTCAGGCGGCTCCGGCTCCGGGGTCTCACTCCATCTGGCCAGTGCCAGATTCTGGCGGATCTGGTCGTTGTCAGGCTGGAGGGCGTGGGCCTGTTCGAGGTCGGCGAGGACCAGGTCGAGCTGTCCCAGTTGTGCGTAGACGGCGCTGCGATGGAGGTAGGCCTCCGCATCGTCCGGGCGCAGGCGGATCGTCTCGCTGAAGTCTGCCAGGGCGCGTGGCCAGTCGCCATACTCAAAGTGGACCTTGCCGCGGTAGAAGTAGCCCCTGGCGTCCTCTGGTTGCAGGCGGATCGCCGCGTTGAAGTCGGCGAGGGCTTTCTCCCATGAGCGGCGCTGGCCGTAGAGGATGCCGCGATTGAGGTAGGCGGCGGCGAGGTCAGGTTGCAGGCGGAGGGCGGTATCGTAATCAGCGAGGGCCTCAGCGAGCCGCTCCTGGCGGTGGTAGAGGACGCCGCGGTGGTAGTAGGCCGGGGCGTGTTCGGGGCTGTGGTCCAGGAACGCGCTGAAGTCGGCAAGGGCCGCATCCATGTTGCCTGCTCTGGAGTAGAGCAGGGCGCGGTGGTAGTAGGCGTCGGTGTAGGGGGGATGAAGCTGCAGGGCGGTGCTGAAGTCGGTGAGAGCGGCAGCGAGGTCGCCGCGCTGGTAGTGGATGGAGCCGCGGCAGTGGTAGGCGCTGGCCAGGGTAGGGTTGAGGTCGATAGCTGTGTTGAGATCGGCGAGGGCGCGCTCGAGATCGTGGTGTTCGAGGTGGATGGCGCCACGCTGGGCGTAGGTGTGCGCGTCCTGCGGATTGAGGCGCAAGGCGGTATCGTAGTCAGCGAGGGCCTGGTCGAGCTGTCCCTGCTGGCGGTAGAGGTGGCCGCGATTGGCGAAGGCGCGGGCACAGTGGGGATCGAGGCGCAGGGCGGCCGCGTAGTCTGCGCGGGCCTCTTCCGGTCTGCCGTAGAGGGCGTGGAGGTTGCCGCGATTGAGGTAGGCTGTGGCGTTGCCGGGTTGTAGCTCGATGGCGCGGGTGAGGTCGGTGAGCGCCTGCTCGCCGTTGCCCTGGATGGCATGCATCAGGCCGCGGTCGAGATAGATGGCTGCGTCGTTGGGGTTGAGGCGAATGGCCTGGTCGAGGTCAGCGATAGCGTGGGGGAGATCATGCTGCTGGTAGTAGAGCAGCCCGCGATTGTAGTGAATATCGGGGCTCTCGGGCAATAACTGCAGCGCGTGTTCGAAGTCGGCCAGGGCCTGGGGGAGGTTGTTGAGCCGGCTGTGGAGGAGTGCGCGCAGGTGGTAGGCCTGGGCGGTCATGGGCGCCTCGGGCCTGAGGAGCAGCGCGTTGCTCAGGTCGCTGAGGGCCAGGTCGAGCTGTCCCTGCTGCAGGTAGAGCGTGCCGCGCTCGATCCAGGCGATGATGTTCTGGGGATCGGCTGTGAGGGCCTGGGTACAGGCGGCGATCTGCTGAGCGATGGCCGCGCTCTGGTCTGTTGTGGCCGGTGGGTGGTCTGGCTGCCTCTGGTTGTGTGGTTCTTCGGAGAAAGCGGGCATGGTTGGTCTCCTCCAGATGGTGTGCTGCTGGCTCTGCCGCGCCAGGATCAGTGGCGGAGCGAGTGCGGCTCCGGCCTGGTCTTGCCCTATTATAGCGTGCTTCGTCTACCGTTCCACGGATGGTTGGGGATCAGTTGAGAGGGTGGATGGCGTGCGGCCTGGATGGCTCAGAGCAGGGAAGCGTCGTGGAGGGTAGAGGAGAGAGGCGCTGGACGTTGATCCTGAGGGATAGGTCGAGAGGAAGAGACAGAATGAGGAGCGCAGCGGTCTTGTTCTGCCGGCGTGGTTTGCCGCCTCTATCTGGTCGACTGGTTCCCAGCCGTAAGATCGTTCACACGTGCTCCTTTCTCATGTCCGTCGGCTCCGCTCTCTCCATCTAGAGGGCCTCGCGGCGGCGCATTTCGCCGAGCCGGTGCAAGGCCTCCTCACGGCTGGCCCGGGCCAGCCGGTTTCCTGGATCGAGCTGGAGGGCGCGGTCATAGTCGGCGATGGCCTGCTGGTACTGTCCCAGGTGGAAATAGGCCACGCCGCGGTGGCGGTAGGTTTCAGGATTCTGGGGGTCGAGCTGAATGGCCTGCGTGTAGTCGGCGATGGCCTGAGGATAGTTGCCCAGGCCGCTGTAGGCCAGGCCGCGGGAGGTGTAGAGCTGGGCGTTGTGAGGGTCCAGCTGGAGAGCACGGCTGTAGTCGGCGATGGCGTGCTGGTAGTCGCGCAGGCTGTCATAGAGCGAGCCGCGTCGGCTGAGGGCCTCACTGTAGCTGGGATCGAAGGAGATGGCGCTGGTCAGGTCAGAGAGGGCGCGCTGGTAGTCCTGCATCTCGGCGCAGGTGACTCCGCGGTTGTACCAGGCGAGCGCGTAGTCCGGTTTGATGGTGAGCGCGCGATCGTAGTCCTGGAGGGCCCGTTCGTACTCCTGAAGTGTGCGGTAGACGGTGCCGCGGTTATTGTAGGCGTTGATATAGAGCGGATCAAGCTCGATGGCGCGCGTGAAATCGGCGATGGCGAGCTGGTGCTCGCCCAGTTCGACGTAGGCATTGCCGCGGTTGTTGTAGGCCAGGGCGTAGCCGGGATTGAGGCGAATGGCCTGGCTGAAGTCGATGATGGCGCGCTGGAACTCCTGCAGGCAGCTATAGGCGTTGCCGCGGTTGTTGTAGGCGTCGACGTTAGTAGGGTCGAGCTGGAGCACACGATCGTAGTCGGCGATGGCTTTGTGAAACTCCTGCAGGTGGCGGTAGGTGAGCGCGCGATTGAAGTAGGCTCCGCTGTAGGTGGGGTTAATCTCGATGGCGCGGTTGAGGTCCTCGAGGGCCCGCTGATACTGACCCAGGGCCACGTAGGCGTAGCCGCGCTGGTTATAGGCGTCGACGCGCGTCGCCTGAAGCTGCAGGGCGCGGTCGAAGTCGGCGATGGCCCGCTCATACTCCTGCAGCTTGAGAGAGGTGCTGCCGCGGTTGATGTAGGCGTCGGTGTAGTTGGGGTCGAGCTGGATGGCTCCGCTGAAGGCCTGGGCGGCCTCGCGGTAACGCCCCCGCAGGTAGAGGTCCACGCCGGCCTCAAACCACTCCTGACGGCTGCGAGGCATGATCCGCGGCGTGTAGCTGAGCACAAGCATGGGGCGGGCGGCGCGCATCAGCTCCGTGGCGAACTCGCGCACACTGCTGAAGCGCGCGCGGGGATCTTTGGCCAGGGCTTTCTGGACCACGAAGTCGATCTCCGGGGCGATGCCGGGGGCCCGCTCCTGCAGGGAGGGGGGAGCCACCTGCGCGTGTTGCCCGTAGAGTTCGTAGAAGGTGCCCTCGAACGGGGGATAGCCGCAGAGCCACTCGTAGACGATGATGCCCAGGGCGTATTGATCGCTGGCGCGTCCGGGGCGGCCGAGGAATTGCTCTGGCGCCATGTAGTGGGGTGTGCCGGCGATGCCCGCGCTCTGCTCGAAGAGGGTCTGGCCTGTCGGAGTCTGGACGATGACTGAGATGCCAAAATCGGTGAGCACGATCTTCTCGTCGCGATCCAGCAGCATGTTCTCCGGCTTGAGGTCACGATGGATGACGTTTTCGTCGTGGGCATACTGCAGGGCGTCGCTGAGCTGGCGGACGTAGTGAAGGATCTGCTCCAGGGGGACGCGCTGGCCCTGGGGATGGCGCTCGCGCAGGGTGCCGTTGGGCGCGTAGTCCATGACGATAAAGGCGCTGCCCAGCTTCTTCTCCACGCCGAAGTCCTGCACGGCGATGATGTGGGGATGCTTGAGGCGGAAGAGCCGCGCTTCGTTGACGAGGCTGCTCAGCGCCTCGTAGCTCAAGCCTGTGTTGAGAATTTTAACGGCGAACCGCGTTTTGCGGTGAACGTGCTCTCCCAGGTAGACCTGCCCATAATTTCCCTTGCCCAGTAGACGAAGAAGAAAGTAGTTATCAAGCTGCTTGCCAGAGTGATCAATCATGCTTGCTCTCAATGATTTGCGAGATAGACGAAGACTCTCTGATGGATGGATTGCAAGATGCCAGCATATCTATTGTAGAGGAGGACGGAAAGCACGTCAAGTACTGCTTTAACCTTGAAAGACAATTCAGTTCAGTTCTAGCGCGGCCACGTTTCGGTAGCGTCATGTCATACAAGATTCGCGCATGATGGGTAGCTGGAGATTTGTTAGTTGTGCATAGAAAGTATGCTCTTGAAAAGGTCCCGAGGGCTGCTTCCGGGCGGCGCTCAGCTTCGTCAGGGGGGATGGGGCTGATCCGAAGCTGGCGCCGCGCCGGCTGCTCGTTCAGGCGACGGAGCGCGAGCGCCGTCGTAGCCCGACCGCGAGCGCCACGAGCGCGCCGCCGCCGAGCAGTGCAGCCGTGCCGCGATAGAGGAGGCTGTAGTCGATGTGCATGAGACCCAGACCGAAGAGCGGGAAGAGCACGACCATGGTGCCGCTGAAGAGGCCAGTCTGCAGCGAGAGCACGGTCGCGCGCTGCTCTTCGGGGCAGCGCTCGTTGATGCAGGTGCTGAGCACGGGGGCCAGCACTGCCCCCGCTGTCGGCAGCAGCAGGAAGCCGCTCAGGCCGAGCGCTGCCGGGGAGAGGCTCATCGCCAGCAGGCCGGCGACCTGCGCTGCGACCAGCAGTGGTAGCAGCCAGCGTACGGCGATGCGGCGCATGATCCGTGGGGCCAGGGCGCTGCTGCCCGCGCTCAGCACCTGGCAGAGGGCCAGCGTCAGGCCCACGCTCGCCAGGGCGAAGCCCAGCGCGTGGAGATAGAGCTGGTTGTAATAGTAGATCGTCACCGAGCAGCCCTCAATCAGCCCGGAGAGCAGCAGGAGAGCCAGCAGGGCTCGATCCGCTGCCACGGCCTGGAGTCCCCGGCCCAGGTGACGCAGGGGATGTGTCGTCTGCTGTTTCGCGCCGCGCTGCTCCGGCAGCAGCAGCAGGGGAATGGCGCCGAGCAGGGTCAGGGCCGCCTGGCAGAGGAAGGGCAGGGCACTGAAGAGCTGTCCCAGCCAGCCCCCGGCCATGGTCCCGATGATGTCGCCGATCGTGGCCAGCGCGTACATACGGCTGATCAGATGGCTGTAGCAGCGGCGCTGTTCCTGTGGCTCGAGGCGGGCGGCCAGGCCCCAGAGCAGCGCCTCATCCGCGCCGCCGCGGAAGGCGAAGGCCAGACCCGAGCAGACAAAGCTCAGCGCAATCAGCGGCGTCAGCGGTATGATTAGTAAGAGGGCTGAGAGGGCGTTCAGCAGGCAGGAGATCAGCAGACTTCTGCGCCGGCCCACCAGATCCGCAAAGATGCCTGTGGGGATCTCCGCCACGAACTTGGTGCTGTGGAAGAGCGTCTCAAAGAGGCCAATGAGGACCGGATTGTAGCCGTGCACGGCCAGGTAGATCACCCAGACGGCGCTCGTGAAGCCAGTGTTGGTAGCAACGTTGTAGCAGTCATAGGCCAGGAGCAGGCGGCGCCTGTGCTGCTGGTGGGCAGATGCCGCTGCAGTTGCGCCTGGTGTCTCACGCTGTGTCTTCATGATCAAGGCATTCCTTTGGGTAGTGTACACAAGGGATGAAAATGGGCATGGTGCAGGAAGCACCAGTGAGCAGAGTGGAATGCCTGGCGGGCGAGATGAGCCGGCGTTCGGGCCGGCTGCGACGTGTGTGGAGAGGTCGATCCAGCGGAGAGCCAGACGGGAGGCTGGCGGTCAGGCCGGGGTGCGCTGCCCGCAGAGGAGCACAGATCTACCGGCCCCTTCACAAGCAAGGAGCGGCTCTCCTGTTGGCGCTCCGTTCCACCGCATAAGCTGCGCCAGGCTTATGCGGCCGTAGTGTGCGCGATATGTGAGGGGCGAATGGCGCGTGTCCGTAGCACGGCGCAGCGCGCGCTCTCAGTAGTTGGGTCGTTGCTCATAGCAGTGGTTATGGTAGCACAGCGCTGATGGCGCTGTCAAGCCATGAGAGGCGGTGAGATCTCCTTCGACGGCGCTGCTGAAGTGGGCGGGAGCCTGAACCGGTTGCGCGGGCGTCCGCAGCGGTAGAGGACAGCGAGGGGGCCGCGCAGGAGTGTGGCTGCGCTGCGCCAGCGCCAGCCAGGCCAGGCCGCCGCCGAGCAGTCCGCTCATTGCCAGACTTGTCAAGGCCAGCATCACCCGTCGGCGCGAGGACCCCGAGCGCTCCTCGGGGGAGTAGGAGCTGAGCAGGGCAGCCTCAAAGGCCTCCACAAAGGCCAGCACGCCCGGATAGCGCTCCTCCGGCCGTTTTGCCAGCGCTCGCTCAACGACGCGGGCCAGCGCTGCTGGGACGGTTGGCGCGAGCTGGCTCAGTGGTGGCGGAGCAGCGTTGATCTGCTGGGCGAGCACCTCTGCGGGGGAGCCGCGGAAGGGACAGACCCCGCAGAGCCATTCGTAGACGACCACGCCCAGGGCGTATTGATCGCTGGAGCATTGCGGCTGGCCAGCCAGTTGCTCAGGCGCCATGTAGGCCACAGTGCCAGCGATGGCCTCGTTCCGCTGCTGGCGTGCCTGGGCCTCTACAGCGGCGATCCCGAAATCGCTGAGCAGAATCTCGTTCCGGCGGCCGATGAGCATGTTCTCTGGCTTGAGATCGCAGTGGATGCAGTGCTGGCTGTGGGCGTAGTCGAGAGCTGCGCCGACCTGCTTGAGGTAGGTCAGGATCGTGGCCGGGTGCAGCCGCGTCCCGCGTGGGTGGCGGTGCCGCAGTGTGCCGGCCGGCGCGTAGTCCATCACGATAAAGGCCGTCTCCTGCAGAACCACGAAGTCGAAGATGCCGATGATGTGTGGGTGGCGCAGACGGGCGGCGGTGCGCGCCTCCTCGCGGAAGCGCGCCAGCACCTCCGGTCCCAGACGCGCGCGTGGCACTTTGATGGCCGCCTCCATGCCCAGGTAGATGTGCTCTCCCAGGTAGACCTCGGCAAACCCTCCGCTGCCCAGAGGCCGGATCAGACGGTAGTTGCCCAGGTGAGGCGCCGGGTGCCCAATGGCTGCCATGGCCGTGCTTCCTGGTGAAGGTAAACTGATCTGTTCCATCGCCTTGCCGCTCATGCTCCTTGCTTGCTGTTATTGATTGTAGAAAGCGATGAAGGAAGATGTCAATGCCCGGGGTGGGGAGCAGAGGGTCAGCGAAGCCGAGCGGAGTCAGGGGCGCGCCCACGAGGGCGGACAGTTGTAGATCCATATATTCATGGATGCCTATATATAGAAGAAAAGGCCCCGGAGCAAGGCGCCATTCTGTCAGGCGTCGGGGGCCAGCATTGCGCTCGCGGACGGGCCGACGGTAGAAGGCAGCGCTGCAGAGCCGATTGCGGACTACTCCATCGCTGTCGGCCAGGCAGGCGGGCGGACGAGTGGGTCATCGATGGGCCAGGGTCAGGTCAGCATAGCGGGATCGCCGTGTGAGGTACGCAGCATGGAGCAAGCGTGGCGGCGAGGACCCGGGTTGATCGGCGCTGCTCAGACAGGAATCATCATAATGATGACCGAGACCACGGCAAAGAGAACCACAAAGACGATAGTGATATTAAAGATCAGCTTCTCGACGCCGCGGCGGGTCTTAAAGACCGAGCCGGCGCTGGCGCCGCCGAAGATGCTGCCCAGCCCTGCGCCGCGCGATTGCAGCAGGATAAACAGGATGACAGCCACCGAGAGAATAATCTGAATAACACGTAACGCCGGTGCCCAGGCTTGCAGAAAACTCACAGTTCATCCTCACTTTCGTGATAGCCGCACTTCGCGGCGATTATATCACAGAGTATGGCGCTCGTCGAGTAGGTAGTCTGAGGGGAGAGGAGGTCTGTGTTGATGTGCCCTGTGCGGAGCGATAGCTGGAGCCTGCTGGCAGCGCTGCCAGCCCCTTCACACCTGTGCGGTGGAGCGTCCGTGGGCAGCATGGTGGCAGGCAGGGCAGAGCACCACGTAGCGTGTGCGGCGGTAGCGGGTCAGCAGCGTGCGGGTTGGGGCCACCGCGTGGAGTTCCAGCCAGTGACAGGGCTGCCCGCACTGTGGGCAGTGACCATTGGCCTCCTGCTGCAGGCTGCGCTGGATGCGGCGGACCTCGCCATTGTTGAAGGCATCCAGACTGATGTGGAAGAGCATCCCGGCCAGCAGCAGCCAGAGGCGCCGGGAGCGTGTGCAGAGCGCCAGGCCTGTCAGCAAGAGCAGCAGCAGCGGATGGTGAAACGGCTTGGGGAGACGTCGACGCCCCGGCAGAGGCCGTTTCAGGTAGCGCAGGGCCGCGCGCGGGTCCAGGCGGTGCTGCGTCATGGCATAGGCCACATAGTGATCCACATCGATCAGGATGCTGGCCGCGTAGGGCAGCCAGATCTCCTCCTTCAGCCAGGGCAGAGCGACCAGGGCTGCTGCCGTGGAGAGCGCCAGGTGTTCCTCTAAGCGCATCGTTCTCCGCGCTCCATCTCTTCAGTGTGGCGTGTCTTACTTCCTTGCTCGCGCACCGCCAGTCGAGCTGCGAGCGGCCTCCTGCCGGCTCGCGTCATCTCCCCGGATTATAAAGCGCGCTGCGCTCTCCGTCAACAAGCAGCCGTATGGAGCCGCTCTGCAGCCCGGCCAGAAGAAAAAAGCCTGCGGTTCCCAGTTTCTCTTGTAGAACACCTATCCCTGTGGTACAATATAATCCGGGCGAGGACTGCAGTCCCCGCCCGAACTTATGTTCTCACTCAGGGAGCGGGCGTCAGGCGACGCCTCTGGTCCTCTGAGCCAATTTAGCGGGAGCGGACACCTTCGGGTGTCCTCACATTTTGCAATGGAAATTTCCTGGCTTGGCCACTCCTGTTTTCAGTTGCGTGGCAAACAAGTAACGCTCATCACGGACCCGTTCGCTCCTCAGACGGACGCCTCTTCGCAGCCGAAGGAGTCTCTGCGCCTGGGCAAGGTCAGCGCCTCCATTGTCACCATCAGCCATGAGCATCCCAATCACAACTATGTCGCCGGCGTGCAGGGGAATCCCCGGGTCGTCCGCGGACCGGGCGAGTACGAGATCAGCGATGTGCTGATCACGGGTGTGCCCGCCTATCACGATGCCAGGCGGGGCCGCGAACGTGGGCGCAACACCATCTATGTCATTCATATGGATGGGGTCGTCATCTGCCATCTGGGCGACCTGGGCCATACGCTGCAGGAGGAGCAGCTTGAGGAAGTTGCTGACGCAGACGTCCTGCTGGTGCCGATCGGGGGCGAGCACACGCTCAACGCGGCGCAGGCGGCTGAAGTCATCAGCCAGGTAGTGCCACGCATTGTCGTTCCCATGCACTATAATCCGCTGGCTGCCGATGGCGAGCAGGCGGTTCCCGAGGCCCTCGACAAGTTCTGCCGTGAGATGGGCGTCGAGGCCCTCAATCCGCAGCCCAGGCTCTCCGTCTCACATGGCTCCCTGCCGGCCGAGACGCAGGTCGTCATTCTCAGTTGTCGCAGTCTGAGCTGAGCGGAACTGAATTGAGCAGCCAGCCGCTCTGAGTGAGGAGCGAGGGCGAGGGCGAGGACCGAACTCTGGCAGAGAGCGAGTTTGTAAGAGAAGGACTGATACGCGACGTAAAAGGCTCCGCGCAAGGAGGAGTATATGTCAAAATTTATCTTTGTGACCGGCGGTGTGGCTTCGTCCGTGGGCAAGGGTATAAGCGTCGCCTCTCTCGGGCGCCTGCTAAAGAATCGAGGTGTCTCTGTCTCCATTATGAAGCTCGACCCCTACATCAACGTCGATCCCGGCACGATGTCGCCCTATCAGCATGGCGAGGTCTTTGTGACCGACGATGGGGCGGAGACCGATCTCGACCTTGGTCATTACGAGCGCTTTACCGATGAGCCAGCCTACCAGGCCAATAATGTCACCACTGGCCAGGTCTATGCGACGGTCATCGGCAAAGAGCGCCGTGGTGAGTATCTAGGGGGCACCATCCAGGTCATTCCGCATATCACCAACGAGATCAAGGAGCGCATTCATAACGTGGCGCGCCGCTCCGACGCCGATGTCGTGATCGTCGAGGTGGGTGGCACCGTGGGCGATATCGAGGGTGAACCATTTCTGGAGGCCATTCGGCAGATGCGCAAGGACGTCGGGCGGGCTAATGTGCTCTATCTGCACGTAACCCTTCTCCCCTATCTGGGAGCCACGCGCGAGCTGAAGACCAAGCCCACGCAGCACAGTGTCAAAGAGCTGCTGCGCGTTGGCATCCAGCCCGATGTCATCCTCTGTCGCTCCGATTATCCCGTCAGCGACGAGCTGCGCGAGAAGATCGCTCTCTTCTGCAATGTTGAGACGCGCGCCGTTGTGCCCCTGCTGACGGCCGAGACTATCTATGAGGTGCCACTGGTCCTGGAGGAGGCCGGTCTGGGCGAGTATCTTGTGCAGACCCTCGGCCTGCCGGCGCACGAGCCGCAGATGCAGGAGTGGCGCGCTCTGGTGGAGACCATCAAGAAGCCGCGTCCGGCCCTCAAGGTCGGTCTGGTTGGCAAATACGTCGATCTGCACGATGCCTACCTCTCGGTGGCCGAGGCTCTGCGCCATGCTGGCTGGCACCATGATGTCGATGTGCAGATCAAATGGATCAACTCCGAGGCTCTGGAGAAGATGGGCGAGGGCTACACTGAGGTCCTGGAAGACGTTCATGGGATCGTCGTTCCCGGTGGCTTTGGGCCACGGGGCATCGAGGGCAAGATCAAGGCCGCTGGTTTCGCTCGCCGCACGCGCACGCCCTACCTGGGCCTCTGTCTCGGCATGCAGGTCAGCGTGATCGAGTTTGCTCGCAATGTGCTTGGTCTCGCCGGAGCCAATAGCTCCGAGTTCGATCCCCAGTCTCCCCACCCCGTCATTGACCTGATGCCCACTCAGCGCCATATCTCTGAAAAGGGCGGCACCATGCGTCTGGGCAACTGGGTCTGCTGTCTCCTGCCCGGTACCAGAGCTTATCAGGCCTACGGTGAGGCTATTGTCTTCGAGCGTCACCGCCATCGCTACGAGTTCAATAATGAGTATCGTAAACGTATGGAGGCGCATGGCCTGGTGATCAGTGGCCGCTCCGCTGACAACAGCCTGGTGGAGATCATTGAGCTGGCAGAACATCCCTGGTTCGTGGCCTCGCAGTTCCATCCCGAATTCAAGAGCCGTCCCAACCGTCCCCATCCCCTCTTCCGTGACTTCATCGCCGCCTGCAAACGTCTGGCGAGCGAGCGCGAGGAGATGGCGCGCGTCGGGGCTTCTCGCGAAGCGAGCGGCCTGCCGCCGGACTCGCATCTTGAAGTGTCGAAATAAAAGCACTATGTTATATTTGAGTCACTTGCTGGGCGCGCCTGTTGAGGATCCCCACGGGGCGCGCGTAGGAAAACTGGTCGATGTGCTGGTCGCCCCGGCGCGGAGCGATGAGGAACGCGCCGGGCCGGCCTATGCCAGTGCTCTGCTTATTGAAGGGAGCGAAGGGCGGCTCTGGCGTATTCCTCCGGCCAGCGCGCAGCTGCGTGACCACACGCTTCTTCTGCGTATGGCTCCTGAGGAGCTGTCTGGGGAGCTGTCGGGGGCTCCCGTCTCGGAAGTGCAGGAGATCAGCCTGGCGCACGAAGTACTCGACAGGCAGGCCGTTGATCTGAAGCGGCGCCGCCCCGTGCGCGTCAATGATGTCTGCCTCGAGGCCGACTGGCGTGTGCTGGGGATCGATACCAGCACCTGGGGACTGCTGCGCCGCCTTTTACCCGCCTGGCTGCTCGGTGAGAAAGGCCGTGTGGCCTCCGTCAGCCTTGTGCCCTGGGAGCACCTGGAGGTACTGCGCGAACAGCAGCCGGCCGAGGAGAGCCAGGAGCCGTCCCCTGCGCAGGCTCAAACCCCGGCCGGCGAGGCCGGGCAGGCGCAGCGACCATCGCCCAGCGGGCCGCTGGCGGAGCTGCGTCCCGCTGATATCGCCGATATCATCCACCAGGTGACTCCGGCTCAGGGCGCACGCCTGCTCGAAGGTCTCGCCGATGAGACCGCCGCTGACATTCTCGAGGAAGTGGACACCGAGCGTCAGACCTATATTCTGGAGAAGATCAGTGCCGCGCGTGCCGCCGCCATTCTGCGTGAGATGGAGCCTGATGAGGTGGCCGATCTCCTTGCGCGTCTGCCGGAGGAGCGTGCCCAGGAGCTGCTGCGCCTGCTGACGCCCGAGGAGTCTGAAGAGGTGCGCGAGCTGCTGGAGTACGCCGAAGACTCGGCCGGCGGCCTGATGACCACCGACTACCTGGCGCTCAACCAGACCAGGAGCAGTGCCGAGGCCCTTGCTGCCTTGCGCCAGCATACCCTCGAGGAGGACGGTCACGCTGTCTATATCTACTGCGTCGATGACGAGACGCGCGATGAGCCGCGCCTGCTCGGCGTTGTCTCGATCTGGGACCTGCTCGTCGCCTCGCCGGAGCAGAGCCTGCGGGAGTTAATGGCCAGCGATCTGGTCACGGTGCGCCCCGAGACCGATGCGCGTGGCGTCGCCGAGATCATTGCCAAGTACAATCTCTTTGCCGTGCCGGTCGTCAATGAGGAGGGCCTCCTGCAGGGGATCGTTACCGTTGACGATGCAATCGACGTCCTCCTGCCTCCCGAACGCAGGCGCAGGCCGCCCCGTATGTACTAGACGCCTGTGGCGCGGAGGCAGGAGATCCGAGAGGCAGGAGATCCGGGGACGGGCGATCCGAGGGGCGGGTGATCCGGAAGGCAGGAGATCCGGAGGCGGGCGATCCGGAAGGCAGGAGATCCGAGAGGCGGGTGATCCGAGAGGCAGGAGATCCGGGGACGGGCGATCCGAGAGGCGGGTGAAGGAGACCGATCGGAGTCAGAAGATGGTACTGTGGTGTGGCAGGGAGAGCAGAGCGAGCGGACCCCATGCGGGGCCTGCTCTCTCTCAGTCGGGCAGAGAGCAGACCGCGCTCAGGGCTTCAAGAACGTGTATAATGTCCTGGCAGACATCGACCATGATCCGCGGAAGCCACTCTTCAGGATGGGGATCATCGGCTATCAGCTCCGCCTCTCCATCATCCTCGTAGCGCTGATGCCAGCCAGAGAGACCCGCGCCGTAATACGATGTCTCATGCAGACCGTGCAACCCCTCGGGATGCCAGATGGGCAGCTCCACGCGCTGCTGCAGCGTGAGTGATTCCGGCTGCAGACGATTGTCCTGCAGGATCATAGTAATCCCGGGCCGCGTCTCGCTGGTCCGACTGCTGTGCTCGCTGGCGCGCAGGCGCAGCATCTGTGTCAGCGAGAGCAGCGTCTCGTCCGAGAGCATGGTCCCTTTCAGCGTGAGCGAGTAGGCCAGATCAAGCACGAGCGCCGGAATCTCGCGCGTGCGCAGATGTGGGCAGTGTGCGTCGGGTTCGTGAAAGAAGTCGCAGACGCCCCTGGGACCTTCGAGGGAAAGCGCGGTATCCAGACTGCCCCAGCTAAAGGAGACGGTGCAGATACTGGAGTTTTCGACCTGTTCGCAACTTCCGATGTGACAGGTGCAGGCAAATTCACGTTCCATGGTGCGGGAGTTGATCCAGTACTCGGGATGTGCCGTTAACCCGACCTCCCCTGCCGCCTTGAGAAAGTAACCGGTCACATCTTCAAATGTTAACATGAAACGCTCCTTGCTGCCCGTTAATGGGGCATGTGTCCCCTTGGCACCCGTGATAAGATGCCTCTATATTATGAGCGTCTGAGGGGAGGAGTGTCAATATCAGACGGGGTAGCTCTCGCGCCAGTCGCGGAAGAGTGCGCTGATCGAGCGACCCTGATGGAGCCGCTGGATGGTCTCGGCCAGCAGATCAGCGACAGAGATCACGACCACCTTGCCTCCCAGGGTCTTTGTGCCCAGGGGAATAGTATCGGTGGTAACAACCCGGCTGATTTCTGGCATGCAGAGCCGCTCCTCCGCCGGTGGGGTGAGGACAGCATGCGTGGCCACCACGGTGATGTCCGGCAAGGCCCCGGCCTCCAGCAGGGCCTGGGTGCAGGTGACGATGGTTCCCCCGGTCGAGATAATGTCGTCGACGATGATCGGACGCCGGCCCGCCACCTCGCCCACGATGGCGCGCACCTCAACGTCCTGAGCATGATCTCCCCCGCGCCGCTTGTGCATGACCACCAGGGGCACGTTGAGCATGTTGGCGTAGACGTCGGCCACCTTCACGCGGCCGGTGTCCGGTGTGACCACAACGCTGTCCTGCAGATCGACATGCTGACGCAAATACTCTCCCAGCAGGGGAATGGCGGTGAGATGATCCATGCCGATGTCGAAGAACCCCTGAATGGCCGGCGAGTGCAGGTCGACGGAGACAACCCGACTGGCCCCCGCTGTGGAGAGAAGATTGGCTACCAGCTTGGCGGTGATAGGCTCGCGTCCGGTGGTCTTCTTCTCCTGGCGCGCATAGCCGTAATAGGGAATGATGGCGGTGATGCGGGCGGCCGAGGCGCGACGAAATGCATCGATCATCACCAGCAGCTCCATCAGATGCTCGTTGACGGGGTAGCAGGTCGATTGCACGATGTAGATATCGCGTCCGCGCACGCTCTCCTGGATCTGGACGTGGCATTCGCCGTCGGCAAAGTGATGAATATCGCGCCGCCCCAGAGGCCGTCCCAGGCAGCTCGCGATCGCCTGCGCCAGCTCTGGCGTCGCGGAGCCACTGTAGATGTCGACATCAATCTCCGGGCCACCCCTATTCATCGTCCTCGCTGCCGCTGCTCTCTCTGTCATGTCTTCTTTCCCTCGCTTACAAGCCAGAGAACCACTGTGGCTGGCAATATCCGCAGCGGTTACTTCTCTATTTTAACATCTATGGATAATAGACGGCCAATCTCTCTGCTATCGTGAACTGCGGAGCTGGCCATCTTTCTTGCTGCTCTGCCCCTGATGTGGAAAGTGACCTCTTGACGTCTGCGCACCTACGATTTATATTTCTTAATCGATCAATTTTTTTTAATAGAGAAGGTTATCTTGATAATATGCTGGAGCACTACGAGCTAGAGACTCTCGAGCAGCTGCGTGCCGTAGCCGACCTGCTACGTCAGCGCATCATCGATGCGCTGGTTGAGCGTCCTATGACGGTGACGCAGCTAGGGGAGCTGCTTGGCCTGCCGCCGGCCAGAGTCCACTATCACGTGCGCGAGCTGGAGAAGGTGGGCCTCCTGCGCCTGGTGGAGACGCGCGAGAGGGGCGGCATCCTCGAGAAGTATTATCAGCCGATCGCGCGCAGTTTCGGCGCCCAGCGGCGCCTCTTCTCTGCTCCCCTTGACGAGGCCACTGCGATGCTCACACGCTGGCTGGACCAGATCAGGGATAGCTTTCTGGACGCCTTTCGTCGTCTGCGCCAGCGGGGCGAACAGGAGCTGCTGCTGAATCTAAACTTCGGCTTTTTGACGCTGTATATGACCCCTGAAGAGGTGAAGCAGCTCGTTGAGCAGTTCCTTGCGCTGTGTCAGCCCTATCTTCAGCGGCGCTCTCTGGAAGGGGAGCAAGAGAGACTGATCAGCCTGCTCGCCTATCCATCTGCTCTCGACGCGGCTGAGGCCTCCACCACGGTTGCTGCAGTCGCCGAGCGTGGGGGGGCCATAGAGGAGGTGCGGGTCGTAGGCAGCGTGACCTTTACGCGCGCGGACCTCGAGCGGGTCATTGCTGCCGGTCATCTGCTGCGTCTTACCGTGATTGGCCATTGTGAGTTCGCGGAGGATATCTCGAGCGAACTGGCCGCCCAGGCGATCGCTGAGTTCTCGCTGGTAGGCAGTCTGGAGGCGCCGCCGGCCTTGCGCGAGGTGTTGCAAAGCAAGCAGTCTTCCACTGGAAAAGGAGATTCCGATGTCGCTTCACACTGAAGAGCCTGTGACCGCTGCTGGAAGCTCCCAGGTGCTGCCGGCCAGGCTCTGGCGCAATCGCAATTTCATCCTGCTCTCCACGGGCCAGTATGTCTCATCGATCGGTGACTTCGTCTACAGCACTGTGCTGCTGGTCTGGATCTTCTCGCTGACGCACTCGGCGGCCGCCGTCAGTGGGATCTGGGCGGTGCAGTACCTGGCTTATCTCCTGGTCGGCCCGCTGGCCGGAGTCTTTGTGGACCGCTGGAACCGATTGCGCCTGATGCAGGTCTCCGACCTCGCGCGGGCCGTTGTGACCCTCTTCCCGCTGCTGGCTCCCAGCGGACTCTTTCTGCCAGCGATCTATGTGAGCGTTTTTCTGATTGCCGCTCTGGAGCGCTTCTTTACGCCAGCGCGCGCCGGTCTGATGCAGGTGATCGTCACAGAGGGGCAGCAGGCGACGGCGGCCTCGGTCGGCCAGACTGGCTTCGCTCTGGCGATGGTCGCCGGTCCAGGCCTTGGCTCGCTGCTCTACTTCGCCGTTGGCCCCATTCCCGGCTGTCTGCTCAATGCCGCTTCATTCCTGCTCTCCGCCGTTTGTCTGCTGGCGATACGTGTCGCACCATCGGCGCTGCGTCCAGGGGAGAGGCAGGCCGAGGCGAGCCAGGGCGGCGTGCGAGCGGTGCTGGTGGAGCTGCGCACCGGTTTCACCTTCGCCCTGCGCTCGCCTGTGCTGCGGATGGTTATGCTGCTGGCCGTCGTTGGCATGCTCGGCGCCGGGTCCATCAACGCTCTCGATATCGTCTTTGTCAGCCAGCGCCTTCATGTGAGCAGCACGCTCTACGGTCCCCTGGCGGCGCTGGGTGGCCTGGGCCTGCTCGTCGGAGTGCTGCTGGTGGGCCTCGTCGCGAGCAGAATCTCCCCGCGGAGGCTCCTGCCCGGCAGCGTCGGGCTGACGGGGGGTAGCATTGTGGTCTATGCCTGGCAGACACAGTACGCTGGCGCTCTGGTAGCGAGTTTTATCTGTGGCCTGCTGCAGGCTGGCATCGATGTGGGCTTTGCGCCCCTGGTGCTTAACACAACTCCGCGCACGCTGATCGGCCGTGTGCAGTCGGTGATCGAGACCAGCGTCTTTCTTGCCAGTATCCTCTCGATCACGCTCTCTGGCTATCTGGGCCAGTTTCTCCCCGTGCATCTGATTTTTATTGGTGGTGGAGTGCTGCTGATCCTGGCGGGTGGCATTGGCTGGTTCGGCCTCTCCGAGCGCAGCGTGTCAGTGGTAACAGGGGAAGAACATTGAGGGGAGAGCTGCGACTCCGCTGGAGTCGCAGGCGGCTGAACGGCGAAGGGTGCTCAGTGGTCATCTCCCCGCTGCGCCCTGAAAGGCACCTGGCGGATACGGTCAATCGTTGCGGACCGTATCCGCCACAGATCGATGCAAGCGGAGGGCAGCGCTGGCTTAGAGCATCGGGCGCACCGAGAGAAGCGTATAGGTGGTCACGCCGCCCGGTGTGGAGACGCTGACCACATCCCCCGCCTTATGCCCCAGCAGGGCCTTGCCTACGGGGGACTGATCGGAGATCAGGCCTGATTTCGGATCGGCCTCGTAGGTCTCAACGATCTTAAAGGTGCGTGTTGCGCCACTTTCGGTCTCGACTTCAACCTGCATGCCGATGCGCACCACCGGAGGGCCGTCCAGGTCCTGGTGCATATCGGCGGTCATCACCTCGGAAGAGGCCAGGAGTTGCTCCAGCTCCAGAATCTCGCCCTCTACCGCGGCCTGCTGCCGCTTGGCCTCCTCGTACGCGCCACTCTCGCTGATGTCGCCGGCCTCCTTGGCGTCGTGAATGAAGTCGGCAACCTCCTGGCGCTTGACTGTGCGCAGGTAGTCCAGACGTTCTTTCTTTTTGCGATATCCTTCAGGGGTGAGAAAGTATACCTTGCGCTCAGGTGTTACGTCGCTCTGTCCACCAATACTCATGTTAGAACTCCTACTCCTCTCTGGTAATAAGGCTCGGTATGCAAGCTTTGCAGTAGCCTCTCCCAGAACTCCTCTTACAGTGTATAATCTCCCAGGCTCTCTTATTCTGCCGGCTCTCGCCCATGCGGAGCGATTCTACCTGTCTCTGGCCGCGCAACCTCCACCGTCAGTGTCCTGCCGTCCTCTGCAGCCGTCTGTAGCGAGCGAATATGAGACCCTCCCACCACTGCATAGCGCGTAGGTGGGCTTGCCGGCTCCGGGGAAGCAGATGGACATGGTTGTGATGTTGATCAACCCGCCGATGCTGGCTGTGATCCGCATCTGTCCTGCATAGTCTGAGGCGGCGCTACAAACACGTATCAGCTCGCAGGCGATACGCCAGGCGCGCAACACATGACAGAGATTATACGGTCAAAAGAACCGGACGTCAAGTCGATCGACCGGCTAATCCGACCATGCTGCTCTCCTGTTTTCCCAGGATCCCCCCTCCCTTTCCTTGCTGATAATAACAACGCCGGGGGAGGACATTTTGTCCTTCTGGCCCGGCCCATCTGAGCCGGAGCCTGTGCTCAGAGAACAGGTTCTCAGGCGAGCCGTCCGATGCGGTAAAGGCGGCTGCCGCAGAGCGCGCAGACGCCCTGGAGCGCCGGGCGGCCATTCTTCATGGTGACCTCCCTGGCCTCCAGCATGCTGGTTTTCTGGCGACATTTGACGCAGTAGGCCTCGATGGGGCTGCGTGCGCCGGTCTGCGCTGGCTCCGGCGTACCTGCCTGCTCCTCGGCCGTTGGTACGGTGGCGCTCTGCGTCGCCGTCTCGTTTGCCGGTTGCGGGAGAGGCTGGTCCTGGAGCGCAGGCTCAGAGGCCAGCTCCAGCTCTGGCGCAGAGCGCGTCTGCCAGTCCTTCAGTTGAGTGAGGAGCGCCTGTGCAATCTCCTGAGAGACGCTATAGCTGTGGTCCTCAAGAGCCAGTATGCGCGCCTGCTCCAACCGCAGCAGTGAGCTGCCCTGAGGAGAGGTGCGGCCCGCCGCCTGGCCGCGGCCGACGATCAGCACCTGTTCAGGCAGCCTGCTTCTCTGGAGGGTAGACATGTCCAGGCCAAGCTGGCCGGCCAACCAGGCGCGAGGAGCGTGTTCCGCCCCAAACTGATGGCTGGTGGCGTAGAGGTAGTCCAGGTCAGCCGCTTCCGCGCTGGAGTCCGCGGCCAGCAGCCAGCGCAGGACCACCCGTGTAGTGAGCAGGCAGTAGATGAAGAGGCCGAGCAGAGGCAGCCGGGCCAGCGGCGCGCCCGGGAGAGGGAGCGGACCCGCGGCCGGGGTGCGCTGCTCCGGCGGTGAGAGCAGGATCAGCCCGCTGCACAGCTCAGGTGCAGCGCTGGCCGCACTGACGGCGTAGAGGCAGCTCAGCCCGCGGGCCAGCAGGATCGCCGGCTTTCCCACCACATCGCGCAGAAAATCACCGGCCAGCTCCGCGTAGAGGGCGCCAGAGTAGGGGAGTGCCGGGCGATCCGAGAGGCCGAAGCCGGCCAGGTCAGGTGCGTAGACGCGGTAGTGCTCTCCCAGCACAGCCACAAGCCGGCGCATCTCATACGCCGAGGCAGCCAGTCCCGGGGCGTGCCAGACGATCAGCGGGGGTGCCTCTTCGGGACCGCTGACACTGTAGAAAATGTGGCCGTGGCGCCAGCGGTACAGGTGGGCCTCGCCCGGCAGGGGACTCTCCAGGTGCTGGGGCGTCATCAGCCGATGCCAGAGGATGAGGGCCCCCGCTGCGCTCAGGCAGAGGCTGCCTCCCAGCAGGCCCACTTTCAGGCTCATCCGCAGGCGACGTCGTGCTCTCTCCATAGGTGAGAAAAGAACCTCCTCGATGAGTAGTATAGCATGGTGAATGAGTTGACGCCAAACGGCAAGGCAACTACAATACGCGCTACACTATGACCAGAAGAGAGACACATTTATACAATTGGGTACAGCCCGGGGGAGAATGTATGCGCATTATTCAAGAGCTGTGGGAGATGACAGAAACTGCTCGTGGCTGGCTGTCCGGGGGTGCTGTGGCCCTGATTCCAACGGCGGGCAATATTCATGCCGGGCATCTGGCCCTTGTGCAGACTGCCCGGCGCGAGTGTGAGATCTGTGTCGTCAGCATTTTTGCTGATCCTGGGCAGTTTCCCTCGCCAGAGGCCTTTGCACGCTACTCCTATGACAGCGAGCGTGACCTGCGCCTGCTGGAACGCATGGGCGTTGATGTTGTCTTCAGGCCAGAGCTTCCGGCCATGTACCCTGCTGGCTTCGCGACCCATGTCGTTCCGGGTGAACCTCTGGCCGACTGCTTCGAGGCCCGCCTCTATCCTCGGCGCCTGCGCGCTATTGCGACCACGACCTGCAAGCTCCTGCTCCTGGTGCGCCCTGACATCGCCTATTTCCTGCAAAACGATGTCTACACCGTGGCCGTCGCCCGCCGGCTGGTGCGCGATCTCAATATCGACGTCAGCATATCGGTGGTGCCGGAGATGCGCGATTCCGACGGCCTGACCTTCAGTGAGAGCTATGAGCTACTCTCACCTGAAGAGCGTCAATTGGCGAAGGGCCTCTACAATGCCCTGCTCGTTGGTCTCGGCCTGCTGCTGGCCGGGGAGCGCCGCCCGGAGATCATCACGCGCACAGTCGCGCGTCGCATTGCGACGGAGCCGCAACTGACCCTGGAGTATGTGACGCTCTGCGATCCCGAGACCCTGACGGATCTGCCAGCCCTCCAGAACCGGGCCTTGCTGGTGGCTGCTGTCAAAACCGCAACTTCACGCCTCATCGATGGTCTCCTCTGGCAGGACGATGCTGGCTGAGGCTGGTTGGGGGTCCGCGGCCTGCCCGTGCCCGATTCGTTCCCCGCCGGCTGGCGCTCTCCAGCGCGGAGCGATCCCAGCGGCTTCTCCGGCCAGCTGCGCTCCAGAAGAACGAGCGGTGTGAGCGGTACCCCTGTCTGGAATCCAGCGGCGCTTGCGACTATAATAAGGGCGCGCTACGAGATGCTCTTTGCTACTTCAGATCGCCAATGGAGGAGGCTTCTTATGCCGCTCGCTCTTGATCAACCGGCCTTTATCGCGCTCAGGTTGCTGCTGATTGCCGTCATCAGTTACCTCTGGGGTTCGCTCCCGCCAGGCTACTGGATGGGCAAGATCAGGCGCGGCCGTGACTTCGATATTCGTGACTATGGCAGCCATAAAACGGGAGCCACCAATGTCAATCGCGTTCTGGGACTCGGACCGGCCATCATTGTGCTGGTTCTTGATCTCTCGAAGGGCATCGCCCCCATGCTCCTGGCCCTCTATGTCCCCTTTTTCCACCTTATGGGTTGGGGGGCCCTGATGGCCGGGCTGGGAGCCTTGATCGGGCACCGCTATCCCGTCTTTATCGGCTTCCAGGGTGGACGAGGGGTCCTGACTGGTGCTGGCTCTCTCTCCTTTGTTGCCCCACCCGCTTCCTTTCTCGTCTTCGCCATCGGCACCGTCTTCACCATCGGCACCATCGGCCTCACACGCTATGTCTCGCTCGGCTCGCTGGTGGGCTGCGCGACCGTGATGGTCTGCGGCGTTGTCTTCAGGCTCGTCGGCTGGCTTCCGATCCCGGCGATGATCTTTATGCTGGTCGCCCCTGTTCTGGTGATCCTCTTTCACTCCGATAACATCGGACGTCTGCTGGCAGGAAAAGAGCGCAAGCTGGGACAGAGAGAGGTGGTTGCCTCACCAGGGGGAGCAGCTTCTTCGCGCTGAGCAAAGGAGAGAAGCGGGCAAGACGGCAGGCTGTTGCTGACAGAGCGGGACATCTTCAGGCGCGCAGACTGCTATCCTTGCCCTGGAGCAAGGGCATGGCCCGTAGAATATACTCTATTCCCGAAACGACCGTCCAGACCGTTGCCAGCAGCAGGGTGATGTCCGCCGCCAGCAACAGCAGGCTGCTGAAGGTCAGCGTCTGCGGCGTGACATGCAGCGTCAGGTGAGAGAAGAGAGAGAGTTGAGGATCGCCAGTCCCTCTGGCCAGCAGCAGGCCGCCGATGGCGAGCAGTGTGATAAACGTCTTCTGCTTCCCCCAGGTGCCGGCGGCGATGACCGTCCCTTTGGCGGCCGCCATTGAGCGCAGCCCGGTCACCAGAAATTCGCGCGCAATAATGATCACCACGATCCAGGCCGGCACCAGGCCAATCTGCACCAGTGCGATCAGGATACTGGAGACAAACACCTTGTCGGCCGTCAGGTCCAGGAAGACCCCCAGGGGCGAGACCAGGTGGTAGCGGCGCGCCAGGTAGCCGTCCAGGAGGTCGGTCACCGAGGCCAGCACAAACAGCAGCGTAGCGACAAGAAAGGCCCAGTGCTCGTTGATCAGGACCAGGATGAAAATCAGAACGGTGCTGGCTATCCGGCTGAGGCTCAGTAGGTTTGGAACATTGTGCATGATCCTGCTCTCTCCTTAAGGCGTTGGGTACTCACATTATAAGCGAAGCACTGGCCCTTGGGTAGGGACGATGAGGTATACTGTCGAAAGAGACAGGGCTGAAGGCCCTTGCATGCATGCGCGAGGGAGGTGCATCTCGCCTCGCTCGGCTCTTCTCTGTGCCCATGCAGCCCATGCGCGGCAGTCCGGCAGTCAGGGAACTGCCGCTGTATCAAGGAGGATCATATAGCGATGACTGGTTATATTTTGAGCCTGGATCAGGGCACCACGAGTTCGCGGGCCATTCTCTTCGATCATCAGGGGCAGATTGTGCAGGTAGCCCAGCAGGAATTTCCACAGATCTACCCGGCGCCCGGCCTGGTGGAGCATGATCCCGAAGCCATCTGGGAGAGCCAGCTAGGTGTCGCCAGGCAGGTCCTCAAGGCGGCCGGCGTGGCGGCCAGCCAGGTGGCGGCCATAGGTATCACCAACCAGCGAGAGACGACCATCGTCTGGGAGAAAGCCAGCGGGCGTCCCGTCCATAATGCCATTGTCTGGCAGAGCCGGCTGACAGTGCCCATCTGCGACGCCCTCAAGGAGCGGGGTTTCGACAAAGTGATCCGCGAGCGCACAGGGTTAGTGACCGACGCCTATTTTTCAGGGACCAAGGTCTAGTGGATTCTGGACAACCTGCCAGGCGTGCGCGAGCGGGCCGAGCGTGGCGAGCTGCTCTTCGGCACGGTTGACACCTTTCTGCTCTGGCGCTTAAGTGGAGGGCGCGTCCATGTGACCGATTACTCCAACGCCTCGCGCACCCTCCTCTTCAATATTCACAGTGGTACCTGGGACCAGACCATTCTTGACGAGCTTGGCATTCCGCGCGCCATGCTGCCCGAGGTCCTTCCCTCAAGCGCCGTCTATGGGGAGACTGACCCCGAGCTCTTCGGCGTTCCTATCAAGCTAGCCGGCATCGCTGGCGATCAACAGGCTGCCATGTTCGGCCAGGCCTGTTTCGAGGTTGGCATGGCCAAAAATACCTATGGCACCGGTAGCTTTGTCCTCATGAATACCGGTGAGCGCGGCATGGCCTCCCCGAACGGCCTGCTGACCACCCTGGCCTGGGGTCTGCCCGAGGGTGAGGGTGGCGCCCCGCGTCTCACCTACGCCCTCGAGGGGAGTATCTTCGTCACCGGGGCGGCCGTGCAATGGCTGCGCGATGGCCTGCGTGCCATCGAGCGCAGCGTCGACATCGAGCGCCTGGCGGGGGCCGTGTCCGATAATGGCGGGGTCTATCTCGTGCCAGCCTTTGTGGGCCTGGGAGCTCCTTACTGGGACCCCTATGCGCGCGGGACCATCATCGGCCTGACGCGCGGCGCGACCATCGAGCACATTGCCCGTGCGACGCTCGAATCCATCTGTTATCAGACGCGCGACGTACTGGAGGTCATGAGCGCTGACAGTGGCGTGCATCTGAGATCGCTGCGTGTCGATGGAGGTGCCGCCGTCAATAACCTGCTCATGCAGTTTCAGGCCGATATGCTGGGGGTGCCGGTCGAGCGTCCCAGGGTCACCGAAACAACCGCCCTGGGAGCGGCCTATCTGGCCGGCCTGGCGGTCGGTTTCTGGGGCAGTCGCCAGGAGGTTGCCAGACAGTGGGCCCTCGATCGCGTCTTTGAGCCGCGCATGAGCGCTGACCAGCGCGAGGCCCTCTACAGTGGCTGGAAGCGGGCCGTCGAGCGTTCGCTGCGCTGGGCAGAGGAGAGCCGCGCCTGAGCAGACGCCCTTCTGCCCGGAGGCGGTCCCATGCGGGAAGGGGGCCATGCGGCGACTGGTCCCCCGCGGAGTGGGGCTGCGCCGGCTGCGAGTGGTTCAGGAAATCAGGTTGATCCCCGTCTCGAGCGCCAGCACAAACTCGGTCAGCAGGAGCGCGACCTCAGTGACATCTTTGAGGGAGACGATCTCCGAGCCTGTATGCAGGTAGCGGCAGGGGATACTGATCAAGCCCGTGGCCACCCCGGCGCGCGTCATCTGGATCGTATCCGTATCCGTACCAGTGTACCCAGCCTGGACGTCGATCTGATAGCTCAAGCCCGCGGCCGTCGCCGTCTGGACCAGTAGCTGATAGACGCGCGGGTTGATGGCCGCCCCCACCGTCAGAACCGGGCCGCCGTTGAGCTTAATCTCACCGATCTCGTGTCGCGACGTCTGCGGATGGTCAGCGGTGTAGGTCACATCGACAACCAGCGCGATATCCGGTTCCACGCCGTAGGTACTGGTGTGCGCTCCGCGTGAGCCAAGCTCCTCCTGCACCGTGGAGACCAGGTAGAGGGCGGCTCTGAGGCGCTGGCGGGCCGCAGCGACGCGGCGCAACGCCTCCAGGATGGCGAGGATGCCAGCCTTGTTATCCAGCGCGCGCGAGACCACCAGATCGCCGTGCAGGCGCTCGAGACGAGCCGCGCGCGTCACAGGGCTGCCCAGGGGAACCAGCCTGCGGGCCTCTTCCTGGCTGGCAGCGCCGATGTCGATCCACATCTCGTTCAGGTCAGGAGCCTTCTCACGCTCCGCGGGTGATTTCAGATGGATCGGTTTGGCGCCGATGACCCCTGGCAGGGGGCCACCCGGCGTATGGATCTCCACGCGCTCACCGGGCAGCGTGGTGGAGTCGAAACTGCCGATGGGGGCAAAGTAGAGGAAGCCTTGCTCATCGATGTAGCGCACCAGCAGACCCACTTCATCGCAGTGGGCCGTAAGCATGACGCGCGGGTGACCAGCCGCGTTCAGGCTGGCGATCACGTTCCCGTGGCGGTCCGTTGAGACCGCCTCAGCGTAGCGGGCACTCTCGCGGCGGATCACCTCCTGGACCGACTGCTCGAAGCCAGAGGGACTGGGACTGGCAACGAGCTGCCGTAGTAGCTCCAGTTGTGACTCATCGAGCATACGATCACACTCCTCAAAAAAAGCGCCTGGCGCTTTAGTGCCGCCAGGCGTCGGTTGCATCTATCGTTATCCGTGCGGGTGTACACAGAGATGGCAGGCAGACAGGCTTCTGGAGATTCCTGAGCATGGGCGACGCCGAACCTCCTCTAGCGTACAAACTGCTTGAGAACCTCTTCGACCTCAGGATGCGCACGGTTCAGGCGCAGATCCTCCGCTCCAGTCGCATCCGTTTGCAGCAGAAGAATGCCCTGTTGAATGCAGGAGTGAAGCAACTCGCGGGCCGACTCGCGCGTCAACCTGCCGCGGAAGCGGTTTTTCGGGTTGACGGGATCTCCGATGAAGTTCGCCACCCCGATCACCGTGCGCCAGGACCAGTTGCGATCGATGTCGTCCAGGAACTGCAGAAACTGAGGATCAAGGGCGTCGATCGGAGGCTGCATCCCAACAGCCGGCATGTGGGGATTCGTCCCTGGCGTAACGGCCGGCATGTGGCCCGTGCTGCCAGACGAGACAGCCGGCATATAGCCACTGCCCGTGAGGGTCGAAGTGGAGGCGCCGCCAGGCACCAGAGGCACAAACTGGTTGGCGCTGCTGATCAGATCTCGGCTGACGGTTCCCGGAATACCAACAACAATCACCGTTTTGTTCAAACGCAACTTCAGACGCGCACAGATGCGGGTGAAATCCTTGTCGCCCGTCATCAGGACGAAGGTAGAGATGGTCGGGCGATCAAAGACGGTCTCAATGATGTCCATCAGCATATTCAAGTCGACGGTACTCTGTACGATCGTACTCTGCACAATCGCGTTCGTACCACCCGGCCCGATGGCGGGCAGATGGCCAGTGCCGCCGGAGTGCTGAGGAGAATATCCCAGAGGACCAGTATTCCCGTGAGGCAGAGACCCACTGGAGGGCTGGCCGGGATGCTGAAGGTAAGAGCCAGGGCCGCCCGGACGCGGTGACTCGCGCTGCGCATAGGCAGACGGGCCAAACTGCTCCTCGCCGGCTCCCTCATCCTCGCCATTCACGCTCAGGCGCTCCTCGCTTTCCGGGCGCAGCGACTGATCCGCATAGGTCGACCAGCCGTTCTCCAGGTGCTGTGGGTGCACAGCGGGCAGGGAGCCAGGGTGACTGGTGATGCCTCCCGACCACTGGCGCTGGTACGGACCCTGTTCAGAGGCATAGCCTGGAGCGCCGAGCGCGCCTGTAGAGGGATTGGCAGGGGGATAGTGGATAGTACCCATGCGGATGCGGTCGCGCTGCTTTGCCGGACAGTCCACACGATCGATCATCGCCGCCGTGAGGCTGCCCTTGAAGAGTTCGGGCTGGCGAGACCAGTCCGCATAGGCTCGGGCGACCATAACAGTTCCATAGCGGCGCGCGACGGCGATCAGCTCCTGCGGATCAGGCTCGCGCCGCTGAATATTCAGCATACTGTAGCGAATGTTCTCAAAATCAATGAATAAAGCAATCTCTTCTGGCACAATCTTCTCCTCTCATCGGGAGAAACCGCGCAGACCAAGATTTTCTGATTGTTCAGGTGCTCGGATTGCGTGCAACGCAATCCTACAACTATGAGCATATCATACTTTATGGGTAAAGTCGAGTGGTCCGCGCTTTACTTTTCAGAGCTACTTATGATATAGTCTCTAATTAAGGGATGACTTCCAGCTTACCAGACAAAGAATAGAGTTCTATGACGTCTGCGACATCCGATCACCTCAAGGATACCAGAGTTGCTCCCGGTAGTACCAGTACCTGCCCGGTAGCCCGAACCGCCAGGATCATTGGCGGAAAGTGGACCCTTCTCATCATTCGCGATCTGGCCTCCGGTGCGAAGCGCTTTCATGAGCTGGAGCGCTCGCTTCACGGGATCAGCCCGAAGACGCTATCCGAACGGCTGCGCACCCTGGAGGAGGAGGGGATCATCTCCCGTCGAACCTTTGCGGAGGTACCTCCACGGGTAGAGTACTCGCTCAGTGAGAAGGGGCGGGACCTGATTGACGTCATTGAAAGTATGCGTGCCTACGGCTTGCGCTGGCTGTGCGATCCCTCAGAATGAGTGGCATCAGGTCGCCGCGATAGCTGGTCGTCAGGGATACGTAAGAACCGGGGGCAGGTACCCGGTTCCTCGCGGTTGCATATTCCATCGCCTCAGCGAGAGATCCCAACCAGCTCGCGGTCGTGTTCCGCCAGGAAGCGGTGCAGCAGCCCCCCCACCTGCTCTGAAGCCAGAAGCTGTTCTTCTCGCTCTGCGTTTGCTTCTTCGGTGCGCGAAAGCAACTCGTAGAGGCCGGGGATGTCATAGCGCATCTGAACCTGAAGCTGGCCTTCGCTATTGTACCCCTCAACGAAGAGACCGTCCTCTTCCTCGCGGAGCGCAATACTCTTCACGCCAATTTGATCCAGTACCTGACCCACCGCGTGTAAAATACGCGCGTAACTGAATGTGGTCGGCATTGATCCCTCCCTAAAATAGCTGGAGATTGGGATAAACCTGTGGCTATCAGACTGACTACGTTGTCACTGTGTACATCAAGACAGGTCAGATAGTTTCTCCACTGCTCTTCGTTAGTCTATCATATAGCTACAATAAACGTCAAGGTAGTGAGCAGAGGGGCGCCCGGCTCTCTGCCTGGTTGCTGTCGTCACCAGGCAGAGAGCGTGAGCGAACGCGGCCGGGCGCCCGGGCCACTGCTCAGTGACGGCCGAGCGCGCCATTGGCCATTGCTCTGGCCGGCTGGCCTCTACCATTGCTGCTGTTCAGGATCTCCAGGGCTTTCAGACGCCAGAAGCGGGCGCTCGCGGGTCGCTTGAGCGCCAGGTACTGGGCGAGGGCCTCATCTGTGATAGCGGGGTTTGACTTCAATACTTCGATTGTCATCTGAAGCTTATCGGGGCTGCCGTCAGCCGGGGTTGTCAGGAGGGCCGGATTGGTGCTCTGCTCATCGCCGAGCGCTTCGCCGCCCACGGCGACAATCTGACCGGTGATGGGCCGTGCCAGATCCTGCGCAGGCTCTTTGGCCTCTCCCACCCCTGTGGCACTGGTTGCGGGCGCCATGGCTGTGCTCTCCTGGTTGGCAATGGGAAGCAGGCTGGCAGGATTGAGGCGCGTCCCGGTGGTCAACGCCCGCCTCAGGGTCGACATGGGGAGCTGCACCTGCTTCGCCAGCTCGGTCAGAGCGGTCAATTGCTGCTGCTTGGCGCTCTTCTCCTCTGCCTCGGTCTCGCTGATCGTCTCAGCCATCATCGTGTAGACGATACCCAGCAGGGGGAAAGCACTTGCCATGAAGGGAAAGATGTTGGTCAGCCAGGGCGCGGCATGCTCGGCTGCACTGAGCATCGACGGGCTGTGAAACTGCTTCGCATAGGCCCAGTTGACAGCCCATGAGAAGGCTGTGCAGATCACAATCAGAAGCCAGTGCTGCCAGACTGCTTTGGGGGTCCGATACCGCCGATACCGCTGGAAGGCTGTCCAGGAAAGCAGATAGATCGTGACGTCAATGCTGATGGCTATAGCATAGCTTACGGCCCACCACCAGGCCCCCTCCGGCCCGGACGATGGCTCAAATGATGCAAAAAAGTAGGCCACATGAGGTATAGAGGCCGCCAGGAATACGGCAAAGGCTATCCAGAAAAAATATTTCATCAAGAGACTCCCCTCCGCGAAGGTATAATAACCCCTCGTACTATCACGTAGCAAAGCGTACTTCAGCGCAAAGAAATCCGTCAATCCTCTATAGTACATTGTGGCTAATCTTCGCCTCCTCCCCGAATCTCTACGGCTGAGGTATTGACAATGCTGCGGCGATATGCGATAGTATCGGGGCGCTGCGCGACGGCGCGATGGCTCTGGCCCTCTTGCCGTGGTCCTCCTCACAGAGCTGCTCCCCTTCCTGGAGGGCTTCGAGGACTTCCGGCGAAAACCTCTTGACAATCGCTTCAAGCTGTGGGATACTAAAACCACCGCAGGCGAGGCCAGCAGAGAAACCGGCCAGAGCAGAGCGGTCAGTACCTTGACAACTGAATCGTGTACCAATAGATACTTGCTTCAATTTTGCTGAGAGCGAGAAAAGCAGTCAGCAATTCCTGCAAGCCGAGTATACAGACAGATGGAGAGAACTCGTGTGCTCTCCTGAAACAATGGGAGTTGCACACAAGCGAGAAGCGTACGCGGGGGATGCCTGGGCGCTGAAGGCCGAAGAAGGACGCGGAGACCGGCGAAACGTTCAGGGGGAGCTGCATGCAAGCGAGGAGCCCTGAGTATCCGAATGGGGCAACCCCTCCGGCATGAT
>JBHOQN010000160.1:0-11911 GCA_042408965.1 Ktedonobacteraceae bacterium
TCGAGCGCCGGATTCAGCTTCGCCACCTGCTGCATCGCCTCCGAAACAAACTCACCCAACCCGGCCAGACCATGATTGCGCAACTGCTCCCAGCGATAGGCCGCCGGAATCAGAAAGCGCACCATCGGCCTGCGTCCCTCTAGCAGCGCCTGACGGTGATCCTCCTCAATAAACTGCTGTGCCACCACCTCATCGCCGAAGTGCCTGCTCCACTCTCTGCACTCATCGTCAAAGACATCCGAGAGCCGCTTATAGAACACCAGCGGCAGAATAAAATCCTTGAACTTCGGCGCATCGGTCGCCCCACGGATCGCACAAGCGGCATCCCAGAGCCATTGCTCCAGATCGGCGATCGTCAAATGCTCGTCGGAGCGCAGCGCCAGTGGCAAGACCGGATTCTGCGCCAGTTGCAAATCGATCTGGCGGTGGTGACCATTGTTTGCGTTCTTCTTGCGCGGCAAAAGCAGCCTCCTCTCCTCTTGCGGAGTGCTCGGATCACGCTGCCGTCGGAAGGGATCGATCACTAGCAGGGTCGAGCAGCTTCCTCATTATACACGTGCCGGGCGCTCTTCACAAGCCTGTTCCTCTCGGTGGAAGCAAAGGGCGCGATGACGATCGCGCCCCTGTCGCAGGGGGCTGGCGTGGCGCTGCGCTCCTGAGCCGCTGCTAACGCCTGAGCGGCACCTCGATCAAGGCTGGCCCTCCGAGGACCTGCGCCTCCTGCAGGGCCGCACCCAGCTCCTGCGGGTGAGTGACGCGCAGCCCCGCGACACGAAAGGCCCGTGCCAGCGCCGCATAGTCCAGTGGCAGCAGGTCTGTGGCGATGGAGCGGTCCTCGAAGCGTCGCCGCTGATCGTTTTTCACGGCCGTATAGCTGGCGTCGTTGAAAAGGAGCACCGTCACGGGAATGCCCTCCTGGGCCGCTGTGGCCAGCTCACTGGCGTTGAGCAGGAAGCCACCGTCGCCGCAGAGTGCCACCACCGGCCGCTGCGGAGCGGCGAGCTGCGCTCCCAGAGCCAGTGGCAGGCCATTCCCGATTGAGCAGAGTTCAGAGGCGTGGAGAAAGGTGCGCGGCTCGTAGACCGGGAAGGCCTGGGCCGCCGCGTATCCAGCGATCGTCATGTCGGCGACGACGATGCTCTCGCGCGGCAGGGCCGCCCGCAGGGCCTCCAGCCAGGCGCTCACCTCCCCATAGATGTGCCGCGAGCGCTCCGCCAGGGCTGTCTTGATCATAGCGATCTCCTCCTGGCGCTCGTCGTGCTGTCCTGGCTCATCCGTCAGCGCAGCGAGCAGGGCACTGAGCGTCTGCCGGGCGTCGGCGGCGATGCCCAGGCTGGCCGGGTAGAGGTGTCCGATCTCCTGGGGGTCGATGTCGATGTGGATGAGCTGCTCCGGCAGTGGCAGACGACCCTCGCGGCTGCCGCCGCCACCTTCGAGGGCAGGCAGTGTGGTGCGCTGCATGCCAAGCTTGCTGCCCACAACCAGAGCCAGGTCGCAGGCTGTCACGAGCGGCGCCAGGATGCGTGCAGGGTAGCCGCGGGTCGCGATGACCAGGGGATGGTCGCTCGGCAGGACGTCGTGGCTTTTCCCGCCCAGCAGCACCGGCGCCCGCAGCAGTTCAGCGAGGCGCAGCAGCTCTGCGTTCGCCCCGGAAGCGCTCACCCCGGCCCCGGCGACGATCAGAGGTCGGCGTGAGGCGCGCAGCAGCTCGCAGGCGGCGGCGATCTCGGCCGCTGCAGGACCTGGCGTGACTGGCTCTTCGGAGGTGGGAATCTCCATCTCTGCGCTCTCTGCGAGGACATCCAGGGGGATCTGCAGGTAGGCGCCGCGGGGACGTCCGCTACGCATGAGGCGGAAGGCCTCGTGCAGCGCTGCGGGAATCTCGGCGACGTGGCGGACTTCGTGGACCCAACCGGCCAGCGCCCGAGCCATGCCGAGCTGGTCTTTCAATTCGTGGAGGCGGCCCCAGGAGTGGCCGCCGGTCTCACCTGGCAGGCTGGTGGCGATCACCAGCAGCGGCACTGAGTCGGCGAAAGCGTCGGCAATGGGGGTAGCGATGTTGGTGACGCCTGGCCCGGTGATGACCAGGGCAACACCGGGCCGACCACTGGCGCGTGCGTAGCCATCGGCCATAAAGCCCGCGCCCTGTTCATGGCGCGCCAGGATGTGGCGGATGCTCCTTTCGCTGTAGAGGGCGTCGTAGATAGGGAGATTGTGAACGCCCGGAATGCCAAAGACGACCTCAACACCCTGGACGCGCAGACTGGCGACTACGGCCTGTCCGCCGCTCAGATATCTTCTCTGCTGCATGGCTCGCTCTGTCCTTCTTCGTGGTGTATGCTCTCGACGGCGCCTCGCGGCAGGCGCTGCACAGCGTCGCGCCATCGCTCTTCCCTCTATCATAGCCTCCGGGCGTTGTCGGCGTAAAGGAGAGCAGAGACACCCCTCGCCATCGCAAGGAGCCCCATATGGGGGGCATACCGGCGAGGTCCGTCAGAGCGGGCGCCATCCCCGTTTATTTCTGGCAAAAGAGAAGAAGTCTCGCAGAGCGGCTGCGCCTCGCCTCGCCTCGCCCTCTCTCTTTCGCCGAGCAGAGCGCGGCCGCTCCAGGGAGGTGACGCCGTGTTGCGTTCAGAGAGAACACCCGCTGCCACTGCATCCATGCGTCTGCGGCATCCCATGTCACCACAGAGCGCGCTCCCCCGTCGGAGCCTGCGCATACGCTGGCCTGTGCGCGCTCTGCTCATACGTCTCCTGCTGATGATCGCTGTGCTCGTGCTCCCGTCGCTGCTTGCCTATAGCCTGCTGTCGTCGGGACTGCTGGCCGCGCACGCCGTCGCCGCCGTGCCCAGCACCGCCTTCCTCGACAGCCAGCCGCCCGCCTTCACCATCGCGACCGCCGGTCTCGGCGATCGCCTCGCCTACAGCGTCAGCGACCTCGACGGCACCACCGTGCTGCGCGGTCAGGCGAGCGCCAGCCTCTGGCAGGCCCGCATCACCCTGCCGCGCCTGCAGGACGGCTACTACGTGCTCCACCTCAGCGACGAGAGCCAGAGCAGCGCCTCCCTGCAGGATCTCCCCTTCGCCGTCCTCGCCCCCTTCGACGCCCCGGCCGACTCCCCCTTCGGCGTCGGCGCCCACTTCCCCGGCAACGATCCCGGCCTCGCCCCCCTCATCCGCCAGATGGGCGTCGCCAGCGTGCGCACCGACGCCACCTGGTCTCTCATCGAGCAGACCCCCGGCCACTACAGCTTTGATGCCCTCGACCCGGCCATGCAGGCCCTGCAGAGCAACAACCTTACCCCCCTCCTGATCCTCGACTACAACAACCGCTTCTACGATGGCGGCCAGACCCCCTACGACGACACCGGCCTGCAGGCCTTCGCGCGCTACGCCGCCGCCGTCGTCACCCACTACGGTCCCCTCCTGCGTGCCGTCGAGGTCTACAATGAGTACAACGGCGTCTTCTCAACAGGTCCCTGCGCGCGCCAGCCAGCCTGCTACGCGCGCATGCTGCGCTACACCTACCAGGCCATCAAAGCCGTGCGCCCCGATGTCACCGTCGTCGGCGGCGCCCTCTACTTCGCCGACCTGCCCTGGTTCGAGGCCCTCTTCAAGCAAGGCGCCCTCGCCTTCATGGATGCCGTCTCTGACCATCCCTACACCGTCCTCAACATGACCGCGCCCGAGCTCCAGGGTCTCCCCGAGCAGCTCCAGGCCGTGCAACAGCTCATCAAGCGCTATAACCACGGCCAGGCAAAACCCCTCTGGATCAGCGAATTCGGCTGGACCAGCGCCTTCCTGCGCCTCAGCGATAGCAAACAGGCAGCATATCTCGTACGCGGGGCCGTGCTGGCGCTGAGCGCCGGCGCGCAGAAGCTCTTCTGGTACGACTTCCTCAACGACGGCAGTGATAGCACGCGCAGCCAGCAGAACTTCGGCCTCTTCCGTCGACCGGACGCCCAGGGCCGCTACACACCCAAGCCGGCCTACGTGGCCTACGCCGTCCTCGCACGCACCCTCGCGGGACGCAGCTTTCTGCAGCGCGAGGCCATCGCCTGGGGCATCTACGACGAGCGCTTCAGCGGCGATCTGCGCGTACTCTGGTCGACGCCCTTTCCCCTGCAGGTCGCCCTGAGCACCAGCCAGCCGCTGCAGGTCGTCAACATGACCGGGGCACGAACGCTCTACCGGCCCATCAACGGCCGCATCGTGCTGCGCCTCTCCGCCGAGCCCCTCTACGTCCTGGGTCCCGTCAGCGCCATCACCTGGCAGCCGCTCTGAGAGCACGCACGCTCTGCCGCGTCGCGCCGCCCGCGGACCGAGGCAGGCCCGCTCAGCCCTTGCAACGAGTACTATGCCGCTCGCAGGCCTTCCCAGGCCCGGTCGGCGGCCACCCACCGCTCGCCAGTAGGACTTTTGTCCCGAATCACGAGAAGTTGCTGTATAATACTTCCAATCCCCGATCGGGCATGCGCTGCGTGCTGGCGAGACCTCGTTGAGGAGAGCATCAGGAGTGCATGCTGTCACGGGTGCGCGAGCGACCCCGAACCAGCGGTCGCCTGTGACCGCTTCCAGGCGGCTGGATGACGGCCAGCAGGACCCTGGCGCTGCTCCTGGCGCCTGGCGCGCCTCGTGACAGGATCGCTGCCTCACCCCTCGGCGGGCCCGGCGGGTGCGAGAGGCGCTCGGCCAGGCGTGCGCCACCCGGCGAGGAAGGTCGGGCCACCCCTGAGGGGGAAGGTCTTGGACGGACGCCGCGAATCAGGGCGCCGACGCGCAGGCGAGGGGAAAGCACCGGCCGGCGAGGGACGCGCTCGGCAGGAGAGACAGGGTGGCCCTGACGCTCTTCCCAGGACCGGAGCCGACGATCACGCTCGTCCCACGTGTGGTAGGGGTGTGCCATCACGTGGGCAGCTCCGGGCGTTGAGGAGGTCGTGGAGGAGGATCGACTGCAGCCATGAGCAATAGACAGCAAGAGATGCGCAGATGATCGACTATGCAGGGCAGCGACTCGGCAACTATCGCCTGCTCAAATTGCTGGGCAGCGGCGGCTTTGCACGGGTCTATCTCGGTGAACACATTTATCTCAAGACGCCAGCGGCGATCAAGGTCTTGCAAGTGCGGCTCACGCAGGAGGCGCTCAACCACTTCCTCGCCGAAGCCCGCACAATCGCACGCCTCTCCCACCCGAACATCATTCGCGTGCTCGAGTTTGGCATTGAGGACGAGACGCCCTTTCTGGTGATGAATTACGCCCCCTACGGCTCACTGCGGCAGCGCCATCCCACTGGCAACATCGTACCGTTGACGCGCGTCCTCTCCTACGTTCGGCAGATGGCCGCCGCCCTGCAGTATGCCCACGAGCGCCAGATCATCCACCGCGACGTCAAGCCAGAGAACATGCTGCTCGGCGATAACTTCGTCCTGCTGCTCAGCGACTTTGGCATCGCCATGCGCGCGCCAGGCGCCGGCGTGACCTCCACGCCCTACGCGCCGCCCAACGCCGCCGGCACGACGACCTACATGGCGCCCGAGCAGATCAACGGCGCCCCCGAACCGGCCAGCGATCAGTACGCCCTGGCCGTCGTGGTCTACGAATGGCTCTGTGGGACACCGCCCTTCAGCGGAGGCGAGATGCTGGTCGCCCTGCAGCACCTGCAGGCACCGCCGCCGGCGCCACGCGAAAAAGTACCCACGCTGCCCCCGGCACTCGACAGAGTCCTGCTCACAGCCCTGGCCAAAGATCCCCAGGCCCGCTTCCCCTCCGTACGCGCCTTCGCCCAGGCTCTAGAAGAGGCCTGCGGCGAGCAGCCGTCGGCCGCGTCCTCCGCAATGCAGCTCTGGCAGCCAGGCGCCCCCGGCAGCCGTCTGCTATTGAGCGCCGGACCCCGGCCCGCTGCGCAGAACAGCCAGCACGCCGCGCCCACCGTCGTCGATCAGACACCCCTGCCGGCAGGCCCACTGGTCTCCACACCCGCGCCCGGGCGCGGGCCAGGGTACGTGCCCGCGCACAGCACCCCGGCTCTGCCACTGCCAACCCTCCCACTCTCGCCCCTGACCCGGCGGCGTCTGGTCCTGGGTCTCGGCGCCACCGCCCTGGCCACCAGCAGCCTCTGCGGCATCATCCAGGCGGTGCAGGCCCTCACACAGCCGCGGGCCACCACCCCCACACGCCCCCAACCGCGCGCCACCGCCACCCGGGCCGTCACGCCCACTCCCAACCTGCAGGCCACCGCCCAGGCCATCGTCAGCGCTATCAACAGCCGCCCGGCCCTGGCCTCGTGGGGACCGCGCCAGCTCGACCTCTTCGTACGGGGAGGAGATAACGCCCTCTGGCATCGCCACTTCGATGGCACCTGGCACGCCTGGGAGAGCCTGGGGGGGACACTGGCCTTCGATCCCGTCGCCGTCGCCTGGAGTCCCGGCCGCTTCGACCTCTTCGTGCGCGGCGCCGACAACAGCCTGCAGCATCGCTGGTACGACGGGAGCTGGCACGACTGGGAGGTCCTCGGCGGAAACCTGACCACCAGCCCCGCCGTCGCCTCCTGGGGAGCCGGTCGCCTGGACATCTTTGCGCGCGGCCCCGACAACGCCCTCTGGCATCGCTGGTACGACGGCCTCTGGCACGACTGGGAATCCCTGGGCGGAGTGATCACCTCCGCGCCCGCCGCCACCTCCTGGGGACCGGGCCACCTGGACGTCTTCGCACGCGGCCTCGACAACGCCCTCTGGCATCGCGCCTTTGAGGGCCAGTGGGGACCCTGGGAGCCGCTGGGCAGCAGCTTCATCTTCGATCCCAGCGTCGCCTCCTGGGGAAACCAGCGCCTCGACGTCTTCACCTGCGCCGCCGATGGCTCGCTACAGTACCTCGCCTTCGACGGCACCTGGCACGCCTGGGAATCCCTCGGCGGCACCCTCTCCTCATCTCCGACCGCCCTCTCCTGGGGTCCCTCATACATTGACATATTTGCGCGTAACGATGCCAATGCCCTGCAGCATCTGTGGTATGACGGAAGCTGGCATCCCTGGGCCCCCCTGGTTTAAGCGAGAAGGCGCCACCTTCTTGACACAGCCCGAAGCCATCAACTATGCTTGTGATACATGAGCAGGGCCATGTTCCGCCCTCAGACGGACACCGCATCTCAAGCGCCCGTCAGATCGTGGACAGCTATGCAGTGCAAGAAAGGAAGGACCTCCATGACAGCCTCTGATGCGTCATCTTCCTCGGAGAACAGCTATACCATCGACATCGAAGAAGCCGCCGAGACCGGCCGCCTGATGGAGCAAGATCGCCTGTTGACGCAGGCGATGGGTGGCCTCATTGAAGGGCGACTGGATCTGACGGGCGTCAGGCGCGTACTGGACATTGGTTGCGGGCCAGGTGGCTGGGCGCTGGAGCTGGCCGCGCAGAATCCCCAGATGGAGAGTGTGGGCGTCGACATCAACGAGACCATGATTCGCTACGCCTTTGCCCAGGCACAGGTACGCCGGCTCGAGAACGTCACCTTTGAGGTGATGGACGCGCGCAGGCCACTGGCCTTTCGCGACGCCGCCTTTGATCTCGTCAATGCCCGCTGGATCTTCGCTTTTATGGATCGCCAGACCTGGCCAGCGCTGATCGCCGAGTGCCGCCGCATCCTGCGGCCAGGCGGCCTGCTGCGCTTTTCAGAGCCGGAGACGACGGTGACCAACAGCGCTGCCTTCCAGGCGATGATGGGGCATCTCTATGCCGTACTGGCGCGTCTCGGGCGTACCTTCTCCGTGGATGGACGTACGACCGGCGTCCCCTACATGCTGGGGAAGCTGCTCAAAGAGGCCGGTTTCCAGGATATTCAACACCAGCCCTACATTGTCGATGGCTCCTATGGCGCCGACATGTACTACACCAGCATGAAAGATACCGAGGTCGCCTTCGCCCTCTCGAAGCCCTTTCTCACCAGAATCGGCGGCATCCCTGAGGCCGAGTATGATGAGCTGTATCAGCGTCTCCTGCTGGATATGCTCGATGAGAACCACGTGGGGATCTGCTACGCACTGACCGTCTGGGGGCGCAAGCCCGAGCCGGCCGGGACCAGCGCTGAAGGAGAGGCCGCGCCATGAAGACGCTGACGGTCGCTACCAGGCAGAAAGATGAGATCATCGATCTCACCGATGCGGTCGAGAGCCACCTGCGCGGGCAGGAGCCGGAGAGCGACCTCTGCACGCTCTTCGTGGCCCATACAACCTGCGCCCTGACCACAATGGACCTCGATCCCGGCACCGACCAGGATTTTCTCGAGGCCCTGCGCGGCCTGCTGCCGGCCATGCGCTACCGTCATCCCCATGATCCCGCTCACACTCCCGACCATATTCTGGCGGCGCTCATCGGTCCCTCGCTAACGGTGCCCTATGAGCGCCGGCGTCTCTTGCTGGGGACCTGGCAACGGATCGTCCTCGTGGAGCTGGACGGACCGCGCCGCCGCACGCTCTACCTTGCCTGCCATGGGTAAGGAGAGTGCCTTGCCGGAAGAGCCTGTCAGGTGCGTCTGCCACTTCGCGCTCGACATGCTGGCCGTGCCCTTGGCAGAAGCGGTCCACGCGGCCGGCAAAGGATCTCTCATCATTCATTTTTTAGTGTAAAACTCTTCCAGTGAGCACTGGTCGAGGAAGCGACTATCACTCTGGAAATTTGCGGCATCTGTGGTATAATGCACACAGAGCCCGACCGAGTGAAACGCGCGTTCGATTTTTTTTATGAAAAATACGCTGTTGGAAGAACAGTCGTAAGCCAGTATTCTCTATTGAGCGATCTCATGTCTATCCTATAAGGAGTAGGGAGATGCAGAATGAGATTCTCACTGATGATGAATTCATTGATAGATCTATCAATAATTATGTAATTACCAGAGCCATTGGCCGCGGTGGCTTTGCGCGCGTCTATCAAGCGAAGAGCAAGTATATCGAGCGCGAGATCGCCGTCAAGATCATCATGTCACCCATTACCTCATGGGATGACCAGGAACAATTCCTCAAGGAGGCGCGCATCATTCAGGGCTTCTCCCATCCCAACATCATTCGTCTCCACGATTGTGGCATTCACGAGCATCTCACGCGCCAGGGGAGGCGTGTCAATCTGGCCTATCTGATGATGGACCTGGCCAGCGGCACGCTCAAAGAGCGTCATCCGCGGGGCCAGCGGGTAGCACTGGCCATACTGCTCTCCTATCTGCAACAGGTGGCCGAGGCGCTGCAGTATGCTCATGATTATCATGACCGTGACGGGCAGCCGCACTGTGTCCTGCATCTCGATGTCAAGCCGGCCAATATGCTGATCAGCAGCGGAGGGCAGATCTGGCTGAGCGATTTTGGCATCGCAGTCGCCGGTCATCAGAGTCAGCGGCTCTCGCGAGTGCTGGGGCGTGGCCAGGAGGAGGACGATGTGGTCCTGGGATCGCCTGAATACATGGCGCCTGAGCGTTTTCGGGGAGAGGATCACCGCGCCAGCGATCAGTATTCACTGGCCGTAGTCGTCTACGAGTGGCTCAGCGGCGAGCTGCCCTTTCGCAGTCTGGCGCGCGATCCCAACCAGCGCGCCCAGGATCTGGCCAATCAGCATCTCCATCAGCCGCCGCCGCGCCTCAGCGACCGCTTCCCCGACGTGACGCCGGCGATCGAGGGCGTGCTCTTCAAAGCCCTTTCCAAGGACCCCGGCCTGCGCTACCCATCAGTCAGGGACTTCGCACAGGCCTTCGCCCGCAGCGCCCAGGAGGCTGCGCGGCAGCGCGGGCTCTCCCCTGGGGCGCTGCCAGGAGAGGCGCCGCTCTCCGCCTCGTCTCTGCCCCCCTCATCTGCACCATCGTTCTCACCGCCGCCACCGTCGTTCTCACCGCCGCCGCCGTTCTCACTGCAGCAGCCGCCGATCGTGCTGGCGGGCGCTCCGCTCAGCGGTGGTCCCCCCGCTCCGGGCAGCACGACCTACCAGTTCGGTCTGGGGGCCCCCGCGACTCCGGCGGCTCCGTCCTCCACGTGGAGCATCTTTAGCGGCGATACCCGCTTTCTGAGACAGCAGCGCGCGCGGCTCTACCGCGTTGCGAGCTACCTCGCCATCGGCCTGGCCGGCGGGCTGCTCTTACTCTCACTGCTGCCGCTCTGGTACGTGATCCTGCCGCTGGTCCTTGTAGCGCTCTGGCTCTTTCGCCAGGCAGTCAGCCGCGTGAACCACCTCTGGTCGACGCTGCTCTTGCTGCCTGTGGCGCTCTACTATGGCTGGAGCCTCTGGGCCACGCTGCAGGCTCTCCTGCACCTCTTCAGGGCCACCTCGCCTGTTCTACTCAGCCTGCTCATCTTTCTGATCCCTGTTCTGACCGCTTTCTATGTACATCGGCGTTATATACGAGAACGCCTGCGCTGGTAGGTGGAGAGAGTATGTCTCTGGCCGTCATGCTATGACCATAGATGGATCTGAACCGCTGTTTTAAGAAAGAGAGGAGAGACCAGGAGATGTCCTATAGTCAGCCATGGAGCAGTCGTCGTCCCGGTTGCCTCATTCTTCTGCTTGACCAGTCCGGCTCCATGAGTGACCCCTTTGGGAACCAGCAGGCCGGAGGAGGAAAGCGCAAATGTGATATGCTGGCGACCGTCGTCAATGGCTTTCTGAACGAGCTGGTCACCGCCAACACGGTGATCAATAAAGACGGCATCGCCGAGGTGCGCCCCCGTGCCGACATCGCCGTCCTCGGCTACGAAGGCACCACCATCACCTCGGCGCTCAAAGGTCCCCTGGGCCGCAAAGAATTCGTCACCCTGCAGGAGCTGCAGGACAACCCCATTGCGATTGAGCAACGCAAGCGCCGCGAGATCGACGAGACCGGCATGGCCTACGAGATCGAGGTCTCCTTCCCCGTGTGGGTCAAGCCCGTAGCGGGAGCGGGGACGCCCATGTGTGGAGCGCTGCGTCGCGCCGCCGATCTGGCCCAGCGCTGGGCGAGCCAGCATCCCGAACACTATCCCCCCGTGATCATCAACGTGACCGACGGCATGGCCACCGATGGCGATCCCGCGCCGGTCGCCATGGATCTCACGCGCATCGCCACCCAGGACGGCGCAGCCCTGCTCTTCAACGTCCACATCACCAGCATCAACAGCGCGCCAGTGGAGTATCCCTCCCACGAGAGTGAGCTGCCCAACGATCGCTACGCCTATCAGCTCTTCTCCATGACCAGCCTGATCCCCGAAACGAGCCTCACCCAGCTCTCCGCGATGCTGCGGCGGGAGATCATGCCCGGCGCGCGCGGACTGATTTTCAACGGTGATGCCGTTTCGATCCGCCAGATGTTTGTCTTTGCCAGTCTTCCAGCAACGCAGTCGCTCGATCCGCTGCGCTGACCTCAGCGCTGAGCTGGCGCGAGACCGAACGTTGGTCTCACTGGGAAGGAACGATCACGCATGTTTGCCTCAATCAGCGTGCTTCAGTACTGGAAGTCGGAGCACGAGCGTAGCACGTGTGAGGATGCCTGGGCTGCCGATAGTGACCGCGGTCTCTTCGCCGTGGCCGATGGAGCCGGCACGACACTCTTCGCCCACCTCTGGGCCAGAGCGCTGGTGCAGGCCTTCTGTGAGCTACCGCTGCTGAGCGTCGACCCCTTCGAGGTCGAGTGGTGGCTGAGCCGCGTCCAGGAACGCTATCAGCAGGAGCTGCCGGCGCTCGCCGAGCTGCCCTGGCACGCCCGCCAGAAGCTCCTGCGCGAAGGCAGCCACGCCACCCTGGTGACCCTGCGCATTGTAGAGGACGGGCCGACCGCTCTGGAGGCGGTGCTGCAGGCCTTCGGCGATAGCTGCGCGCTGATCCAGCGAGCGGCCACGGGCGAGATTGAGAGCTTCCCCCTGGGCAGCGTCGACGAGTTCGATCGGCCCCCGATCTGCCTTCCCT
>JBHOQN010000165.1:0-67799 GCA_042408965.1 Ktedonobacteraceae bacterium
GTGTCGGGTTGAGTTGTACGACGATCGTCCTATCCATGCACATAGCATATCATACATGTCAGGCGATGGTCAAGCACAGAAAGGAGGGGGCGCATTCCTCCCCACGCCTGAAGGCGGGGGTCTCCTGCGCCTATATGATGACAAATGACAAATGGGCCTACTTGTCATCGTTAGTCATCATTTTCAAAAACTAGTTCCTACACGACAGAGTGAGCAGTCATACCAGCCCTGGAGCGGCGTTGCAGCACAGGTGATGAAAGTCGAGAGACAAGAACAAACCCGAGGGGAGAACGAGCCAGAGTGATCGTACCTCACTCCCCCCAGGGCAGCAGTGCGAGGAGAGATGTCAGCAAGGAAGTCCAGCCTATTCGCGGAAGCGGTGACCGGCTCGTTCGAGCACACGCCTAGCGCGTTCAAGGTCCTCAGCCTTAATGAGCAGGTGATCCGTTTCATAGGTCGCGATCGCCAGGACGCTGATGTTGGCCTCAGCCAGAGGCAGTGCGAGAGAAGCGTGAATGCCGGCCACCGAGAAATCGAAAGGCCCGTCAACGCGCACGCACTTCCAGCCACGTTCCGCGCGGTAGCCCTCCGTAGGGACATTCTCCTCAAAGCAGACAACCGAGAGTTCATAGGGAGTACGAGTCAGCGAGATAAAATCCTCTCCCATCAAGGCCCAATGAGGGATCGGGCCATCAGGGTCGAGGCGGCAGACGGCGTACTGACGTGGAAGAATCGAAAGCGTAAGTTCTGGCATGGGTCGTTCCGGCTCCATCTCCTTGAAAGCAAGCAGCAATAGCATCAATCAGGCCAGGATTGAGCCGGGGCCGTATCGGGGCCATTGTGCAAAAAACACAATATGAGACCGCCCCTGCGGATAGGTGAGTCAGAGATATGCCCGCAGAAGCCCCGGTATTATTAAGTATAGCCACTCAATCGCGGTCGGTATTTGTGTAAAATGCACGAATCTGAAGGGAGACTTTTTGATGGATTGCCCCTATTTTTCATAGAGCCTGATCGCTACACTACTAGCGTAGGGAAATGCATGAGCCTGGCCATGTTGGCAGCTCCATCACCCCCTCTCCCGCGCCGCGAAGGCGACCTCCTGTGGTAATGAGGCCATCAGTTTCCTTTCCTTGGGATTGCGCTGTGCTAGAAAAAGGAGGTTACCCCTATGGCTACCGAAACCGGTGGTGAAGTTCGTATGCGGCCCACATTGGGCTTAACGGGTGTTACCATCAATGCGATGGCGTTGATTGCGCCAGGCGCCTTCCTGTGGACCACGTACCAGATTCAGGCAGTACCGGCATCGGCGATGAACATGTGGTTTTCCGTCTTTATCGCCACAGCCATCGCCATGCTCACGGCCATAGCGTACGCCACGCTGGCGAAGCGCTATCCAGAAGCCGGTCCTGGTAGTTCCTACTATTTTGCTGAGGCGGCCGTACTGCAGCAAGAAGAGCATCGGCACTTCAAATTTGCCCGCCTGAGCAAATTCATCGTTGGCTGGGCCTCCCATCTCTATTACTGGATCTACCCAGGCGTGATGGTAGCCTTCATGGGACTGGTGATCACCTATATCATCCAGACCTTTGTTCCCAGCTTTGGAGCGGCCTGGCAGGAGATCCTCGTCTGCATTGTCTTCGCACTTATCGTCGGGGCCATTGCCTATATCGGCGTGACCGGAGCCACGCTCGCCAATATCATCATCAACGTCATTCAGATTATCGCCCTGACGAGCTTCTCGGTGCTGGCGATTGTCTACCGTATCCAGCATCCCGAGATTCACTACATGCATCCCAGCGCGCTCAGCGTGGTGCTGCCGCATGATCTGGGCGGGCTGATCTTCCAATCGACGATTGCCATTCTGCTCGTCGTCGGTTTCGAGTCCGCGACCGCGCTGGCTGCCGAGGCCAAGAATCCCTCGCGCGACATCCCACGTGGCGTCATTCTCTCGCTGGTCATTCAGGCAGTCATCTTCTACTTCCTGGAGTACTTTGCCGCCAACTTTGTGATCAGTGATGCGTACAAGAACAGCGCGGGCACAGGGTTTGCGGCCGCCAACGCTTCAGTGGCACCTATTGGCGACCTGGCACACCTGATTGGCGACAGTCTCCTGGGGGGCAACGGCCTGGCCTACACCATGATGCTGGCAGCCAGCGTAGTGATCGCCCTCGTTGGCACCTCGCTCTCCTGTTTGAACACGGGCGTGCGCGTGACCTATGCGATGGGCAAAGACACGGAGCTGCCTGTAGTCTTTGGTTTCCTCCACGGGCGGTTCCGCACTCCCCACGTCGGAGTTATTGTCCTGACGATCGTTTCGGCGCTTGTCGGATCATACGGTATCCTGGACGTCAATCGACTGACACAGGTGACGCTCATTTCCAATATCGGCACCTTCCTGCTCTACGGGATGACCTGTCTGATCTGTATCGTGGCCTTCGTAGGCGTGAAGGGGCGGAGCATCTTCTCCACCGTGCTGGCGCCGGGGCTGGGTGCGATCCTCAATATTCTGATGCTGGTCGGCGTGCTGTACTACGCGATTACGTCGGGTGGTGCCTCGCAGATCAATACCATCATCGCGGCCGCTTTCTCCGTAGCCTGGCTGGTGATCGGCTTCGGCTATCTCTATATCCGCAAGCTGACCACGGGCGCTCCAATCCTCTACCCGGAGGATCACAAGGAGAAGATAGGCTTTAATCTCGGCGATACCCCTGCTGAGGTGCTGACCGAGAGCAACTAGACGAATACCCTGATCTGATCTGTTCTGTTCTGTATGTTTGTTTGCCTGTTCCTGTCATGAGAGACCGACCGGATAGGTGGGGCATCCTGGCGACGCCGGAGCCGTCATGCTGTCCCACCTGCCTGGTGGGTTCCTGGTTGAGTGAGAGGAACGTTGCATGTCACGTCCAGTTTCAATCAAGCGATAGAGAGACAGGCCGCAGGGACGAGCGGCTGCAAGGGAGGGGAGAAGAAGGCAGAGGGGCGGAAGGCGTTACCGGTCCCGGTACGGACAGTCCCCCTCGCGTAAGGGCGGCGTCAGCCGTGAGACGGACAGGGCAAGACTGGCAAGACTGCCTCCGTTATGCTACACTGGGGAGTAAGAGGCCTGGCACTACCTCATTATCTCGCGGAAAGGCGTACAGAGCCGATGCAGGGGGTCTATAGACCAGGAACGCGCATCGATCATTATGAGATTATGCGCATGCTGGGGCATGGGGGAATGAGTCGCGTCTATCTGGCACGTGATCTTCGGAGTCAGCAGATAGTCGTGCTCAAGTTTCCTAATAGCGAGTTGATCGGCAATATCGCCGTCTTTGAGCGCTACAAGCGTGAGGCCGAAGTGGGGCATCGCGTCAATCATCCCTATGTGCAGCACCTGCTCAATGTGGATGAGCAGCGCTCAGAAGACTACCTGGTCATGGAGTATATCCAGGGACGCTCTCTGCGCGAGGTCCTTGAGGAGCGTGCTCCCGAACCCCTGCCCGTGCCCGAAGCCTTACGCATCGCCATCCAGATCTGCGAGGCGCTGGCGCATTGCCATGAACACGGCGTGTTCCACCGTGACATCAAGCCGGAGAACATCATGATTCAAGAGAGCGGAGATGTCAAAATTATCGATTTTGGCATCGCGCTTCTGGAAGGAGCGCGTCGCGTGACCTGGCGCGGGCTTTCCAGCACGGTAGGGACCCCCGACTACATGTCACCTGAACAGCTAAAGGGAGAGCGCGGGACGGCCCGCTCAGACATCTATGCTGTAGGGATCATTCTCTACGAGATGCTCTGCGGCCGTACTCCGTTTGAGGGCGAGAATGTCTTTGCCATTATGAACCAGCACGTTTCTCAAGACCCGCCCTCGGTCCTGACCTACAATCCGAATCTCTCCCCAGAGCTGGAGACCGTCGTGATGCGCGCCATTCGCCGTGACCCGCAGAAGCGCTATCAGAGTATGCAAGATCTGCTGCATGACCTGCGCAATCTGGAAGAGGTCAAACCGGTGCCCTATACTCCTGAACCAGCGCAGCTCGATCAGACGGGGCGCATGGTGATGATTGCCTCCCTTGTGATCATTGCGATCTGTCTCTCCATCATTGCCTTCGGGTTTCTTGTGCAGTTTCTGCATCATACAGCGCGCTAGACCGACCTCCACCAACGGCCTTGGGAGTGCTGGCGCAAGCCTGCTGATGCAGATCGCTACCTGATTCATCAGGGTTATGAGGGGGGCGATCTATGTCTCTGCCATGTCCGGTCTACATTGTGGGCGATGTCCATGGTCAGCTGAAGAAGCTGCTGGCGCTCCTGCAGAATGCGCATCTGATCGATAGCCAGCATGCGTGGGCAGGGGGGCGAGCCCGGCTCTGGTTTCTGGGCGATTTTGTCGATCGTGGGCCAGATGGCATTGCCGTCGTGGATCTCGTGATGCGTTTGCAGCAGGAGGCGGCAGCCGTCGGTGGGCAGGTCGGGGCTCTGCTGGGCAATCACGAGATGCTCTTGCTGGCAGCCTACCGTTTCGGCAGACGCTCGACCGGTCTGGGCAGCAACTTCCTGACACGCTGGCGTAAGAATGGCGGCAATCGGGCAGACCTGGCGGCGCTGCGTCAGTCGCATCTGGACTGGATACAAGCGTTGCCAGTAATGGCCCTGGTCGATGATCATCTGCTGGTGCATGCAGATGCCCCACTCTATATACGTTGCGGACGCTCCCTAGAAGAGGTCAACACACACTTTCAGCACCTCCTCAGGCGCAGCGATACCCTTGCCTGGGAAGAGACCCTGGAGGCCTTTGCCAGCCGGGGCGCCTTTGCCAATAGCTTTGGGGGCATCCAGCTCGTACAGCGCTTTCTGATGCTCTTCGGCGGAAGACGCCTCATTCATGGCCACACGCCAATCAGCATGATGACAGGCATTTCACCCGCCAGGGTAGCCGCGCCCTGGGTCTACGCTGAAGAGCGCTGTGTGAACGTCGATGGCGGCCTCTATCTGGGTGGCTCCGGTTTCCTCTATCAGCCGGAGGCGTTGCCCTCGGAGCTTGCCGCCGGCTGAACCGAGGTGGGCGCGCTGGCCCGGCCACGCTCCCGAGCAGATACTTTTCCTGGCCCTCCTGAACTCCTGAGACAGACCGTGTGTGAGAACAGAGCTGTTCTCATACGATCAGGCTCTATGAGTAGAGCTGCGAGGCCGTGAGCGATTGTTACAACGCTTACGGCCTCCTTCTCATGCCTTCTTCAGAGATTTCCCCTTGCAAAAAAATGCGTTCGTATGTTACACTTTTTGAACAGCGAACGCTGGTTGTTTGGCTGTATGGACCGTGACCGAGTGTCCGCTCCGCGAGCCCCGCCGCTCTTCCCCGATCAATGCCGCTCAAGCGAGCGCATCTGTGCGCCCTGCGACCTGGTTTATCGCGAATGACCTCGGCGAGCGCTGTTCTGGTCGCCGACTATCTGTGGCCCCGATGCAGGTGCCTCCTGGTCTGATATGCTGTCTGTTTTGCAGGAGGGCAATCTATGCAGCACCACGCTTCTGATCCCGCGTATCCTCTCTATGATGCCCGGTGGGAACATGATGCCTGTGGTACAGGCTTTATCGTACAGATCTCCGGTGAGCGCAGTCACATGCTGGTAGAGATGGCCCTGGAGGCGCTGGCACGCCTGACTCACAGGGGTGCGCAGGACGCCGATGCCGAGACTGGCGATGGCGCTGGTGTCATGACCCAGCTACCAGTGTCCCTGCTCTCGGAGGAGCTACAGGCTCAGCAGATCACCCCACCCGATCCCGCCTCGCTGGCCGTTGGTATGCTCTTTCTTCCATCCCACGAGCGTGCCCCTCAGGAGTACACACGCAGTCGCCAGGTGATCACCCAGACCCTCGAAGAGTTGGATCTCCCTTTGTTACTGTGGCGTCAGCCCCCGCTTGATGAAGCAGTGCTGGGCTCTCAGGCGCGCGCTACCCTGCCGTCGATTTCGCAGATTTTGCTTGCACGTCCAGACAAGCTTACGCCTGAACAGTTTGACCTGCTGCTCTACTATGCGCGCCGCCTGATCGAGCGCCGTCTACTGGAGGCGGGGCTGAACGCTACTTATATCGTCTCACTTTCTCGACATACAATCGTCTACAAAGGCTTGATGGCCCCTGATACCCTGGCGCGCTTCTACCTCGATCTTGCCGATCCTCGCTATACGAGCGCTTTTGCGCTCTTCCACCAGCGCTACAGCACCAACACCTTTCCCTCCTGGCCGCTGGCGCAGCCCTTCCGTATGCTGGCCCACAATGGCGAGATCAACACGTTGCTGGGGAATCGCAACTGGATGCGGGCGCGAGAGCAGGCGCTCTCTTCGCCGCTGTGGGGAGAGCGCATCAGTGCGCTGCTACCCGTGATTCAAGACGGGGGGAGCGACTCGGCGCAGCTAGACAACGTGCTGGAGTTCCTCACCTGTTCGGGGCGCGATCTGTTGCAGAGCATGCAGATGCTGATCCCGCCGGCCTGGGAGCAGTTGCCAGAGCTGGATGATGCGCGACGCGCCTGGTGCGAGTATCATGCCGGCCAGGTCGAACCATGGGACGGTCCAGCGGCGCTGGCCTTCAGCGATGGGCGCATCGTAGGGGCGGCGCTGGATCGCAACGGCCTGCGTCCCGCGCGCTATGTGCTGACCTCTCAGGGGCTACTGATTCTGGCTTCAGAGGTTGGCGTGATTCCCTGTGAGGCCCACGAGGTCGTCGAGAAGGGGCGGCTTGGCCCCGGAGAGATGATCGCCGTTGACCTCTCGCGGGGCACGGTGCTGCGTGATGAGCAGATCAAAGTCATGCTGGCGCGGCGCCAGCCCTACGGCCAGTGGCTTGAGGCCCATCTCAAGCGTCTTGCCAGGCAGGCACAGGTAGTCTCCTCTGAATTGTGTACCACCTCCGACGCTGAAACCCTCTTTCAGCGTCAGATGCTCTTCGGAGTTACCAATGAGGATGTCGAGCTTGTCCTGCGGGCGATGGTGCAGAACACCAAAGAGCCAGTCTGGAGCATGGGAGATGATACCCCCCTGGCCTCACTCTCGCTGCGTTCGCGCTCCCTGGCTGATTACTTCCACCAGCGTTTTGCCCAGGTGACCAATCCCCCCATCGATCCCCTGCGCGAGCAGATTGTGATGTCCCTCGATTGTTATCTCGGCCGCCGCGAGAGTCTGCTCAGCGAGTCCCCATTGCATGCGCAACTCATCCATCTGGAAACGCCACTGATGACCGAGGCGCACCTGCAGACGCTACGCGCGCTGGAGGAGGAGGCCTTCCGCTCGCGCACGCTCAGTGCCACCTTCCCCCTGGCCGAAGGGAGCGCTGCTCTGGAGGCTGCTTTGACGCGCCTGGAGCGCGAGGCAGTCGCCGCCGTTGAGGGGGGGGTCAGCCTGCTCGTCCTGAGCGATCTGGCAGCCGATCTCGCTCATCCGCCAGTACCGATGGTGCTAGCGGTGGGAGCTGTTCATCAGGAGCTGATCCGGCGCGGATTGCGCACAGCGGTGTCGCTTATTTGTGAGACAGCAGCAGCCTGGGATATCCATCAGATTGCCCTGTTGCTCGGCTATGGTGCCGAGGCGATCGTGCCTGCGCTGGCCCTGGATACGGTGCGTGCGCTGGCGGGTGAGCGCCACCTGGAGGAGGTCACGCCGGAGAGCGCCGTCGAGCGTTATCTGCATGTCGTCGAGGATGGCCTGCGCAAAGTGATGGCACGCATGGGCATCTCGACCGTGCGCAATATCATCGGCGGTGGACAGTTTGAGATTGTAGGTCTGGAGGCGTCGCTGATCGAGCGCTGTTTCGCTGGCTCGCCGGCCCGTCCGGGTAGCGTGGGGCTGGAGCAGATTGCGCGCCAGCTCATCGCCCATTGTCAGGTGCTGAGCGAGCCAGCATCCCAGGCGGCTCAGGCCCCCCGTGCGGCCGCAGGACGCGCCGCCGTGGCCACGGGCCATCAGCGACGCAAGCTACCAGAGGCCGGTTACTATCGCTTCCGGCGAGATGCTGAGTATCACGCCTTCAATCCGCTGGTGGTGCGCGCTCTGCAGAAAGCTGCCCTTAGCGGTGATCCTGAGGACTATCGGCACTTCACAGAGCTGGTCTATCAGCGGCCGCCAACCACCATTCGCGATCTGCTCAGCTTTGTGCCGCGCGAGCCGGTCCCCATCGAGGAGGTCGAATCCGTTGAGGCCATTCGGGCGCGCTTCGTCGTTTCGGCGATGTCACTGGGGGCCCTCAGTCCCGAGGCCCATCGCACGATCGCTGCGGCCATGAACAGCATTGGCGGGCGCAACAATACCGGTGAGGGGGGCGAGGACCCCGACTGGTACCATGAGCTGCTCGATGGCCAGTCGGTGAGCAGCAAGATCAAGCAGGTGGCCTCGGCGCGTTTCGGGGTGACCACCCAGTACCTGGTGCGCGCCGAGGAGCTGGAGATCAAGATGGCTCAAGGCTCCAAGCCAGGCGAGGGCGGTCAGCTGCCGCCGAACAAGGTGACGCCCTTCATTGCTCGCCTGCGCCACACGGCCCCCGGCGTGCCACTGATCTCACCACCGCCGCATCACGATATCTACAGCATCGAGGATCTGGCGCAGCTGATCTACGATCTGCGCCAGGTGAATCCCCGTGCGCGTATTGGTGTGAAGCTAGTATCCAGCGTTGGTGTGGGCACCATCGCGGCCGGTGTGGCCAAGGCTCATGCCAGCTATGTACACATCGCCGGCCATGATGGCGGCACGGGAGCCTCGCCCTTCCAGTCGATTAAGCACGCTGGCATTCCCTGGGAGCTGGGCCTGGCCGAGACGCAGCAGACTCTGGTACGCAATGGCCTGCGTGGCCGTGTCAGGCTGCGCGTCGATGGCGGCCTCAAGACGGGACGCGATGTGCTGATCGGGGCGCTGCTGGGCGCCGATGAGTTCGGCTTTGGCACCGCCATCGTGGTGGCGATCGGCTGCGATATGGCGCGCCAGTGCCATCTGAATACCTGTCCAACAGGCATAGCTACCCAGCGTGAGGAGCTGCGCGCCAAATTCACGGGCCGGCCACAGATGGTGGTCAACTACCTGACACTGGTGGCGCAGGAGGTACGCGAGCTGCTGGCGCAACTGGGCGTGCGCCGCCTGGACGAGATCATCGGACGGGCTGATCTGCTTCAGGGTCCCGAGGAGGCCCCGATCGACCTCTCGGCGATCCTGGCGACCCCGCCGGGTGGCTTCGTCGCCGCGGTCGCGCCGCCGCCCGGCTCGGAGGTGGCGGCTCAGATCCTCAGCGAGGCCGAGCAGGCCCTCAACGGCGAGCGCAGCGTCTTTACGCAGCATCCCATTCAGAACGCCGACCGCACGGTGGGGGCCAGCCTGGCCGGAGAGATCGCGCGGCGCTATGGCAATGGCGGTCTGCCGGGTGTGAGCGTCACCTCCACCTTCCACGGCTCGGCAGGCCAGAGTTTCGGGGCGTTCTGTGTGCCCGGCATGCGCCTGATTCTCAACGGCGAGGCCAACAACTACGTTGGCAAGGGTATGACTGGGGGACAGATCGTCGTTATGCCGCCGCCAGGGGCGCGCTTCGCGGCCCATAAGAATATCATCATGGGCAATGCGGTGCTCTACGGCGCGACCGGTGGACAGCTCTTCGCCGCCGGCTGCGCTGGCGAGCGCTTCGCTGTGCGCAACAGTGGCGCGCTGGCGGTCGTGGAGGGTGTCGGTGCCCATGCCTGCGAATATATGACTGGCGGCATGGTGGTCGTGCTCGGCAGCACCGGTGTCAACTTCGGCGCCGGAATGTCTTCCGGCGTGGCCTACGTGCTCGATAGCGAGGGCGTCTTCCCGCCACATTGCAATACGGAGCTGGTCGATCTACAGCGTATCAGCGATCCCGATGAGGCCGAGGCCCTGCGCAAGGTGATACTGGCTCATCGCCGCAAGACGCATAGCTGGCGCGCGGCCCAGATTCTGGCCGAGTGGGGCCATATGCAGCGCCTCTTCTGGCGGGTGGCTCCCCGCGAGCGCGTGCAGACGGCCTGCGATTTCCTGGGGTCCTACCCGGAGGAGAAACGCGACGCTGTAGGAAGCTAGCGTCCTGGCCGGGGTGCCGATGCGCACAGCCTGCAGAAGGGAGGGTGGGGGCCGACGTCCGCGGACGAGTGCCTCCACCCTCCTGTCTTGCTCTACCCAACGGCTGGCGGTGCCGCGTCGCTGGCTCCCCGCCAGGGACGTGGTGTCCGCTCGCGGCGCAGAGGCAGCTCCTTGAGGAAAGAGACGCTGACCAGGCTGATGCCCATGATGATTGCGCTGAGCACGAAGGCGTTGTGGAGGCTGGAGGCGAGGCCGACCCGGACAGCGCTCAGGAGGGCTGCGTAGGCCTGGGTTCCCTGGGGACCGTAGGCCCGGAAGGCCGCCTGGATGCGTGCGAGGGTGTCGCCTGGTGCGAGCAGCACCAGGGGATTGTCGAAGACGCTGAGGAGGCGCGCCGGAATGGCCTGGCGAAGGGCCGGCGGCAGAGCTGCGTGAAACGCCGGCACGTAGGAGCTGGTGACGATGCTGCCCAGCACGGCAACGCTGATCGTTCCTCCCAGTTGGCGAAAAAACGCCAGCGCCGCCGTCGCCTGGCCGAGGCTCTCCGGCAGGGCGTTCTGCACCGCCGTGGTATAAACCGCCTGTCCCACCCCCATGCCGAAGCCGAGCACCAGCATAGCGATCAACATGTCTGACCACTGGGCATGCACATCCAGGCGTACCAGCAGCAGCGACCCGCCGCTGGCGATCAGCGCCCCTCCGAGCGCCAGCCACTTATAGTGTCCCGTCAGTGAGAGTAGCAGCCCGCAGAGCACGGCCCCCATGATCGCCGCCAGCGCCAGGGGGATGATGACCAGTCCGCTGCTGGTTGCCGAGATCCCGATGACTCCCTGAATGAAGAGCGGAATGAAGTACGCGCTGCCCATCAAGGCCATGTTGAGAGTGACCGTTACCAGCGAGGCGACGCCGAAAACGCGCCAGCTCGCCACGAAGAGGCTCGGCTGAACGATGGGCTCTCTGCCCTGGCGCTCCTGGTAGATGGCGTAGACCACCAGAAGCGAGAGGACGACCATAGCCACGGCGAACAGGGCGCTGATCTGTGCAGAGAGCCAGGAGTACTCGCTGCCGCCCCAGGAGAAGGCCAGTAACAACGGCACCGTGCCCAGGACCAGCAGGCCGGCTCCGCCATAGTCGATGAAGACCTTCCCCGCTGCTGTGCGAAGCCTGGGCATGAAGATGAACAGGACCAGCAGGGCCAGCAGCCCTATCGGAATATTGACGTAGAAGATCGCGCGCCACGAGAAATGGTCCGTCAGCCAGCCTCCGGCCAGCGGGCCAATGATCGAGGCTAGCGCGTAGACGCTCCCTGTAACCCCCAGCCATTTGCCGCGCTGGCGCGGTGGGAAGAGGTCGCCCACCACGGCCGAGGCGATAGGCTGCAGGCCGCCAGCCCCGATGCCCTGCAAGGCCCGAAAGACGATCAGTTCGTTCAGCGAGCGCGCCTGACCGCTGAGAGCGGAGCCGAGCAGGAAGAGCACGATGCTGAAGAGCAAGATCGGCTTGCGTCCTAGCAGATCCGAGATCTTGCCATAGATGGGGATCGTCACTGTTGAGGTCAGCAGGTAGACGGTCCCCACCCAGGAGAGGTTGTTGAAGCCCTGGAGATCGGCGACAATGCGCGGCAGGGCTGTGGCGACGATGGTCTGATCGAGCGTGGCGAGAAAGAGAACCAGCATCACGCTGATCACCGTCGCCAGGGTCTGCTCTCGACTGAGGACGGGCTGCTCGTCCGGTTCCTCTGCTGCAGTGGTCAGTGGTCTGGACTCCTGGTCTGCTTGCATCTCTGGTCTCCTGTTCTGGTTTGCTGGCTGTCTCAGGACAGCATGACATCAGGATATACGGACATCATTGAGAGTTTCCTCAAAACACAGTGTGAGGTGCAGGCTGGTCATCTCACCGGCTCAGGCTGGCCTGGTCCGCTGCTGGTGCTCAGGGCTTGAGGATGCGCAACATGCTGTCGATAGAGGGCCGGACATCGCGCTCGTCCATGAACCAGACGCTCACTGCCAGCCCCTGAATGAGCGCGCCGTAGAGCAGTGTCAGCTCATCGGGGTCGCCTGCAACGATCTCGCCGCGCTCCTGACCCTCGGCGATCAGACGCCGGAACAGAGCCTGGGCCTTCCTGGCGTGGTCCTGTGCCAGGGCGCGGAGGTCGGCGGGGACAGCTTCGCTGGTGAGAGTGAGCAGGATGACATGTGCATGGGCGGGTCGACGCTGCATACCCTCCCACATCTGACTGGTGATGCGAGACAGCTTTTCCCAGGGCGTTCCTGGTCCTTCCACGACTGCCTGCAGCAGATCGATGACCGAGGCATGCAACGTCCGCTCGATAAGCGCCCTGAATAGCTCCTCTTTACTGGCGAAGTAGCGGTAGATCAGACCCTGGCTGATGCCTCCAGCTTCCGCGATATCGCTGATGCGTGTCTCTGCCAGGCCCTTGCGAGCGAAGACCTCCGCTGCAATGTTCAAAATCTGACGCTGGCGCTCGTCGCGGATCTGGCGATTCGCTTCCTCTGTGCGGGGCATCTCTCCCTCGACTTTCTGTGGTTCTCCCGTTTTTGAATGAATGTTTATTCATCCATCTTTGCTTAGTATAGTCACTGTCCTGAGGATTGTCAAGGGCTGGCCTGGCCGAGGGTGTAGCGTTAGGGAGATCAGGCCGGTGAGGTGCTGGGCTGAGGAGAGCCGGACAGTGGATGCGCTTCCGGCCCTCCTGGCCTGATAGGGGGAGAGCAAGGAGGGGACGCCGGGCGGGACAGGTCAGGAGCAGGCATCGAGAGTCTCGGCAGGCTGGTCCGGGTAGATCACCTCAAGCTGGGCGCCCAGGGTACGCAATTTAGCATCCAGGTGCTCGTAGCCGCGTTCGATATGTTCCACGCCGTGGACCTCCGAGGTGCCGTCGGCACAGAGGGCAGCCAGGATATACGAGCAGCCAGCACGGATATCGGGGATATCCAGGCGTGTAGCACTCAGAGGAGTGGGACCACGGACCACACAGCTATGCAGGTACTGCTTTTCACGGAAGCGGCAGGGCACCTCACCCAGGCACTTTGTATAGAGGCCGATGTGGGCGCCCATCGTCTTAAGGGCATGCGTATAGCCAAAGCGGTCCTCATAGATCGTTTCATGGACCACCGAGATCCCATCCGCCTGAGTCAGCAGGATAGTGAAGGGCTGCTGCCAGTCGGTCATAAAGCCGGGATGGACATCAGTCTCCAGGGCAATCGGAGGAGGAGGCTGCTCATCGCCGATGAAGCGGATGCCCTCATCATCCACATCAAAGCGCAGGCCCATCTTCGAGAGCGTATTCAGGAAGGTCAGCAGCGTATCCTGTTGAGCGCCGCGCAGATAGATATCGCCGCGCGTCAAGTAGGCAGCGATCGCCAGAGAGACCGCCTCATTGCGGTCACTGAGCAAAGTGTGGCGAGCGCCACGCAGGCGTTGCACGCCCTCGATAACGATGCGCCGGTCCACTTTCTGCTCGATGATCGCCCCCATCTTCTGAAGAAACTTGATCAGGTCGATGATCTCTGGCTCCAGGGCTGCGTTCTCGATGATAGTCACACCCTGTGCCAGAGAGGCCGTGATCAAGAAATTCTCCGTAGCCATCACACTGGGGAACGGCAGATGAATGGTAGCGCCGTGCAGGCCGCGAGGGGCGCTCATATAGTAGCGCCCCCCCAGTTCCAGAATACTGGCCCCCATCAATTGCAGGCCATTCAGATGGAAATCGATGGGGCGCGCCCCGATGCGATCGCCGCCGGGCAGAGGGATATTCGCCTCGCCGCAGCGGTGCAGGAGCGGTCCAACCGCCAGAATAGCCATACGATTCAGGCCACCAATCGTACTGGAAACCGTCGTCGAGTGGATCGCCGCCGTTCTGATCGAGAGCGTATGCTCCTGCTCATTCAGCGAGACCTCGGCGCCCATATCCTGACAGAGGCTCAGGGTCAGGTAGAGATCGCCGATGAGGGGCACGTTGCGCAACGTACAGGGTTCCTCAGTCAGCAGGGAAGCGATCGTCATCTTCGTGACAGCGTTCTTCGCGCCGCTGACAGTGACCTCACCGTGGAGAGGTGTACCACCACGGATGAGGTAGAAAGGAGAAGCTTTCGCGGTGTCCTTCATGTCTGCTGTGGTCTCCTTACCTGCTTGCGGGCATTCCCAGGAGCCGCCCATAACCAGCGTAATGCGTTCAGGCGAGACGGAGGGCGTTCGAGATAGCCGCCAGCCCTACGAGGCGCAGACGCTGAGCGGAGGCGAGGCGCTCCTGGCGGGCCGAGCGCCTCACCACGCTCGATAGCATCCAGCAGATCGAGCACGTAATTGACGCTCTGGGCGACGCCCTCGACCATCAGGTAGCCACTGGGCTTCACGGCATCACCAACCAGGAACAGGCCCTGCAAGGGCGTGACGGGAGTGATATCCGCCCCCTGGGTGATACGATTCACAGGCCATTCGCCGCGGTAGGTACTCATCGTCAGGACGCGGCAGTGCTGCTCAAACGCCTCACCGAAGAGCAGGCGTAGATCCGCCAGAGCCAGCGCTTTCTCCTCTTCGAGGCGCTCGCTCTGGATGACCTGGTGAGTGATGAGCAGATGTTTGCCCGGCGGGGCCAGACGCGGATCACAGTTCGTTGGCTGCACGATCCCAGCAATGCGCTGTGTATCCAGGCAGTACATAATGCCGCGGTGAGGAATCAGCGAGACATCGCTCAGCAGGTGCACCTTCAGTCCCACCGCCTCGCGATAGGGAGAAGCGCCGGGCTGCTCAGCCCCCTCCTCGGCGCTGGTGCTCTGCCCTTGCTTGAGTACCTCGGCCTGCCTGATCTGGTGGCCCTCGATGAGAGCCTGCGTAGCGCGCGGACCAACATCGCTGATCACCAGAGGAGCACGCAGCAGAAGCTCCTCATCACTCCTTTTGGCACGCGCGCGCACACCCGTCACCCGTCCCTGGGCGTGCATGATCTGCACGACCTCGTGAGCCAGGAGCAGCTCAGCTCCGCGCTCACGCAGGCGGCGCTCCAGTTCCAGGGTCAGCGCACCGCACCCACCCTCAAGGATGCCAGGTGCGCCATAGCTGAACATATTTTTGGTGGTAGCGATTACCTCAGCCGTAGAGACCTGATGCAGTTCGAGGCTCAACGCGAAGCGCGCGATGCACTCGAAGAAGGCCACCAGTTCGCGATTGCGCTGGACGTCGATGTGGCGTTCCAGCCAGGCGCTGAAGGGCAGATCCCGTTCCTCCTGAGGCAGCGGTCGCAAAAACATCAGGTAGCCCAGGCGCAGAAACCAGAAGGACTGGCGCGGTCCCAGGAACTTGAAGACCCCCAGCAGGCCGCGGGCGCGTACCTGCCGTCCGTGGACATGGAACGAGCCAAAGACGTCCGCATCCAGCAGCCGATGGGGGATATGCAGGCGCCGGAGCATACGAGCCAGCACCCCGCTGCTGCCAAAGGGGACCATATGCACGGCCCCGGTGCTGATCTGGACGCCCTGGAAGGACTTCGCCGTAAAGCGTCCGCCGCAGTGCGTCAGGCGCTCCAGCACGGCCACCCGCTTCCCCCGCTGCAGCAACTGCGCAGCGCTGAGCAGCCCCCCCAGGCCGGCGCCGACAACGATCGCGTCGTAATCAGATTCCCGTAACATCAAGGTTCAAAGATCGCGTCAGTTCAGTGCTCTTCGCCGATCAGGGCGCGCAGGAGCGAGTTACACTCAGCCAGCGTATTCAGAACGCTCTGATGGATCTGGAAAACCTTATTCAGCTCACGCGCCTTGCGGGCCAGGCGGGTGACGTACTCGATGTCGCGCGGATTATTCGTCACATCATCCATGAGCTGGATCAGTTCAGACCAGGCCAGGGCCTCACGGCTGCGGGCCACATCAGCGATAGTCTGGTCCATGCGCTCCGCGACTCGCCGTACGCCCGTGCGCAGCTGGTTGGTCGTCTGCGCGATCTCCGCCTCGTGGTTGCGCAGAGCCTCCTGCGTTCCGTTCAACTGCTCCTGGAGGGCCGAGACCTGCCCGTCGAGTGTCGCCAGAGCCGCCATCAGCGAGGACATATCCGGCAGCGTTGGCAGTGGCAGGCTGGTCAGGCGGCTGAAGGTCACATTCGTGGAGGCAAGCTCCGGGCTGGCGGGGTCGATGGTTGTCATCACCGGCCGCTGCGGAGCAGGTGGCGGAGCTGGCTCAGGAGCCACAAGCGTGGGGCTGGCAGGGCTGGCGACCGGCTCGGCCTCGCTGCCAATGATGGTAGGGGGCATCGAAGGAGACGGAAGCACCCCTTCGCTCTCCGAATGGGTGGCGAGCGTGTCTGGCGAGGCGGCAGTCAGTTCGTTATCTCCCTGGGTGCGGTAAGTCAGCTCAGTAGGATTGATGCTGACAGTAGGAAGATCAGCCACAGCCGAGGGATGCGCGCGGAAGATCAGCTCATGCTCACCGATGCCAATGTGATCGCCATCCTGAAGCACATAGGGGACCAGCTCTTCAAGCTGCTGGCCGTTGACAAAGGTCCCATTGGCGCTGCGCTCATCGCGCAGGATATACTGGCCGTTCTCGTAGCGTACAGTAGCGTGGCGGCGCGAGGTGAGCTTATCCTTGGAGAGGAGAATATCGCTGTTGGGTGCGCGTCCAATCGCGATTTCCAGCTTGTCGAGAGTATATTCCTGAAGCACATCCCCGTTTTCAGATTTCAGAATAAACTGGGCGGGTTTCTCAATAGCAGCGGCCGTAGCCACCGCGGTCTCATGGCTGTCGGCCGACACCGACGCCGGCGACATTTCCGCCACGCCGCTGGCAACCGTCGGCATACTGGCGTTCGCCTCCGGCCAGCTCATGCCCGAGCCAACGGTGGGCAGCCCACCCTGCGGAGGGGGCCCCCACTCATCCGGGGTCGGCAGGGTCGCGTCGCCCATAACAGGCTGGGCCTGCACATAGGCAGGGGTTGCCGGGATCAGGCGGTTGCCACAGCTCAAGCAGAAGTGATCCCCGGGCCGTGTCTCAGCACCACAATGGGGGCACTTATCCATAGGTAGTCTCCTCCCTTTACTAACACTCAGGCTTTGCTTCTCTGCTGTTTCTGTTCGTTCCTGGAGTAGTTCTCGCACTCACAAAACTGTTGCCATTATACCAGAAGTGGTCACCGCGCGTCGAGCCGTGGCAGCCACCGACCAGGGCCTCGTCGGCCGTCTGCCGTGCTAGGAAAGCCAGAGCCACCAGAGCCGATCGATGCGGCCGAACGTCCGCCGGATATAGCGGCGAATGGTGGCGTAGATCAGCCAGACGACCAGAAAGATCGCCAGGATCGCGCCGAGAAAGAGGCAACGCAGTTGAGGGATCGCAATGGCCAGCAGCGCCAGCAGTACCAGAGCGGCGATCGTCCCCAGCGCGATGCCTCCAAGGACCAGCAGCAACGTTTTCAGCGTTTGCTGGCCCTGAGAGGAGGTATTCCAATTGAGGGCCGAATCCGGCGCTGGCTGGTAGCTCGCAGCCGGACTGGCCATAGCCCAGGGAGGAAGACTGCTCTGGCTCGGCTGGCCAGCAGCGGTGCTCAGATCGTAGCCACAGTTCGTACAGAAGCGAGACCGGGGATCGCGCACCACCCCACAGCGGGGACAGTTCATCTGCATCGCTGATTCTCCTTGTACTGTGTGCGCTCCTCTGTCGAGCGCATGGCCTACCAGTCACTGCTCTCCCTTCCTCGCCTGAGCTGGTGGCCGCTCAAGAGACGGGCACCCAGGCGACGTTGGGCTGAAGCGAGTTAAAAAACTTCTGCAGGGCCTGCTGGTCGCCCGGTGCTGAGAAGACAATGCTCGTCGTGCCATGAACGCCGGAGCAGATCTGGTTGGGCGTAGCCGTGGCAGTTACCCTGGACCTGGGTGTTGCTGTTCCTGTTGCCGGTGCGCTTTTCGTTCCTGCCGTCGCTGTGAGCAGTGACGAGGTGCACTGGAAGAGCGGCTTCTGGGTACGTAGCGGTGCCTCTGAGAGGCTGATCGAGTTACCATCGGGCAGCAGATAAGAGATAGAGAAGTTACCACCAAAGATAGGATCGTGCACGGTTCCGAGCGCGCTGACGAGGCAGGTCCGGTTCGGCAAGCGCGGTGGTAGGTAGACCGTAAAGCCGAGCAGCGGCTCAACCTCAGCCCAGTCAGTCAGGGTTCTGGGACCGGTGGCTGTTGCCGTAACCTGGCTGGTGGCGGTAGCTGTCGCCGTGACCGTAGCGGTGGTCGTGGCGGTGGCGGTTCCTGCGGCAGTCGTCGCTGTGGTGCTGGCGCTGGGTGAAGAAGGTGCACCTTCGTCGCGGAAGAGCATCAGAGGCTTGCCGCACCAGTGTAGCTGAGTCAGCGCTGTCCCGGTGGCCGTGGCCGTGGCTGCTGGCTGGCTGCTACTGAAGAGGCCTGAGCAGGCTGTGATCATGGAGCCTGACAGGATCAGCGTGGCGAGGACGAAGAGCCATCCTCGCTTTCGCCTTCCACTGATGATCGATAAAGAACGCAGAGATGCCATCATATCTATCGCAGCGCAGCTGCGTCTCTCTGGGTATAGAGCTACGCTGCCTCTCCTTTCTATCCCCGTGCCGGATACAGATATATCATAGAAGCGCCTCTCTCTGGCTGGTCCACGCTCACCGGACCAGCGACCTGGAAACTGGAGACGGTGTGCCGGCTGCGGGGTCGCTCCGCTAGTAGAACGCCATGGCCACCGCCAGACCCATCGTCAGGGGTACTTTTTTCTTCGCTCGCAAGAACTCCCTGCGCGCTTTGGGCCTAGTATATATTAGTGGTAAAGGAATTCCTACGACCTGGTTCTCATCTGGTACCAAAAGAGGGCTTTACAGCGTTTTGTTTTAGTGCTACCATTACCCTCTGCTATTCAGGAATACGTTCATCCGGGTGTTTTTTGTCCTACTCATCCAACCCTTATACTACCGGCGTAGGGCTGGGCACCCCTCTAGCAATGATCAATCTCAGGCATCCCTGTGCACAAACCAGAGCTAACGCAGCCTGAAGGCAGATGACGAACTGCTTGATGAGGTGAGAGCCGGTGAATGCAAAACAGATCTGGCAAACAACATTAGAGCGCTTACAGACGCGGGTGCAGCCGTCCGTGTTCACCACCTGGTTTAAAGGGACTGCTGCGCTCTCTTTTCATGATAATCTCTTCGTGGTAGGGGTGCCCTCGACCTTTGCCAAGGCGCAGATGGAAGTGCGCTTTATTGATATGATTCGCTCGATCCTTTCGGAGATTGCGGGCTGTCCGGTGGAGGTGCGTTTTCTGGTGGCAAAGGAGCCTTCGGTCAGTGGTGAACTGGAAGAGTTGAATCAAGCGACGCTCGGCGATGGGGCGGCCCTCGCGGCCAGGCGAGCCTATCGGGCGCCCAGACATCGTCCTGCTCTGCGTGCCAGATTTGAAGCGGCGTCACCGGCGATTGCCATGACATCCAATGCTCCCACTGTCGCCCGTCCGACTCCCCACCGGGCCAGCAGCGAGGCGCAGGCTGCCAGTGCGTTTGAAGATCAAGACCGACCATCGGAGGAGAACGATCGTGGTGGACAGCAGGAGCATTTGTCTGTGCCTGTCGAGGGCGGCAGCATGATGAACCCGCGCTATACCTTCAGTACCTTCATTGTTGGAAAATCGAACCAGCTAGCCCATGCTGCCTCGCTCGCGGTGGCGGAGAATCCGGGACACATTTACAATCCCCTCTTTCTCTACGGGGGAGTTGGTCTTGGCAAGACCCATCTCCTGCATGCCATTGGTCACACCGGTGAAGCCTCGGGCCTGAGCGTTCTCTACACCACCTCCGAGAAGTTTACGAATGAGATCGTGAATGCGATCCGCTTTCAGAAGACAGAGGAGTTTCGGACGAAGTATCGCCAGATCGATATTTTGCTCGTTGACGATATTCAGTTTATTGCGGGCAAGGAGTCGACGGAGGAGGAGTTCTTTCACACCTTCAACACGTTATATGATTCTAATAAGCAGATCGTGGTGACCAGCGACCGGCCGCCCAAGGCCATTGTCAGCTTGCAGGACCGCCTGCGTTCGCGCTTCGAGTGGGGGCTGCTGGCCGATATCCAGCCGCCCGACTACGAGCATCGCCAGGCCATCCTGCGCTCCAAGGCGGAGTCGCTGCGTTTTCCGGTCCCTGCGGCGGTGATCGCTTATATCGCCCGCCCGGAGTGCCGCAGCGTACGTGAACTGGAGGGAGCGCTCAATCGGGTGATTGCCTATGCCACCCTGCACGATGCGCCTTTGACCGTCAGCCTGGCCGCTCAGGCGCTGGAGCACATCTACAATAGCAAGCCGCCCTCCACGTTGACGGTGCGCGAGGTGCTGGAGGGGGTCTGTCGTTACTATAACGTTGATCCCGATCAGCTACGCGGCAAGGCCCGCGACCGCGAGATCGTCTGGCCGCGCCAGGTGGCAATGTATGTGATGCGCGAAGAGACCGATGCCTCGCTCCTGCAGATTGGGGCCGAGCTGGGGGGCCGCGATCATACGACGATTATGCATGGCTGGGAGAAAGTCCAGGCTGAGATCGCCAATAATGATCGTGTCCGTCGTGAGATTGCCGCGGTGCTGGAAACCATCGAACGCGCCAGGATGTGAGCGTGCCTTGCCAGAGGTGCAGCCCACGTCCGGTCCCTGCGTGGCGAGATCGGCTCTGCCGACCGTGAGTGGTGGAGGTGCCGGGTCTTGCTCTTCTTTCGGCCTGGCTGGAGGCGGATAGACGCCTCCCGGCGTTCCTGTAACCATCCTGCTCCCTGTTCACAAGGACAGCCCTCTACCCTGTCCTCTCGCCCGGTGCCTCTCTGTGTGCGCAGCGCTAGCATGTGCTGCAGAGAAGAGGGGTTCCATGACGATCCCCTCCCTGAAGGAGGTTTTGTGATGTCATTGCCTCGACGTTGGGCCCTGATTACCGGTGCCTCGCGGGGACTGGGTCTGGCGCTGGCCCGTCGGCTGGCGCGTGACCACTGGGGCCTGGTGATAGATGCTCGCGGAGCTGCCGCGCTGGAGGAGGCGCGGGCCGAGCTGGCGCGGTGGACAGAGGTAGTTGCGCTGGCCGGTGATGTAGGTGATCCGCTGCATCGCCGGGCCCTGGCGCATGCTGTCGCGGAGCATGGTCGCCTCACGGTGCTGGTGAACAACGCCAGTATCCTTGGTCCCAGTCCTCAACCATTCCTGCTCGATTATCCACTCACAGCGCTGGAGGAAGTATATCGCATCAACACGATCGCTCCGCTGGCGCTCATTCAAATCCTGCGTCCCTCTCTATCCGCGGAGGTCTGCATCATTAACATCACCAGTGATGCCGCGCGTGAGCCATATGCCGGTTGGGGAGGCTACGGCTCCAGCAAGGCGGCGCTCGAACAGCTTTCAAACGTTCTGGCGGCCGAGCATGAGGCCTGGCGCATCTACTGGGTCGATCCCGGTGATATGAACACGCGCCTCCATCAGGAGGCCTTTCCCGGAGAGGACATCAGTGATCGGCCGCCACCAGAGGTCAGCGTTCCTGGCCTGCTGGCCCTGATTGAGGGGCATTACCCGGCCGGCCGCTATCTGGCGCGTGAGCTAGTACCGTCCGCTGCTGAAGATCGGTAAGGTTGCTGGTTATGCAGGAGAGGTCCGCTGCATCGCTGCCAGTTGAGCAGCAGCAGAAAGCGTACGATCGATCGTTAGAACTGTTTGAGTTTGAGCTGCCAGAGTACCTGGAGGCCACGGCTCCGCCAGAGGCGCGCGGTCTGGCGCGCGATGAGGTGCGACTGCTCATCTCCTATCGTCAGGATGAGCGTATCGTTCACGCACGTTTTCGTGAACTGCCCAACTTCCTGCGCCGCGGCGATCTACTGGTCATTAACACCAGCGCAACGATGAACGCCGCTCTGCGAGTCAGGCGCGCCGATGGTCTGGAGCTAGAGTTACACCTCTCAACGCGCCTGCCGGGCGACCTCTGGATCGTCGAGGTGCGACGTTTCGACGGGCAAGCCTCGCATCCTTTCTTCGCGCTGCAGGCCGGCGAGACGCTGACACTGCCTGCCGAGGCGCGCGCGACGCTCCATGCTCCCTATGCGCGCGACCGTCGAGTGCCAGAGGAGACCTCGGCGCGTCTCTGGATCGCCACGCTGACACTTCCAGAGGCGCCTGGTCCCTATCTGGCGCGCTATGGATTTCCCATCCGCTATCACTATGTGCCCCAGCAGTGGCCGATTGAGTATTACCGCTCGGTCTTTGCAACCGAGGTAGGGAGCGCCGAGATGCCCTCGGCGGGCCGGCCTTTCACGCCTGAGTTGATCACACGCCTCGTAGCGGAGGGCGTGCAGATCGCCCCGCTGCTGCTGCACACAGGGGTCTCCAGTCCCGAGGCGCACGAACCTCCCTATGAGGAGTACTATCGAGTGCCAGAAGAGAGCGCCGACCTGATCAATGCGGCACGTGAGCAGGGGAGAAGAGTCATCGCCGTGGGCACCACCCCGGTGCGCGCACTGGAGAGCGTGATCGGAGCACATGGCAGGCTGCACGGAGGAGAGGGCTGGACCGCTCTCGTCATCACGCCGCAGCGGGGAATCCGCGCTGTTGATGGGCTGCTGACCGGGCTGCACGAGCCACGGGCCTCGCATCTCGCCCTGCTGGAAGCGCTGGTGGGTCGCGACCATCTGACGCGGGTCTACGCCGAGGCCGTGCGTGAGGGCTATCTCTGGCATGAGTTCGGGGATCTCCACCTGATTCTCCCCTGAGGGAGGGAGAGATTGCCCATTAGAGCTGTCACACGGGTCCCTCTCTGGAGCGAGCAGGACCCACGTGGCAGCTCCTGTGCGGGGCGGCAGAAGGACGGTGGAAGGCCGCCTCTGCCGTGGATTGGTCGAGTGCAGGCAGCTAGACAACAGGCGTGAAGTTTGCCATCGCCTGGCTGGCGGTGTCTGTGTCGACCAGCGACTGGAAGGGTGGTGCGACCGAGATCAGGCCGGCTTCCACGTCGAAAGCCGTCGCCACGTTATAAGCCTTCTGATCGACCACCGGAGTGGTTGCGTACGAGGTGCGCAGATCGGCCGCGGCTGCCACCATCGTCTTATCATCGATATGGGTATACTTTTGCAGGATGCGCGCAGCCTGATCCGGGTACTTCTGGATGAAGGCCAGAGCCATGGCCATGGCGCGCACCAGGGCCTTGATCGTGTTCGGCTTCGCGTGAATCAGGCTCTCCTTGGCATAGAAGACCGAATTGAGCTGACCGGTCATCTGAGGGACATCGCCTTTGATCGGGCTGATCCAGATCTGCCCGATACCCTGGGTCTCCACAAATTCGCCCACAGGCTTATAGAAGCTCAGGGCATCGACGCGGCCAGCTTTGAGAGCAGCCACAGCGGCAGCGACACTGTTGCCAACAGCGACCAGGGTGGCCGACTTGTTGACATCCAGTCCGAAGAGACGGAAGAGGTAGGTCACAAAACCGCCGGTCTGGCCAGTCGTCGAAATCACGCCGATCTTCTTCCCCACCAGGGCCCGAACCTTAGCTTCCAGGGGACTGCTCTCAGTCAGGCCGGTTTCCTGTGCCAGCTTGTTGCTCACCGTAATATCGTTGGGGAAAGAGGTCTGTAGCTGGCCAATGACCTTCACGTCAGAGTCGACGCGCGCCACCAGGAAGGACTCCGTGACGAGACCACCCACAGCGACGTCAATGGCGCCAGAGTGAATAGCCTCGGCCATCTGAGGGCTGGTAGCCATCGTCTGGAACGGCACGGGAGAGATGGTCAGACCCTGTGCCTGGAAATAACCTTTATCGAGGGCCACCAGATCTGGCAGAAAGGGAGCCGACAGACTGTCAATAGCCACCTTGAGCTTCATGTCGTCGCTGGCGCTAGAGGACGATCCCAGACCACAGCTAGAGAGGCTGACCAGTGTCAACACCAGGAGCGTCACCGACGAGAAAAACCAGCGAAGAGAAGAGTGCCTCATGCTTCCTCCTGTACAAAAGAGAAATAGAGAGATATGACTAAAGGCGCTCCCACGCATAAGTGGCGTGGGGAGCCTTTATGAACGACACAGTTATGCAAGGTCCTGTCCTCGCAGCTTCAGACCAGCCTTCCAGTGGGAGGTCTTGTGATCGATCAGATTGACAATCGCGTTGAGCAGGCCAGCGATCAGGGTCAGTACCAGCAGAGCAGCGAAGACGCCAGCAGCGTCAAATGACTCGCCGGAGGACTGGATCAGGTAGCCAATGCCGTGGTTCGCGCCGATCTGCTCGGCGACGACCGCGCCGATGAGCGCATAGGGGATGGCCACGTGCAGACCCGTCAGCACCGAGCCTGTTGCAGAGGGCAGGATGACCCTGGTGATGATATCACGCCGCTTGCCGCCCATCAGGCGTACAGCATCCACAAGGTGCTGATCCACGTTGCGAACACCGCTCAGCGTATTGAGAAAGATCAAGAAAAAGACCGTCACGGCCGCCAGAACCACCTTCATCGGGATCTCGATGCCCAGCCAGAGGATCAGCAGCGGAGCGAGGGCGATCTTTGGAATGCTATTGAGCGCGATGATGAAGGGACTGAAAATGCGCTCCAGCGTTGGCTGCAGCCCGAAGAGGAAACCCATCAGCAGGCCGCTGACAACGCCGAAGAAGAGGCCCAGCAGCGTCTCCTCCAGCGTAATGGCCGTGTTCACCACCAGCGTGCTCTGGTACCAGGGCGAGCCATCGCCGAGCCAGAGCGCGCACTGGTGAAGAATGTCCAGCGGGCTGCTCAGGAATGAGGCATCGACAATGCGCCCTGAGCTAAACTGCCAGACCACCAGGACGAGCAGAGCGAATAGCAGCCGTGCGCCGTAGATAAACCAGCGCTCGCGCCGGCTGCGGCTCTGCACCTGGCGAACGGCCGCAGAAGGCATCAGGATAGCTTGCTGCGAGTTTCCGGGCTGGGGATAGTTGGCGATGCTCATATGCTCACCTCCTGCCGCTGCTGTTGCTGACGAGCCTGCATCAGCGCGTCCCAGAGACGCTGGTGCAGCGAGGTAAACTCTGGACGGAAGCGGATCTGAGCAGCATCACGAGGACGGCGCAGGGTGACCGGCTCATCGGCGATCAGCCGTCCGCCGGTGCCCAGAACGACCACGCGATCTCCCAGAATGATGGCTTCCTCGATGTCGTGAGTGACGAAGAGAACGCTCTTGCGCTGCTGTGACCAGAGGCTCAGCAGCTCGCTCTGTAGCTCGAGGCGTAGTTGCGCATCCAGGGCGCCAAAGGGTTCATCCATCAGCAGGGTTTCGGGAGAAGTCACCAGCGTACGTGCCAGGCTGGCCCGGCGCAACATGCCGCCCGACAACTCGTGCGGGTAGAGCTTCTCAAAGCCCTGCAGGCCGACCATGCGGATAAACTCCGCCACGCGCTGCCGGCGCTCCTGCCGGGGGATGCCACGGATCTCAAGCGGCATCTCGATGTTGCGTTCGACGGTTCTCCAGGGCATGAGCGTGTCTTTTTGCGTGAGGTAGCCTACCTCGAGACGAGGCCCGTTGATAGGAGTACCTTTGTAGTAGACCGCGCCGGAGCCGGGGGACAACAATCCAGCCACAATGTTGAGCAACGTGGTTTTGCCGCAGCCGCTGGGGCCGACGATCACAACGAAGCTCCCGTTCTCGATCTCCAGGTTAACTTTGTGCAGGACAAGGATCTCCTGACTTTCACGAATGAAAGACTTGCTCAACTGCTCGACGCGAATAATGACGCTCATGCGTGCATCTCCTTTGCTGCGCTGGACGCGGCGGCGCAGGCTTGTGTGCGACCACCACCGGTTCTGGCAGCGAGCTGCAGAGAGCCAGCGGTAGTGACCAGACCCGCCGCGCTCTTCTGCCGGGCAGGCCGGTGCTTTGGATAGATAGTTGTCTATTCATGGACCAAAAATGCATGCGGAGGCAGGCACTGAGCGGAATGCGATGGTCACAGAAGGAGCCGTGGAGGCCAGGCCTGCTGTGGTGCGCAGGCTCGCTGAGCCTGTTCTCCTGAGACGTTGTGAAACGCTTCATCGGCGTCACCTGGTTTGGATACATAGCGCTCATAGTTCGACCAGAGATGAAGGCTGAGAGCGGCAGCGGCCTGGCCTTGTTCTGGCAGGGCTGTGCCGCTCCTGGCTCGTGTCTGCCTCTCTGATCCTGGCCTGCGTGGTGTCTTACAGGCGATAGGCCGTCACCAGCCGGTGGTAGAGCTTGAGCGTCTCGGGAGTCCATTCCTCAATGGGGAGGAAGGGAAAGACCGCGCGCTGGTACTCCCGACCTTTCTCGGCACTGGTGACGAAGGTTGCTTTCCAGCCCAGTGAGCCGAGCAGGCCCTCGGGATCGTCGATGGAGCCGATCCAGGGTGCGCCGAGGCCCGCGACACGCCGGATGCGCTGACCGGTGCGTGGTGAGGCGATCATCGCGCTGTGAACCGCATCAAAGCCAATCTGGCTGCGCGGAGCGGTCAGGCTGCTGATGCGCGTCAGCAGGCGCTCAATCTCTTCCACAGGCAGGTAGAAAAGCAGTCCCTCGACCAGCCAGACCGCCGGAGCTGTAGGATCGTAGCCGGCGTCCAGCAGAGACTCGGTCCAGGCCGGCTCTGTCAGATCGACTGGCAGAGCCAGACGTTCGCAGGTGGGGCGAGCACCCTGGCGCTCCAGCACCTCTTGCTTATAGCGCAGGACCGCGGGTTGATCCAGCTCGAAAAAGCGCGTCTCAGGCGGCCAGGTCAGGCGAAACGCGCGGGTATCCAGTCCACAGGCTGGCATAACGATCTGCCGGATGCCCTCCTCGTTCGTTGCACGGAGCAAAAACTCATCAAAGAAGCGCGTGCGTACGATGATGGAACCGCCGTTATCCTCTATCTGCGCAAATCTTGCCTCGCCCTCGCTGCCAGCCAGGGCAGCAGCCCAGGGATCGTTGAAAAGCCGATCTTCTCGCTCACTCTCATATGCGCGTGCAGCCGCTGTCAGGTGCGCAGTGAGACTGATGAGATATTTGGACTCGGCATGGTCAGGCATGTGATTCTCCTCAAATACTGGAAATAGGTAGAAGGCTCTGTATGCTGGCTCCCTGTTGTTCGCTTCCCAGAATACAGATCTTTGAAATATTTTGTGATGATATCGGGCACCATTTGAACTGTTCCGGCAATCACATGTCATCTGATGAAAGAAATCATTTTTGTCTATCGTAGCCATTCACCTATGGTAACATCCTGGCACAGATTTATCAGAGCCAGCAGCCTCTAACGGAAGAGCTTTCCTTCTACAGTCACGATCATGCAGCGAGTCTCGCCAGTCTTATAAATCCTTTCCTGGAACGCTTGAATAACCGGGTATCTCTGTCTATGAAAGGATAGTATCTTTACGAGATTTCTGCAATATCTGCCTGGCATTTTTACATAATCTTAATATGGAAGCCCGACGCTATCTGTTAGAATATCTAAGCGTGGAGTCTACTCTGCGGTGAGCACCCATTGAATAGCATCAGCAAGCGGATACCTTCTCTCGCCCGAATTGTGGAGCGCTTTTTGTCGGAATAGGTCGTCAGGAGTGTTGCATGAAGAGCCTGCTCTTCTGTGATCTCCTGGCGTCTTTGTAGAGATAGGATGAGCCTGTATCGATGTACCGTCTTGATTTTGAAACGCTGAAGCAGGTGATGCGCGAACATCGCAAGACGGGACTGCTGTACGCTGATGTACCATCGGGGATTGCCGGCATGCCGGAGCCTTTCCGTATTGAGGTGCTATTGCGTGCAGGGACCATTGTCTCCTGCTTCTTCGTTGGCAAGAGTGGGCGTCGTCTCAAGGAAGAGAAGCCTTCTGAGAAGCTTGCGCGTCTGGGAAAGCTCGACTGGACTTTTGTCCCCCAGGACGCAGGCGCTGTTGATGTACTGACTTCTCCTTCACCTGTGACGGTCCTCTCTCCAGAAGTTTCGGACTTCCCACAGCGTCTCATCCATCTGGAACAGTGGCAGATGAACGGCTGGCCGCGTATGCATCGCATGGTATTCGCGCTGGCCGACGGTACGCGATCGATTGCGAAGATTGCCGAGATTCTCTCTACTTCGCCTGAGGTCGTCCGCAGTGTATTACGCGATCTGCAATCTATCGGCGCTATTCGCATGTGAGGGTGGGGGAGGAGGCAATGTCGCCATGGCCGGGCCTGCTCTGCTGCTATCCTCTGAAGGCAGGCTTGCCGAGGCGCTGTGTGACAGAAAAACCAGGGGTATCCTGCCTGTCTGAGGTGCCACTTACCCGATCGTGAAAGGAAGGCTTATCATGAGGAAGCTTCCCATTGCTGAGGCCGAGATGCACAGCAAGGATGCTCAACTCCCCAGTTATCTCGCAGTTGAAGAGCAAGAGAGCCGCTGGCTGCGCTGGTGGTACCGACTGGCCTCGCCGCCGGTGCCTCCTGCCTCGGCCACCTTCAAGGAGCGCGAGCTGTTCCGGCGTGGTCGCACGGGCAGCCAGATCTTGCCTGCTCTCTATGTGCTCTTAATTGTCGCGCTGCCGGCTGGTTTCCTGGGAACGAACTTTTATCTGGTACCGATCGTTATTTCCTGTTTCTGCTTGCTAGCCCTGGCCACGCTGCTCAACCGTCTAGGTTTCGTTAATCCCGCTGGTTTTATCGTCGTCATTACCTTTATGGCCTTTCCTATCGCGAACATTGTGACGACGCCTGGCGGACTGAACATGATGGTGCTGCCTGTATTTGGCCTGCTGATCCTCCCACTGGTCTGTGCCGTGTCCTTCCTGCCGCCCTGGTGGGTCTTCGTGGTGGCCCTGACCAACTGTCTCTTCACCTTCTTTTCCCTGACCCAGTTGCCGCAGACCGCCGAGTTGAGTGGCATGCTGGCCATCAATTTTACTGGTATTGTTACTCCGATTATTCTCAGCCAGATGATCATCTCCGTTGTGGCCTACCTCTGGGTGAGCAGCACAGTACAGGCACTGGCCCGGGCTGATCGGGCCGAAGAGATTGCGCGTCTGGAGCATGACCTGGCGGTTCAGGCTGAGGCAGCGGCCAGGCAGAAGGAGCAGCTGGAGGCCAGCATTCAGAAGATTGTGGAGACGCACACGCGCGTGGCGAACGGTGACTATGCGGCTCGTGTGCCCCTGACCGGTGATAACGTCCTCTGGCAGATCTCTGGCTCGCTGAATAATTTGCTGGCGCGCATGCAGCGTTTGCACCAGGATGCCGCCGAGCTTCAGCAGATGAAACTCGCCTTCTATCAGCTGCGTGAAGAGAACAGACGGCTGATGGAGCAAGCCTTTGCCTTGCAGCAGTCGCGGGAGGAGAACAGTCGGCCGCTGGGGCCGGCGAATAACGCGCCGCAGATCTATCCCCAGGAGCCAGGACGCTGGCTCAGACGTCCTGGCGAGGAGCGTTTCTGATGGATGAGGCTCTGGAAGCCTATTTGAGCAGCCATGCTGATCATACTCTGCGCTTGCTGGAGCAGCTCTGTCGCCAGCCGAGCGTCTCGGCGCAGCGGCAGGGCCTGGATGAGATGGCCGGGCTCGTGGAGGCGCGCCTGCAGGAGTGCGGTTTCAGAACGCAGCGACTACTGGTCCCGGAGGCTCCGCCGGTGATCTATGGCGAATTGCCGGGGCGCAGCGAGTATACCTTGCTGCTGTACAATCACTACGATGTTCAGCCGCCCGATCCACTGGATCTATGGGAGTCGCCACCTTTTGAACCTGTACTGCGCGACGGTCGGCTCTATGCGCGTGGAACCAGCGATAACAAGGGGGAGATCGCTGCACGTCTGGCGGCGATTCAGGCCCTGCTGGCCGTGGATGGCGCCCTACCTGTGACGCTGCGTTGGGTGATCGAGGGAGAGGAGGAGATTGGAAGTCTGCACTTTGAGGAAGTGGCTGCCAGGTATGCGCCCTTGCTCCAGGCGGACGGCGCGCTCTGGGAGGGTGAGGGCTTTGACCCTGAGGGACGTCCTGAACTCTGTCTGGGCACGAAGGGGTTATTGTATGTCCAGCTTGATGTGGAGGCACTGGGCGGCGATGCTCATTCCGGCATGGCTGCAATCCTTCCCAGTGCGGCCTGGCGCCTGGTAGAGGTCCTGGCCAGCCTGCGAGCCCCCGATGGCACTGTGCGCATCCCCGGTTTCTATGATGAGGTGCGTGGACCCTCCGAGAGCGACCGGCGTGTCATCGCCGACCTGCCTGTGGTTGACGAACTCTTGCGTGAGACCTACCAGGTTCCGGCCTTCCTGGGAGGAGTCGGAGGGGAGGCCCTGAGAGAGCGACTCTCGTTCGTTCCCACCTGTAACATCGCGGGCCTGAGCAGCGGCTACAGCGGCGAGGGATCCAAGACGGTATTACCGGCGCGGGCCAGCGCCAAAATTGATTTCCGCCTGGTGCCTGATCAAGATCCTGGCGTGATCCTGGCCCGGCTGCGAGCCTATCTGGACGCTCAGGGATACAGGGATGTGGTTGTGACCTGTACCGAGACCTCGGAGCCTGTCAAAACGCCGCTGGAGCATCCTTTTGTGCAGCGCATCGCGGCGATTGCTGAGGCATACGAAGGCCGACCTCCATCGATCACACCGCTATCGGGGGGGACGCTGCCACTGCTGGGTGCTCTGCGCCGTCACACTGGAGTGCCCGGCCTGAGTGCACCGGGCAACCCCGTCTACTGGGCCAACGCGGCCCACGCCCCCAATGAACACATTCGCCTGCAGGATCTCTGGCGAGCTGTCCACTTCAACTGTTATCTGCTGCGCACCCTGGGCAGCCAGGCCGGACGGTGAGCATCCAGGGTGATCGGTCTCTACCACCTGTTTTGCTGGCTGCCGCTGGCGTGGGTGGAACATCCGTTTTCCGGGATCGTCGGGCCCTGGAACAAATCGACAGGTGCTGCGTATGTATGGTATCATAAACATGCTGATCTGTAAGAACCGGTAGCACTATCGGGCGAGAGGCTCGTTGTAGGCACTCCATGAGTTCATCTGTCGATTATTATGCTGTGCTAGGGGTACAGGCGGGAGCCTCCCCAGCTGAGATCAAAGCGGCTTTTAAAAAGCTGGCCTTGCGTTATCATCCCGACGTCTACAAAGGGAGCGATGCTGAAGAGCGGATGCGCCTGATCCTGGAGGCCTATCAGACCCTGAGCGATAGCGCATTGCGCCGCGAGTATGATGCACGGCGTGGGTCTGGGTCTGGACATGGGGAGCAGACTGACAGGGCCTCTTCTGCGGCTGCGGGCCAGAGCAGCGCTCGTCAGCGGTCTCCGGAGGTCTCGCCACACGCACGGCGTGACCGCCAGCGCTACTATGATTTCCCCGAGTTAAGCGGAGCGGCAACGATCTATCTGGGTCCCACCATCTATGGTCTCAGCGCTGAGCAGGCAGCCCTCTTGAAGGAGCAGGGCCTGCTGCGGGGAGCTGCTCCTGTCGGAGTCGCGCGCGACCAGGCGCTCTATATGCCAGTGAGTGAGCACGAGCGTGCAGCGCGCCTTGATGTCCACTACTGCCATCGCTGTCGCCATCGCTGGCCGGTGCGCTCCTCTGATGCCGGCGCCCGGTCGTCCTGTCCCCGCTGTCATGCACAAGACTGGGCTGAGTTCCTCCTGTTGCGCTGTGTACACTGTCGTGCGGTCTTTGAGAGTGAGCAGATTCGCTATGAGATCGGCGATTACCGCTATGGCGATGGGCGGCTCTGTCCCCCTTACGAGCTGTTTCCACTCTGTCCTTACTGCGGGCGCGCCAGGTGGTGCCCGGCGGAGGATGAGCGGGTTGCAGCCTTGCGCGCCGCGGCCGCGCGACGACGTGGCCTCTTTTTTCTGCTCGCTCTGGGGCTAGTGCTCATCGTCGTTGTGGCGCTGAGTATGATGGCCTTCACCGCGCTCCTCCATTAGCTGGCCTGCTGTCTGCTTCCCAGATCCGGGGCAGGAAGGCCGGCGCTCTGGTCCTGCTCTCTCTGATCTGTCTCTGCCGTCTCTCCGTTGTGCCATCGCCTGTCCGTTCTGGTAGAGGACTTCCATGCTCGCCGGGGCGTTGGCAGGAGGCTGGCGGAGATGAGCAGAGACCTCACTGAGATCGGTCAGGTCCGAGTGTGATGGTCAAGATGAAGCGGTGGCGGTGGAGGCCGGTGTGCTCTGCCAGTGGTAGGGGGTCTTCCACCGGCCGGCTCAATTGTGACGACTGCCGACCACTTCGCAGACGCCGGCGAATCTACACACGGATTGTGCTGTGGTGCACTGGCCGCACTGGCCACACTGGCTTGCAGGCTGCGCTCAGGCGCTCTCTCCGCTGCGGGCGAGCGTGCGCCAGGGATGTGTTATACTTGCCGTGCAGGGAGGAAAGCCACGATCAGGAGGAGCGACGCGGATGTCTGATCTGCATCTAGTGGGCATTTATCCGCCCATACCTACCTTTTTTGATGTGCAGGAAGAGCTGGATCTTGCGACATTGGGCCGGCATATAGCACGTCTGGCCGAGAGCGGCATCGCTGGCTATGTCGTGCTCGGCACCAATGGAGAGGCGCCCCATCTCACGGCAGGGGAGCGCGAGGAAGTCATCCGGGCCTGTAGGGAGCGCGTGATCGCACTCTCAAGAGAGGTACCAGAGGAGAAGAGAAATCGGCTGCCGACGCTGATCCTCGCTGGTTGCGGCGAGCAGTCGACACGGGCGACCATCGCCGGCTGTGAGCGTGCAGCGCGAGCGGGGGCAGATGTAGCGCTGGTCTTACCACCATTTTATTTCAAGGGACGCATGGATACACGAGCCTTGCTGGCGCACTACCGTGCGGTGGCCGATCGCAGCCCCCTGCCGGTGGTGCTCTACAACATGCCTGCCAGTGCGGCCGGTCTGGATCTAGATGCAGCTCTGGTCTGTCGTCTGGCCGAGCATCCCAATATCATCGGCCTCAAGGATAGCGCTGGTAATATTGCCAGACTGGCTCAGATTGCCGCTCAGGCCCGACCTGATTTTGCGCTGCTCGCCGGCAGCGCCGGCTACCTGCTGCCAGCGCTAGTGGTGGGAGCGCGAGGAGGGGTTCCCGCCCTGGCTAATGTCTTTCCGCGGGAAGTCTGTCGCCTGCAGGAGCTGTTTCGGGCCGGTCAGCTCGAAGAGGCCCGCCGGTTGCAGGCGCGCCTGGTGCCAGCCAATACAGCGGTCACCGCAACCTATAGCGTGGCTGGCTTGAAGGCGGCCCTCGAGCTGGTCCATGGCTACGGTGGGCGACCACGCTCGCCAGTGCAGCCCCTCACCGAGGAGGAATATACGTCTCTGCGAACAAGCATTCTGGCAGTGACTGACGACTCGAGCAGGACCAGCCAGCCCGCTGCGCTCTCCAGCGACGAGTCTATGGGTGGCGCGTAGCACGTCTCCGGGCATCTCATGCCTACTCGGAGGTGCTGGCTGTCCGAACCTGAGCAGTACGTTCCGATCCGAGGTTAGCTGGTGATGATAAAGGTGGTCGTCTGCGCCAGTTGAGCATCGCTACAGTCGCTCTTGGTACACCAGTACAGTTCGACAGCCCCCTGACCGGCGCGATTATAGAAGGCTGAGAAGTAGCCTCCAGTGTAGTCAGACTTCACCGTGAGCACCTTGCTATTGAACGCATGGATACCATCGAGATACCAGCTGGCGACGGCGTAGCCATTCTGGCCCGAGAGCTGGAACGTGGCGTAGATGGTTTGATGCACCTTGAAGGTCGTCGTCAGGTGGGTGGGCGTGATGCCGTTGACCTGATCAGCCATCTGAATACTGGTGATGATAGCCGCGGCTGATGTCGAGACTGGCGAGCCAGAGGGCGAAGGCCCGGAAGGGTTCGTACCTGTGGTCGTAGTGGGGGTCGTGTCCATCGTCGAGTTGGCAGTCGCAACAACAGCGGTGGCGGTAGCGGCCTCAGCGGTCAGCGGGGCATTGAGATTGTTGACGGTGGTAGTGACGCTGTTGCTGGCAGTATACACAACATATATAAGGCTACCGATGCATGCTGCCAGGAGTATAAACACAATGATGCCGATGATCAGCAGCACCCGCCCAACGTTGCTCTTGCGTGGAGCCGGGGGTGGGCCATAGGGATTGGGCACCGGTGGAGGCGTACCGTAGGTGCCAGACTGAGAAGCGCCGTAGGGGGTAGCCGGAGGCGGCGGAGCCTCATAGGGATTGAGCGGTGATGCCCCATAGTTCGTAGGAGGCAGGCCTGCTGGAGGCGGAGGCGCTCCATAGGGAGAGGACGCCAGAGCCGTTGGATCGTACGATCCCTGTCCGACGTTGTAAGGCGTGGGGTTGCCGCAGACAGGGCAGGAGGATGCTCCCGTGGGTAGCGCCGCTCCACAGCGATTGCATTGCATAGGAAATGAGACCTCCTCAATTGCAAGCTAGAGACGCCCGGCCAGTGTGCTGAATGGCCCGGCGGTGCTCTACTAGCATATCATGCTGTGCGCAGGCTGCCAAGATAGTTGTTAGCTCATGGCAACCGTGAACGTCACCTGTTGAGCCAGCACTTTATCTGTACACTGCGTGGTACTGGCCCAGTAGAGGTCAACGGTGCCCTCCCCTGGCTGACCGTAGATCGCGTACGAGTAGCCCGACTGGCTATATGGCCTCACTGCAAAGGCGAAGTTCGTCACACTCTTCCCATCCAGGTACCAGTAGACGCAGACAGCGCCAGCAGTACCGCGGGGATGAAGCAGAAAGGTCACATAGATCTGCTGGTTGGGCTTGAAGTGAGTGGTCACATGAGTCGGCTGGCCGGTCTGGGGATTCACAGCGCTGGCCATCTGCGGGTGATCAATATAGCCCTGACCAGGGAGAGCGGTGACGGTCAAGGGTGGGGTGGTAGTAGCAGTCACAGAGGCCGTATGAGTCGCGGCCTGACTCGCCGTGGCCGTGACGCCAGGTTGCTGATTGACACTGGAGCTGGCCGCATTGTCGGTCAGGTGCAGAGACATGAACCAGACACAGAGCAGAAGGATCGCCGCCATGCCGATGCAGGTGGCAGAGGCAATGAAGCCCAGGCGCGTGTGGCTGGTGCGGCGCTGGCCGGACGTTCCGCCAGCGTACCCGGCCGCTGGCAGATCCTGGAGGGCTGTCTCTGTCTGTGGCAGCCAGGCCTGTGGCGGCTGGGGAGTCTGAGGTGCGGGGGTGGCAAGCACATCCGCGGGACCCCAGCCGCTAGTGGGGGGCAGCGTCTGCGGTGGAGGGCTGCCCATTACTCCCATTGCGGGCTGTTCCCAGGCATGAAAGGGCGGCGTCGCGGCGCCGGGAGCGCCTGGCACAACAGGAGCGCCTCCCTGGACCGCGCCTCCCCACGGGTATTCATACTGCTGTGCTCTGGTTGCGACAGGGCTGGGCGGAGCCGCGTTCCCCAGGGCTGCGCCGCAGCGAGGGCAGTGTGTATATGTGCGTGTTGGCGAGAGCGGCAGGCCGCAGTTCGTGCATCTCGTCATCGGTCATTTCTCCCACACGTGCTCGCAAATAGTACCATTATTTTTCCCCGTTACCTCTTTACAACGAATCATGAGTGCCTGAGTAAGTTACACTTCCCCTGAAAAGGCTACTCGCTTCCAGAGGAAGATCGTTGTAGCCGCCAGCGCGGCGTAGTAGGCGGCCAGATAGCTATATACCGGCCGCTATCTATGATATAATGGTGCAAGTTCTTAGCGGTCGCTGCTGAAAGGCAGTGCCACGGGCAGAGAATAACATATCCTGGTTGAGAAGGAAGCAGAAGTGGGACATCCGGGCCTGGTGACATCTGAGGAGAGAGGCTCGGAGGAACGTCGCACCGCGTGAGATTCTACAGCGCACAGCCAGCAGCGATCGGAACAGGATGACAGAACGTGTCGCAAGAGTGTGAAGTGAAGAACGTGCTCAAAGAGCACCTCTCACGATTACAGATCTGTTTACAGCGTGCTTCGGGAGAAAGCTCAGGTCCTGAGGAGGGGAGCGATGCCTGGTTATTGCTGAAGGCCCTGGTAGGTGAGGAAGAGACCGCCTTGCGCGAGCGCCTCGTCCAATCTGGGCGCTGGCTGGCAGAGCAGGGCGGGAGGCTAGATACGCGCCTGCAGGCGATGCAGGGCTATCTCGATGCACTCGCCGCCGAGCTGGAGACCATGTTTGCCGGGCAGCCTCACTATCTGGCTGCTGCCCTTGCACGTCTCTACCATCTGCAGGCGGAGTGCTCGCTGGCGCTCACCCATGGCTATCAGGAAGCCGCTAGCCAGATGAGTGCGGAGCAGCGTCGCCTCATCGAGCGCAGTGAGCGCCGTCTTCTGGCGCTGCAGCGTATCAACGGCATTAATAATTCGAGCATGGATCTCGATCAGACGCTGGAGCTGACGGCCCAGATTGTGGCCGAGGAGTTGCAGGCCTCCCTCTGCGCTATCTTCTTCTACGATGAGCTGCAGCGTCTTCTGACCCTGCGGGCGACGAACGGACCGCGGCCCCTGGGGGGCATGCATTTCACGCTGCGCCTTGGCGAGGGCTACAGCGGCTGGGTTGCCGATAAGGGCCACCCTCTCCTGGTGCGTGATGTAATGACCGATGCACACTTCGCCGCAGAGGCCAGTACCTATGATAGCGAGTATCACGGGCTGATGGCGCTGCCAATTATTTTCTTTGGCAACGTTGAGCATCTGATCGGCGTCATCAGTGTGCAGTCGGAGGAACCGCGAGACTTTGCGCCTGAAGAGATCAATTTTCTTGAGGTGGTCGCGGGTATTGTGGCGATCAATATAGAGAATGGACGCCTCTATGAACAGACGGACGAGCAGTTGCGGCGCAAGGTGCACGAGCTAGCAACCATTCACCGCGTCACCACAGTGATTGCACGGACGCTGAATCTGGATGAGGTGCTGCAGATGATCACGACCCAGGCGGTGCATCTGAGCGGTGCTGAGCGTTCCTGTATCTTTGAACTGGATGCTGAGACACAGACGCTACGCATTCTCGCGCACTATGGCCTGGGAGGGAGCCAGATTCAGCATGCGCGGGTCAAGGTGGGCGAGTGCTGTGCCGGTCGTACGGTACAGACCGGGCGCCCGACCATGCTCGTCGATTGTTTCCACCAGGACGAGACCTGCTTTTTGCGAGCCGATCCGCTGATCTCGTCAGAGATTCACTCTGTGCTCTGCGTGCCGCTGGAGGTCAAGCGCAAGGTGCTTGGCTGCATCTGCATCTACAGCAGCCATCGTCATCTGCTCAGCCCTGAGCAGATGCAGCTTGTGGTGACCTTCGCCAACGAAGCAGCCATCGCCATTGAGAACGCGCGCCTCTATGAAGAGACGCGCCACGGCCTCGAATTGAAGTCCGTGCTGCTACGCGAGTTGCATCACCGTGTCAAGAACAACCTGGCAACGGTGGCGGGAATTCTCTCGCTGCAGCGGCGTCGCACGCGCTCACTGGAGGTGGGCAATACGCTCGCCGAGAGTGTGAATCGCGTTCAGGGGCTGGCCGCAACGCACGATCTGCTGGCACATGAGGATCTCAGTGAGGCGCGTGTCGATGATATCGCCCGGAAAATCGTCGGTGTTGCCAATGCTAATCTCAGTCCACCTGGCACTCATATTACGTTTAAAGTCGAACCCTGCCCGATTGTGATCCCTTCGCGAGCCGTGACCATTCTGGCGCTGGTGCTCAACGAGATGGTCTCCAACGCCATCAAGCATGGGATGGCCGATCTGAGGGAGGGAACGGTCCTGGTGCGTGGCCGTGAGGAGCAGGGGACCGTGGTTGTGGAGGTCATTGATACAGGAAGAGGGCCCCTCAAGTCGCTCGATGAGGCGGAGGCTGGCGAGGGTCTGGGTCTCTCGCTCATCAGCAATCTGATCGCTGATCTACGGGGGCGTTTCAGTCTCAGCCGCGTCAGTGAGCTTGAGCCTCCAGCCAGCATGCCCGGTCTGAAGGCGCCCTTTGGCGGCTATACGGTGGCGCAGGTGCGTTTCCCACTGACGCGCTCATTCACTGAGGCCGGACGTATCTGAGCCAGGAGCGCTGCTGTTGACTGTTCACCAAAGTGGCTTCGGGGTGAGGTGATATGCATGGATGATCACGTGAGAAAACCCAGGATTCTGGTTGTTGAAGATGATTCTAGCCTGCTGAATGTCTTGTGTACCTTCCTCTCCTACTCATGCTTTGATGTACGCGGTGCGCTGGGTGGTGAGGAGGCGATCGCTCTTGTGAACACCTTTGCTCCTCATCTGGTCGTTCTCGATCTCAATATGCGGCCGGTGTCCGGCTGGGAGGTGCTACAGTGGCTCCGCGAGCAGGAGTTAGTTCCGCCCTTGCGAGTGCTGGTACTGACCGCCGTGACCGCGATGACCGACCGCGTACGCGGCCTGGAGGAGGGCGCCATCGATTATATGACCAAGCCAGCTCAACCCACCGTGCTGGTCGAGCGCATTCGCAGTCTGCTGGCCATCGATGATGAACAACTGATCTATCTCCATCAGAAGCGCGTTCGGGAGCAACGCCAGGCTCTGAAGCGGCTGATTATACCGGAAAGAGATGAATTTGTCTATTAGCGACGCAGTCAGATGCGCACTGCCGGCAGCGCATGGCCGCAGGTCGTGCAGAAGCGCTTGCTGGCCGGATGGATCAGGCCGCAGTGCATGCACTGATTGAGCGTGTTCCCGCAGGTTGTGCAGTAGCGCATATGCGGCTTATTCAGGCTCTGGCAGTTTGGGCAGATATAGAGGCCCTGTCCTGCAGGGGCCTGCGGCAGCGGAGCCTGCGGTGGTGGAACCTGCGGCTGTCGCGCCGGAGCCGAAGCCGGAGGAGATGGTGGCATAGCCGGAGCAGAGGGCGGTGATGGAGAGCGCTCGAAAGGGTAGGCTGGCAGGCGGGCGGTACTGCGGGTAGCCAGTTCGAGCGCATCGACCAGTTCACCAGCTCTCTGGTAGCGTTGAGCCGGATCTTTCATCAGGGCGGTCAGAATGACCTGCTCTACTGCGGGCGAGATAGCCGGGTTGAAGCGGCTGGGTGGCGGTGGAGGCAGATAGAGATGACTGTGGGCCAGCTCCGGGTAGCTGCTGCCGACGAAGGGCGTGCGTCCTGTCAGCGCCTCGAAGAGCATAACGCCCAGGGCATAGATGTCCGCGCGTCCATCGACCTGGATGCCTCGGCACTGCTCCGGAGACATATACTCGGGGGTGCCCACGCCCGCGCCCGGCCGGGTCAGTTGTTCTGAGGTGCTGGCCAGCACCTTGGCGATGCCGAAGTCCGAGAGAATCGGCCGGCCGGCGCGATCCAGCAAGACATTCACAGGCTTGACGTCGCGGTGAATGATCCCCTGCTCATGAGCGTAAGCCAGGGCATCGGCGATCTGGCGAAAGATCGTCGTTGCCTCAGCGAGGTCCATGGTCCTGCCCTGGGCACGCAATTGATCCAGGCGTTGTTTCAGTGTTCCTCCGTCGACCAGCTGCATCACGATATACAGATGCCCGTTATACTCGCTGGCATCGTGAACCGTCACAATATTGGGGTGAGCAAGGCGGCCCACCAGGCGCGCTTCCAGATTGAAACGCTCAACAAAACTACGGTCCGCAGCATACCAGGGAGGAAGGACCTTGATAGCAACTTCGCGATCAAGATTCTCCTGGCGGGCCCGATAGACACGAGCCATGCCGCCCTGTCCAAGCGGCTCCAGGATCTTGAAGTTTCCCAGGTTTGCCCCGATGAGCTGATCTTGTTGTTGCACGACTTACCTCGTTAGAGCGGGCACCCTTTGTTGATCACCAGGGCCGCGAGCGGGCTGCGGGTGCCCGGCGTGAGCATCAGGTACGCGATCTTCCAGAGCGAAGATTTCTGTGTGGCCCGAACCGAACAACAGCCCTCTCAGCGGGCCTAGCGCCTGGCGAAGACCAGGACGGTCTGTCCAAGCTGGATCTTATCTCCTTCCTGGAGAGGATAGATCTGGTACTTATTGATCGTCTGTCCATTCAGGCGTGTACCATTAGCACTGCCCTCGTCTTTCAGACCATAATTCCCATTCCCCATGTTGAGAATCGAGGCATGCAGACGCGAGACAGCCAGATCTTCGAGGAAGATATCACTTTCACGGCTGCGCCCGATGCTGAGGGAGTCCTTACGGATCTCAAAGACCTTGCCTGGCTCCTTCCCCTCTTCGACGCGGATAATGCCCGTGCGGCCCTGGGGGCCAGTATTGCGCAGAACGGTCTTGTCGGCATCAGCGAAAGGTGGAGCGCCCATCTCCTGAGGGATCGTGGGTCCGCCCAGGCCGGCGAAACCTGGCATCGAGGCCTGGGGTTGGGGCTGTTGCCAGGGCGAGGTACTCGCAGGAGACGAAGGTGCCGGGGTCGATGGAATCTGGCCCATCATGCCGGCGCCCTGCTGCTGTGGAGGCTGGCCCCAGGGAGACTGAGGAGCGGCTTGAGGAGCCTGGGCCCAGGGATCTGCAGTCGGTCCCGGCTGAGCCGTAGCTGGCTGGCCCCAGGGAGACGCGCCCTGCGTTGGCCCGGTGCCGAGCTGCTGCATGCCCCAGGGAGCCGTGCCTGCGCCGGGCTGCTGCGGCTGCGCCCAGGGGTCCTGAGCGGGAGCAGCCTGTGGATTATCCCAGGGTGAAGCGGGCGAGCCGGGGATGCCGGGAGCCACCTGAGGCTGATTGCCCCAGCCTGCCCCAGAGGGAGAAGGTCCTGCCTGCGGCTGAGGAGCCCAGGGATTAGCCTGAGGCTGACCAGTACCAGCCTGTGCGCCCCAGGGAGCAGGCTGTTGTTGCTGTGGCGCGCCCCAGGGAGCAGGCTGTTGTTGCTGTGGCGTATTGCCAGCAGCTGGTCCCCAGGCGCCCGGCTGTGAGATAGCGCCCTGTGCTGCCCAGGGGGCAGGTTGGGGCTGCTGTGGCGGGACCGCGCCGGGGGTGCCGGGAGCCGCTCCCCAGGCAGCTGGTCCGGCCTGAGCCTGCTGGCCCCAGGGGTTCTCTGGTGCGTTTCCCATGCCCTGCTGGCCCCAGCCTCCAGGCATTCCCTGCCTCTGCCAGTCCGACGACTGAGCGGCGGCGCCCTCCTCGTCCTTCTTCTTCCCGCTGCTGCGTATCAGAAGAATGGCTCCTACGACAAGAATGATGACCACGACCGCTGCAATAATCAGGATGAGCGGACTAGAAAGTAGATTATGCATGCTGTTTCACCCCTCCGAGTTGTGGGAGTTACCTGGCCTGGCCGATCCATGTTTCCTGGCATAGTAAGCGACCGCAGGGGCCGTCCCTACAACTTCAAAATAGCTTGATAGCTCAGCGCAATTCAAAGCGAACCTCGACACTGCCGAAGCGTAGAATATCTCCGTCCTTGAGCACATGCTCCTCGTGAGGCGCTAACACCACTCCATTTAAGCGTGTTTTATTGAGCGCGTTCAGATCTTCAACGGTAAATGTCCCATGCTGGTTACGTATATAGGCGTGACGCCGACCGACCGTTTTATCCATCAGGTTGATCTCCGGATAGATGCCCAGAATCGGATCGTGGCGCCCGACCACCATCAGATCGCCGTTGAGTGGGAAGGCCTGCCCGGCGGGCAGCACAACGAGGCGTGCCTGCCGTTGTGGGGCTGCCCTGGCCTGCGCCGGCCGTTCGACCTCTGGCGCTTCAGCGTGCTCATCCGCCCCTACCTCCTGAACCCGCTGTTGCAGTTGCTCAAGCGCTGCGAGGAACTCCTGCGGTGTCTGGTAGCGGTCCGCAGGCGCCTTGGCCATCGCCTTCTGAAAAAACTGATCCATTTCGGGTGGCAGCCCGGGGCGCTGGCGACAGATCGAGGGCACCTTGTCATTCATGTGCTTGATGACGATATCAACCGCCGTCTCGCCCTCGAAAGGCGGGTGCCCTGTCAGCATCTCAAACAAGACGGTTGCCACCGAGTAGAGATCGGAGCGAGTATCTGCCGAGCGCCCGCTCTCGGCCTGCTCCGGAGCGATATAGTAAGGAGTGCCCATGAAGACATTGGACTGCGTGAGCGTGACTGTCTCACGGCTGCGCGCCAGCCCGAAGTCGGTGATCTTGACCACATCTCTGGTATTGAGGAGAATATTCTGGGGCTTGATATCGCGGTGGACCACGCCGTGCTTGTAAGCCACGTCGAGGCCTTCGGCGATCTGGTGCGCGTAGTTGAGAGCGCGCGAAGGCTTCAGCGGGCCGTAGGTGATCGTATGATATTTCAGATTCTGCCCGTCGATGTAGTCCATCACGATAAAGTGCATGTTATGATCTTCCCCATAATCGATAATGCGCACGATATGAGGATCGCTCAGATGCAAAAGGATACGCGCCTCGCGCTGGAAGCGGGCCAGTAGTTCACTGTCGCCGGCCAGCTCGACATGCATGATCTTTATCGCGTAGATGTGGTTGTTTTCGAGATCACGAGCGACATAGACGGTGGCAAAGTTGCCCCGCCCTCTTTCGTCAATGAGCTTATATCGACCTTTGATGACACGCCCGATCATGTCACCGTCCATGGCGCAAACTCCTACTTAAAGGCTATTCCTCGCGGCTATTATACATCATTCCCTGTCTCATGTCATTGGTGGGTGGCTTTTTTCATCTGCCCTCCTACCCCAGAATACGGACGTCTTCCCGGCCGGGAGACATGACTAGGGAGGTCCTGGCTGATTGACGAAACATCTTGCTTTTCCCTGACTGGACTGCGTATAGTGAGAAAAGGCAGACTGCATGCTGCTATCTTTCTATGAGGGGAGAGCGGCCATATGGCGGCCATTCGCGGTGTACTCCTTGATATCGATGGCGTGCTGCATGTGAGCATGCAGCCAATTGCTGGAGCGGCCGAGACGCTGCGCTGGCTGGAAGAGCATGGCTATCACCTGGCCTTTGTGACGAATACCACCACGCTGGCGCGTGCGACGCTTGCCAGGCGCCTGCAGGAGATCGGTCTGCCACTGGTCGCAGAGCAGTTGGTGACGGCTCCGGCGGCTGCGGCGGGCTACATTCGTCAGCATTATCCACGCGGACGCTGCTGGTTACTGACGAAAGGCGATACTGCCCTTGATTTTGCGGGTATCGAGCTGGTGGATGAGCGAGCCGACGTTGTGGTGATTGGTGGGGCTGAAGAGCTGCTGACGTATGAAAACATGAATCGGGCCTTTCGTCTCCTGATGGATGGGGCGGACCTGCTGGCGATGCATAAGAACCTCTACTGGCGGGTCAGCGATGGGCTGCGCCTGGATAGCGGGCCGTTTGTCTATGCGCTGGAGCTGGCCTCTGGCAAGCAGGCCATTGTGACAGGCAAGCCGGAGCGCGCCTTCTTTGAGCAAGCGCTCAGCCTCATCGGCGTCCCGGCTGAGGAGACTCTGATGGTGGGCGATGATCTGCTCAACGATGTACAGGGGGCCAGGCGCGCTGGCCTGCGAGCCGCGCTGGTCTGCACCGGCAAACACGGAGCTGACTCGCCGCTGCTCGCGGAGAGCCAGCCTGAGGCGGTGCTGCCCTCAATCGCCGATCTGCCGCGCTACCTGGAGGCCCTGGCCTGAGTGAGGCGAGCTGCTCCTACGAATGGGATCAGGAGCCGTTAGTGGCAGGTACGTCTGTGAGTTCAAAGCGCAGTTCGACGTTGCCGAAGCGCACGATGTCGCCATGTTTGAGCAGATGCTCCTCCTCCGGGGCGAGAAAGGTGCCGTTGAGGCGCGTCTTGTTGCGCGAGTGCAGATCCTCAACGGTGAAGGTCCCCTGACGGTTCCTGATGCGAGCGTGGCGTCGGCCAACCATTTTATCAGCGAGGCTGATGTCCGGGTAGAGGTTGCGATGGGGATCGCGGCGTCCGACGATCAACTCCTCACCGATCAGAGGAAAGCGCTCCCCGCTGACGAGATGCACCAGGCAAGCGGGTGCAGGCGTCTCTGCCTTCTTGCCGTCTGACTCTCTGATGGTATCCTGCTGGTAGAGCAGAATCTCCTGAGCTGCCGCGGCAGGGCCAGGCGTGACAGAAGGCACTGGGGTGGGTGCCACCGAGACCGGAGCCAGGCTGCCCGATTGGCCTGCCGTCGCCTGGAGGCTGCGCCGCAGGTAGTCGAGAGCCATGACGAACTCCTCGGGGCTCTGATAGCGCTGGGCCGGGTCCTTGGCCAGCGCCTTCCGGAAGAAGAGGTCGGCCGCCGCTGGTAGGTCAGCGCGGATCTCGCAGATAGAGGGGATCGGCGCACTTTTATGCTTCATGATCAGCTCCATCACGTTGTTCCCGCGATAGGGAGGGTGTCCGGCCAGCATCTCGAAGAGAATCGCCGCCACCGAGTAGAGGTCGGCGCGGATATCCACCGAGTGTCCGCTATCGATCTGTTCTGGGGAGATATAGTAGGCCGTGCCCATAAATTCGTCAGTCTCGGTGATCGTAGGCATATCCTTGCCGCGCGCCAGTCCGAAGTCGGTGATCTTGATTTCTCCCCTATTGGTGACCAGAATATTCTGTGGTTTGAGATCGCGGTGGACCACGCCGTGGCGGTTGGCGGCCTCGAGACCCTGGATCACCTGCTGTGCGTAGTTCAGGGCGAGATCGGCCGGCAGTGGGCCTGAGCGGTTCATCACGACGCGCAGATTATGCCCGTCGATGTAGTCCATCACGATGAAGTAGAAGCGATTATCGAATCCATAGTCGATGACGCGCACAATATGAGGATTGCTGATCCCCTGGGGTAGGTAGGCCTCGCGCTGGAACCGTGCGACGATCTCGGGATTGCGCATAAATTTGTCGTGGAGCAGTTTCACGGCGTAGAGATAGTTGGTTTCCAGGTCGCGCGTGATATAAACGCTTCCGAAAGCGCCCTCTGCGAGCTTATCGATCAGTTTATAGCGTCCCTTTACCAGGTAGCCTGAGAATTCGTCGTCCATCCTGGCTGCTCCTGCCAATCTATGGATACGCTTCTGGCCTCGATCATACAGCCTGAGAAGCAAACATCTACACTATATCATAACGGTTCGGCATGGTATGAATCATATGAACCGGGACGGCGACGCAGGCCTTGCAGCAGCAGGGCCAGGGTGGCGGCCAGCAGCAAGAGATTGCGCGCCAGGATCATCTCGAAGAAGCCGGGGAGCGTCAGGACGATCTGTGCAGCGCTGGACGGATTGGCCAGATGGGGATAGAAGATGACATAGATTCCTGTGGTCAGGAGGCCGATGGTGCTCCAGCAGAGGAGCCAGGCCCGTCCACAGGCGCTGCGCGCCGCTTGTCCCTCGCAGCAGAGTGCGACAAGCGGCAGGACCCAGATGAGATACTGCGGGCTGAGGACTTTGCCGGTGGTGATCAGGACCAGCAGGCTGGCCAGCACGGCCTCGCGGAGATCGAAGCGGCCCTGGCTCTGGAGCCAGAGGATCAGCAGCAGGCCAGCGGCCAGAAGCGCGTTACAGATCAGTGCCAGGGGACCGCTCGCTGGACTGAGCAGGTTCAGGGAGCCATAGCTGAAGCTGGTGCGGATGGAGGCTCCAAAATGGCTGAGCAGCCAGAGCAGGCTGCTCGGGAGCGATTCAATCTGGGCGGGACGCTGACTGAAGTAGCTCAGGGGGGCCAGGATGGCCGCCTGCGCGTTTAGCAGCGCAAAGGGGAGACTCAGGATAACCACGCTCGCCAGGAAGTAGAGGCTGTTCTGCCAGCGCAGGATAGCGCTGCTCCACCCTGAAGGACCTGCGGAGGCGTTTCGGACACCACTCTTTCTGGCACGCAGGCCCTGCTGCTCCGCCAGCAGAAGCGCTGGCAGCCCCACCAGCGGATAGAGCTTCAGCAAAGTTCCCAGCGCCAGCGCCAGGTAGGCCAGCCGCCAGCGCCTGCGCTGCGCCGCCAGTACGCAGAGCAGCGTGCACAAGGCTGGCAAGAGATCGTAGCGCACCTGCAGCACGGCCGCCGTTCCCAGCAGCAGGAGCCAGGCCGCCAGCCATGCTGCTCGTGTCGAGGCGTAGCGCTGCAGGAGCCAGAGCAGCGCGGCCGCCGCCAGCAGCATCAACAGGGCGAAGCCGAGCGTGTAGTAGGGAATCGGCACGAGCAGAGGCAGCGAGAAGGCCAGCAGCGTGAGCGGAGGATATTCGAGCGGGAGCATGTGCAGGGCTGGCTGAGGGGGAGTGATCCCCAGGAAGGCGCACTGTCCTGCGGGCAGCCAGTGTGTGGCCGTGCTGCCGAACCAGAAGGTCAGGGCGTAGCACTGGTAGCGTGTCAGATCGGTGGGGGCCAGGAAGACCTGCCAGGCACTTTCAACGAAGAGCAGCCCTGCGATCACGGGCAGCAGGTAGCGCCTGGCATGGTGGGCATAGCGTCTCTCATAGGCCCAGAAGGCTCTGGCCCGGCGCCAGAGTGGCGCTCTGACGCCTGGTCGCTCGCTATCCATGGTTATGACGACGCTGTCCTGGCGGAGGCGCGTTCCGCCAGCATTTCCTGAAAGACGGCGTAGGTTTTTCTGGCGATCGCCTCCTGGGTATAATGAGCCAGGATATGCTGACGGGCCTGACGGGCCAGGCGCTGGTACAGCTCCTGATCCTCCAGCAAACGGCGTACGCAGGCGGCCAGGGCGTGGGCGTCGCCCTCCGGGCAGATCAGTCCACCGTCGCCGACAGTGATAGGGATCTCGCCCGAATCCGAGCCGACCACGGGCACCTCACAGCACATCGCCTCGGCCATCGAGCGCCCGAACTGTTCCATCCAGTTCGGGCGAGTCAGCGAGGGTTGCAGCAGGACATGCATCTTGCGCATCTCGTCAGGCACCTTGTAGCTCGGCAGGCTGCCCAGAAAGCTGACGCGCTCCGCCACCCCCAGGCGTTGAGCCAGCCTCTCCAGATCCTCGCGCAGCGGACCGTAGCCGATGAAGACCACGCGGCAACAGGCTGGCAATTCTGCCAGGGCCTCAACGATCAGCGGCACGCCCTTCTCCTCCTTCAGGCGCCCCACATATCCCAGAATGAATGGCTCACCGGGTTGCCAGGGACGGCGCTGGGGATCGGGGTAGTGCAGGCTCGGCTCAGCGCCGAACTGAGCGATCAGGTGGATCTTGCCAGTATAGCCCTTGCGCCGCAGCACCTCGCCCGCCGCCTTGTTGCAGACCTGTGCATGTTGTGTCTGGCGGTAGCAATAGAGTTCAATCTGGCGGAACGGCGGAGGGTAGCGGCGATAGAGGTTTTGAAAGGCCGAGAAGATCGCCAGAGCCCCGTAGCGCACCGCCAGGCGGATCGCCTGATAGGTAGCGAAGTTGTACGGCTCCTCGTCGATATGCACGATATCCGGGCGCACGCGGCGCATGATGCTGTTGAGCTGTGGGTAGTAGTGTACATGGAAATGCCCATTGAGGGCCATCGGCGTCACGATCAGCTCATAGCCATCCAGGTAGACGTGCTCAAGCTCCTGCTTGCTCCCGTCGTCGGCGAGCCAGTAGGGAGGGGTCACAGCAGTCAGCTCAACATCGGGGCACTTCGCGAGTTCTTCGAGCTTGCGGTGGGAAGTGCCCGCGACATAGGCTTTTGAGATCGTCAGGACTCGCATTTAAGCCTTCTCCAGAGCTAGGGCCGCCTCATAGGCGGCCAGAGTCTCGCTAGCAGTCTTACGCCAGTTGAAATGGGTGGCGCGGCGCAGCGAGCGTGCTCGCAGGTCCGCCTCAAGAGTGATATCGCTGAGGACAGCATACATGGCCTCGGCCAGGGCGTCCAGATCCTCGGGATCAACGCTCAAGGCGGCATTGCCCACCACCTCCGGCAGCGACGTGCGGTTAGAGCAGACCACCGGTGCGCCGCAGGCCATGGCCTCCAGGGGATCGAGGCCGAAGCCTTCGTACAGGGAAGGAAAGACAAAGAGGCCGGCCGCACTGTAGATCGCTGCTTTATCGGCGTCGCTCACGAAGCGGAAGATCACCTTATCCGCGATTCCCAGCTCAGCCGCCACCGGGCGGGGATCGGGAAAGCGCGGCCCCTGCTGTTTCTCCGGGTCGCCCGAGATGAAGAGGCGCAGATCAGGCTCTCCCAGGCGAGCATAGACGCGGGCAAAGGCGCGCACCAACTGGACAACGTTCTTGCGCGCATCAAGGCCACCGAGGTAGAAGACATAGCGCTGGTTCTCAGCCAGGCCGTAGCGGGCGCGGGCAGCCGCCAGCACCTCTGGATCGTGAACCGGGCGGAATTCCTCGCCGGCGGCCTCGTAGATGACACGAATGCGCTCTTCTGGCAGCCTCAGTGTTTCAGCGATGTCGCGCCTGGCATGTTCGGAGACCGTGATGATCAGAGTGGCACGGCGCACAGCGCGCTCGATGAGCCGCATGTAGGCCTCGATCCTGGCCCCGGCTCGATAGACCGCGATATGCCAGGGGATGACATCGTGGACGGTCACGACAACGGGCAGACGAGCATGCAGCGGTGGCGCGAAGTAAGGAATATGCAGCAGATCGACACCGCTGCGCTGAGCCGCGCGTGGAGAGGTGTACTGTTCCCAGATGAGCTTCTCGATGTTCTCGCTGCGCGCCAGCAGAGCGGGCACAGCGGCCACCTCATAGCGCATACGTGGGCCCGTTGTCAGCGGGAGTGCGGGCAGCGGTGGTCCCAGGAGAACATACTCGTTCTCTTCGTCGACCTCGGCCAGGGCCTTGAGCAGGTGTAGCAGGTACTGACCACTGCCACTGGCAGGATAGCGGAAAAAGAGCGTATTAATGCCGATTCGCATAGGCTGCCTCCAGGCTCCCAAAGTCGCTGACGCCCTCGTAGAGCTGCTGATAGACAGAGAGCATCTTGCGGGCCGAAGCCTCCCAGGTAAAGCGCTTCACCTGCTGATAGCCCTTCTGGCGCAGTTCCTCGCGCAGTTGCTCGTCGTTCAGCAGACGCCTCATAGCAGCGGCCAGGGCATCCACATCGTGAGGATCGACCTGCAGAGCGGCCTCGCCCACCACCTCTGGCAGCGAGGAGCAGTTCGAGGTCAGGACGGGAGCGCCACAGGCCATCGCCTCCAGCGTAGGCATGCCGAAGCCCTCATAGAACGAGGGATAGGCGAAGACATCAGCCATACTGTAGAGCAGCATCAGATCGAGATCGCTGACTCGGCCCAGGAAGCGCACCTTCTGCTCCAGCTTCAGGCGGGCGACCTCCTGCTCAGTCTCCTCGTAGAGCCAGCCGGGGCCCCCGACGATCACCAGCATCCTGGGGCGGGGACGCTGGCTCTGGGCCTGGTGGAACGCCCGAATCAGGCCGAGGTGGTTCTTGCGAGGCTCCTTTGTGCCGACTGCCAGCACGAACGGGTGCTTCAGACCATATTTGTGGCGGGTAGCCTCAAGCAGCAGCGGATCACTGATCCGGTGGAAGGTGCTCCCAACTCCTGGGGGGATCACCACAATCTTCTCTGCAGGAATCTCCAGATGGCGAGTAAGCGCCTGGGCTGAGGCCTGCGAGACAGTTGCAACCACATCGGCGCGACGTGCCGTACGAGGAACGACCTGATTCAGGTAAGCTGCCAGGGATGGCACAGCGTACTCAGGGTGTTCGAGAAATGCAAGATCGTGGATGGTGACCACCGTACGTGGCCGGCGGCTGAACGGTGGCAGCACGAAATCTGGTCCGTGGTAGATATCGACGTGACCGCTGAACCAGTTTGCATAGGGAGGAAGCTGCCAGCGGTACCAGAGAATGTTGAGATAGCGCTCCGGGATGGGGATACGTCTGGCGGAGACGTTCTCGACGCTGGGGAATGTGCGCCCCTGCTGTGGGGGCTGACTGCTCAGCAATATATAGCGGTTGTTGCGATCTTGAGCGAGCATAGCATCGACCAGAGAGCGGATGTAGTTTCCGATGCCAGCTCCCTGCCTGATGGCCGTGGTGTAGTCAATGGCGATGCGCATAAAGACATCCTGATAGCGGTGTCACACATAGAGACAGGAGGGAGCGTCTATATCTGCCCCTCCCATATGCGCGAGGTAGGGGAAGGGCGAGAGCATCCATCGAGCGATCTGGCCAGGCTCTCGCCCTGGAGGCGACCATCGCGCTGCTCGCGCTAGCCTGGAGGCCAGCCGAACTTGCGGCCACCCAGGAGATGGAAGTGCAGGTGAAAGACCGATTGCCCTGCAGCGGGCCCCACGTTGGTCACAAAGCGGTATCCATCCTCGCTCACCCCAAGCCTCTGAGCGAGCGTATTCGCCACGACGAACAGATGGGCCAGCAGGGCGCCATCCTCTTCGGTCAGGTCTTGCATTGATGCCAGATGCCGCCTGGGGATGAGCAAGACATGCTGTGGCGCCTGCGGATTAATATCTGCAAACGCGACAACGCTGTCATCCTGATACAGAATCGTACTTGGAATCTCCCCAGCGGCAATCTTACAAAACAGACAGTCCTGCATAGGTGCCTTCCTTGAGCAAGGTAGCTGAGCGTGCCTTGCTTGCTGGTTATTGATCCGAGGCTGTCATGCTCTCAGGAGTGGCAACGGTCTCTGTTGCCCCGGTGGAGACAGGCGGCCCGGCGTTCTCCTCAAGAGGCGCTATCTCCTGGATCTGAGAGGAAGACAGAGTGCCGGGTAGCAATACCGGCACCGCTTGCCTATTTTCCCCGGCCTGCGGTCCCGTTGTCAATTCCGCCGTATGGATACTAGGATCATTGTACTGTGGCAGTTTCAATTCCTGCCGGATGACACGGATCGCCTGATAGACAACGGTGGGTTTGAGGGAAAGCTGTTCGGCGATGATGCGATGCACGCCGATAGGCGGCACAGGGAGCAGCGGCTCATAGAGCGCCCTGATTCTGGCGAGTTCCTCGCTGTTGCCGCGGTAGGGCTGGACCTCCCACCAGCTTGGCAGCCCTTCGCGCTCGCGGAGGGCCTTAATGATGCGCTTGACGGCTGACTTAGGGATGTTGAGTTCGTGAGCGATACGTGTGCGGATTCCATCGAACTCAACGGGCTGGGCGAGTTCGCGGTAGCGCATTTCGATGTGAGCCACCTGCTCCGGCGTAGGGGTAAAGGGCAATGGAGGCGGCGTCTTCTCGCGTCTGGGCTTCGCCTGAGGCAGGGGCCTGGCAGCTCTGGCTGGTTCCTTCGCCAGCGGCTTCGCTGTGGGCGGGGTGCGAGGACCTTTGGCGCCAGCTCTGGGAGGGCCTGGCTGACGCAGCCCGCGCCCGGAGCTGCTCTCCTGCGAAGGACGCGAACGCGGGCCAAGGGAGGAGAGGCCACCACGCAGGAAACCGCCGCGGCGCTCGGCCTCCCAATACTGTGCCGGGCCGCGTGGAGCGGGGCGCTCGCTGCGCTCTGGTGGCTGGCTATCGCGTCCCATTGGGCGCGTGTCGGCGCGCAGGCCCGCGGGTGGCCTGGGCCGGACCGGATGCTCTGGCTCGCCCACTTTGACATCCTGGAGGTTATCGAGCCAGTGACTGGTGCCTCCGGGCGCCGGCCTGGATCGGGGTGTGGCTGGTCCCCCTCCTGCTCCCGCTGGACGGCTCCCGCTTAGTGATTTCTGGGGACCCGATGCTGGCGGACGCTGTGGCGGTCCCGATCTGGCTGCCAGCTTCTCTTTGCGAGATTTCTGAGTACATTCAGGGCACGTTACATCTTTAGCATTAGCCGACTGAAATCTCTTGCCGCAGTTGATGCAGCGCATCTTAACTTTGCTCATGCAGTTCTCCCTGTACCGCTTGATACAAGAACTTCTCTCACTCGCGTCGGAATGCACTTCCTAGTATAGCAGCTTTGCCCGGAGCGTCAATTCTTTTGGAAAAAGATCCTGTTTCGCTATCGCTGCCACCGAGTGCGCAGTAATGCTTAGTACCGGAACATCTGCCAATTACGCGCTCCGCTCATGGCCAGCGCTCACCCTCAAAGAAGCCCTGGACCTCCTCGATGCTGGCCGTGCGGCGGGCCGGAGGGAGTGCGTTAAGGATCAGACGGCCGTAGCTTTTCGTATGCAGGCGCGTGTCGAGGATGGCCATGACGCCGCGATCCTCGCGTGTGCGCAGCAGACGGCCGAGGCCCTGCTTGAGGCGGAGCACTGCCTGGGGAAGCACATAGGAGCTAAACCAGTTCTCACCCGCCTCCTTCATCAGAGAGATACGCGCGGAGTGGACAGGATCGTCGGGTGGATCGAAGGGCAGCTTATCGATGACAACCAGTGAGAGGGCCTCGCCGGGAATATCGACCCCCTCCCAGAAGCTCTTGAGGCCAAAGAGAACCGAATGCTCCTCCTTGAACTGGCGTAGCAGTTCGCTGCGTGGCCAGTCTCCCTGACGCAGCAGGCGGAAAGGCAGATCGCTCTCTTGCAGCGTGGCGTAGACCATCTCCAGCATGCGCTGGCTGGAGAAGAGCAGAAAGGCGCGTCCGCGGGAGGCACGGATCAAGCGGGCCATCTCGCTGGCAATCGCCTGCGTGTAGCGTCTGACCTGCTCGCTGTTGCCGTAGGCAGGTTCGGGCAGGTGGCGTGGCAGGTAGAGCAGGGCATTGCGCTCATAGTCGAAGGTGAACGGCAGGATGCATTCTTCCACGTCGGGCATCTCACTGTAGTCGAGGCCGAGGCGCTGACGAAAGTAGGCGAAGTGCGGACCGCGTTCGTCGGGTCGGGTGGGATGAGGACCGGTGGTGGCCAGCGTTGCCGAGGTGAAGATCAGAACGGGTGTTTTCAGCAGCTTCTCCTTCAGCCAGGAGGTGATGTCCAGAGGGGCCGCTGAGACCTCCAGGTGGCTCCCGCGTTGGCCGGGGAGGGCGACACGCTCCATGTAGTAGACGTAGCGCTCGGGCTGGTTTACCGCGAAGACGGTGCGGATATGCTCGGCCAGATTCTGGGTACGCTTCAGCAGGCGGTCGTAGAGGGTACTCTCTTTCTCGGGAAGGTCGCGCGGACGCTGCTGGCGCAGGGAGTCGGCAAGCCGAGCGATGACACTGGCCAGTTGCAGTCCCTCCTCCAGCGGTTCCCGCAGGTGCAGACGGGAGCCGCTATTGTTGGCGCGGGCCAGTTGTTCCAGTTGTCGCCAGGCGGCCAGCCAGGCATGCTCGGCCTCTTCCTGCAGGCTGAGCAGGCTGTGTTCTTTGAGCAGGCGCTGCGCCAGCAGCGTGCGGATCTGATTAGGACTGATGGTGATGGTGAAGGCCCGTGTGGCCTCCTCTTCGAGGTGGTGCGCCTCATCGAGCACGATGACGTCGCGTTCGGGCAACAGGTGACCCTCCAGCGCTGCGTCGAGCAGCAGCAGGGTATGATTTACCACGATAATCTGGGCGCGCTCGGCCTGAACGCGCATCTGGCGTATATAGCAGTCGAAGAAGAAATTGCATTTGCTCCAGGCACACTGGTCGCGCTCGGCGGCGACCCGATTGCGGACATCGGCAGGCAGCGGGAAGTCGAGCAGTTCAAAGTCGCCATTGAAGCCGGCCTGAGGATCCTCGGTAAGCTGGTAGAGACGCTTGAATTCCTGGTTGCGCGTATAGAATTGCATACCAGTGCGCTCGTTCTCCAGGCGGTCAAGGCAGACATAGTTGCTCATGCCCTTGACCAGCGCGGCCTCGAACGGCTGGATATGCTGCTGTACGAAGGGAATGTCTTTATAGAAGAGCTGCTCTTGCAGGGCCTTATTCGCAGTGCTGATGATGGCCACCCGACCGGAGCGTACAATGGGTACGAGGTAGGCCAGCGACTTCCCGGTGCCCGTGGCGGCCTCCAGGATTGCATGGCGGCCTTCTTCTAGCGCGCGTGCCACGACTTCTGCCATGAAAATCTGCGCAGGTCGCTCCTCGTAGCCAGGCAGGCTGCGCGAGAGGACGCCTCCCTGGCAGAGATCGGCGTGGATCGTCTCGCGCAGAGGACTCCTGGTCTCGGACTCTGTCGGGAGAGGAGCGGGGGGCGAGGGCGTGACTGGTGGAGAGGTGACAGTCTCGGACGAGCGTGGTGTGACCACTCGCTCTGGGGCTGGCGTGTGGACCGGAGCCGTTGGCATCTTGTCTGAGGCTGTGCTGTTCAGCACAGGAGCGCGGGAGATGTGGGTGGCAGGCGTAGCGGGCGCAGTGCCAGTCGTTGCGAGGACCGTGGTGGGAAGGCCCCTGATCACCTCCAGGCAAGCCGCAGTGAATGCATAGACCTGCGGAAAGCGCTCCATCGGGTTCAGTGCGAGAGCCTGGAGTAGAACCTGCTCCAGCGCTTCTGGAATCTGGGCATTGAAGTTGCGGGGAGCGGGTGGCGGCTCGTGTTCTTGCTGATAGAGCAGCAACTCGCGTGTCTCGCCTGTATAGGGAGGACGGCCGCAGAGCCAGGCATAGACGAGGGCGGCCAGGGCATATTGATCGCTGGCCGGTATCGGGGCGCCGCGCAGATGCTCTGGGGCCTTGTAGGGCAGCGCCGCCAGCTCGTCGTCGTAGGTGAGGGTGCCGGCCTGGCAGACGAGGGCGAAGTCAGCGAGCATGGAACTGGACCCCATGGTGAGAATGCTGCCCGGATGCAGGTTGCCATGCAGGATATTGCGCAGGTGGGCCGTATGCAGGGCATCCCCGACAGGCAGTAGCCAGCGCAGGAGTCCTTGCGGATCGGGTCTCTCGGCCGACCGCTCCTTGTGTTCCTGCTCCAGGGGCCGATCGCGCAAGATGATATAGCCGTAGCAGCCCTCCCCGGCAGGAACTGGCATCAGACCGTAGTCCTGGACGGCCTCAATCCAGCGATGTCCGGCCAGCTTCTTCAGATCGCGGGCGCGGGCCTCAAAGGCCCGCTGGTCCTCGGCGGTGACCAGGGGAAAGGCGCATACTTTCGCCAGAACGGTCTGTTTTTTGCGTTTTGCCTGACTGCATCTGTAGAGAGAGCCACTCCGGGTCTCTTTCATCGTCTCAAGGATGGTGTACGGTCCAATCTGCTGAAGCTCGACGCCTGCCATAAACAACGCTCCCCCGCGGCTGAACATATGTTTGGGCTGTATCTGCCAGTATATCACAGCCGGAGAGAGGCGACAATGCGGGCGCCGCTTCCGCAAGCCTCCTGGCGCAGGTGCTGCTGGAGAGAGCGGGCTTCTGTCTGGCAGGTCCTACTTGACAGCGGCGCCAGAGTCGGCTATTTTAGCGTAAACGCGACACTAAGGGGCATCGATGCGGGCGATTGCCCTGGTCGCGTGTGGCGGTCTGGCGCTCTCAGAGGGGAGCGAGTCAGCAGTCACGCTGCTGCGAGCAGCCTGCGGACCTTTCTCCCCGTGCGGTTGAGCGTGAAGCATGGCATCAAAATATATGAAAGAGCGGCATAACCTGATGAGCAGTGGGCAAAGTGATCAGCCTGCAACGGAGGCACAGCTTCATCATTACAATCCAGAAAAGTACGAAAGGCCAGCGGTGACCGTGGATGTCGTAATGATGAGCATTCGCCACTCTGACCTGCAGGTCTTGCTGGTGAAGCGGCGCTCATGGCCCTATGAGGGCATGTGGGCCATACCGGGCGGTTTTGTGCACATCGATGAGTCTCTGGAAGATGCGGCCAAGCGTGAGCTGCATGAGGAGACAGGTGTGCAGGATGTCTATCTAGAGCAACTCTACACTTTCGGTGATCCCAGGCGTGATCCGCGGATGCGAGTCATCACCGTTGTCTACTATGCCCTGCTTGACTCAGAGCGCCTCCAGGTGCGAGCGGCGGACGATGCCAGCGATGTCGGCTGGTTTTCCATGTACGATCTGCCAGAACTGGCCTTTGACCATGCGAACATCCTGGCCTACACGCTGCAGCGCATTCGCGGCAAGCTGGAGTACACCACGATTGGTTTTAATCTCCTGCCAGAGCAATTTACGCTGCGTGAGTTGCAGCGGGTGTATGAGATCATCCTGCACCGCAAGCTTGATAAGCGGAACTTTCGCAAAAAGATTCTCTCGACGGGCATCCTGGAAGACACAGGGGCGAAAAAGATGGAGGGCACGCATCGGCCGGCCCGTCTCTATCGTTTCAATCCGGCGGCGGTGGCGAGGCAGTGACGTCCCCCTCTGTCTCAGAGGCTGCCGCTGGCGGAGGCGTGGCCGGTAGCGTGAAGATAAAGGTCGAGCCTTCACCCTCCACGCCGCTGCTCTCGACGGTGATGTGGCCCCGCATGGCCTCGACCAGGGCGCGTGTGATATAGAGGCCAAGGCCGCTCCCGCGGCTGAGGCCGTGCATATCCCTCTCCAGGCGCACAAACTTCTCGAAAATGGCCTCCTGTTTATCGGCGGGGATTCCCGCTCCGCGGTCAATCACGCTGATGCGCACCCGCGGCTGAGTTGCCTCGATGACGCGCCTGGCTCTGATCACGATCGGTGTGCCTTCGCGTGAGTAGCGCAGGGCATTGGAGATCAGGTTGCGCAGAATCTGCTTGAGGCGCATCTCATCGGCCCAGACGACGATGTCCTCATCGATGTCCAGCTTGAGTTCGCGCTGCTCCTTGAGGAGCAGCGGCTCGAAAAGTTCGCAGACGCTCTGGCAGAGTGTGCGCAGAGAAAGGCTGTGGCAATGCAACAAGGTCGCGTCGAAGGCGACCCGACTGGCGTCCATGATGTTGGCCTGAAGCAGAACGAGTTCGTCGCAGGCGCGGCGCGCGTGTTGCAAGAAGGTGCGGCGTGTGGCCGGATCGGCGCCCTCCATCTCCGAGAGCAGTTCGAGGTACCCCTGAACGATTGTCAGAGGGGTGCGTAGTTCGTGGCTGGCAGTGGTGATAAAAGCGTCCTTCATCTGGTCCAGTTCGCTCAGCCGTGCGTAGGCGGTCTGCAGCTCGCTGTAGAGGCGGGCGTTTTCGCGTGCCGCTGCAATCTGCTCGTTCAGGCTGCTTAGCAGGCGCGGGTAGGCCGAGCCGACCAGGCCGATGACCAGCGTGGCGAGGGCGCTCATGCCGATGATCAGGCTCCACTGCGTGTTGGGGATCAGGTTGCTATCCCAGGAGGCTGTCAGCGTCGTCCAGATGGCGCAGAGGCTGGCCAGCCCCCCGACCAGCGAGCAGCAGTAGAGCAGCCAGCGTGGTGCAATCAGTTGTTCAGGATGTCTGGCGAACCAGGCGGGGAAACGCAGGGGGATAACGGGCAGATCGAGGAAGAGAATGACCATGGAGATACACCAGATGACGCTGGTGGTGGCCTGCAGCACGTCGTAGACCCTGGTAGAGAAGGTTTCATCGGTCTGGTAGAGCACTGGCCCGATGAAATAGGTGGCGACCGTCAGAATGACGACAATACTCATCTGAAATGTGCTGGCGTAGCTGGGAGCCCGATGGCGATTCAGATGTGCCAGCGCGCCAGGAAGACGGTGATCGAGGGCGGAGACGAAGAGGATGCGGGCGAACGAGATGTTGTAGAGGACGGTGCTGATGAGAAAGAAGCCGATGTAGAGCAGGCTCACCACAATCGTCAGTGGCAGGCCAAAGGCGTTGTTGATGGCGACGAGGGGAGCGTAGGCCAGCCCGACGACGGTCTGGGGCACGACGGTGGCGACTCCGAAGGTTCCGACCAGGTAGGCGGCCATTACCAGCAGGGGGCCTGCTATCAGCGTCAGGCGCGCCGCCTTTGTCTGCTCGCTTGTCTCAGCGGAGAGGTTAAAGGGGACCTCGACACCCAGGAGCGCTAGCACGACGACGCCATAGATGCCGGGGGAGATGTTGCCCAGGGCCGGTTGCGGGCCAACTGCCGGGATCTGAGGGCGGTGGCCCTGCAGCAACCAGAAGAGGCCAGCCAGACCCAGAATCAGCAGCCCCACCCCATAGAGCAGAATGGCCCAGCGGGCCAGCCGCATGATGCGCTCCAGGCGCCGCGTTGAGAGCCAGGTCACCAGGGCGATGATGCCCAGCAGCAGCAGCCCCTGCGTCCAGGGAAGGGCGAGCCAGCTGACCTGCTGGCCGTAGATCTCAAAGCCAAGCCCCTGAATCAGCGCGACAACGGTGGCGCTGGTAACGAACGGTACCAGGATGCCAGGCACCCAGGCGCAGAAGCCAGCAAAAAATCCCCATAGTGAGCCGAGGGCGCGGTGCGTCCAGACGTAGATGGAGCCATCGGCCGGCATCAGCCGGTTGAGCTGGCCGGTCACGACAGCCCCCGGCAGGAGAAACGTGAATCCGCCAATCAGCCAGTACAGGTACGTCGCGTTGACCCCGATGCCCTCGCCCAGCACGACCGAGGTATTGGGTACGAACAGCACGATTGCAATAAAGAGAACCAGTAGATCGAAGCTCTTCAGTGTTCGGGGCAAATACTCGCCAAGGCGCTGCTCTGAGCGCAATGGCTCCCCAGGGGCACTCTGAGTGATACTAGCCATCCTGGAGCCTCCCGCTCGTTTATTGACACAAGTGTTCTTCTCTGGCACCTTAAGGACGTGTCACCTGTTATCACATGGCGGTAGCTGTACAACAGGTGTGTAGTATAGCAGTTCAAAGATGATCGGTAAAGGGGGAGGCGCAGAGAGACCGTGGTGAGTGTGGCTGGCTGGCTGGCTGGCCTGCTTGCTCACCAGGCCTCGTCGGAAGCGAGCAGCGTCAGCAGGTCCGTCAGGGAGTGGATGAGCAGGCAGTCGACGTCTGTGCTGCGCAGCCGCCGCTCGCGATCGAGCAGAATCGGGGTGATGCCCACAGAGCGAGCGCCGAGGACATCGTGGATGTAGGAATCCCCAATATGGAGCGTGTAGTCGGCTATAGCTTTGGCGCGCTGCAGGGCCGTCTCGAAGAGCATCGCTGAGGGCTTGGCGTGGCGGGCAACAGCCGAGACGACCAGGAAGTCAAAGTAGCGGGTCAGCCGGTGGTGACGCAGGATGGTTCCCAGGCTGATGCCCCAGTCAGAGATGACCCCCATCGTGTAGTGGCGGCGCTGCAGGGCCTCCAGCGTGGGTACCACATCCGCGAAGACCTTCCAGCTCGTGTGGGCCTCAAACTCTTCGGTGATCGCCTTTGCCAGTTCGTAGAGCCGCTTTTCGCTCTGTTCCTCGACCGCCGCCCGCAGCAGGCTGATGTAGTAACCCATCCACAGCTCGTTGATAGCCTGCCCGCTGGCCCAGGTCTGGCGATTGAGGCGCACCTGACGGTAATAGTAGTCCTCGGCTTCGCGCATGCCCTGTTTGATCTGCTCGGAGTGCAGAGGCACGCCGAAGCGCTGGCAGACCTGCTGGCAGATCTCGCTGACAGAAGGATGAGGCTGCAGGAGCGTCTGCCCGGCATCGAAAAAGATGGCACGAATGGCCTGTGGTTGCTCAAGCACGTAATCACCTCGATGGTTCCCATAGCTGCCTGTGGAGAGAGGTTCTAAGCCAGGCGCACTGGCGAGAAAGGCCGGCGGTTTGCGCAGCAGAGCTTTCTTGCGCAAACCGCCGCTGCGCCTGCTGGCGCTCTCCGTGCCGCCAGAGGCGAGAGCGCTCAGTGCGTGGCGCGGCTGTAGACCGCGTCAGCGGCCGCGAGGGCAGCCCCGGAGGGTGGTTGCCAGCCGCAGGCCGGTAGGATATGCTCAAGCGCTGCCAGCACCGTATCGACGTTCTTCCGGCAGGAATTGTACCCCATCAGCCCGATGCGAATCAAACGGCCCTTCAGGGCACCAAAGCCGCCACCCACCTCGATGCTATACTCCTCAAGGAGCTTCTGCTTGACCTGCTCCTCATCCACACCCTCAGGAAGCAGAGAGGCCGTCAGTACTGGCAATTCATAACCTTCCTGGGTGAGGATATCCAGTCCCAGTGCCTTGATGCCGGCGCGTAGAGCGGCACCGTTCAGTTGATGGCGCGCCCAGCGGGCCTCCAGCCCTTCTTCCAGCAGGATGCGCAAGGCTTCGCGCATGGCGTAGATCAGATTGCTGCAGGCCGTGTGGTGGTAGGTGTGGTCACCATTCCAGTAGCGCTGCAAAGCGAGCAGGTCAAGATAGTAGCTCTGTACTCGGCGTTTGCGACGTTTGATCATCTCGACAGCGCGTTCGTTGAGGGTGACAGGAGCCAGACCAGGCAGCGCGCCCAGGCTTTTCTGGCTGCCGGCATAGCAGGCATCGATCTTCATCTGATCGACGTGCATGGGAATGCCGCCCAGGCCGCAGACGGCGTCGACAACCAGCAAGGCGTCGTGGGCATGAGTGATCTGCTCCAGTTCCTGCAGGGGCTGCAGCAGGCCAGTGGAGGTCTCCGCGATGGCAGTGGCGAACAGCCTGGCTTCGGGGTGCTCCTTGAAGGCGTTGATCAGTGCCTGCGGATCGAGCGGTTTGCCCGGCTCCGTCTCTACGATGACGACCTGCGCTCCACTGCGCTGTGCGATTTCGACGATTTTACCGCTGAAAAAGCCGAGACTGCCGGCGATCAAGGTATCGCCCTCTTCCAGCAGGTTGCAGAGCACGGCCTCTGCACCTGAGAAACCGGAGCCTGAGACGCAGAGCGTCAGGGCGTTGCTTGTCTGGAAGACCTGGCGTAGCAGGCCGGCGGTTTCTTCGAGGATGTCGAAGAAGATGGGGTCAAGATGCCCGAGCTGAGGTGCGGCGGCGGCCCGCAGCACGCGCGGGTCGACATTGCAGGGACCCGGCCCCAGCAGCAAGCGGTAAGGAGGGTTCAACTCGGGCAGAGAGGAATGTGGACGCTCCGTGTGACCCTGTAATACTTGCGTCATAGATAGATGCCTACCTTTCGACCAGAAAAATACACCTGTGGCAAGGAGCTTGATGATGGCTGTTCCCCTTCTCTAAGCATAGCACATGCGGGTGCCCTGCTGCGGCCTCTGGTGGTATGGGCAGGTAGCTGAGCCGAGGTCGCCGTGAGCCAGGGGAGGCGAGGGAAGCAGGGGACCGCGATGCCAGCCTTGGAGCAGGACAGGGCAGGACAGGCCGCTGCTTCCGGGCTCTGCCTCAGCGAGCTGTGGCTGGCTCTTCGTCGAAGAGCCGCTGCAGCTTATCGGCCTGGTCGGCGGTAATGAGGTTATCGATGAATTCATCCAGCTCACCATCGAGCACACCTGGCAGGTTGTGGCGTGTGAAGCCAATGCGGTGGTACGTGACACGATCCTGAGGGAAGTTGTATGTACTAATCTTCTCACTGCGATCGCCTGTCTGCACCTGGGAACGGCGGGCTTTGCCCAGTTCTTCCTGGCGACGAGCCTCCTCCAGGTCCCAGAGACGCGCTTTGAGCACGGAGAGCGCCTTGGCCTTGTTTTTCAGTTGCGATTTCTCGTCCTGGCAGGTAACGACCAGCCCCGTCGGCAGGTGGGTGATGCGTACTGCCGAGTCGGTGGTGTTGACGCTCTGGCCGCCGTGGCCGGTTGAGCGGTAGACATCGACGCGGATATCGCTATCTTTGATCTCGATATTGATCTCTTCATCGGCTTCTGGCAGAACGATGACTTTGGCGGTCGAGGTGTGGATACGCCCGTTGGCCTCGGTGGCGGGCACTCGTTGTACGCGATGCGTACCGCCCTCGTATTTCAGACGGCGGTAGGCGCCCTTGCCGCGTACCAGAAAGGTGATGTCCTTGATGCCCCCCTGGTCGGTCTCGTTAAGGTCGAGAATCTCGATTTTCCAGCGGTGCTGCTCGGCATAGCGGCTGTACATGCGGAAGAGATCGGCAGCGAAGAGAGCCGCCTCCTCACCGCCGGCGCCGCCCTGGATGGTGACGATCGCATTTTTCTCATCCATCATATCTTTGGGCAGCAGGGCCAGCTTGGCCTCTTCGGTCAGGTGCTCGCAGCGCTCCTTGAGGCGCTCGACCTCTTCGTGAGCCAGTTCGCGCAGGGCCGGATCGTCGCTCTCGCGCTCCAGCTCCTCGGCCTCGCTGCGTTCCTTGAGCGCGTCTCGCAACTGGTAGTACCTCTGCACAACCTCCTCAAGCTCAGCGTGCTCGCGCCCGTAGCGCTGAAGCCGGGCCAGATCGTTGAGGACCTCGGGCTGGGCCATCAGGGTGTGTAATTCTTCATAGCGCTGTGCCAGATGTTCAAGTTTCTGCATGAAGTCCATAGAAGATTCCTCGCTGATTCGCTTATCGATTGCTGGGTGTGCTCTACTGAAGCTGGTGACTGCTCGCTGTCTGCACGCTGTACATACACAGGAACACCTGCCCGGCTGGAGCTGGACATGGGGGTGGGTTCAGAGGCATGGAGAGCATGCGTGTGCCGGTGGGAGGCCCACGGCGTGGGGCCGCAGCAGCCAGAGCACTAGCTCCCTCGGCAGGACAGAGGGAGGCCCTCGCTACCCGGCAGCCAGCAGGTAGCGCTCAACAGTGGCGTGACAGCTATACTGCGCACTGCAGACGGAACGCTGAGCAGCACGCATTGTGGCAAGCATTGACAGACTCATCCACATTCTATTATAACACAGGACGACCGGCATTGCTTGCCTCTGTTCCGCCGCTCCTCATTCACGCTCTTGGATGGAAAGACTATACTGTGAATGGCAGGGGGTGTGCGCCGTCTGCTCGTAGTCAGGCGAGAAGGAGGTACCCGTCCACCTGGCGTGGCAGAGCGCTGCAGGCTGATTCTGGGAGGCTTGACTCTGCGATGCTGGCAAGATGGAGAGGAGCGCGGTGGTCGGAGCTGGCGAGACGGCGTACCCCACCGGCTGCATTGCTGAAACCTCCCATGTTCTCGGATCGTGCAAGGAGCAGGTTCGTCTGGTATAAGGGAGCATGCGCGTGGCTCGCTCGGCTTGACACAGGCTGCAGAGCGAGCGAGAGCGAACCGCTGATGACTGAAGAGCCTGCCCGAAGTGAAAGGATATGAGGAGTCTATGGTCAAAAGCAACGGCTTTGTACCGGCCAGCAGTACCCTGAGAGGGATGAGTGCGAAAACCGCCGAGCTGGCTCGCTCGGGCGTCTCGACAATGCAGGAGAATGTGCAAGCTCTGCTGGAGCCGCGCCAGCGCCGCAAGGCCCTCAAGCGCTTGCGCAAGACACTGGACGAGATGCGTGGCAACATGCGCGCAGGCTCGTCGCAGGCGGAGCGTCGTCTGCGCGAGCGCATGGAAGAGGCGCGCAAAGCGTGGCGCAGCGGCGGCCGTCAGACGGAGCGTTCGCTGCGTCAGGTGCGCCGGCGCGGTGAACGGCTCACGGGCACCGTGGCCGAGCGCTTGAGTGTGGTGCTCGGCTCCGCAGCGGCTGGCCTGGGTCTGCTGCAGGTTGCGCTTGAGCGTAACATGCGTAGCGCCCGCCAGCGCCTGGACACTGCCCGCAACAATCTAGAGGAGGCCCGCCAGAGCTGGCGTGAGGAGCGCGAGCGCCGGGCGCGGCGCCGGCGCAGAGCACGCTTTATCTTCCGCGTCGGGCTGGTCACAGGCGTGGTGCTGGCACTCTGCTTCGCCCCTCGGCCGGGCGCTGAGACGCGCCGGCGGCTGGGAGGCTATCTGCGTAATGTTGTGGCCTTTTTCCAGTCGCGGCCTGTTGCGCGCGAGGAGCGCTACACGGCTGAGCATGTGCCGCTGCAGCCGCGCTGAGCGGCCAGAGGCGCAGCAGAATCAGGAAGTGTCGCCCCACAATGGAGAAGAGTGAAGGGCCAACCTCAAGGATGCGGCGGCCCTCCACTCTCTCTGCACGCTGCTGCTATGCGTGCTGATTGAGCAACAGGTGTCCAATGTCGTTGAGGGCATAGAGCACCCGCCGGTCGCCGGCGACGCGCACCACACTGATCGAGGTATTGGCAGCCGGGAAGAAGAAATCCCGCTCCAGGCCCAGCACCTCCGCAATATAGGCGTTGATAACCCCACCGTGGGCGAAGGCGATCACGCGCTCACCGGTATGCTCCCGCGCGATCTGGTCCAGGGCTTGAACCACGCGCTGGCGAAAGGCCCTGGACGACTCGCTGCCCTCGATGGCATCCCAGTGCCCCGCTGTTCCTGCCAGACGGATGATATCCATCTGGCGCTCCCTGAGCATCTGTGCCAGGGCCTCCAGATCATGAGGATCGTCTGGTGGGGGTCTCAGTGGGCCGAGCCGGATCTCCTGAAGATCCGGCACCAGGATGGGGGTCAGGCTCAGGCGTTCCGCCAGCGGTGCGGCGGTCTCCTGGCAGCGACGCAGCGGGCTGCTATAGATGGCAGCGAACTGCAGACCGCTGAGGCGGCGCGCCAGGGCCTGAGCCTGCTCCCGACCGCGGCGTGTCAGCGGAAGATCGTCATAGATGCCACCAGGGATGATCTCATCGGCTGGCGGCAGGGCATCACCGTGGCGTACCAGAAATAGCTCCGCAGCATGCTGGCGCCGCATCAAAAAAGGGTCATCTGACAGAGAGGTCGCGCCCTCTTGTTCTGGCAAGATTTAACCTCCGCTTCTCTGGCAGACCTCCAGCGCACGTCTGGCCAGCGCTGGAATGCCTGCTTCTAGCTGCTCGAAGAAAGGATCATCAGTAGTGCCGGCCCGATAGCGGGCGTAGCTCCCCTCCAGTAGAATCGCCAGTTTCCAGATCGCCAGGGCCTCGTAGAAGTCCAGGGCCTGCACCGAGCGCCCGCTGCGTTCGGCGTAGTAGGCGCTCAGTTCCGCTCTGGTCATGAAGCCAGGTTGCTCCATGACCCGCCAGGTCTCGGTGGTGAAGGCCGGCTCTGGATCGCCTGGCTCGCGCCAGAAGGAGAGCAGGTAGCCCACGTCGGCGAGCGGATCGCCGATGGTGGCCATCTCCCAGTCGAAGATTGCCACCACGCGCGGCTCATCTTCAGCATACATGACATTGTCCAGGCGGAAATCGCCATGCACAATGGTAGAGGGACCAGAGACGGGCACATGGGCTTGCAACCAGGCGGTCACGGCGTCCAGATCGGGCAGCGGCCGCTGGCGCGACTTTTCAAGCTGTCCAGTCCAGCGCCGCAACTGGCGCTCGATGTAGCCAGCAGGCCGACCGAAGTCGCCCAGCCCGACAGCCTGCCAGTCGACGGAGTGCAGTGCGACCAGGGCGTCGATCAGTGCCCGGCTGATGGCCTGGCGACCAGCGGCATCTCCTCCATAGGGAGGAAGGCTCTCGCGAATGATATGGCCGTGAACCCGTTCCATCAGATAGAAAGGTGCGCCAATGATGCTGGTGTCTTCACAGGCCAGCAGCACGCGCGGCGTGGGAACGGGACTGTTGTTCAGAGCCTTGAGCACGCGATATTCGCGCAGTACATCGTGCGCGGTCGGCAGTAATGGGCCGCGTGGGGGCCGGCGTAGCACCCATTCCTGCGTACCCCGGGTGATGTAGAAGGTTTCGTTGGAATGCCCACCGCGCACACGCTCGACCTTGAGCGGCAGATCCCCGGCAGCGTCAGCGGGCAACCGCTCGTCAAGGTAGCAACGGAGCTTCTCCTCGTCGATCAGTGGGGGGAGTGTGGTCATACATCCTCCTTGTGTACGAACCAGAGATTCCCAGGAGGGGGCTATCTCTAAGGCACAGTCGCTCTATATCATAGCGCGCGCAGCAGCCTTTTTCCAGCGTGACCTTTCTGCTGCGGCGAGCCTGGCGCCCCCTCTCTTCCACGTCTGCCAGCGCCAGGGCGTGAAGACCCGGCTGGCGGCCGGGCTGGAAGGGGACTCCAGGCCAGGGCGGCCGGGGAATAAAGCCCCCCAGCCTGGTGTTATCGTAGGTAGTTAGCAGTCAAAATTAGTGAGTGCTAGACAGCGGGAGCCACCTGTGCTATAATGCTGGCAATCCCCTGCACAGATTGCTAATTATCTCCGGGAGCCAGGCGAGCCACCGCCCTCCCGGTTCAGTGAGGAGCCTGTAATGAAGTGTGAACGATGTCAAAAAAATGCTGCTCGCATCCGCGTAGATCTGCTGGTCGATGGGCGAAGAGAACAGCACTATCTCTGCCAGCAGTGTGTTGATGAGCTGATGCGTTCGTCAATGGAGCAGGCGAGCAGCTTCTTCGGACAGGGCTTCCCCGGTGCTCCCTTCAGCTTCTTCAATGGCCAGGAGGCAGCAGCGAGTGGTCGTGGTACGGCAACGGCCGAGCGGCAGGCCAGCACGAGCAAGACCCCGACACTTGATCAGTACGGGCGTGATATCACCGCTGAGGCGGCGCAAGGGAAGCTTGATCCGGCGGTTGGTCGCGAGCGGGAACTGCGTCGTTTGATCACGGTGCTGGGTCGTCGGCAGAAGAACAACCCCGTGCTGATTGGGGAGCCCGGGGTAGGGAAGACGGCAATTGTCGAGGATCTGGCGCGGCGCATTCACGCCGGCAATGTTCCGGCCCCGCTGCGCAACAAGCGTATCGTGGCTCTCAACATTGGTGGCATGGTGGCCGGCGCAATGTTCCGCGGGCAGTTTGAGCAGCGCATCAAGGCCATCCTTGATGAGTTGCGGCAGGCGCCGGATGTGATCGTCTTTATCGATGAGCTACATACCGTTGTCGGTGCGGGTGCCGCGGAGGGTGCGGTCGGCGCTTCGGATATGCTCAAGCCAGCGCTGGCGCGCGGTGAGATCCGCTGCATTGGAGCGACAACGCTTGATGAATATCGCAAATATATCGAGAAGGATGCGGCCCTCGAACGTCGCTTTCAGCCGATCATGGTTGATGAGCCGAGCGTCGAGGAGGCCATCGAGATGCTGCGCACCGTGCGGCCTAACTATGAGGCCCATCATGGTGTAAGCATTCCTGACGAGGCGATTGAGGCGGCAGTCAGGCTGGCGGATCGCTATATCAACGATCGCTTCCTGCCCGACAAGGCCATCGATGTCATGGACGAGGCGGCCTCGGCTCTGCGTCTGGAGGCTCTGGAGAAGGGCATCGTCAGCCCGGCGATGATCTCGGAGCTGGAGAAGGAGCTGGCCGATATCCAGGCGAAGAAGGAGGCGGCCGCCACGGCGGAGGATTACGAGCGCGCGGCCCTGCTCCGTCAGCAAGAGCTGCTGACGCTGCAGAAGCTGGAGAAGGCGCGTGCGGAGACCAGCGCCACCTTCCAGTTGATTGTGACGCCGGAGCAGATCGCCCAGGTCGTTGAGAACTGGACAGGCGTGCCCGTGACGCAGATGCTGGAGAGCGAGCGCCAGAACCTGCGTGATCTGGAGGAGCGTTTACGCAAGCGTGTCGTCGGTCAGGATGAGGCGATCAGCGCCGTCGCGCGGGCGATCCGCCGCTCGCGTGCCGGATTGAAAGATCCGAAGAGGCCGATCGGTTCCTTCCTCTTCCTCGGTCCGACGGGCGTAGGAAAGACGGAGCTGGCCCGGGCCCTGGCGGCCGAACTCTTTGGCGGCGAGGAGAATATGATTCGCCTCGATATGTCGGAGTACATGGAGCCGCACACGGTCTCGCGTCTCTTTGGCAGCCCGCCCGGCTATGTGGGCTATGAGGAGGGCGGTCAGTTGACCGAGCAGGTGCGGCGACGGCCATACAGCGTCATCCTGATGGACGAAGTGGAGAAGGCTCATCCTGAGGTCTTCAACGCTCTGCTGCAAATCATGGACGATGGCCGTCTGACGGATGGTCAGGGACGCACGGTGGACTTCAAGAACACAGTGCTGATCATGACCAGCAACGCCGGCACGAACGAACTCAGGCGTGCGGCGCGCATTGGCTTCATGCCCAGGACCGCTGGCAGTGAGCGCGAGGAGCACTACGAGGCAATGCGTACCAAAGCGCTGGAGGGTCTCAAGCAGCTTTTCAGGCCGGAGTTTCTGAACCGCATCGACCAGATTGTGGTTTTCCATTCGCTGGGCCGAGACGAGCTGTATCGCATCGTCGATCTGCTGCTGAATCAGGTGCGTGAGCGCCTACGCGAGCAGAAGATCGAGCTGATCATCAGCGATGAGGTGCGCGAGTTCCTGTTGCGCGAGGGCTACGACGAGGAGTACGGTGCGCGTCCTCTGCGCCGTGCCATCCAGACGCACATCGACGATACACTGGCAGATGCGCTGCTCAATGGTGACATTGCGCCGGGCCAGACTGTGCGCCTGGAGCTGCGCGACGGGCGCGTGGTCGCGCTGGGCGAGGCTATTGCCCTGCAGGAGACGGCCTGACCGCCCTGCCAGGGAAGAGG
>JBHOQN010000002.1:0-3726 GCA_042408965.1 Ktedonobacteraceae bacterium
GATCGCCGATCAGGTGCAGGGGCAAGGACTGGGAACGGAGCTGTTGCGGCGCTTGATGGAGATCGCCCGGCAGGAGAGCCTGCAACGCCTGCAGGGCCGCATTCTGCCGGAGAACCAGGCCATGCTGCGGATCTGCCGCAAACTCGGCCTCCTCTCCCCCGGGCAGCTTGATCAGGCGTCCAATGCCCAGGAGGGTCTCTGTGCCAGCGCCCGACGCTCCCTCCCGCGAGACGGCTACCAGGGCCAGCTCTCGATCGTAGTCGATGAAGCAGCGATCCACCAGCCGCTCATGGGCGATGCGTTGACTCAGGCCAAGGACATGCAGCCAGCGCAGATAAACACTGCGCTCTGAGAGCCGCTCGTGGAAGCGCACCATCAGCGGCTCGTCTTCCGGGCGAATCGGGCGGATCGTCACCGGCGTGCCATCAGGGAGCTGCCAGTTCCCGATGTAGTGGCTCGGGTAGGGACGAATCGCCGGGTGCGGCAGCGCTGTTTCGGGCACATCTGGCGAATGCAGCACGATTCGGGCATCGAGTGCCAGCAGATGACCGCCCGCTGCCAGCACAGGGTTGATATCGCACTCCCTGATCAGTGGCTGCTCGACCACGAGCAGACTGAAGCGCACCAGCAGGCGCTCAAGTGCCGCCAGGTCCACAGCGGGCAGTCCGGCGGCCCCCTGCTGGAGGGCGGCGAAGATGCGCGTGCGCTCCAGCAGACGCCGCGCCAGCGTCGTGGTCAGCGGCGGCAGCGCCAGGGCGATATCGCGTTGCACCTCGACCAGGCGCCCGCCGCTGCCAAAGAGCAGCACCGGCCCAAATTGAGGGTCACAGAAGCTGCCTACGATCAGCTCGTAGCCCTCCAGCGTAATCATCGGCTGCACTGTCACACCCTGCATTTGCCCGGCTCCCGCTTGGCGCTCTGCGGCCTCGGCAATGGCTCGATAGGCCTGCCGCACCTCCTCAGCCGTGCGCAAGGCGAGGCGGACGCCTCCAATACGGCTTTTGTGGGTGATGGTTGGAGAGAGCAGCTTCAGAACCACTGGATAGCCGAGCTGCTCCGCCTGCTGGACGGCCTCGTCTTCGCTGAGCGCGACGCGAGTCTCGACGGTCGGGAGGTCGTAGGCCGGGAGCACCGCCTTCGCCTCCGGCTCGCTGAGCAGCGTGTGCCCGGCCTGGCGGGCTGCAGTCAGCACGCTAGCGACCTGCGCGCGCCGACTGGCGCTCTCCTCGGGATCATCCACCACACTGGGCGTCTCGTAGAGGCTCTGCAGATGTCTGCTGGCTCGCCACATGGCGCGAAAAGCGCGGGCCGCCGTATCCGGGGAAGCAAATGTCGGGATGCCGGCGTGTGTCAGAATCTCGTGGCCGGCTGCCACACTGCTGCCTCCCATCCAGCTTGCCAGCACGGGCCGGGTGCTGCCTGCCACGGCCTCAACTACGCGCTCGGCGGTACGGGTGGGGTCGCTCATGGCCTGGGGAGTCAGGATGACCAGCAAGCCATCGCTGGCCGGCTCACGAGAGAGGATGGCGATGGCCTGGGCATAGCGTTCGGGATCGGCATCTCCCAGGATGTCTACCGGGTTCTGGCGACTCCAATAGGGGGGGAGCAGCGCGTCGAGGGCGGCCCGTGTCTCCGAGGAGAGCGGGGTCAGCGCCCCGCCAGCCTTCGCCAGAGCATCGGCAGCCAGTACGCCGGCGCCGCCCGCATTGGTCACGATGGTGAAATGCGGCCCCTGGGGGCGTGGCTGCCGCGCCAGCACCTCTGCCATCGCGAACAGCTCGTCGATGCTCTCCACCTGCAGCAGGCCGCAGCGGCTGCAGGCTGCCTCGAAGATCTCCTGGCTCACGGCGAGGGCACCCGTGTGGCAGATGGCAGCTTGCAGGGCCTCGGGAGTTTGACCCCCTTTCAAGAGGATCACGGGTTTGCGCCGTGCCAGGGCCCGAGCCGCGGAGAGGAAGGCCCGAGCGTCACCCACGGTCTCCAGATAGAGGAGAGTGCAACCAGTATGTGGATCATCCCCCAGGTAGTCGAGCAACTCCCCCCAGCCGAGATCGAGCATCGACCCGACCGAGACAAAGGCGCTGAAGCCAATGTGCTCCTGCAGGCTCCAATCGAGAATGGCGCTGCATAAGGCCCCGCTCTGGCTCAGGAAGGCGATCTGCCCCGGCAGGGCCATCCCGCTGGCGAAGGTCGCATTCAGCCCGATGCGCGGATTCATCAGGCCCAGGCAGTTGGGTCCCAGAAGCCGCAGCCCACCGCGCCGTGCCTCTTCCAAGACCTGGCGCTCCAGTGCCTGGCCAGCTGGCCCTCGCTCGCGAAAACCGGCGGAGAGAATGATCGCCCCTTCGACCCCGGCGGCCACGCAGTCGGCGATCACAGAAGGGACGGTCTCCGCCGGCGTGGCAATCACGGCCAGCTCCACCGGCTCTGGAAGATCCGTGACGCGCGGGTAGGCGCGTCTGCCGAGCACACTGGAGCGGTGGAGATTGACCGGAAAGATGGAGCTTCCAAAAGGAGCAGTGGTCAGATTCGCGAGCACGGCTCGCCCGACGCTGCCCGGGCGCTCAGTGGCTCCAACAACGGCGATACTGCGAGGCGCGAAGAAGACACGCAGGGGGTGCGAAAAGGGCAGGTCAAAGAGTGTGGTCGGCTGCCCCTTCTGCGCTGCTGACCCCCCTGGCGCGGGTTGAAGCTGGGGCATCGTGGCGGCTCCTTTCCTCAACATATTGAGAGCGTACTTGTAGCCTGTTGGTCTCGATCACCAGCCTAGCGTGTCCAACTCACGATCTGCTCTCTTACCTGGCCGCCTTCCTCTCAGTTCCATCACGACGGGCCGTCGGCGAAGGAGGCAAGGGACACCTCGCCGCCTGCTTCTTCTCATCTCGCCGGCGTCCTGTGTGTGAGGACATTGTGAGTCAACCAGAGAGCGCTGTGAACAGGTCGAGAGTGTGGGAGCGGATCATAGTGTCTGAGGCAAGGCAACGAGTGTGCCTGGCTTGTTCTCCCAAGGGGAGGAAACGCTCAAGAAACGAGGTGATCCTGATGATGTGGGGCTTTGGCTGCGGAGGCATGCTGTGGATGTGGCTCGGGGCCGTTCTCTGGCTGATCTTGCTGGCGGCCCTGGCCTGGGCCCTGTTTCGTCTGACCAGAGGGAAAGGCTGGTTCTCAGAGGGACCGTCTCGCCTGTATCCCTCGGGGCCACATCGCTCTCCCTTGCAGATTCTACAGGAGCGCTACGCGCGCGGAGAAATCGACGCCGCGACCTTCGACGCGATGCTGGCCCGCCTGCGCTCTTCGGAAGAGAGTCGGCAATGATCCCGGAGGAATTACCAGCAACGGAGAAGCGCAGATGGCTATCGGGCAGGCATCTTGTCCGGCACATAACATGTGGCTGGTCCGCCCGTGCGCCGCCGTCAGCTTTGCAGAAGATTCCATCGCTGCCCTCCGCAGAGCTGACGGCGTTTGATTCTGGTCGGGAGCCGCTGGCGCTGCTCACGGTTGCGCCTGACCCGATGGGCCGGTTTGCTGGCCGGTCGGCAACAGGCGCCCCTTCACCAGCTCGACCAGTGCCAGGTAGGTCAGTGTGGCAACTGCCAGGAAGAGGAAGTAGCCGGCAGGCAACGGCACAAAGCCCAGTGGAGCGGCCAGCGGCGTCCAGGGCAGCAGCAGCTTCTGACAGCTAAGCTACTCTGGCTGAAATCGGCAAGTACAGCCGCTGTTGGGGTC
>JBHOQN010000003.1:0-69823 GCA_042408965.1 Ktedonobacteraceae bacterium
CAAATTTCTAGACTTGTGATCCTGATCTGGCGCAACCGCCTGCGCCAACTCTTCCGTCGTATGCCGGCGCTCTGGCTGGCTGTGTTGCTCGTGGTGATCAGCTACTGTGGAGGAGCCAGATAGTCATTCGCCAGACGCCACTGCTCGGGTGAAAGACCGTAAATGCGCCGGATGAACTGCAGGTACTCCCAGCCCGTCAGATGGGCAATGACCTCTTGCGAGTCGGGGACAAAGCCAAAGACATGCTTCATCTGCGGGGTCACGCGCTGCGTCTCCTCGCCGTCCAGGACCACGCTGCCAGCCGTGGGGGGAAAAAGTCCCACCAGCATGGAGAGCAACGTCGTCTTGCCGGCGCCGTTGGGACCCAGCAGGCCAACGATGCTTCCCGGCCGAATGGCAAAAGAGACCTGATCAACCGCAGTGAAGGTTCCGAAGCGCTTGGTGAGCCTCTTAACTTCCAGTAGATACTCGCCCATATTCCCTCGCTTTTTCTGCTAAAGAGCATAGGATACTCGGATCTGATCAATCATACCACATAGCCTGTCCTATCTCTATAGCATCTGGGGCACAGCGGGCAGAAGACGGAGCGAGTCAGGGTTCGGCTGCTTCGTCTTCTACTCGGTGCCCAGATGACGCCCGCTGGCGTCTACTTGCAGCCGATGGTGACCGTGCCGTTCCAGTTGATGTGCCAGGTCACCACTACGCTCTGTCCATGGATCACGCACCAGAGAGCCACTGCCAGGACGATGTCGGCAGCCAGCCCCAGCAGGATTAGCAGCGGTACGACGTACCAGGCTAGAGACGAAGCCCGCTGCTCGCGCTTCTCCAGCAGAACGACAGGGGCGACATAGGTTGTCAGATGCTGACTATGCATCGCTTCACCTCTTCTGCAGCGTTACTTGCTGCAGCCAATCGTAACAAAGGGCCAGTGTACCTGCCAGGAGATCACCTCGCCACCGCCGTGGAGCGAGCACCAGATGGTCATCGCTACAATCAGCGTGCCCGCCAGGGCCAGCAGGATGATGAGGGCAACTACCCACCAGACGATGGGGGTCTCCTGGGTCTGACGAGTGGGCAACGCTATCAGCGGCCTGGAAGAAGCACAGGAGGAGACAGGCTGTTGCATACGCGCTGACCTCCTTGCTGGCTATTTGCTACAGCCGATGGTGACGGTGCCATCCCAGTTGATGTGCCAGGAGATAACGAAACCGTTGCCGTGAATGGCGCACCAGGCGACCACCGCGGCGGCAATCGTCAACGCGAGAGCCAGCAGCACCAGGATCAGCACCACCCACCAGACGATGGGAGAGAGCAAGCTCTGACGCTCCTCCAGTGCGATGCGCGGTGAGAGATAGACGCTTTCGGAAGCGGACAGCATGGATAGCCTCCTTGCTGGCTATTTGCTACAGCCGATGGTGACAGTGCCATCCCAGTTGATGTTCCATCTCACAACGACGCCACCCCCGTGGATGGCACACCAGATAATGACGGCCAGAGCCAGCGTGGCCGCGATGGCCAGCAGGACGATGATCAGGACCACCCACCAGACGATGGGGGAGAGCAGACCCTCGCGCTCGTTCAGTTCGATGGCCGGGGGGAGATAGGCTGGTGTAAGTTCCGTGTGCATCTCAATCTCCTATTTACTACATGCGATGCTTACCGAGCTGTTCCACGAGTTATAGTGCCAGCTTACGACAACGCCACCACCGTGAATGGCGCACCAGATCGCGACCGCCAGCGCGATGGTCGCCGCGAGCAGCAGCACGATCCAGAGGTCGACGATCCACCAGATGATCGTTGAGCTGCGCTGGTCCCGCTTCACAAGGCAGACACTGGGAGAGACGTACGCTCCTGTGTTGATCTCACCAGCGTTCATACCTGTTTCACCTCCTTTCTTGTACGTGATAGTAATGTGAGCCATTGACGGCGCAGCTAGAAGATAACTGGCCAGCGTTATACGTTACCAGCACATGAGGTAGTCTTGTTGTTAGTCTTTTCGGGAAGGGCGCAGGTTCTCTAGCTCTGCTCTCGGAGGATCTTGATTCACCGGGAACCGTTGAGGCCTGTCATAGAATCACTCGCAGAAGTGTCTATTATTAGGGGCTGGTTGTCCTGTGTGGTAGATGGCGTGCCCCCAGAAAAACAGGCAAAGGTTTCGCGATGAAAGGATTTATCAAAGAACCGAAGGCGAATAGTGCGTTGCGGCGTGCGCGTGAGGAGAGAGGATGGACCCGTGAAGACGTTGCCGCCCGATTGGGGACTAACGGCTTTACGGTCTACCGTTGGGAGAGCGGACGAGCCTTCCCCGGACCGTACTACCGACGCCAATTGTGCACGCTGTTCGGCTGTGAACTCGCCGATCTGGGGCTGTCAAGGGCTGCGACGAGTAGGGTCGCTCGTCAGCTTGTGGCTGTGCCAGCGACGCAGCAGCTGCCGGGCAAGCCATTCGCTGGCCGCGAGGCTCTCTGTGAGCAACTGCGAAGCATGCTCTGTGAAGAGTCACTCCCTGCAGATGTTGCCCTCTATGGATTGCCAGGGGTGGGCAAGACTGCGCTGGCCTGTTCTCTGGTCAGAGATGACCGTCTGCGCACGGCCTTTCCTGACGGGGTTCTCTGGGTCAGCGCCGGTCAGTCGCCAGCGCTGGGGCAGATCCTGCCAACGCTGGATACTCAAGGTCGAGTCTTGTTGATCTGTGACGATCTCTGGGAGTGCGCCTCGGCCCAGGCGCTCAAGGCAGCCAGTGTCACAGCGACGCATCTCTTCATCACCCGTTCCCCGCGCCTGGCAGCGCGTCTGGCGCCTCACCGCATTCTCCATGTCCCTGAGCTGGACCCTGATTCCGCGCTGGCGCTCTTGCAGCGACTGGCCCCGGAGGCAGTGGCCTTTGATCCTGAGCGTGCTGCTGCCCTGGTGGAGTGTGTCGGCGGCTTGCCGCTGGCTCTGGCCCTGATGGGGTACTATCTCTATGAGGAGTCGCTCAGTGGTCAGCCCCGGCGGATAGAGGCCGCGCTCAGCGCTTTGCAGGAGCCAGCAACCTGGTTTGAGCTAGAGCTGCCCGGCTCCTGTCTGCCGCAGACGCTGCGCCAGACGATCGCCAGGAGCACGGCTCGCCTCGCGCCAGAGGCATGGGCTTTGCTCAAGTCGCTGGTGGTCTTTCCAGCGCGTCCCGCAACCTTCACTGAGGAGGCGGCTGCCTGCGTGAGCCAGCTGGATAAAGCTGCCTTCGTCAGCACGCTGGATACCCTCTGTGATCTGGGTCTGGTCGAAGGCTGCACCGCCCGCTATAGCCTGCATGCGGTCATCCGCACCTACGCGCGGCTGGAGGGCGAAGAGCCTGGGTGCGCTCCTCAGACCAGAGAGGCAGAGCTGGAGCCAGCGTGCCCTCCTCAGTGGAAGCAGGCACCGCGTCTTGTGGGCAGTCAGCCCGGCCGGCGGTTGCCGCGGCGTTGGCCGCCTCCACCCTGCTGGGATGATCCCCCTGGATCGTCGTCCCCTTGCTCTCGCACAACGGTGGCTGAGGATGGCGACCTGATCGACCGTGCGTGATGCACTGCAGAACCCTTCACAACATCGCCCGCCTGTGCCGACTCCAGGGGGCCGTGGTCTTCAGAGGCACAAATCCCAGACGGTACCGGCCTGGAATGATATCAGGCCAGGACTGCCTCTTCTTGTTGTCAGCAGGCGCTCCCCGTCAGCCCGTCTGGACCCAATCCTGCTCTCTCCGCTCGTCGCGCGCCCTCCCTCTCGCTGAGGCTCGCTGCAGGCATCTGTTCTCTCGCCGTCCCATCGCTGAAACTGAACAGCGCGCCAGGTGCGCTCTGCATTACTCCATGCCCGCCTGCAGGCGCACCTGCCCGCCAGGCTCTCGCTCTCTGCTGGAATTGCTGCTTGACTCCTGCTCAGGGTGGCCCGTGCCCATGAGCGGCTCCGCTGGCCCTCTGGCCTCAGCAGAGCCAGCCATGGCGGCCGTGCCATCCGTGCCACCCACCGGCCCACCCAGTTGCAGACCTCCACCGCGCTGACGTTGACGGTAATCGATCCAGACGATCAGCGCCACCATGATCACCACCACCAGCAGAATACTCATGAATTTAAAGAGATGAGCATTCTGGCGATTGGCAATATCCAGAGAGAGCGTCGAGAGGCCCGCCGCCATCAGACCGAAGGCCAGCGTCACCCCGTAGAAGAGGTAGCAGATCTGACGTACACTCAGGCCCGCCGCCATCAGACGATGGTGCAGATGCGTCTTATCGTAGTGCCAGGGCCGCTGGCCATGGCGGATACGATTGATCGCCACCACGGCCACATCGAGGATTGGCACGCCGAGCAACATCAGGGCCAGTGCCAGCTTCGCCCCGCCGATCGTTGACATCACCGCCAGCCCCAGGCCCAGGAACATCGAGCCAGTGTCGCCCATAAGATGCGCGCTGGATTCCAGTTGTGCGGCAGGAAGCCCAGGATAGCCCCCGTGAAGATCGCGGCCAGAATGGCAATGCTCTCCTGGTGAAAAACCCAGCTAATCAAGGCCGTGAAGAGCGCAGTGATACCCACTACACCCGTCGCCAGCCCGTCAACGCCGTCGATCAGATTCACGGTGTTCATCATCCCCACCATCCAGAACCAGGTAAAGCAGAGCGCCGGTATCGCAGCCAGCGTGATCAGGTTATCATGCACCCCCAGGTAGACCAGACCTGGAGCAAAGGGATTGTTGAACGAGAAAAGAAAGATGCCATGAAAGCGGCCCGCCCAGGGCGCCAGCAGGATCGCCGCTGCCACCGTCTGGGCCAGAATCTTGATCAGAGGTTTCAAACCGATCAAGTCATCGATCAGATGAACAGCCACCAGCAGGGCTGAGGCCACCAGAAAGAGCCAGTAGACGGTGCTCTCCATGTAGAGCGAGGTAGGAATGTTGTGAGCCGGTGTGTAGAAGAGCAGCGAGGCGATGACAAACGAGAGGAAAATGGCAACGCCGCCCAGGCGCGGCACTGCCACCGCATGGACCCGTCGCTCCGATGGGTAGTCCAGCCAGCCCATCTTGCGGCAGAAGAACCGCACTCCGAAGGTGAGGACATAGGTGAGCAGAAAAGCTGAGACGCCACCGAGCAGAAGGATCAGCAGTGAAGGAAGCAGAGGCGTGAGCGGTAAGAGCGCTGCCGAAACAAACTGCAAATCACCGGCCTGAATCATGAACCGTCTCCTGTCTGGAGATGATGATAGCACATATTCGCGTTCTGGCATTCGCCTGGACGGGGTCCGAGCCGCCCGGACCATGTGGGCTAACCTGGACCGTCGGCAACCGCCCCTGGCGGCAGTTCGATTATAAGATCTCCATCTGGGAGAACGCAAACGACCTCCTGATTTATAGTACTTCATGCTGAATGGCTGCTCGCTTGCTGGTGCTCCCCTTCATCTCACCCGCTCAGATCACGAACCATCCGGGCTGATCAGCAGGAGGCGCTCCCAGCCAGCGTAGTCCTGGCGGCAGACGATCCGCGCCGCGGGCCAGCGCGCGCGCACCAGCGCCTCCAGAGCGGCGCGCTGCTGATAGCCGATCTCCAGCAGCATGTAAGCTCCCGCTCTGAGAAGTGCACGGCTCCAGACCTGTTCCAGCAGTCGTTGCAGCAGATCCAGGCCCTGAGGACCGGCGAAAAGCGCCAGATGCGGCTCGAAGTCGCGCACGTCGGGAGGCAGGACCGTCGTCTCCTCCGTTCCCACGTAGGGGAGGTTAGCGACCAGGAGGTCCAGCGGCTCTGGCAGAGGCTCCAGCAGATCGCCCTGCAGCAGGCGCACGCGCTTCCCCAGCCCATAGCGCTCACAGTTACGGCGGGCCACCGCCAGCGCCTCAGTGGAGATATCACAGGCGTAGAGGTAGGGCAGGCGCGGCTCAGAGACTGCCAGGGCGATGGCGATCGCCCCGGAGCCAGTGCCGATATCGGCGACCACCGGCGTCTCCCCGCACCCCAGCCGTTGGCGGGCGCTTGCCAGTGCCTCCTCCACCAGCAGCTCAGTCTCGGGACGCGGGATGAGGACATGGCGATCGACCAGCAGGTCCAGGCCGTAGAACTCCTTATGCCCCACCAGATAGGCGACCGGCTCACCCCGACGCCGGCGCTCCAGCAGCCCCCGCCATCGCTGCTCCTCCTCTCCCGTCAGCGATCGCTCTGGATAGGTGTAGAGAGCAGCACGCTCCACACCGAGCACGTGGCCCAGCAGCACCTGAGCATCGCGCCCGGCCTCTTCATCGCCCGCCTCCCGCAACAGCCGGGCGCCATGCGTGAGGGCCTCGCGCACCTTCGTCATCTCCCAGTTCCCCTGTTTCTAGCGGCCCTGCTATTCAAGTGGCCGTCGACCGCGGAAGCCCGCGTCGAGTGGGTGCCAGTAGTTGATCCGCTCCTCCCCCAGGCGCCAGCAGAGGTAGACCTCGTGCCCGTCGCGCAGGCTCAGAAAGTCGACCAGGCCCATATCGGGGTCCTTCAGTTCGCAGCCGCAGGCACGCAACTCGGCCATGGCCTGCTGCAGGATCTGAAGGCGCTGCCCCTGCTCACGCTGGAGGCTGGTCATGTCGGTATCCAGATTATGCCCGTTGCCCATCATGCTCAGGCGCAGCTCATGGGCACGGCCCTCTCCCTCTTTGAGGAGGCGGCGCTGCTCCTGGATGATGCGCAGGATGACAGAGATTCTTGGCAGGAGCGCCTCGGCCTCTTCACGTGTGAAATAGTGGGGCATCCAGTGCCTCCCTTTCTGCTCTGCACGCCTGAAAGATTGCAGCCTGATGATGGCTGACCCCTATGCTCAACGACTGCCTGGGGAAGTCGCGCTCGGGGAGGGTGACGGGGACGCTCCTCCCAGCTGAATGCTCAGATCGTCGAAGGATTTGAAGTTGACGACCTGTCCCCCGGTGTCGTAGTAGTCTCCCTTGATTATATCACCTGGCTGCACCAGAGGCAGCTTTGGCGAGAGCGTGAGGTTCGCCGTGAAGATGAAGGGCTGGTTCGCAATCTGAATATAGTAGATCGTATTGGCGCCCTCCTGCACCGAGGAGATGCGCAACACCCGCCCCGTGACCGTCTTGACGGTGCCGCTGGTAGGTGTATTTCCATTGTTGGCCTGTTGCGTCAGCCATTGCTGGTAATCCTGGAGGGCGGCCGCGCGCGTAGGCTCGTACTGGACATTGCTGCCCTCCAGATTGCGTGCGTCGACGATGCCTACCGCCTGGAAGATGCTGCCACTGGCCGTGCGCTGTACGAAGATCGCCACCCAGGTTGGCTCACCGTAGAGCTGATAGAGCTGGACACTATCGACATCGTAGTTGCGGATGTTAGCGCGTGTCGATTGAATCGTGTTCTGGACGTTGCTGCCGATGCCGATTCCCGCCAGAGGGTAGAAGGTGCCAGCGTTGGCGTGCGTGTCGAAGAGAAAGATCCCCGTGCTCGAGTTATCGTTCAGTGAAGAAGAGGTCATCGGCACCAACCAGACCGGCTGATCGATGTTGTTGTAGAGCAGCTCTGGGTCGCTGGCAGGCACCTGTTGATTCGCGCCTGACGGATTGAACCAGGGCGCGTTGTGGTAGAGTCCCCACCACTGCAGATACTGTGAGACTGTTTGAGCAGGCATGACGCGATCGACCCAGGCCGGTACATCCCCCGGCTGGTACTTCGTAATCTGGCCCGTATGCGCATCGACGATGAGCACCTCAGAGAGCACATCGCCTGTATAGCCGCGCGTCGGCTGCATCAGCGAGATCGTCCAGTAGGGGTGGTAGTTATCGTCCAGCTCCAGCGTCGGGTCGACGAGCCGGCCGTAGGTATAGCCGCTCAGATAGACGTGGCGCAGCAGGTCCTGGTTGAGCAGCGCGCCTGGTAGGTAGGCCAGGGTCTTATCGCCGCCCGTCATCAATTGAGGAGCTGCTTGAGGATCTTCGGCGTCCACGATGACAAAGCCGGGGGTGTGCGAGTTCGAGAGGTTGACGAAGATATTATTGTAGCTGAGCGGGGCCACGTAGTAGAGGTGGTGGTTGATCGACTGCAGGATGTAGCTGTTGGGATCGAGATTGTAGGTTGAGCCCAGGTTCTGGCCGTTGGAGCCGAGAATCTGCTGACCCTTATACGCCGCGACGCTCTGGCTGACCAGAACGATATGGTTCGGATCGGTCGGCGGCAGCTTCGGTGAGCTGGCGATCGTGATATGGGGAATCGCTGCCAGGATGCGCGTGTTGCTATCAAACCAGGTGGTGAAGATGACGATCAGACCAGAGACCACCAGCCCGATGACGCCTACGATCAGCAGGCCGAAGAGGCCCGCTGCGATGCTGGCGCGCGAAATCTCTCTGACGGTTGCTGTTTGCTGACCACTCTGGTGCCTGGAAGAGCGGCCCTGACTCACGGCCGAGGCCTCCTCCATCAGGCCCATCACCGGTCGCACAAAGGCGAACAGGTTCCCGATGCTGCTCAACGCCAGTGGCCAGAGCACCCACTGCCAGCCCCCGAAGGGCCCGGTCAATGCCGGCAGTCCAATATACACAATCAGAAAGGAGAGCACGAAGTTGAAGAGAAAGTAGCCGATGAACCAGCGAATAAAGCGCGCTGCCACAAACGGCTCCCGTCTCCCGAACCAGAGCCGTCCCAGCGTCAGAATCGCCATCACTACCAGAGCACCGATCAAAGCAAACAGAACAGTAACCATCGTAGTGCCTCTTTCTCAGCAGGATCATTACACCGGGTCGCTGTTAGACTGACTCCTGCCAGCGCACAGCCTGCCGGTCCTCTCGCCGCTTCCACTCCGCTCGGGAGATGGGGGAGCGCGGTCACTCCTTGCTCACCTATTGTAGTGCCTGGGCGATCAGATCACAATGCTCTCTCCTGGCAACGGGAATTTTTCGGCGGGGGCCGCTGTTCCCGATGGTGTAAGATACACTCGATGTCTGTGTTGAACCTGAGCGGCCTGGACTCTCCTTGAGGCAGCCGTCTGCTCAGGGTATCCCATAGAAGCTTGCACCGATGGAAAGGAGCACCATCGTATGAGTCTGTTTCGCAGACAGAGGACAGAGGAGCCAGAGCAGAAGCATGAGGGACAGGAGCGCCTGCCCCCCGGCCAGTATCTGACGAAGAAGTGGCCGGTGTTGAGCTATGAGCGCACCCCACGCTTTCCACCCGACTGGCGCCTGAAGATCAGCGGCGAGGTAGAGCAGCCCTTTGAGCTGACCTGGGAGGAGTTTCTGGCGCTGCCACGGGTCACCATTACCACCGATATTCACTGTGTCACCACCTGGAGCCGCTATGATAACACCTGGGAGGGAGTGCCCATTCGAGCGATTCTCCAGCGTGCGCGGCCTCTGCCCAGTGCGCACTATGTCATGGCCCACTCCTGGAGCGGTTACACCACCAATATTCCCCTGGCCAACCTTGACGATGAGGATGTGCTGATCGCCATCAAACATGATGGCAAGGATCTGGAGCCGGATCACGGTGGTCCCGTGCGTCTGGTTGTGCCAAAGCTCTACTTCTACAAGAGCGCGAAATGGCTGGACGGCCTGGAATTCATGGCCGAGGATCGCCCCGGCTTCTGGGAGGTTCGCGGCTACCATAATCGCGCTGATCCCTGGAAAGAAGAGCGCTACTGGTAGCCTGCCACGCCGCTTTCAGAGGGATGGGACGAGCGTCGGCGCTTGCCCGCCCGCCCATCCCTCTTGCTACATCCGGCCAGCTCGTACCATCTGCACCACAATCGATAGCAGGCTGTAGAGTGAGTCCCCGGGTCCATTGACGCAGCGTTTGATGGCCTTGCTGCGCGTGCCGGTGGTGGTCGCTCTGGAGTCCGCCGGCGCGTTGATACGTCTGACCGCGAGCGGATGGGATTCAGTACCGCCCCAGCTGATTTCGGGCTGTGTGCGCACGGCCACCTCGGCGGCGTAGTCGCCGCAGGCGATGAGCGTCGCCGGACTGAAGACGCGGAACTCCCAGGGCCTCTCGCTCTCCTCCTCCACCAGGAAGGCGTCCACCAGCTTGATGCTCTCAAAGGTGCCGTCCAGCTCCAGACCGAGGTGGCGGCGCATCTCCTCTCTCAGGACCTCCATATTGTAGGCGGCCACGCGCTCTTCCTGGCTGTGGCGGCTGCGTGGATCGCCGCGGGCAATGCGCTGCTCCAGAGCCTCCTGCAGGGGGCGCAGGCGTGGCTCACGCTCCCAGCTAAGAGAGAACGGCAGCGTCCAACCCTCGGGACTGCGAACGAAGCCGGCCTCGTGCAGCGCTGCCTCGTGGACGGCTGTCAGCGTCCCCTGGTGCACGATGCGCAGGAAGAGGTGGTCAGGTAGCCCTTGCTTATAGTAGGTTTCGCTGCTCGCGCTGCTCCAGCGTGCGTCGGTGATGGCCTCATACAGGGAGCTCGCGAAGGTAGCCAGCTCATCCTGCTCTGGCTCATAGTAGACGCGAATCTGACCGTAGCCTGCGCCATCCCGAATAACGAGTGTATTGCTGGTAAAAGGCATGGGTTCTCCTTCTGAGCTGTTCTCCCGGAGTCGGATGGATGCACGCTTCTCTATTCTTTTGCCGGCCACAATGGTTGGAAGCATAGCAGAGAAGCAGGGGGCTGTCAATTGGAGCACGGCTCAGGGAGGCATGACAGGCCAGGACCCGGCCAGCCCCGCGGCCTGCTGGCGTTGGTGACGCCTGTGCAGGCGCGGCGCGGCGCGGTGTGGTGCGCTCTGGCAACGGCTCAGCGCTCCAGCGTCGATTTGCTGTTGCGCTCGCCGTCGTAGGAGAGGAGAATGCGTTTGCCGTCGTAGATGGTCTCCAGATGCACGGGGCGACCCCAGAGCTGGTAGACGTACTGCAGCGTCTTCTCGGCGTAGACCAGATCGAGATCCTGGCCCTCGTGCAGATGTTTCAGGTAGAGCTCACGGTTCCCGCGGTAGTCCCCGTCATCCACCACGAGGTAGGGATAGCCGAAGTTCGTCATGCTGGCGACGATGCCGTCGCGCACCTTCTCCCAGTTCTTCTCGACGATGACCCACTCGTCGCCCTCTTTCTTATAGAGATAGAGGTCAAGGTCCTCGATCAGCTCCTTCGTCAGGTAGTTGCGCAGGAAAGAGACATCGTTATCCAGTTCACGTACCTCGAAGATCTTCTGCAGTCCCTGACCGGGGCGACGGCCCAGACGCTCCTGTTCCTCCTTCGTCGGGTTGTTCCAGCGCCGCTCGATGTCCTCGAAGATCTTGAAGCCCAGGTAGTAGGGGTTGAGCGACGTACGCGAGGGCGAGAGCACACTGGAGTGCATCTGAGCGAACTCCAGCACCTCAGCGCTGGTGATGAGGTCACGATCGGCCATCTCGCGCATGATGCGTGAGTGCCAGATGCTGTTGTGGTGCAGCATACCGTTGGCGACGTAGCAATGGGAGCGGGCCACCGTGATGTCGTAGACATCGGCCATGCCGTGCTCGATGCGGACGACCTCATCGAAAGGCTCCTCTGCCTGCACGGGGCGCGACTGCGCCAGGTAGGCTTGGAGCCGCTCCTGCTGCTCCGCCAGACCGAAGCCGATCTCCTGGGCGAAGCGCTGCGCCGCAGCGCCCTCGATGCGCACCTGGGTGCCCGTGCGCTCGCTGAGGATGCCGTAGTTCAGCAGGAGGATCTGCAGGCTGCGCGCGACCTCCTCGCTGCCTGAAGTGAGGGTGACGCCCGTCTCAAGTGAGACGCAGCCTGTGCAGTCGCAGCAGGCCCGCAGGAAGGCGCTCACGATCCGTCGGGGCGAGCGCAGGATGGTACCAGGTACGCTGGCCGCGAGGTGCTGGTGAGAGGTCCTGGTCTGCAGTGTGATGCCCGCGCGCTCCAGCAGGTCCAGTGCCTGCGCCGAGCTGAAGACAACCTGCCAGCGCTCGCCCGCGGCGCCAGCCTCCTGCTCAGCACGGCGCGGTTCCACCTGCACGGAGAAGAGGTCGGCGGCCAGGCGCGCATAGCCTTCCGCCAGGGCGCGCTGCTGCGTGACGAAGGCGATTCTGGCGCTGGAGACTGCGATGCTGCCAGCGCTGACGAGGTAGCCCAGGAGCGTAGCCAGTGCCGCATCCACGCAGGTGGGGGTGGTGGTCACGAGCGACGGTCTGGAGGCAGGACGCCCGGCCGCGCGCGCCTGCGTGGCACCGACCAGGGCCTCCTCGCGCGCGCCTGTCGGAGCGAGCGCCACGGGCTGCTCTGGCCAGACATTATCACCGACGCAGAGCGGAAGACGCTGGCCGAGGCGCACATCCTTCAGCTCGAGCCACTGGCCTGGCCCAATGTTGAGTTTATGGCCCTCCGCACCCTCAAGCACCAGGCCACGCCGTGTCTGGATACGCACGGTTGCCGCGTTCCGCCGCAGGTGGCGGTCTGTCACACGGTCGCGCTGGCCGCCGCCGCTGCCCACGGCGATCTCCGCGCCGCTCTCCAGGAGGCGGTGCAGCTCATCGGCATGCAGGAGGCCGCGGTCCGTCAGGATCAACGCCTCGCGAGTGACGCAAGCCCAGCCCTCGTTCATGACCTTGGTCTGCATCTGGGGCACGAAGTAGAGAAACTCCTGGCGCACGATCTCCAGAATATCGCGCTGCCATGGCTCCAGCGCCGGAGAATGGCGGCTCAAGAAGAGCAGCAGATCCTTCTGTGGCTTTTCAGGAAACTTCGCCGGTCGACCGCGGCGGCGTTCACGCTCCTCAGCGGCTCGGCGCTCGCGCTCCTCGCGATCCAGCGCCCAGAGATCCTCGTAGGCCGTGGTGGGCCGGGTGCGCCCCTCTTCCTTGCCAGTGGCGCCGTTATCCTCCTCTTCCTCTCCCTTGAGAAAGAGGTGGTAGTCGACATGTTCCTGGATAGAGAGAGCGGCATCCAGGAAGTGCTCAACCTCCAGCTTTCCGTGATCGAACTCATACTTGGCGATGCGCTCTGCGTTGATGCTCGCCTTCTCGATCATGCGGCGGGAGGTATGCTGGAAGTAGATGTTGTTCTTGAAGAAGTCCGTGTGCCCGAAGACGTGCGCCGCCACAAAGGTATTCTGGAGCAGATCATTCATCTCCATCAAGAAGGCGTAGCTTGGATTGGTGTTGACCACCATCTCGTAGATCTTGCTCAGCCCCAGATCGTAGAACATCTTCTGCCGGTAGTAGGCTTTCCCGTGGGTCCAGTGGCTGAAGCGCCCCGGCAGGCTGTAGGAGGCGAACTCGTACATGATGGTGGCCGGTACCAGCTCGAAATGCGTCGGAAAGGGGTCCAGTCCAAACTGGCGCGCGATGTCCCAGGCGTACCCTATGCGATCACGCAGGCGCTCAAGCTCGTTTTCCGCCATAGCTATTACCTCGCAGGAACAGTGTCGCCACGGAGCGCAAAGAACTTGCGCAGCGCGGGGTAGACCTCTTTCTTATCAGAGATGGTCACAGCCACGAACTTCTTGTCGTTGATCTTACTATAGGCCGACATCAGCGTGCTGGGCGAGCGGTAGTGGCCCTCGCGGATCTCCCCATAGCCGAAGATGTTGCAAAGCTGCATCAACTGCATCACGAGTTGTACACAGCGATCGTTGTCCCAGGGTAGGTTGTCGCCATCCGAGAAGTGGAAGGGGTAGATGTTCCAGTCGTTCGGATTGTAGCGCTCCTTAATGATCTCCAGTGCCAGTTCGTAGGCCGAGGAGACCTGGGTTCCACCGCTCTCACCCTTGTGGAAGAATTCTTCCTCGGTCACCTCTTTGGCCTCAGTGTGGTGGCTGATGAAGACGATATGCACATTGTTGTACTTGGTGCGCAGGAAGCGAACCATCCAGAAGTAGAAGCTTCTGGCGATATACTTCTCGAATTCCCCCATGGAGCCAGAGACGTCCATCATCGCGATGACAACCGCGTTCGACTCATAGCGGATAGTCGGCTCCCAGACCTTGAAGCGCAGGTCTTCGTTCTTAATGTCCTTGAAGCGTGCCTCGCCTCTGGAGGCGTTGCGCTTCATGTTCTCCAGGATGGTGCGTTTTTTGTCGAGGTTCGTCAGCGGACCATGTTTGCGGATATCCGTGAAGCGTACGGCGTCGGTCTCCAGCTCCTGCTGGCGCTTCTGTTCGAGGTTCGGCAGGCCAAGATCTTCAAAGATCATCTGCGAGAGTTCTTCCATGCTGATCTCGGCCTCATAGTAATCATAGCCGGGATCCTTGCCCGCCTCTCCCTTCTTGCCACGGCCCTGGCGCGGCTCCTGGGCGACCACGTCGCCCACGCGGCTCTTGCCATCGCCCTGGCCGGCGTGCTGCTGCCGGCCGGGATCGTAGCGGAAGCGGTACTCCTCCAGCGAGCGAATGGGAACACGCACCGTCTTCTTGCCATCGGAGAGGATGATGCCCTCTTCGCTGACGATCTCCGGGAGATTCTTCTTAATAGCCTCGCGAATCTTCTCTTTATGGCGCTCCTGGTCGATCTGCCCCTTGCGGTGCAAAGACCAATCATGCTGAGAGACAGACATAGAGCACACTCCTTTATAGGCGTCGCCAGGGGTGAGGCAGGCGCAGCGAGCAGAGGCCGACGGCAGGCGCAGCGCGATCGCTGGCTGCTCGCTTCACTCGTCTCGCCGTGCGTGCTGCCTGCCCCCTGGCGAACTAGCGATTCAGCAGGCTGCCGACGTAGCGCAGGATCTCGTTAGCGCAGACATGGCAGTAGCCATGCTCCGTCATCAGGCGATCGACCACCTCATTGATTTTGCGCAGTTGCTCCTTATCGGGCGTGCGCGTCGAGGTCGTGATCTTCACCACATCGCGCAGGTCGGCGAACAATTTCTTCTCGATAGCCTCCTTCAGCCGTTCGTGGCTGGTGTAGTCAAAGGCCAAGCCTTTGCGCGCCAGAGACGAGATGCGGATCAGAATCTCCTCGCGGAAGGTACGCTTGGCGTTCTCCGTGATCCCGATCTGCTCTTCGATTGAGCGCATCAAGTGCTCATCAGGCTCGATCTCTTCATCGGTGATGGGGTCGCGCAGTTTCGTCTTATTGCAGTAGGCCTCGACGTTATCGAGGTAGTTATTGAGCAACGTCCGGGCAGACTCCTCATAGGAGTAGACGAAAGCCCGCTGGACCTCTTTTTTCGCCAGCTCATCGTACTCTTTGCGCGCCTCGCTGATGAAGTTGAGGTAGCGTTCGCGCTCCTCGCGGGTGATGCTGGTGTGCTGGTCGAGGCCGTCGCGCAGCGCGCGCAGGGCATCGATCGGGTTGATGCAGGTCACGTTCTGACGCACAAGGGCGTTCGAGAGGCGGTTAATGACATAGCGCGGTGAGATGCCATCCATGCCTTCGCGCTGCGCCTCCTCCTGCAGTTCTCGCACGTCCTTCTGCTTGAAGTCCTCGATGTCCTCGCCGTCGTAGAGGCGCAGCTTTTTCATCAGGCTCATGCCAGCCTTCTTCGAGGCCTCCAGGCGTGTGAGCACGGCGAAGATGCTGGCGATGCGCAGGGTGTACGGGGCGATGTGCACGTTCTGCAGTGCGCTCTGCTTGAGCAGCTTCTCATAGATTTTGATCTCATCTGAGACACGCAGGTTATAGGGCACCTTCACCAGGATGATGCGGTCCTGCAGAGCCTCCGACTTCTTATTCCCCACGAAGGCCTGGTACTCATGCTCGTTGGTATGGCTGACCACCACCTCATCGGCGTAGATCATGCTGAAGCGGCCTGTCTTGATATTCTGTTCCTGGCTCAGCGTCAGCAGCACATAGAGGAACTTCTCATCGACCTTGAGCATCTCGATGAATTCCATCAGGCCGCGGTTAGAGACGTTCAGTTCGCCATCGAAGCGATAGGCCCGCGGGTCGCTCTCCACGCCCACCTCGCCGATGGTGGAGAGGTCAATGCCACCGACCAGCTCGCTGATGTCCTGGCTATTGTGCTGGACGAAGCCATCAGCCACAAAGGAGTGCGTGCCTGGCACCAGCAGGTCGTAGACCGGCTCGATGCCGGCCGGGCGCACCGCGCGCACTGGCAGCCAGAGGTAAGCCTGCTGCACCTCAGCTCGTGTGGCCAGCGCTGTGGCGGCAGTGGCTGATTGCGCGGCGAGCGCTGTCTGTGGAGAGGAGAGCAGGTGCGGGCCGGCTGTGGCCGTGACCTCCGCCGGAGGGGAAGCGACGGCAGAGGCCTGCAGCGCGAGGGCCTCGAGGGCCTGGTCCAGGGGAGTGCTGCAGATGGTCGGCAGAGAGGGGATCAACGTAAGCAGCCCCAGGGCCTGGGCGCCATCCAGCGTCACATGGTAGACAGGCTTGCCGGTGGCTTCGCTGCTCCAGAGCCTGCCAGCGAGACCCAGATTCAGCAGCAGCGTCTGCACCTGGCGGGCGAGCTGACGCGATGGAATGGAGCAGGTGAACGTTGGTGAACCGGAGGCGAACTGCTCCAGGGTCGCTGTCTCCCCGAACAGTCCCTCCAGGAACGCGAGCAGGTCAGCTTCGCTACTGGAGAGGACCGCGGCCGGGATGGTCCGGCGGGCCGCCTCAGGGGAGAGGCCCAGCTCGCCGCGTAGCCAGATGCTCAGCGCCTGGCTGCTGATGAGAAGGTCACTCTTGCCGGTCTCTTCCGCAGGGTGCAGAGCGGCCTCCAGGCCGAACAGGTCGCGTGTCAGTGTGACGATGCGCGCGCTCAGCCGCTGCGAGCAGCTCACAAAGCGGACCTCGTACGGTGAGATGCAGCCCCGGGCGGTCAGCAGACCCAGCCAGGTGGCCAGTTGCGGCGTCATCGTCCGCGGCTGGCGTGGCAGCGGGTAGAAGCTGTCCGGCAGGGTAGTGCTCCGACCGAAGAGGCGGGAGCCGCGTGCCAGCGCCACAACATCGCCGGGCTGGAGGTCGCCGATCTTCTTCCAGGCGGTCTCGCCACCAGACAGCAGGGTCAGCAACGGGTGGTTGGCCGTGCCGCGAATCGTGAAGCCCAGCTCGGTTTCCACCTCATAGATCGGCTGGAAGCCGCCGCAGTAGAACTTCGCAGCCCGCTCCGGGCCCTGTACACCCAGAACCGTTGTTTCAAAGGGAACAAACTCATCCTCGCGTGGCTTGCGCTCCAGCGAGAGGTAGATCTCCTCCATGGTGCGTAGACCCTCGCCCGTGAGAACGAGCGTATCGCCGGTCACACACTTGGGGTCCGAGGGCGTGAACGTGCCAATACCGACGCGGTACTTCTCGCTGAAGGCGACACGCTGGACAGGAACATCCTCGATGCGGCCACCATACTCGTTATCGAGCATGTAGCGGCAGCGAGGGCACAGGTCACCCTCGATGTAGAGGCCGAACTCCTTCTCCACATCAGCGCGCAGCTCATTGGGGATGAGATGCAAAGGCTCCTCATGCATCGGGCAACCTTTAATCGCATAGACGGCACCGGCATCGGTGCGCGTATAGGCTTCCAGGCCGCGTTTGAGCAGCTGAACGATCGTCGATTTGCCGCCGCCGACCGGCCCCATGAGCAGCAGGATGCGCTTGCGCACCTCCAGGCGCTGGGCAGCCGAGTGGAAGTAATCCACGATCTGTTGCAATGCCTTTTCGATGCCGAAGATTTCCTGGCTGAAGAAGTTGTAACGCAGTTCGCCGCCGCGGGTGGTCTCGACCCCCGCCTCCATGATCATATCATAGATGCGCTCGTGAGAGAGACGGGCGACCTCCGGCCTCTTGCACGCGATCTCGAAGTACTGGGCGAACGTCCCCTCCCACGTAAGTGCTCGTTCACGGTCCCGATATTCCTCTAACCGCTTCACCAGGTCCATAGGTTACCCTTTCTGTGTTCTATGCTGCCGGCCTGGTTCGGGTTGGACGCGGCGCCCCGGACCATTGCCGACGGGACGGGAAAACATGCTGACAGTCTGACTGAGATGACTCTCCAGGCGTTCTTCCTTCTTCGCTATCTGCTGCTCCTTCCAGGACGAAAACAAGGAGTGGTGAGACCAAAAAGGCTGGTTTTCTTGCTCGATCTGCGCGCCAAGCTAGAGAACCAGCCCTTTCTACGTTGCAAATTTCAGTGTCCGCGCTGTTCAGCATCCGCAAGCGGATCGGCAGCTCTGCAACCTGTACCTGAGCACTGACGTTCGCTCTCCTCCATTCAGTCATGTCTGGATCGTTCGTTCAGTATCCGCAAGTAGATCGACCGGGGAGCCGTGGTGCTGCCCTCCTCGCCTTGCGGCAATGAGAAGCAGGCATCGCCGCCTGTGCCGGTCAATTCAGACCTGCCACCCCTTGCGGGAGGACGTTTTTGGGGGTACGTCCGAACCTCTTCAGGTGTATCAAGATTCCAGGATAAACAGTGACGGTAATGGTAGCATACAGTACGGAGCGGCCCCTGTCAAGTGGAGACCGTTCCTTTGAGCGATCACTCTCTGCCGGCCAGACAGGGGCGGGGACCGCGGACGCCGGGTCTGGCTGGAGAGGTCCCGGCTCCTCTCTATTCTTCCTCGCTGTTCACGAAGCGGAAAGGGGACTGGCCCGGCGCTGGCGCTGCTGAGGAGGGCCGGCGTTGCGCACTCAGGTCGCCGGTCCGCGAGGGCTCTCGACCAGGGGGAGAGAGACCTCCAGCCCCAGGCCGCCGGCCGGTCGCGTAGAGAGCTGGAGCGTGCCGCCGCTCTGCTGGGCGCGCTCACGCATGCCGCTCAGACCGTAGTGGCCAGGAGGACTCTCGCAGATGTCATCGTGGCCGTGCTCGTCGGGGCGACACAGTCCTGCTGGCAGCCCAACGCCGTCGTCTTCGATGCGCATGATCACCCGTCCTGGGGGGCGCTGCACCTGGAGCACAAGCTGGCTGGCGTGGGCATGTTTCTCCACGTTGGTGAGGGCCTCCTGCGCGATGCGCCAGAGCGTCTCCTGCAGCTCTGCAGAGAGGTCCTCCAGGTTCGGAGCGATCTCCAGCGTCAAGCGCAGGCCGCAGCGCTCAGCCACTCCCTGGGCCAGGCGTGTGAGGACGATGGCGAGCGATTCGCGTTCCAGCGTCGGTGAGCGCAGGTTCTCGATGGAGGCACGCAGCTCCTGCATGGTCTGACGGGCGATGTCCAGCGTCTCGCTCAGTTCCCGCTCGCAGCGCTCCGGGTTGCCTGCCAGCAGCCGCCGGCTGGCCTCCAGTTTGACGGCGATCAGCGTCAGGGCATGTCCCAGTGTGTCGTGCATCTCACGGGCCAGGCGAGTGCGCTCGCGCAGGATCGCCAGCTCCTGCTCCTGGGCCAGCGAGGCCTCCAGGTGGCGATGGGCCTCCTCCAGTTCCAGGTGGGCCTCGCTCAACTGCTGCAGCAGCGCAGCCCGCTCGAAGCGGTCGCTCAGCAGCAGATAGATGGTCAGCGCGGAGATCAACGAGGAGGTCAGTGCCAGGCTGATGCTTGCCAGGCTGCCGATATCAATGCTCGTCGGTGGCCACTGCAGCAGACCCGTTGCGAAGAGCATGGTGCCGATACAGAGCAGCAGGAGCGGCATGAGAAGACGCAGCGAGAAGAGGGAGAAGGAGATGCCAAAGAGCGCCCAGTAGTCCCAGGCGAAGGCCGGGTTGATGCGCCGGAGGCCCAGGATCAGGAAGTAGATCAGGAACCAGAGTCCCAGGGAGTAGACCAGATGTGGCGGCCAGCCGCCTGCCGACAGGTGCCTTCGGTAGAAGAGCAGGTGCTGTGCATAGAGGATGAGCAGCAGCAGCGAGATACCGATGCTGGCGCTGGCTCGCCAGTCGTGCCAGTAGGCCGGCTGCGCGCTCAGCACCAGATAGAGATTGACACTCAAGGTGATCAAGGTGATGATCACCCAGAACTGCATGAAGTAGGCGAAGCGGCCGCGAAAGCGTTCTTCGAGCTGTGTCAGATTCCTCAACTGTGCCAGGGAGGTCTCTTGCGTTGATTCACAGTGTGTATTCACTCTGGCTATCCCTTTTGTGTCCAGATTCCATCTGAGGAAGAGCATAGCAGCCGGCGTGCTATGGCACCAGTGCCAGAAGCTCTATTCAGCGCCTATGACGAAAGTCACAGGCTCTCCGACGCCGATCCCCAGCGTGGCGGCAGCATTGCCATTGCGGATAGCGACCGCCACCTGGCCGGAACTATCACTGTAGATGAACGGTTCCTGAGGGCCAGCCTCGCCGGCGAAGAAGCGCTGGCGGCGCGTGATGAGCAGGTTGCGCTGCGGAAAGACCAGTTGAGCCTGGGGAGCGCTGAAGAGATCGGGCACCAGGCTTAGAGGGATGCTCGTAATCAGGTTGCCGAAATGGTCGACGTAGATGATGCTGGCGCTGATCTGCTGGCCCTGGCGCTGTGCTCGTGGGCTGGCCAGACGCTGGAGCGTGGAGGGTTCGATCTGCGGCCCCAGTTCCTCCAGGGCGAGGCCGCGCGCCAGGTGCGCCCCGGCCGGCGCGAAGATGTCACGGCCGTGGAAGGTCGTGCTGACCTCCGGCAGGCGATAGGCAGGGTGTTCCAGAGCGACCGCCAGGTGCAGCGGCTGCTCCTCCAGGACGTAGCTGAAGAGGCCGTTGTCTGGTCCCACGAAGAACCAGGCGCCGGCCTGCAGAGCCAGGGCGCGACGCTGGCTGCCAACGCCTGGATCGACAACGCAGACGAAGATCGTCCCTGTGGGAAAGTAGCGATAGGCCGTTGAGAGCAGCCAGGCGCCGGCGGCGACCTGCTGCGGCTCAACCTCGTGCGTAATATCGATCACCTGTGTGGTCGGCGCGATCGTGGCGATGACGCCCTTCATCACGCCAACGTAGCCGTCGCGCAGACCGAAGTCCGTCAGAAGCGCAATGGGCGGCTGCCCACGGTCCGTGTGTACTTGAGTCATGAGCGCATTGATCCTCTCGTGTGATGGGCCTGGGCCGTATCAGCGCAGGCCCTTTCTCTCTTCTGTGTAGCCCCTTCTCCAGGGTGATGTCAAGAGGTTCCCTCTGCCGATGTCTGCTCGGTCCCCTCCTCAGTCGGTCAATGGTACTGTCAGCTATCCGTGGCTAGCAATTGTATGCTATACTAGCGACGATGTAGAGGAGTTCTGACAAGAATACAGGTAGAATACAAGCAGAGTCCTGCAAGAGTTCAGCGTATCTTCATTCAGCCTGTTTGAGAAAGAAGGTCGGGCGGTTCCGGGCCATGAGGATCCCAGGGGCGCTTCTGCACGGGCACTATTTTTGAGATCAATGGAAAAGGAGGCGGCGCTTCTTCCCGGCACGCCGCGGCGGGGATTGGCGCGCTGCATCAGCCGATGAATGTCAGTACTGGTGGCTCGCATATCCTGCTTTTTGAACGCGATCAACAACTTGCCGCCCTGCTCAGCAGTGAGCTGCAACTTGCCGGCTACGAGTGCCATCTGGCTCGCACGGCGGTAGAGGTCTTTGATGCGATTGCTCGCCATCAGGTGCGGCTTGTCATGGTCAACCTGGCTCAGGCGGCGGCAGGGCGGCGCGAGTTCTGGGTTGCCCTGGAGGCACAGCGGCGGGGGCGCGGCGTGCTGGTGCTGACCTATCGTTGCACCAACCTGGCTGGCTATGGTCCCTATGATCCCGATGAGCATGGTCAGTCGGCCGATATAGAGGTGGATGGCATGATCGGGATCATGCATCTGGTGGAGGCGGTCAGGGCGCAAGTACCGCTGCCCACAACGGCCTCTCATCCCCAGGTGCGCCTGGCGGACCTGTCGCCGCAGATGCCACTCTCCCCATCGACCTCCAGCCTGCACCATACTGCGCCGCAGGTCGCCATGCCTCCCGGCCCCGGCGCTCCTGGTGGTCCCGGCGGGCCGCCGCCGGCGCCGACCTATCTCTCCTCTGCCCAGGCGGCTCCCTCGGCCCCTGTGCCGCCGGCCATGCCGACCCATAGCTTCACCGACAAGATTCGCGCGGTCATCTATCCGGGCAGTCGCAGCTTCGCAACGGCATCGGCCCCGGAAGGCGTCTGGACTGGTCAGGCTGGTGCCGGGCAGGGACCGCAGATGCCACCAGCGGTCGGGCTGGAGGGACTCTCGCCCACATTGCCTGCAACCATGGCGACTGCGCCGACTGCCGGTCTGCCCCAGATGTCGCCACGGCAGCCGCCGCCCTCGCCTGCCCAGGCCGCGCAGGCGGTCTATCAGCGCTATCAGGCTGAGGGCTTCTTCCAGGAGCAGGGAGAGCTGCAGCAGGGGTCGCCGCTCCAGCAGAGCGGCTATCGTCCGGCTGTTCAGGAGGGTCTGACCCACGTTCCGACGTCTGCGTCGCAGTCCTATACGCAGTATGCCCCTCCGGCCGAGAAGGACGAATCGAGCCTGGCGCAGCTCACACGCCTGCTGCATGAGCACTCCGCTTCGGGACCGAATGGGGGGGCGCCGCCGATCGCGGAGCGCTCTTCGGGCGCCGAGCGACGGGTGCCGCCGCCCGAGGCGCCGTCCGGGGGGATGCCGCTGAGCACTGCGGCGCTGCGACCGGCTCCCATTCAGGGTCTGCCTCAGGATAGCGATGGTGAGTATCGCTCCGCGCGTCTCGATCCGCACGCGACGGGACGCCATCCGTCGGTGACGGGCGCTGCCATCAGCGAGCTATCGTCCCTGCGTATGGGGGCGCCGTCCACCGCGCACCCCGGCAGTGCTCAGGGAAGTCCAGCCCCTGTGCCCGTCTATGGAGTCGATGGCCTGCTAACCGAACAGAGCAGCGAACGCCAGCTCGACCATCGCGCTGAGAATGGACATGCGCATGCCTATATGCCTGGGGCCGTTTCTGAGCGGGAGCGCCATGTCAACGCCAGCGGTCCTGCTGGTGAGCGTGAGCGTGTTGATCACGCCGATGAAGAGACCGCCAAGGAGATGATGTACGCCGAGCCTGTGGCGCGCAGCGCTCCTGAAACGCCTGAGCCACGCCTCGATGAGCTGGCCGCCGATACGACGCTGCTCGATATCGTCCAGAGTCTGCCACCGATGGAGCCGGCGCCGCCGCCCCCACCGGTGCTCAGTGGGCGGGCCACGCGCTCGCTCGGAACGGTGTTGTTGGAAGGGCATCTGGTCCCACAGGACCGTCTGGAAGTGGCGCAGAATGTCCAGCGGATGCTCCGTGGGGTTGATCTTAACTATCAGCTGGGTGAAATTCTACTGATGTTTAAATTATTGACGCCTGACCAGTTGCTGGCCGCCAGTCTGGTCAGTTATGGCTTACTCAATACCGCACAGATTCGCTCGTTGGGGCGTATTCGTCAGGAGCTACACTCGATGGGATTGGAATACGATCTTGAGAATCTGATCATTCTCTTCCGCATCCTCACTCCGGAGCAACTGCGCGAAGTGCGCGCTAGCTGGTCCTCCTGAGGCGTGATCTGCCTCGATCTGCCTCAGTCTGCCTCGGCTCCAGTCCCTTGAGTACTGGCTGATCACTGTCCTGTGCTGCGCCCGGAGCAGGTTGACGGCTGTCGTCTCTGCTCTACCCCTCGCCGGCTGGATTGGCTATAATGTCTGGTGCTGAGATCCTGAGATGCCAGCAACAGACACCATTCCACTGCATGGCAGGAGCATTTTCATGCAACAACAACAACAGCACTCCGCTGATTATGACCTGCTGGCCGTTTTCAGCGATGAGGCGAAAGCCGGCGAGGCCGAGCAGAAGTTGCGCAAAGCGGGGTTTGGAGAGGACGAGATCTATCGTCTGAGTGCCGGGAGCATTCGTGGTGGGGAATTTCGCGAGCACGGTCCGCGACGGGATCGCAGCGCCTTTTTCTTGCGCACCACCCGCAGCGGTCCCTCGCCCCTGCAGCTAGCTCTCCTGGCCGTTGTCGCGGCCGTGGTGCTGGGGATCGTGGCCTTCGGCGTGGGATTCGCCTTCCCTGCGTCAGAGCACGGCTTCATTGTCCTGCTCGGCGTGGTCCTTGGCCTTATCGCGGGGCTGCTCTTCGGCGTCATCAGAGGCGGGCGCGTACGTGGAGCCATTGGGCAGGATCTCTCAAAGGTCCCGTCCACGGCCGCGGCGTCCTCGCGCCAGGCGCGCACCATCGTCGCCCTGCGTCTGCCCGATCCTGAAGACATCCGCCGCAAGTCCCGGGCGCGCGCCATTCTTCTCAATGCCGGAGGCCGGCTGGACCGCAGCGTTGGCCGTCAGGAGTGAGGCCGCGCGCCAGCGCAGCGCGAGAGACGATCTCATCATACCAGCCGGGGGAGGAGCGAGCGATACGCTGCCTCCCCCTTTCTCTGGCCTCTGGCGCGCCGGGCGTGTGAGGGAGGGAGCTGTCGGGTTGAGGGCGCTTCACGGGATCTGCCTGCAGAGAGATGTTCCCATTCACGATCGGGCGTCGGCTGCATGCTGACGAGATCCCCTCCCTGGAGAGGAGCAGCAGGAGCGTGGGCCTCGGGAGTCGCCCGATCGATCGGGATGGAGGCGCTCGGCCAGACGTGCGCCACCCGGCGAGGGAGGTGCGCAGGCGGATGCCGAGGGTCGGGGCGCAGACGAGCAGGCGTGGGGAGAGGAACCGACAGAGGACACGGGGTAGCCCTGGAGGTGTTCCGGAGAGCGGAACTGTCGATAACGAGAGGCTGGTGAAAGTCCTGCCACTCCGTGTAGAAAACACTGGTAATATCTTGGTTTCTCGATTAGAATAGATTTAAGAACCGGCAATGCAGAGCCTGCGCAGAACACTAGCACTATCTATTGTATTGGGAGAGAGCCAGCTATGACCGGTGACAGTCTGCCACCATTCAAGCTACAGGTTGACCTTGAGAAGCTCTCGCGCATGCGCGATGCTCTTTTCCCGCCCTATAAGGTGATTCTCTTCAATGATGATGAGAATACGATGGATTACGTCGTCGCCGCGCTCCTGCACGCGGTGAACAGCCTCACCCTGCCAGAGGCCGAGCGCATCATGCTCACCGCGCATGTCACGGGCAGTGCCGTGGTGGTGGTCTGTCCCAGGGAGACGGCGGAGTACTATCAGGAGCGCCTGCTGAGCTATGGTCTCACAGCAACGATCGAGCCAGATTGAGCTGAGCGTGCCGCGGCTGCTTTTCGCTGGCACACTCATCGTCCTGACAGACGCAGCGTCAATGCGATCTCTGTGTATTTCAACCATTGACGCTGCCGATCTTTGCACTTAGAATCTCTAGAGGGTTTGTAGGGAGACAGCTATGACGCCCCCTCCCAAGGGGTCGAACACCGAAACGAAGATGATGCTGTTTTGTCATATTCGATGAAGAGGGGAGACATTATGGTTCACCTATGGCGCTCGAAGACCCGAGAGGAGAGCCAGACCACCAAAGCTCCAGGGGTGGGAGCCACCGGCGATATTGCCGTTATTGTCGAGGGCAAAAAGCTGGACACGGAACTCGTCAGGCTCGCCTGCTTAATGGCCCGGCGGGCCAAACGCAAGGTTCACCTGGTTCATGTGATTGAAGTTCCTCGTACCCTCCCCCTGAAGGCCGTCCTCACTGATAAGTCAACCGCCGCCAACAAGCTACTCTCCGAGGCTATTGCCATTGCCGAAGATGCCGGTTGCGATGCTGTGGCGGAGATCGTCCAGGCTCGTGACGCAGGCCCGGCCATTGTAGAGGAGGCTCGCGACCACGGCTGCGCCCTGATCATGCTCGGACTGGTGCGTAGCCAGCGTGCACAGAACAATCTGGGGAAGACGATTCCATATGTGCTGATGAATGCTCCCTGCCGCGTATGGGTGATTCAGGACCCCGATGGCGCGGTTGGAACGCTCGGCGCCACGGGCGCGAGCCCGGCGGCGGCAGCGGTCGCCAGTGGAGCTGACTCGCCCGGCGGAGCTGACTCGCACAGCGCTTCGACGTCATAGCTCCCGGAGAACGCTCACATCAGCATGGCTGTCTTTCTTCCAGGGTGCCACTTCCACGAACCTGCTCAACAGTCTCAGGCTCAGGAGGCATACTGCCCCTTGCTATCGCTATCGCGGTCAGCAGCTCAATGGCAGAGGCTGGCAATGGCTGCTTCTGACTCTCTGAGAACGTATGCTATAATGAGGGCAGGTTCGGATTCTTCTTGTTGTGAAGTCGAGAGGCCACTACACCCTCTACCCTGGGAGGAGCCAGACCGATGACCACCAACCCTCAGAGTGCGAGCCCACCGCCGCGCTCGCATAAGGACTACTACACTGCTCTGCACCAGGCGGCGCTGACCTTTTCTTCGAGCCTGGAGCTGGATCGTGTGCTGCAGAGCATCGTCAAGAGCACGACCGAGGCCATGCAGGTCAAGGCCTGCGTGCTGCGTCTGCTCAATAAGCGCACGGGACAGTTGGAGATCAGCGCCTTCTATGGTCTCAGCGATGACTATCTGGCCAAAGGCCCCGTTGATGTCTCCCATAGCCCCATTGACCACGAAGTGCTCGCCAGTGGCACCTCTGTCTTTATCCCCGATGTGCGCGTTGATCCGCGCTTTCAGTATCAGGAGGCCGCGCGTCGCGAGGGCCTGATCTCCCTTCTGTGCGTGCCGCTGGAGGTGCGTGGAGAGGCGATCGGCGTTCTGCGCGTCTACACTGGAGAGCCGACCACGTTTAATGACAATGATGTGCAGTTTTTGACGGTGCTGGCCAGCCTGGCCGCTCTCTCCATTGAGAACGCCAGACTGTATGAGAACCTCAAGAATTCCTACGATGGAGTCATGGATGCGCTCTGGGGGAGCAGCATCAGACAGCCATGAGCGGCCGGAAGAGCAGGCTTTGCACACGAGCCACGCCGGCCCTTGTTCTCCCAGCAGTGTCGTGGGTAGCTGGTGATGGAGCAGGAGCCCCCACGTGCACTTCTCGGCGATGTGCTGATCTCTGCGTTCACTGCGTTCAGCGAATGAGCGTGTTCGTCAGGTAAGGCGAGCTGAAGGCCGTCCTCTGACCTGCCTTTTTGCCCGGCACGGGGAAGAGTCGCGCCGAGAGGGGCTTGCGCAGGCGCAGTGCCAGCGTGGCGACGTCCAGCAGCAGGCGCGCGATGCTCTCGGGGGCGCTATCGCCGGCCAGAGGAATGGTATCCAGGCCGGTGCCACAGACGGCGGAGTAGAGCAGGAGCTGCTGGGTGTGGACCCGTCCCTCTTCCCAACGCCGCCCTAGCAGCGCGTCTTCTAGCACAGGGAGCATGAGGCCGCAGTAGCCACAGGTGGGCAGATGGCTGTGTTGCAGACCGCGTGTGATGGCCGCCGCTACGGTCAGGGTCCCATCGTCGCCCACCGCGCCGTAGCCGCAGGCCTCCAGCGCTGTGACGATGCTTTCCTCACCGAGCGGCGCTGGCGAGAGGTCGATTCCGCCGAAGCGCAGTCCCTGTGCATGGCAGAAGCGCTGCGCTATCTCGACCACGGTGGCGAGCTGCTCGTCGAGCGTTGCCTGGACTGTGGCGCTGATCTGCTCCGGTGTCAGCGGCTGGCCTGTGTGGCGGACCGCCTCCTGCAGGGCCGCGCTGAGGAGTCCTGCCCCCTGCATGCCCAGCGCCAGGCTGCTGGGACCGGCATGGTAGGCTGCAGGAAAGAAGGGGCTGCCTGCTTCGACACAGGCCAGCATGGCAAAGCGGAAGTTGGCGAACCCTTCCTCGCTCTCGTGTGCCAGCCGCAGCATGAGGCGCGCGACATGGGGAGCGGCCGCCAGCCGCAGCCCATCGGCGGTACTGGCCAGCAGCACACTGGCATTGAGCGCAGCCCCGGTGTTGAGCAGGTCGGGGATGAGCGCAAGGCGCTCCAGCGGAAAGGCTGGCTGCGCGGCCCGGGCCGGTCCCAGCGAGCAGAAGCTCAGCCCGGCCTCGTCGAGCATGGCCTGGAGCGCGCGTGCGTAGTCCAGCAGCGCGGCGGACGACCAGTCAGCAAGATCATCGAAGAGCGGACGGGTCACCAGGCGCGTCGTCTGCACCTCGTAGCCGGCCTCTGTGTAGCGCGCGCTGGCCTCTCTGAGCAACCGAGCCGCGCGCGTGACGCTCGTTGCTGTGAGCGGATGGGCTTCTTCCAGCCCCAGGCTGAGAGTACGAATGGGCGCCGGGAACGGCATGGCAAAACCTCCTGGAATCAGGGGATGCTCTCTGTTGCGTGTGGCGAGCTGCCGCGAACTTCAGGGAGCCCGCCTCTCACAGGATACGCCATGGCGGCCCGCATTGCCAGGCCTGTATCGCCGGCGAGAGGAGGGCGTTCTGTCTCCCGGCCTTGTCAGGAGCATCGCTCTGGAGTACACTATCCTGCGATAGATAGCCGCGAGGCTCTCCGCAGCACAGTGAAGCGAGAAGACGATCATTGAGCCGCACGCCATGATGACACAGCACGAGCAGCAGCCAGCAACCGGCTGTTTTATGTGTGCCCTGGACCGCGCCTGCGCCACTGCGCAGCTGGAGGGGCGCATCCTGGCTGCCTGGGAGCGCTCCTCGCACGGGGAGGCCGTTCCCTGCCTCCTGCTCGCCAGCAACGATGGGCTGATCTCCCTGCAGTTGACGCACTATTATCGGCGTCTGGTCCACGAGCTGCGGGCACGCGGTCCGAGCGTCCGCGGCCTGAAGCTGCGCGTCTACCATCTGCCCGATCCGCCGCAGGTCGGTGAGCGCCACGGGCGTCTCATGCACCACTACCGCGCAGGCCCCTGCACGCTGGCCGTGGTTGAGCCAGATACCCTGCTGAACATCACCGATCTCACCTACGCCGAGTACTGTACACGCCAGTACTTGCTGCAGCGGCTCATTCCCGCGCCGCCCTCCGCAGCCACGCTGCGTGGCAACCTGGTGCATACCTGCTTCAAAGAGCTGCTCAAGGAGCATGACCGCGGCGCCCTGATGGCGGAGGCGGCAGAGGCCGGCGGTGCGGGTGAGCCTGACACGGAGCAGGCCCCGCTGGCGGTTCTGCGTCGTCATCTGAAGCAGGCCCTGGAGCGCAGCCGCGTCGAACTGGCGATGGTCAATATCCTCCCCGAACACCTGGAGGCTGAGGCGCTGCCCCATCTAGAGAGCTTGGCGGCCTGGTTTGAGCAGCAGCGGACGACGCTCTGGGACGCGCCCTCTACTACAGACGAGCAGCAGGTCCGCGCCGAAACGTTCCTGCTGGCGCCGGAGATCGGCCTGAAGGGCCGGCTCGATCTCCTCTGGAAGCAGGGCGAGCGGCGCCGCCTGCTGGAGCTGAAGACCGGCGGCGCCAGCGGCCACCTGCCGCGCAGCCATCACCGCTGGCAGGTCCATGGCTATCATGCCCTGCTGGCCGTGCGCCGCAATGCGCGCGCCCGCGAAGCTCAGGCAACCTTGCTCTACAGCGGCACCCCCGGCCAGGCTCAGTCCTTTGGTATTCCCTTCTCCGTGCGTGAGCTGCAGCGTGTCAATGAGCAGCGCAACCTGCTGGCCATCAGCCACGTCACCGGCGAGCCGGCGGCGCCGCCGGGAGGAACACGCTGCGCACACTGCGCCCTCCTCAAGGAGTGCCATCACATCTCCTGGCTCCTGGGCTGGCAGCCTCCACGGCCCGGCCAGGGCCCCGGCGCGGACGGCGAGGCAGACGCAGCTGGACTGTTGCCGCCCATTCCCTTCAGTGAGGAGGATCGCACCTTTTTCGCGCGCTACTATCATCTCCTGCACCAGGAGGGGCGCGAGAGCGAGGCCCAGCAGGCCATCCTCTGGCAGGCTCCTGTCGAGGAGCACGTTGAGCGTGGCATGGCTATCCGTGGCCTGGAGCCGCTGGGGCCGCCACAGCCAACCGGACAGGGAGAGTGGCTCCAGCATTTCCGCTGTGAGAATACCTCCGAGCTGCGCAGCGGCGATGAGGTGCTGCTCTGCGAGGACCATCCGATCAGCGGTGAGATCGTGACGGGCACGATCGTCGATATCGGCGCCCGCCATGTGACGCTCTGGACCCCCGAGCTGATCGCCCATCCAACGTTGATCGAGCGCCACGGAGCCGATATTGTGCATGTCCGCACGCTCCAGAATCTGCTGCGCTGGCTACAGGTCGAGCAGCGCCTGCGTGACCTCATCAACGCGCGCCGGCGGCCGCGCTTCAGCAGCGAGCCAGTTCCCCCGCGCCCGGACTTCAATGCCGAGCAGAATCTGGCTCTCACGCGCGCCCTGCAGATGCAGGACTACCTGTTGATCCACGGCCCTCCTGGTACTGGCAAGACCGCCGTCATCGCCGAGATCGTCCAGCGGCTCTGTCAGCGCGGCGAGCGCGTCCTGCTGGCCGCTTTTACCAATCAGGCGGTTGATACCATGCTCAAGCGCCTGGAGGCCGAGGGTTTCCGCGACTACGTGCGCCTGGGACATGAGCGTAGCGTCGCCGAGGATATCCAGCAGCATCTGCTCAAGAATCTCTCCCTGGAAGGCGAAGCGGGCCAGCCGGAAGATCTACGCGCCGTCCTGCGCACGCTGCCGGTGGTCGCCTCGACGACGGCCACCTGGTCCTCTGAGAAGTATGCTCCCGCTGAGAATGGCCTCGACGAAGCCCCTTCTCTGCTGCGTTTCGACGTTGCCGTGATCGATGAGGCCAGTCAGTTGACCGTACCGGCTCTGCTGGGCGCGCTGCGTTTCGCGCGGCGCTTTATCCTGGTCGGTGATGAGAAGCAACTGCCACCACTCGTGCTGAGCCGCGAGGCCGCGCAGGCAGGCCTGCGCGAGTCGCTCTTCAGCAGCCTCAAACACCATGATGAGGCCTATCTGGCTGCCCATCCCGAGGCCGAGAGCGCCTGTGTGGCCCTGAGGACCCAGTATCGCATGCACGCCAGGATCGCCGCCTTCGCCTCGCGCGCTTTCTATGCCGGCCAGCTACGTGCCCATCCAGCCGTGGCGCGGCGGCTCCTCGAACTTCAGGCCCCCCGCGGCTCGCGGCCGGCGGAGCGCCTCGAGGTGCTGCGAGCGCTGCAGCCGGCGCTGCCGCTGGTCTTTCTTGACGTGACCACACCTGAGGTCGAGGCCCGCCTCAGCAATGCCGAGGCTCGTCTCGTGCGCGCCCTCGTCATCGCTCTACTGGCGCGCGGCATCGCCCCCGCCGATATTGGCATCATTGCTCCCTACCGTGCCCAGGTTGCCAATCTGCGTCGTCATCTGGTCTGGAAGCAGCAGGCTGGCGCGCCGCCTCCTGCGCTGACGATCGATACCGTGGATCGCTTCCAGGGCGGCGAGCGCGCCGTGATCATCATCTCCTTCGCCACGACGCAGCGACCTGCCCCGGAGAGCCTGCTGTACGAGTTCCTCACCGACGCGCAGCGTCTCAATGTCGCCCTGACGCGCGCTCAGCGCAAGCTGATCCTGGTCGGCCATGCTGCCGCCCTGGGAGATCTGCCCGTCTTTCGGGATGTCATCGCCTATTGTCGTGAGATGAACGCCTTCATTCCCTTGAAGTAGAGAGGAGCGGTTTATGCAGCAGAAAAGCGTTCTGGTCGTTGGTAGTCTGAATATGGACCAGGTGGTGCAGGTTCCTCGCCTGCCTGTGGCCGGCGAGACCCTCCTGGGCACGGGTAGGCTGAGGCTCGTGCCCGGCGGCAAGGGCGCCAATCAGGCGGTGGCCATCGCGCGTCTGGGGGCACCCGTGGCCATGGCCGGGCGCGTCGGCCGTGATCCCTTCGGGGAGCGGCTGCTGCAGGCGCTGCGGACCGCTGAGGTTGATCATAGGCTGGTGGAGGTCGATGAGGAGCAGGCCAGCGGAACAGCGTTCATCTTTCTCGTGCCCGAGGGCGAGAACGCCATTATCGTCGCGCCGGGGGCGAACATGCAGGTCGGCGCCGATCACGCCCATCTGGAGCGCATTGAGCAGGCTCTTGCCGCTGCCAGCGCGCTGGTGCTCCAGATGGAGATTCCGCTGCAGACCGTGGAGACGCTGATTCACGCCGCGCATCGTGCCTCGGTACCCGTGATTCTGAACGCTGCGCCAGCTCAGGTACTCTCCGCTGACGCCTTGCGCCAGGTCGACACCTTGATCGTCAATGAGCAGGAGGCCCTGACTCTGGCGACAGCGCTGCAGGATTCAGCCTTGCCAGCGTCAGGATCGGCAGAGGATCTGGAGGCCGTGCGGGCCGTGGCCATGCGCCTGCACGAGCATGGCGTTCCCAGCGTGGTCGTGACGCTGGGGTCCAGGGGCGCTCTGCTGGTTACGGGTGGCCTGGGCGCCGGTGCTCAGGTGCACTCCCTCCACGAGCCGGCGCCGCGCGTGGAGATTGTCGATACGACAGCGGCTGGCGATTGCTTTGTGGGTGCCTTCACTGTGGCCCTCCTGGAGCAGTATCCGCCGGAGAGCGCCCTGCGCTTCGCCGTCTATGCCAGCGCTCTGAAGGTGACGCGCTTCGGTGCCCAGTCTGGTCTGCCAGAGCGCGCCGCTGTGGAGGCCTTTCTGCAGAGGTAGACCGGGGCTGCAGAGGACCCCCGGGCCGGCGCCGGCCCTTTTGACAAACGCCGCGCCGTGCGCTATAGTTATGGGGAACCTAATTCCTACCATGGTGCTGGGAATAACAGACCAATGACAGAAGGAGCTGCGAGCTATGCCAGAGATCAACGAGGCGGAAGTGATCGATGCCCTCCGGGAGTGTTATGACCCGGAGATTCCCGTCAACATCTACGATCTCGGTCTGATCTACGCCTTAGATATCAACCAGGAGACGGGGCATGTACACGTGACGATGACGCTCACCTCGCTGGGCTGTCCCCTGGCGGGCGACGTCATCTCAGAGGTCGAGATGCGCGTTGGCCAGGTCGAGCATGTGAAATCTTGCTCGGTGGAGATGACCTTTGATCCTCCCTGGTCCCCGGATCGGATGACCGAAGATGCAAAGTGGGAGCTTGGTATGATCTAGGCCGCTCCTCCCTGCCTGGTGCCCTGCCATTGCTCTCCGGGCAACACGTGACGCTCCGACGCCTGGCCCCTCCGTCTGACGGCTCAGCTCGGCAGTGGCTGGCGTTCCGCTGGTGAGTTCCGCCGGTCACGTGTTATTTTTTTGCACATTTTACTCTTCCCTTCCCGAAACCAGTGTGTTATACTGCAAACCATATATAAATATATTTGTATTTATGGCCGAAATGGAGGCCTGATTGAGTGCGAGATGAGTAGAAGGTGCCCGTAACCGTTCTATTGCTCAAAGCGGGTTCTGTAGCTTTGCCCTGAGGAGGGCCGTGGTCAGTGGAGGAGGCGTTGGACCAGCTCACCACGCACCGTTGCCATATTCGATCATGCTGAAGAAGAATACTGTAATCAGGATAAAGTACTCGACCGGTCGTGCAAGTGGCGAGCGGACAGGCCGGGCCGCCGCAGAGAAGTGGGGCCGGTCTGGGCTCTGGTGAGAGCAGGAGGTTTTTCGCATGGAGTGTCATGTCTGTCATTCGCTGGTGCCAGAAGGGAGCGGGCGGTGCCCCTTTTGTGGTGCTGTCCTGCCTTCGGCGTCAGACTACAGTGCACCCGCGGAGGCCATCCCGCGCGAGATTCCGGCGATCAGCCAGTTCGGCGCTGTGGGGGGGGAGGCTGCTGGCCCTGGAGCGCAGCGCTATTCTCCTCAGAGCGGCCCGGTGCTGCCGTCCCTGAAGCCACGGCGAAGGCGCGGGGCGATCTGGCCCGCTCTGTCGCCTTCGACGCTGGCTGGCTTGATCTTTGTGCTGCTGCTGCTCGTGAGCGGGTTGAGCCTGCTGGCCTATGGTGGCTTCATTCATCCGGCGCAACTGCGCGCCCAGGCCACCGCGACCGTGGGGGCAGTGTTCACTGCCGACGCCAGGGGGACAGCCCAGGCCCGAGCCTGGGCTACTGGTACCGCTCAGGCCAATGCGCGGGCCAGCGCCACGATGGCCGCTCAGGCTACCGCTATCGCTGTGGCTACCACCACTGCTCAGCAGAACTTCTATAACCAGGCCACCAGCGGCACTCCGGCTCTGGTTGATCCCCTGAGCCGGCCGAGCGCTGCCGGCTGGACGGTCGACAGTAATGGCACTGAGGGCTGCTCGTTCGCCGGAGGCATGTTGCACTCGATGGTCGTCACCGACCATTTCTTTATCCCCTGTCTGGCGATCGCCACAAACTTTGTCAATCTCACGCTGCAGGTGCACATGCGTCTCTTGCAGGGCGATGGGGGCGGCCTGGTCTTCCGTTCTAACGCCACCAGTGGAACTGGCTACCTCTTTTTCATCGATCGCGATGGAAACTATAGCCTCATGCTCTCCGATGGACGGCAGGCGAACGCCATTATCGGCGGTCCCACGACAGCCATTCATACAGCTCTCAATCAGGATAACTTGCTGACCGTGATCGCCCGTGGACAGACTATTACGCTCTACATCAACAAGCAGTTTGTGGGTAGTGCGCAAGATAGCAGCTTCAGCGCCGGGCAGATTGGCGTTTTCGCCATCGATCTTGGCCACAAGACCGATGCTGCCTTCAGCAACTTGCAGGCATGGGTCCTCTGATCAGGTCAGCGTGGCGTCTATCTCTCGTCTACTCGTATGATACAGGATGAGAGAAAACGCTTGCTCGACATATTGGCATCGTTGGAAAAGCGTGCTATGCTAATTGCGCTTCAGAAAGAGTCACGCCCAGTTTTGAGGAGGACCGCTCATGCAATGCCAGATATGCCAGACGGTGCTGCCCGCTGGGGCCAGGATCTGCCCCAGGTGCGGCGCTCCGACGCCCTATAATGTTCTGGAGCCGGAGCGAGGGCAGCTCGCGTCGGCCGCGGGCGGAGTTGCAACCTCCAGTTCCTCGGAGATGCTGAGCAACGCCGCGCCCGATGATACCCTGGTGGCCGATGACAGCGAGCGCACACTGCGGGCGCCTTCGCGCTGGCAGGGATACACCCCCTCGTCCGCGGAGCCAGCAGGAGGGCCGGTGCAGGGATCGCCGGTGTTGGGAGGAGGAGCCACGCCGGCAGCGACGCCGGTGCCGCCAGCAGGAGGGCCGGTGCAGGGATCGCCGGCGTTGGGAGGAGCCACGCCGGCGTCGACGCCGGTGCCGCCAGCGGCTGCCCAGGCACCCTCCACCTCCTATGGTTGGCAATCGCCGCCCTTCGCTCCTACGCCGGGCAGCTCGCCCGCCTACCCCGGCTACAGTGGACAGCTTGGGCCTCAGTCAGCTACGCCGCCGACTCCCAGCAGCCCTGACTGGGCCACGCCGTCCTATTACACCAATCCCTCGGAGGTCTCTCCCCCACGGAGACAGCCATCCTATGGCCCGCCTGCTTACTTTGGCGCCCCGGTCCCGCCAGTCAGCCAGCCATCCTATCCTGGCATTGCGGGGCAGCCATTCCCGCCGCAGCCGGGGCAGCCATTCCAACCAGGTCTCGCGCCGGCCGCACCCACTGCACCGCGCAGCCGCAGCAATCTCGTGCTCCTGATGGTACTGGCCATTGTAGTCATTCTGGTCGGTGGTGGCCTCTTTACCTACCTCGGTGTCATCAGACCCAACCAGGAACATGCCGCCGCCACAGCGACCTCCCAGGCCTTCACCGCCGTCGCCCAGACACAGGCCACCGCCACCGCCAGGGCCCAGGCACAGGCCACCGCTACGACGACTGCCCTGCTCAAAGACCCTCAGGGGCTCTACACCTTTGTCACCAGCCAGCCGCCCAGTATCAACGACTCACTCAGCAGCCAGGGCAACGCCGGTTGGGATGACACCAAGAATTCCGATGGCAGCGGCTGCCAGTTTACCGGAGGTGCCCTGCACGTCTTCACCTCCAAATCACAGCCGGTCTGGGCCTGTCTTGCCAACGCCGGCATCTACAGCGACTTCGCCTTTCAGGTCGACATGAAGATCAGCAAGGGCTTCCTGGCTGGCATCGTCTTCCGCTATGATCAGGTGGGCCAGCGACTGTACGCCTTTAACATCAGTCCCGATGGGCGCTACTTCCTCACCTCGGCCAGCGGTAGCAGCACATCCACCCTTGCTCAGGGCACCAGCACCAGCATCCAGCCTGGCCTGAGTCAGGTCAACACGCTCGCCGTCATCGCCCGTGGCAGCACCTTCTACCTCTACATCAACAAGCGGTTCGTCGCCACGGCCAACGACAGCTCCTCGTCTTCCGGTCACCTCGGCCTCCTGGCCATCAGCCAGCAAAACACGTCGGCCGATGTCGCCTTCAACAACGCCGAGATCTGGGAGCTGCATTGATCCCAGCGAGCGAGCAGAAGCGCTCTTCTGGCTCTCAGTCCCGAGAGGGAGCACTGGCGCGTCCAGCGCCTCTCCTCCCTCTTCAGACCGCCTGTCATACAGCATTCATCGTTCGGAAGGAGGGACAGGAAGACAGCCGCCAGACCAGGTTGCCTGCCGGCACACTCGCCACAGAACTGAGCGATCCTCGCAGAGCAGGAAGTCTCTGCCTGACGGGCTGTCCTCCAGCAAAGTCAGGACCTATGCACTGTCCTCGTTGCGCAAAGAAGCTGCCAGAGAGCCTCGGGACCTGTCCCCACTGCGGCAACGGAGCGCCGACAGCAGGCGCACACCCACCGACAACAACGCGCTGGCCGTGCCGCTGGATCGGAGCAAGTCTGCTCCTCCTACTCATCCTGGGGGGAAGTCTCTTCTATTACATACGCAGCCAGAGCCAGGAGCCGTCGGCCATGCCGGGAGTCATGAGCATCATCAGCCATCGGCAAGCGCGCCAACGGCCAGCAGACCGCTCCGCCGGGCAGACGCCACAGCTCCTCTACGCCCAGGCCACTCGGGGCCTGCCCACGCTCAACGATGCCCTGGACAGCCGCCTCCAGAGCTACTGGCGGCCATCCTCGGCTGTCGGCGGAGCCTGCACCTTCGTCGCCGGCGCCTTCCAGGTGAGCGCCACACGCCCGAACTACGCCTATTCCTGCTACGCCTGGCCCGCCTTCAGCAGCTTCGCCTTCCAGGTGCGCCTGACCATCGTCAGCGGCGATCAGGGCGGCATCGCCTTCCGCGCCGGCGCTCGGGGTCTCTACCTCTTCTCCATCAGCGTGCACCAGACCTATCGGCTAACCCTCTACCCGGCGGCCAGCAGCGGCAGCGGCCAGGTTCTGACCGGTGGCAACACCCCTGCCATCGCCAACGGAGCCAGTGGAGCCAACGGGCAGCCGCAGTCCAATCTGCTCACCGTGATTGCTCGCGGGAGCCAGATCTACCTTTATATTAATCAGCGCTTCGTCTCCTCCGTCGTCGACACCACCCTGACCATCGGCACCATCGGCCTGTGCGCCATCGACGATGGCCACCCGACCAGCGTGCTCTACAGCCAGGCACGCGCCTGGACCCTACCATCCACCTGAGCGCTGCCACCGAGCAGCGCCCGTGCAAAAGGGCTCTGACGATGGTATAGTGAGAGATGAGAGAGACAAGAGAGACAGCAGCAGACAGTTCAGCGATGCAGGAGGCAGCCTTGTATGCCAGGAGAGCGTGAACAACCCGGACCCACAGAACCAGAGCCGCAGTTGAGCCGCCGCCGGCGCCAGCAGCCGCGCGTCATAGCCGTCTCCATCAGCGAAGTTCGTGAGGAGCCGACTCACTCCGAGGACGTTTCAATGGCACGGGCACAGCCCGAAGAAGTGACCGAGGCCCTGGTACGCCCGGCCGCTCCCGACGAGCCAACGGCAATCATTCCCTACCGGCGGCGCGAAGTGCTCTCCATGCGCCGCTTCCTGCTCTATGCCGTGATCGCTGGCCTGCTCATCCTCACAAGCAGCGCCCTGCTCGTTCTTCTCACAACAGGCCAGGCCTACAGCCTGCTCCACGCCCAGGCCACCGCCAATGCCCGCGCCACCTTCGGTGCTCACACCACTGCCGCAGCCCAGGCCGCCGGCACTGCCCGCGCCCTGGCGACGCAGCAAGCCTCTATTTACGCCACCGCCACCGCCCTCGGTCAGGCCACCGCCCAGAGCGACCAGCTCACCGCGACCGCCACCACCCTCAACGATCGCCTCAGCCAGATCACCCAGGGCAAGGCCGCCTTCAGCGATTCCCTCAGTGATGCCAGCGGCCAGGGCGCCTGGGACCAGGGCGATCCCACCGCCGGCACTGGCTGCCTCTTCAGCAATGGCAGCTATCAGGCCAGCTCCGGCCGCCCTGGCTTCCTGCAGCCCTGCATCGCCCGCGCGACCAGCTTCAGCAACTTCGTCTATCAGGTGCAGATGACCATCACCCGCGGCTCCCAGGGCGGCCTGCTCTTCCGCGCCGACGCCACCAGCCAGAGCTATTATCTCTTTCGCATCGGCATCGACGGCTCCTTCGCCCTCGATCTCTATCAGGGGAGCAGCGGCCGCACCCTGCTCAACGGCTACAGCAGCGCCATCACCACCGGCCTGACACAGACCAACATGCTCAGCGTGCTCGCCGATCAGAGCACGCTTGTGCTCTACGTCAACGAACAGGTCGTGGCCAGCCTGAGCGACACCAGCCTGAGTGCCGGGCAGATCGGCGTTGTGGCCATCGATTACGGTCTGCCAACGGTGGCCGAGTTCAGTGATGCCAGCGTCTGGACGCTCGCCTGAAGATTCCCATGCGCTGCTGACGGAGCAAGGCCGGTTGACAGCGAGTCCCCGATCTGCTATCCTGGCAATCAGCAACATACCAACACCAGATCACAGGCGAGGAACAGGCCAGTACCTCCTGCCCTGAGTTCAAGAGAGCTGCGGGATGGTGCAACGCAGTGCCAGGCACGAGGGAAATCCACCTGGGAGCCCACGCGATGAGCGTCAGCGGTCGCCCCCGTTAGCGGGCAGAACGAGAGGCCGCATCCCCTTCTCCAGGGGAGGCAGCCTGAAACGAGGTGGCACCACGACTCGCGCCAGTGGCGTTGTCGTCCTTCTGCAGTGGACGACGACGCTTTTTTTATGGCGCACTCGCTGCGCTGCGCTGCGCCTGCCGCACCTCGCCAGGTGAGCGACGAAGCGCGCGCCTCCATCCGGCCGGCGCAGCGGCCAGGAGCACTGCAGAGCACTGCAGATGAGCGACTGGAACATCTCAAAGAGAGAAGGAGCAGAAGCATGCTAGATCTCGCATTCATTCGCGCCCACCCGGAGCGCGTCAAAGAGGCTGTACGCCTCAAGAACAGCGACATCGATATCGATCACCTGCTGGAGGTTGATCGTCAGGTGCTGACCCTGCAGCGCCAGGTTGAGGAGCTGCGCGCCGAGCAAAACCAGCTCTCGAAGCGCATCAGCCAGGCCGGCAAAGACAGAGCACTGCGCGAGAGCCTGATCACTCAGGGCAAGGAGCTGGCCGCTCGGCTCAAGGAGCTGGAGCCAGCGCTCGAGAGACTGGTCGAGGAGCGGCAACAGTTGCTCTACCTCGTGCCCCAGATTCCCGATCCCAGCACCCCCATCGGCAAAGACGAGCATGACAACGTCCCCATCAAGTACTGGGGCGAGCAGCCGCACTTTGATTTTGAGCCACTCGATCATTACACCCTGATGCAGCGACTGGATCTGGTCGATCTCGAACGTGCCGCCAGAATCGCTGGCTCACGCAGCTACGTCCTCAAGGGAGACGCCGCGCGCCTCGAACTGGCATTGCTGCACTTCGCCCTCGATCGCATCGCCGCCAGAGGCTTCACGCCACTGATCGTGCCCGCGATGGCGCGCGAGTTCTGCTTTATTGGCAACGGCCAGTTCCCGCGAGGACGCGATCAGGTCTACCATATCGAGGACGAAGACACCTTCCTGGTCGGCACCGCCGAGGTCTCGATCACCGGCATGTTTAAAGACGAGATTCTCAGCTACGAAGACCTGCCCCTGACCTTCGTGGGCTTCTGTCCCTGCTTCCGTAAAGAGGCCGGCACCTATGGCAAAGATACACGCGGCGTCTTCCGCGTGCACCAGTTCAACAAGGTCGAGCAGTACGTGATCTGCGAAGCCGATCACGAAGAGTCCGTACGCTGGCACGAACAACTGCTGCGCAACGCCGAGGAGCTGGTACAGGCGCTGGAGATTTCCTATCGCGTGGTCAATGTCTGCACCGGCGACATGGGGGATGGCAAAGTTGGCATGTACGACCTGGAGTGCTGGGTGCCCAGCGAAGGCCGCTATCGCGAGACGCACTCCTGCTCGTACTTCCACGAATGGCAGGCACGCCGCGTCAACATCCGCTACCGCGATCGCGATGGCCGGCTGAAGTTTGTCCATACGCTCAACAACACCGCTATCGCCTCGCCGCGCATCATCCTGCCGCTGCTGGAAAACCATCAACAGCCAGACGGCTCAGTGCGCATCCCCGAGGCTCTGCGCCCCTATATGGGAGGGCAGGACTGCATCCGGCCGCCCCGCTGAGGGGAGAGCGGGGTCAGGAAGGCCAGGCCCAGACCAGAACAGGGCAGCACGGAGGAAGGCTACAACAGAATGATCTCCCCGCGCAGGCTGCCGCTCACATCGTCGATGTAGAGCCGGCCAATGCTGCAGGCCGGCTGGCGACGTCGATCCGTGGCGCTGCCGGGGTTGAAGAGCAGCAGGCCAGCGTACTCCTCGTTGTGAGGAACGTGTGTGTGTCCGAAGACCACACAGCGCGCACGCGGAAACTCCTGGCGCGCCATCTCCAGCCGCGAGAAGGCGTCGCCCAGAATGTGCACGAGGCCGATGTGGCAGCCACCCACCACCAGCTCGCGCTTGATCGGCAGTTTCAGGCGCACCTCATCGGCCTCGACATTGCCCTGCACAGCCACCACCGGCGCGATCGTCTCCAGCTCGTCGATCACCGCCAGCACCGAGAGGTCGCCGGCATGCAGGATCAGCTCAACATTGGCGAAATGCCGCCAGAGGATCTCTGGCAGGGCCTTGAACCGTGGAATATGTGTATCCGAGATGACCCCAAGAATGTGCTCCATCGCGCTTACCTCCGCGCTTCGTGTATAGATAGAGAGAGAACGAAGCAGGGTCGCAGCAGCGCCGGGCGCTCCACTTCGTCCCTGCCTCACGAAGAACGCCGCTTAAGGATAGCATAGATGCGCATTGCAGTCATCTCAGATATTCATGGCAATCAGATCGCCCTGGAAGCCGTCCTGGCCGATCTACGTGCCCAGCCCGCCGTTGATCAGATCGTGATCGCTGGCGACCTCTGTTTGAACGGTCCCCGTCCCAGAGAGGTGCTGGAAATCGTGCAGGGGCTGGCCTGCCCAGTGATCAAGGGCAACGTCGACGAGGAAGTGCTCACGCAGGCCCCCACGAAAGGCCAGAAGAAGCGCGATACCATCGCCTGGACCCGCGCCCAGATCGGCGCCACCGGCCTGGCCTATCTACGCAGCCTGCCCTTTGCCTATCGTGTGCCAAACGAGCACGGCAGCGCTCTCCTGGTGGTGCACGCTAATCCTCGCGATCTGGAGGAGGCCATCGCTCCTGATGCCTCCGATGCTGAGCTTGAGCGTCTGCTTGCCCCGCTCGACGCAGACATCGGCGCCCTGGCCTTTGGACATCTGCACATCCCCTACGTGCGGCGTTGGCGCCACCTGCTGCTCGCCGATGTCGCCAGTTGCGGTCTCCCACGCGATGGCGACCAGCGGGCCGCCTATGGCATCCTCACCTGGTATGCAAATGACTGGGAGGCAGAGATCCGCCGCGTGGCCTACGACGTCAGAGCCGTCGTCAGACAGATCAGGCAGAGCGGCATGCCCGCCGCCGAGAAACGCATCAAGACCCTGCTCGACGCCCGCTATTGAGGGCAGAGAGGCCGCCAGAGGAAGTGGGCCAGAGGAGAGCGCCGGCTGCGAAGGGAGAAACCACAACCGGCGCTCTGCGAGCGACAGCGTTTATTCTATGACATGCAGTAGCTGACAGAAGATGCAGGTGCATGTCGAGGGATGGCCGGGAGTGTGTTCCAGCGCTGTGTGAGCTTGCTCATGAAAGGGCAGCTCATGCAGCGGCATCATCTCCTCCCCAAGGTAGCTGGCGGCATCACCGATGTCGACCAGTTCAAGCTCCTGTATAATAGCCCGCAATTCACCCGTTGTAGCCATGCTCAATGACCCCTGTTCATCAAAGCATCCATTGAGATTGTTTTCAATCCCAGCGTGTTCATAAGCAGTACATACCCATTTCAACGGAAACTCAGACAGATGATCGAAGACGAACAGATCAGATGATCACCTTATGATAGCAACTGGTTCTGTGGAAGGCCTTCCCGCCTGTGTTGTATGCAGAGCAGGTTCTTGCTTGAGAAGGAGCAGCGTTCCCGCAGAGAGCCACAGGTCAACGCCTGGGCCTCCTGAAGATCGCTCCAGACTCTCCTGCCGCTCAGAGCGAGCGCCTTTTGCGGCAGAGCAAGGAGCAGCCACAGCTTCCACTTATATATACGTGTGCAGGTTATTATTTGCCCCCAGGAGCTGGCGTGAGTAGGCCTTATGGGTGATGAGAAACCATAGCAGGAGAGCCGGGTTGGGGCAGCGGGTTCTGCCGCTGGCAGAGAGGAACCGCCACCCCTTCATGAGCAACCGTACGGAGGAGATTAGAAGTGAGACTGGCTGGCCGCGACTCCTGTGAAGTCAGGAGTCAGCGGTTTCACACCCGCAGGCTGAGTTGCATCAACCTGGTAGACCACCGAGTCGCGCGTTGGCACACGCTGATCGGGAGAGGAGCCATAGTGAGCCGGAGGGAGCAGCCCGCCCATGTCGATCGTCTGCAGGGACTCGAAGGCCTTAAAGAGGCCATCGCGCGTGATGTCGCCGTTGTCCAGGGCCTTCTTAATGATGGCGTAGGTAATCTCCGACTCCGCGTAGCCAAACTCAAAGTAGCCATCCGGCTTCTGCTGGGGGAAGTACTTCGCCACATCCTGCAGCATCTGGGCCATCGCCGGAACGCTCGTATCGCCCCAGGCCGCGCCCTGCGAGACCACCCAGGCCCGGCAGATCAGCGGCTTCAGCGCCGGCACTGCCAGCAGCCGGATGGAGAAGGCCGGACTCTGCAGAATCCACTGCGGGTTATAGCCCAGCTTATAGGCCGTGCCGATGATGGTGGCCGTCGCGGCCGGCAGCGTGGTCATGAAGACGTACTTCGCGCCAGAGGCCTTCAGCTGAGCCACCTGCGCCGTGAAGTCCGTATCGGTCGGGGCATAGGAGACCTGCGCAACGTCGTGCAGGTGATAGACACTAACCGCCTCATGGTAGCCTGTCAGGCCATCCTGCCCGTAGTCGTCGTTCTGATAGATAATGGCGGTAGCCGGGTCCTTCACGCCAAGCTTGTTGACCACGTAGTCAAAAGCATTTTCCACCTGCAGCCGGTAGGGCGTTCCCACCAGAATCAGGTACTTCTCGCGAGCCAGCGCCGAGGAGAGCGTCGCCGCCGAGACCAGCATATGGTCGGCAGCCGCCTGGTCCTTGATGGCAAACGTCGGCTGCGTTCCCAGGCTGTCCGCGATCATCAGCACCTGGTTATGGATCTGGTTGTACTTCTGGACCTCGATCTGCGGACTATACTGCGTATCCTCCTCAAGGAACTTGATCTTAAAGCCGTCCACGCCGCCGTGGTCGTTGACGTGGTCGAAGAAGGCCTTGACACCGTTAGCCAGGGGGATGCCCACCGGGTCAGCCACCGGCCCCGAGTAAGGAGAGAGGATGCCCAGGGTGATCGTCTTCGTCGCCAGATCGACCCCTGGTCCCGCCTTGATACCGCCAGAGCTGCCGCTGGAACTACTGCTGGCGCAGCCTGCGAGAACCGGTAGACCGACCAGAAGGATGAGTATACAGCCAAACAAGAACTTCTTAGTTGCCATGCGTAACACCCCTTTGTCAAACACGCGAGATAATGCCGAGCATCTACACTGCTCTGCTCCGCCTCCTGAGCATGTGATCATTCCCTGACGGTGAGGCGGGTCACGCGCTTTCTTCTCCTGAGGATTGCTCTGCTTTGTTGTGCATCCGTGCGTGGGAATCGTTCAGATCGACAACCTCGACCGGTTCACCTCCTTCTTTGCCTGGGCCGTTGCTGCCACGTCGAAGGATGCGCAGGCGGCGTGCCAGGCCAACCACGCCACCCGGCTCGAAGAGCAAGAAGACAATGATCAGCAGCCCGTAGATCAGCGCGTCCAGGTCGCCGCTGGTCAGGCCACCGTTGCCGGTGCTGGGGGGCAGCAGCGCGAAGTAGTCAATGATCTGAGGCAGGCCAAAGACGAAGGCCGCGCCCAGAATCGATCCCCAGACGCTGGCGATCCCTCCGATGATGATCGCCGCCACGAACTGGATCGAGAGAGTCAGGCTCCAGTAATCGGGAATGACATAGCGCGAGTAGGAGACAAAGAGCGCGCCTGCGATGCCTGCCAGGAAGGAGGAGAGCACAAAGGCCCCCAGTTTCGCCTCGAAGAGGTTGACTCCCATGATCGCTGCGCCCACCTCGTGGTCGCGCACTGCACGCATGGCGCGTCCAGCGCGCGAGCGCATGACGTTGTGCACGAAAAGTGCTACGAGGACTAGAATAAAGAGAATGAGCAGGAAGTACTGCTGGCCCGGAGTGAGGGCCAGGCCGACATAGGTGTTCTGCTGGTCGAACGAGAACGTACCGACGCTGGGCACCGGAAAGTTCCGGCCCTGAGGGCCGCCCGTGATCGCCGTCAGGTTGCGAAAGAGATACTGGCCGATGAAGACCAGCGCCAGGGTCACGATGCCCAGGTAGAAGCCGCGCAGCCGCAGAGCCGTCGGGCCGATCAGCGCGCCTGCCAGGGCTGCCACCAGGCCAGCTGCTGGCAGCCAGATGAAGATCGGCAGCCCCAGGCCACGCGGATCGAGCGGGCCTGCTGGCGGGTTGCCGCCCAGGAAGGCCGCCGTATAGGCGCCAAGCCCCATGAAGAAGGCGATCCCCAGCGAGATCTGCCCCGTGTAGCCCGAAAGCACGTTCAGCGCCAGCGCGGCGATGGCCGCGATCAGACTATAGTTCGCGATGGTAAACCAGTCCTCGCTGGCCAGTGAGAAGAAGAGAATCAGCGCCAGCAGGCCAATGCCCAGCGAGGTCCAGCGTGAGATGCTTCCCCCCAGCAGGCGTGGCGGCTCAGCCTCGCGCGGAGCAGGCCGGTCATCTCTGGAAGCCAGCGTGTGCATCATATGCGCTCCACCTTTCGCGAGCCAAAGAGGCCATAGGGTCGAATCAGCAGGATCACAATCATGATCAGGTAGGGTGTGATCTCGTGCACGCCCGCCCCCACAATGCTGGCGATGCGGCTCTCGTAGCCCGCCGTCAACACCTGAGTCAGGCCGATGACGATGCCGCCAACCACAGCGCCGCTCACCGAATCGAGGCCGCCCAGGATAATGGCCGGAAAGGCCACCAGGGCCGCATTCCCGAAATTGGGGTCGATGGTCAGCGAGTCAATGGCCAGGAAGACCCCGCCCAGGGTGGCGATGGCCGCCGCCAGAGCCCAGGCCAGGGCATAGACGGTTCGAATGTCGATCCCCACCGCCAGCGCGGCCTCCTGGTCGAGGGCCGTGGCGCGCATCGCCAGGCCGTAGCGCGTGTAGCGGAAGAAGTAGAACAGGGCCGCGCAGAGCACGACCGTGACCGCGATCGTCCAGAGATCGTTGGCACCCAGGTGCACTCCTGAAAGAGTGAAGCCACTGGTGAGGCTGAACGGCGTGGCCGCCGGCGTGGTCTGCGAACCCCAGATGATCATCACCACCGTTCGCAGAATGATGTCCAGGCCGATGGTAATCATGAGGATCGTAAAGACGGGGCGCCCGATCATGCGCCGCAGCACCAGGCGCTCGAAGATGAGGCCGATGAGGACGGTGATCAACAGTCCTAGCAGCAGAGCGACCAGAAAGGGCAGATGCCACTCAAAGACGCCGGCAGAGACGACATAGGCTCCCACCAGCAGCAAATCACCCTGTGCGAAGTTGATGACCTCGCTGGCTTTGAAAATAATGCTGAAACCCAGCCCGATGAGGGCGTAAATGCACCCCTGGGCGATCCCGGCAAAGGCCAGTTGCAGGAAATAGGCCATAGACCCTCCTAGGCATCACGGGATTGGGTGGCGATTTCAGAGGATTGGGGCAGGCCATTGCTGACCTGCTTTTCAAACTCTTCGCCTAGATACGCTTTGATCACATCGGGGTTCGCCTGCACCTCTGCTGGCCTCCCCTCAGCGATGACGCGCCCGAAGTCGAGCACCAGCACGCGGTCGGCGATCCCCATGACCAGCGCCATGTCGTGCTCAACGAGAATCTGCGTGATTCCCAGCTGCTCCTTGATGTCCAGAATGACCGTGGCGATCTCCTCGGTCTCTTCCTGTCCCATGCCTGCCACCGGCTCGTCGAGCAGGAGCAGGCGTGGTTCCATCACGAGCGCACGCGCCAGATCGGCGCGTTTCTGCAATCCGTAGGGCAGACTGCCGAGGGGATGGTTATACATCTCACGCATGCCGAGCAGCTCGAGGATATGCAAGCAGTAGGCGCGGTTCTCCCGCTCTTCGCGGTAGGTCGGGCCGATAAAGAGGCCGCCGCGCAGAATACCGCTCCGCATGCGTGTATGGCGGCCGAGGAGCAGGTAGTCCAGCACGCTCATGCTGGGAAACTGGCCCAGATTCTGGAAGGTGCGAGCGATGCCTGCGCGCGCCACTTGGTGGGTTTTGAGACGCAGCAGGTCGCGGCCGTCAAAGCGTACGCGGCCTTGCTCCGGCTGATAGACACGCGAGAGCACGTTGAAGAGCGAGGTTTTGCCCGCCCCGTTGGGACCGATAACCGCGAACAGTTCGCCCGGCCAGACACTGAACGAGACATCGCTGAGGGCCTGGACCCCGGCGAAACGGACCGAGACATGTTCAACGGTGAGCAGGGCTGGCCCGGAGCGTGTCTGCTCGCCTGGGGTGTGCGGGGAGGTACTCATAGCGCCCACCTCCTTTCGGGTCGTCGCTGGCGCAGCCGCTCCAGGACGCTCTGGCGCTCTCCCTCGTGCAGGCCGAGGTAGAACTGGCGCACGCTCTCCTCCTGGAGGAGGCGGGCGGCGGGCGCCTCCAGGGCCACGCGGCCTGTCTCCAGGATATAGCCATAGTGCGCTACCGACAGCGCCATCTGGGCGTTCTGCTCAACCAGCAGCACCGCTGTGCCGGCGGCGTTGATCTCAGCGATAATCGAGCGAATGCGCTGCACCATGAAGGGGGCCAATCCCAGTGAGGGTTCATCCAGCAGCAGGAGACGTGGCGACGCCATCAGGGCGCGGCCGATGGCCAGCATCTGCTGCTCACCGCCCGAAAGATAGCCGGCGTGGCTCTTGCGCCGCTCTCGCAGGATCGGAAAGAGGTCCATGACCCGCTCGTAGGCGCGGCGCACAGCGGCGGGATTGCGCACGGTCACTGCACCTGCGTAGAGGTTCTCATCGACCGTCAGGTCACCAAAGAGGCGGCGGCCCTCCAGTACCTGCGCGATCCCGCGCTGCACAATCTGGGTCGCGTTGAGCTGGTCGATGCGTTCACCATCGAAGAGGATGCTACCGTGTACGATGCGGGCCTTGTGCAACGGAAGCAGGCCGGAAATGGCGCGCATGAGCGTCGTCTTGCCGGCTCCATTGGTGCCCAGCAGGGCCACCACAACCTTATCGGGCACCTCCAGCGAAATGCCGCGTACGGCGGGGATCGCGTTCTGGTATGTGACAGCAATGTCCTGGAGAACAAGCATAAGCGCGCTTCCTCCGATGCCGGCAAAGCTTCATATTGAAGATCCAGCCCCGGGCCCGGACGGTTCGCCGATCCATTCTCCCTGGCTTATGCTATCTGCCGTGCCGTGCCGTGCCGTGCCGTGCCGTAGAGCCAGGAGAAGCTCCTCCCCCGGGAGCGCCAGCGCTGGCTCCGCCGACCCTGGAGAGGTGCGGCGGACGATAGGTGTTTCATGCAAGCCTATTGTAAATAGGGATCTGGATGGTATACAATGTTTCTACATACAAATTGGCGGACGGAATTTGTTTGCCCGCACAACGAAGGCGGCCGCTATGCATGAGCATCGTACAGATCCCTGGGTTTCCGTCACGCATGCGCTCAAAGGAGCAGCGCTGCATCCCCAACAACGTGATGAGTTGATCGCCCGTGCCCTGCAGGAGCTGCTGACGGTGGTTCCCGCCGCCGCCACGGCGCTGATCTGGCCCTGCCGCGCCCGCAAGGGTCCCTGGAAGGTCTACTACGCCGGCGTGCGGCGCAATACCATGCACCGCTGGCTCTCCGCGCGCCTCTCACCCTCCGCCGAGGTGCTTGCGGGTGTGCTGGAACACGATCTGGCAAGCAACCCCGCCGATCTACCCCCGTCGCTGCTGCTACCGCTCCGTCCACGTCCCTGCGCCCAGCGGGCCTTCTGGATTGTCTGGCCGCTGGCCCCGGCTGAGGTTGGCACGCCTCTGGCAGCCAGCGAGGGGCTGGAGCGTGTCAGGCAGGCGCTGGAGGCCCTGCTGGAAGTAGAGGAGAAGGAGGGAGAATATTTCTCACCCAGCTCGCCAGTTCACGATCGGGCCTTGATCGAAGCCCTGACCCAGGGTGATCCGCATGCCCTCTCGGCCATCCTCAGCCTGGCGCGCATCGTGACCCGTGGCGACTTCACCTTCTGGGGACGGGCCTACAACGATGTCGTCGAGATCGCGGGCCACCTGGGCGCCCGCAACAGCGATTTCGGCTTCGCCCTCGCGCGCGGCCGTGGCATCGGCGGGCGCGTCGCGGCCTATGGTACTCCGATGGGGCGTGGCGACTATCGCAACTCGCCCTATCGCGATCCCAGCGTCTCCGATATCGTCGATCGCGAACAGGTGCGTTCAGGCATGGCCCTGCCCGTGCGCTACCAGACGGCTCCCGAGAACAGCGCCCACGTAGCGGCCGTGCTCTATACAACACGACGCACCGTGGCGCCCTTCTCGCTGGCCGAGTTTCTCCTGGGCCAGCGCCTGGCACATTTCCTCGAGCCGCTTCCCCCGGCCGAGCGCGCCCCCGCCTTCTTCTGGCCTGGCCTGCACCACCTGCCCGATCACAAGGCCGCCTGGTATGAGCTGCTGCTGCACGCCAACCGCATCGAGGCGGTAGAGCACTGGGCCAGCCAGATCATCAAGGGTGCAGTGATCGTGACCGATGCTGGCGGCAAACCCTATGTTGTGGCCCGCAGCGAGGAGCTGGAGCAGTTGCGAGCCAGGCGCGCCGCACAGCCGGAGCGCGTCCAGGTGCTCTCGCTGGCCTTCGCCGGCCTCGACCGCACCGGCCAGGTCTACCTCTGTCCCTCCATCCCACTGCCGCCTGCCGGCTGGCCCGACTTCTTCAACGATCTGATCGTGGCCTGTAATCTGGTCATCACGCGCATGGAGCAGACCCAGGATCAGCTCGATCGCCGCCGCGAGCAGTGGCTGCAGGCCCTGCTCAAGGGCAAATCGCTCCAGCACGTCGAGCAGGATGGCTATCGCCTCGGCCTCCCTGTCGAGCGCGGCCAGTTCTGGGTGCTGGCCTGGCCCACCGAAAGCATGCAGGCCCTCAAGTCGCCACGCAAGCGCATGATCGCCGAGAGCGTGGTCCTCGACTCTCTCAAGAGTCCCCTGATCTTCTGCGAGGACGACATGGCGATCGTCCTGCTGGAGGGGCAGGCGCCGCAGCCGCCGTCCAAGGTGCGCGATGCGCTACTGCAGCACTGCGGCGTCCAGCCCCTCTGGATCGTCCATGGTGGGCGCTATCATTCCCTCGAGGACCTGAAGATGAGCCTGACCCATACGATCTCGCTGGCCCACAAGGCGCGCCGCGAGGGCTTTGGCGAGTATCTGCTCGATATCTACACCTTCGGTCTCGATAGCCTGCTGGAGAACCCACGCCTCATCGACGATCTGGAGGCCTTTGCCACCAGGCTCCTCAGACCCCTGCTCGACTACGATCGCGCCAGCGGCTCGCACCTCACCGAGACCTTTGTGCTTGCCCAGACCCTTGGCTCCGCCCAGGCTGTGGCCGAGCAGCTGGGTGTGCATGTCAATACCATTCGCTATCGACTCCACCGCGCCCAGGACCTCCTGGGCAGTGAGGAGTCCTCTCCCAGAGAGCAGACCGCGATGGCGCTGGCCTCCTTCATCTGGCAGCGCTTTCATCCCGATACATGCGAACCGGCCCCCTAGGGGCGGCCCGCCTCTGCTCTGCACAGGCACTCTGTCGCCGCCGACAAATTGCGCCCGAGAATTTGTCGTACGAAACATTGCTTTCTCCTGTTGCTCTCCCCATACAATAACCTGTGGGTACCGATACCAGTGAGGCGTTGCCCACGACTGGCCCGTCTGGCGATCGATCGGCGGGCAGCGCTCTGTTCCGAGAGAGCCACAGACTGAGGAGGACAACCTTGGATTTTCGCCTGACAGAAGAGCAGAAAATGATACAGGAGACGGTGCGCTCCTTTGTGAAGAGGGAGCTGGTACCGCTGGAAGGCGAGGTCTTGCGTAACGAGCGAGAGGGTCGTCCCGGCATCGAACGCGCGCAACTTCGACAGCTCCAACTCAAAGCCCGGGAACTGGGCTTCTGGGGTATCAATACACCTGAGGAATATGGCGGAGCCAACCTCGGCCCCATTATGACCGCCATCATCACCATCGAACTCTATCGCACCTTCGTCCCTTTCACCTTCGGCGGCTCAGCCGATAACATCCTCTATAGCTGCAATGAGAAGCAGAAGCAGCGTTACCTGATCCCGACCATCAACGGGGAGCGCCGCTCCTGCTTCGCCCTCACAGAGCCAGGAGCTGGCTCCGATGTCTCCAACATCCAGATGACAGCCGTCAAAGACGGCAAGAGCTGGGTGCTCAACGGCGAGAAGACCTTTATCACCAATGGCAACGAGGCCGACTTCGCGATGGTCTTCGCGCTCACCGATCGCGAGAAGGGGGCCCACGAGGGCATGACCTGCTTCCTGGTCGACCGCGAGATGGGCTGGCGTTCCAGCTATATCCATACCATGGGCTCCTGGGGACCGGCCTCGCTCTATTTCGAGAACGTGCGTGTGCCCGAGGAGAACGTGCTCGGCGAGGTCAACCGGGGCTTCCAGCTGGCGATGAAATGGATCGGGGCGGGTCGCTGGAATATCGCCGCGCGGGCCGTAGGAGCCGCCGAGCGCCTGCTGGAAATGGCCATTGAATATGCGCGCACGCGCGTTACCTTCGGCAAACCGATCAGCGAGCGCCAGGCGATTCAGTGGATGATCGCCGACTCGCACGTTGAGATCGAGGCCGCGCGCTGGCTGACCCTCTACGCCGCCTGGCAGGCCGAGCAAGGCCTGGACAATCGCCACACCTCCTCTATCGCCAAGCTCTACGGCGCCAATATGGCCAACCGCGTCGTCGATCGTGTGCTCCAGATTCACGGCGGCATGGGCTACACTCGAGAGCTGCCCATCGAGCGCTGGTATCGCGAGATGCGCGTCTGGCGCATCTTTGAGGGAACCGATGAGATTCAGCGCTTCATCATTGCGCGCAACCTGCTGCGTGGCAATGTCAAGGTAGGTGAGATGCCCTGAGGCCTGCCAGCTCAGGTGCAATCCAGGACCAGCCTGAGAGAAGAGAGCAAGGCTGAGCAGACCAGATGAACTGAATCGAACTGAGCTGAGCTCGGCTGCAGCCGGCGCCTCTGGCAGAGGGAGGGAGCCGCGGCCAGCGCCGAGAGCATGGAGCGCTCTGACGCCCGGCTGGTGTGGTGAGGAACTGCCCTTCGTGGAGCAGAAGGGCCAGAAAGGGAGAGCGTGATGCCTGCACGAGAAGATCATCCCTCCGAGGTGGTGCGTCTGCTGGCGCAGATCAGCGCCGAATACGAGGCGGCCACGCTGGGCCTGAACGGCCTGGCGCAAGGAGTGAGCCGCCATCGCTTTATCACCCGGCGCATGGAGCGTATGAGCGAGATCCACGCGCAGCTGCGCACGCTGGTGGGCGATCAGGCGATGGCGCTCATCGCCGGCCATCTCGATTCCAGCGGCGAGCATTGACCAGAAAAGACCAGAGGGCCTCCACTGCGCTTCCAGTCCCGTGTGGGCCGGCCGGATCGTCGAGGTCCTGCCGGTCAGAGTCCGTTGCTGCCCATCGTGATCTTGTGCACGATGACAAATTCTCGCGCTTAATTTGTGCATAGAAACATTGCCTGTTATCCCCACCCTTCCCTACAATAGCCCTGCATGAGCGGCCTTGAGCAGCGTACCCCTTATGGATACGGCATAAGGGGCAATGTTTCAGGCATAAGTTCACAAACAGATTTTTTCATGCAAAGGCTGCAACTGTTCTCTTCCTTCATGCAGCAGAGGTCTGCTACAACAAGCGCTCCTGAAACACTGGAGGATCGAAGCACGAGGAGTCAGGCATGTCAGCACAAACAAGCAAGGTGCTTTTCCCGGCGCCCAAGAAATCCAGGGTAGCCGCCGCTATCATTGCGCGGCAGGACCGTATTCCCGTCTGGGCCTTGTCCAGGACAGTGCTTCTCATCATCGGCCTGGGGTTGCTCTTTGCCTTTTTTGACATCGGTGATATCAATGTCTCCTTCATTCAGACCTGCACACAGATCGTTCCAGGCTGTCTTCCCCAGATTGCCAGCAAGTATCTAGGGTTTCCCGTGCTGATGAACCTGCTCGGCTATGTGATTGGCGCCTTGATCTTCAGTCCCTTTGCCGATCGCTACGGGCGGCGGGACATGATGGTGATCACGATGGCGATCACCGGGCTTGGCTCACTGTTCACGGCCTTTGTGGGAGACTACAACAGCTTCGTGCTGGCGCGTACCATCACCGGCGTCGGGATCGGGGCGGACCTGGCGCTCGTCAATACCTACATCAACGAAGTGGCGCCCAACGAGAGGCGGGCCAGGTACACCTCACTGATCTTCATCATGTCCTCTGCGGGGGCTTCACTCGGTATCTGGCTGGGCTTCTATCTCACCACGCCGGCGGCACCCTTTCCTTATGGTCTGCCCATCGCTCTCGCCTCGCCCCAGTTTGAGAGCGGCTGGCGTATTCTCTACGCCATCGGTGCCTCCCTGGCCTTTATTGGCCTCCTCTTACGCTTCCAGCTCCCCGAATCGCCGCGCTGGCTGATCACCAAGGGGCGCATCTATGAGGCCGAGCGCATCGTCGAGAAGATGGAGACCTACGCGCGACGGCGCCTCGGCCGCGAGCTGCCGACCCCCGCGGCGGAGCTGCAGGTGCCGATCCAGGATCGGCGGACTGGCTATCTAGAGATCTTTGGCAACACCCTGTATTTTAAGCGCACCATCCTCCTGCTGGTCGTCTGGTTGCTGGCGTACATTACGGTCTACTCGAATATTTCTGGTCTGACGACCCTGCTGGTGGCCCTCAACTATCCCGTCTCCGAGGCCGGCCTGATCACCTCCCTCGGTGTTTTTGGTAGTTGCCTCTGCTCATTGGGAGCCTTCCAGTTTGGCGAACGGCTGGAGCGCAAGATCTGGCTGATGATCGCCGCTCTGCTGACCATGCTCGCCGAGGTAATCATTGCGCTCAGCGGCGATAACTTCGGCGTCGCCGCCCTGGGCTCGATTCTGCTCTCGATGGGCTGCTACATCTGGTTGCCAGTAGTTTACACCTGGACGACCGAGAACTATCCCACGCGCGCCCGTGCCAGTGGCTTCGCCCTGGTGGACGGTGTTGGCCATGTAGGTGGTGGCATTGGCGTCAGCTACGTGACCTCTCTGGTGATCCGTCTGGGTCCGACGGGCACCTTTGTGCTGATCGGCAGTTTCCTCCTGCTGGCGGCCTTTCTGGCGCAATTTGGCCCCTCCACGCGGCACAAGCGCCTGGATGAGGTCTCGCCCTAGGTCGGACACGCTGAGGTCAGGCCTCCACCAGGGTGAGGTGTCGCTCTGAGCTGCACTGAACCGAACCGAACTGAACCGAACTGGGCTCCTGCGGTATGAACGCCTGGGCGCTGATGCGTCTCGGGACGCCGCGCCCTCCGCGAGGGGAGGGCGCTGACCAGCGTCGTCGTGATCATTGAGTGCTCAGCCGGGCGCTGAGCAGGCAATCCTTCCTCAGCATTCTACCGAACAAAAACAAAGTTGTTAGCTGTTATGCTGGCCGAGACGCCAGCAAAAGGAGAGGTAGAGCATGCGGTGTCCGTACTGTTCGTATGAAGGAATACTTACTGCTGGCCGATGTCCTCGTTGTGGGCACTATCTCAATCAGGGATCGTCGGGGGCCGCTCTTCCCGTTCTCTCTTCTTCCCTGCCCGGAGTTACCAATCATTACACCCTGATGCGCGGCGACAGTCTTGCCGAGGGTCGCTATCGCATCATTGGCCCCGTACCTTTGCCTGAGACGCAGCGCAACCAGGGGCGGGCCTGGTCGGCCCTGGATATGCAGGCCGGCCGCCGCCAGGTGCTGGTCCGCGAGGTGCAGATCAGCCCCGAGCTGGCGCGCACGACCCCGGCGAATCAACTGGTGACGGCCGTTATTCAGCGTATGCAGATCCTGGGACAATACCAGGGCTTCCCGCAGTTTGTGGACTTCTTCAATGAGAAAGGGATCTATTTTCTGGTGCTGGTCCAGCCAGAGGGCGAGACCCTGGGGGCGCTCATCAAGCGTCAGGGCGGCGCACTGCCGGAGCCGCTGGTTGCCAACTACGGCTATCAGCTCTGCGGCCTGCTGGCATTGCTGGCCAATCAGCAGCCGCCGATTGTCCATGGCTCGATCAATCCAGAGACTATCATCATCAACGAGAGCCAGCAGACGGCCTGGTTGATCCATATTCCGCTCTTCGCGCCCGAGACGCCCTCGGAGAAGGGTGACAAAGCAGTCGCGGGCTACTACGCGCCGGAGCAGGTGCGTGGAGAGACCAGTTCCTCGTCGGATCTCTACAGCCTGGCAGCCACCCTGCATCACGCGGTCACGGGCTACGATCCCAATGCGCGCCTGGTCTTCTTCCATCCCCCGGCGCGCCGCCTTAATCCCGTCGTCAGCGCCCAGATGGAGATGATTCTCGTGCGCCAGCTGAGCCTCTCCAGGGCGCAGCGCTACAGCCATCCCGTCGAGATGCAGAAAGATCTGGGGGCCCTCGTGGAGTCCTATCTCGAGGCCGGTGCCGAAGAGCCGGTCAGCGCGGCACCCGATCCGCTGCGTCTCAACTCGGAACAGTTCCGCGAGCGGGCGCGCAGCAACATGCTGCTCAATGCCGGCGTCTTTGCCGCCATCGGGGTGCTGCTGATTCTGGGCGTCCTGCTGGTCATGCTGCGCCCTTAGTGCGATGTCGCCGCGAAGCAGGAGAAGCGCAGGGGACTGGACCGCACCCCTCCCCGGGCTGGCTGTCCTCCCCTGCGCCCGCTCTGCTGCTGGTCGTGCTGCGCGGAACGTGCTATACTGAGGAGGCACAATGCACAAGGGACGCAGGAGAGGTTAACTTATGACCAGTAGCCACTATGATGTCGCAGTTCTTGGCGCCGGCCCGGGCGGGTACGTGGCGGCGATCCGTGCGGCCCAGCTCGGCGCCCGCGTGGCCATTGTTGAGAAGCAGTACCTCGGCGGTACCTGCCTCAACGTCGGCTGTATTCCCTCGAAGGCGATGCTGCACATTGCCGAGACCCTGCATCGTCTGGAGTCGGCCGCAGACCTGGGGATCATCTTGCAGCAGCCACCAGCCTTTGACATGCGGCGGGCGGTTGCCTTTAAGGATAAGGTTGTCAAGCGTATGACCGGCGGGGTCGCAACGCTGCTCAAGGGCAACGGCGTCACCGTCTACGATGGACTGGGGACCGTGGACGCGCAGCGCACGGTCACCGTGACGAAGAGCGACGGCAGTGTCGAGCAGTTCAGCGCCGAGAAGCTGATTCTGGCGACCGGCTCGGTGCCGCTCATGCCCCCCCTTCCGGGCATTGACGGCCGTAACGTCATCAACAGCGACACCTGCTGGAATCTGACCGAGGTGCCAGAGAGCATCGTCTGTGTTGGCGGTGGCGTCATTGGCGTCGAGCTGGCCTGCATGTTTGAGGCACTCGGCTCGCGGGTGACGATCGTGGAGATGCTGCCCAACATTCTGGCGCCCGTGGACGAGGAGGTGCGCCGCTTGCTGGTGCGTGTCCTCAGCAAGCGCGGCATTAAGATCGTCACCGGTGCCAGGGTGGAGGCCATCGAGGACGACGATGCGCTGAAGCGCGTGATCGCCAGCGGCGAGCAGGGCCAGCAGACGGTCAGCGGTGCCTATGTGCTCGTGGCTGTGAGCCGGCGCGCCAACACCAGCGGACTGGAGTCCCTGCTGGAGCAGGGGCTGGAGCATGAGCGCGGACGGGTGCGCGTCAACGAACGTATGGAGACCAGCCTGCCGGGCATCTACGCCATTGGCGATCTGGTGCATGGCGCTGGTCTGGCGCATGTGGCCTCCATGGAGGGCGAGGTGGCTGCGGAGAACGCCCTGGGGCGGGCCGTCAGCATGGACTATAACGTCATACCCAATCCGATCTACACCTTCCCCGAGGTGGCCTTTGTCGGTCTGACCGAGGCTCAGGCGAAGCAGCAGTACGGCGAGGTGCGTGTCGAGCGCTTCCCCTGGAGCGCCATTGGCAAGGCGGTGGCCATCGGCGACATCGAGGGCTTCACCAAGGTGATTCTGGGCAGGTACAACGAGATTCTCGGCGCTCACATCATCGGTCCCGATGCCACCAATCTGATCAGCGAGTACTCCGTGGCGATGCGCGGCGAACTCACCGGCGACGAAATCATCGAGACCATTCACCCGCATCCCACGCTCAGCGAAGGGCTGCGTGAGGCCATCCTGGCCGCCGAGGGCCGACCCATTCACATCCCGCCAAAACCGGTGCCAGCGCGCAGCCGTTAGTCAGGCCCGGGCGCGCCGCTCTTCTTGCTCGCTCATCCCATTCTAGCGCCAGCAGCGCACAGTAGAGACAAGGCTCCACCTCCGCTCTGCTGTACGCCGCTGGCGTTGCTTCATGGCGGAGCGTTGATCTACAGCCCCTGCGATCGGTGTTGCGGGCCACGTAGGCAGCAGGTCCAAATTCCATGCGATGCTTGCACAAAGAAGTATTCCCAAAAACAGCCGCTGCAGAGGCTCGCCTGGCGTACACTTCAAGCAGAGATCGTCGCCGGTGTCGCTCGCCGGGAGTCGTCGAAGGGAGCAGCACTGCGGATCGGCTCTATCCATGATAGCAAGCAAGAGGAGGGCCAGCCTTGAAGAAATTTGAGTTTGAGCAGCCAACGCAGCAGTGGCAGGCGACCTCGCGCCCTCTGAGCACCCTGACGACCACGAGGCCGCTTGGTCAGCCCCAGCAGCAGCGGCGCGGGAGGCTGCTTCCCATGCTGATTGTCAGCGGTGCACTGCTCGTCTCTTTGATCGTGGTGCTGGTCAGTGGGGGCCTGAGCGTGCTGCCATTTTCGCATGCGGGGAGCGGGCAGACGCACCCGGCCGCCGGGGCTGCGCCGGCCGGGACCATTGTCGGGCACGTCTTCTTTCTCAGCAGTGGCCAGGTCAGCGACAGCTCCAGCCAGGGTATCGCTGATCAGGTGCAGGTCGATCTGAGCAATGTGCCCGCGCCGGCCCCCGGCAAGGCCTACTACGCCTGGCTGCAGAGCGATGATCCTGTGGAGAGCCAGACCATCCTGCTCGGCCGTCTGACCGTCAGCCACGGCACAGCGCACCTCTCCTATGCCGGGGACAGCCAGCACACCAATCTGCTGAGCCTTAGCGATCGCTTTCTAGTGACCGAAGAGAGCGCCGCCGTCACGCCCGCGCTGCCTTCGCTCGATAAGAGCGCGTGGCGCTACCAGGCCGTCATTCCGCATACACCGAACCCGCAGGATAGCGAGCATCATTTCAGCCTGCTGGACCATCTGCGCCACCTGCTGGCCTCAGATCCAACACTGCAGAAGCTCGGGCTCCCCGGCGGTCTCGATATCTGGCTCTTCCGCGATGCGCAAAAGATTCTCGAGTGGGCCGGATCGGCCAGGGATGACTGGAATCTTGGAGATACCGGGCTGATGCATCGCCAGTTCATCCGCATTCTCGACTATCTCGACGGGATCGAGTTCGTCCAGGGCGATGTGCCGCCCGGCACGCCGGTGCTGGTCGATCCCCATATCGGGCGCGTCGGTCTCCTGCAGTTCGATGCCAATCAGCAACCGCCGGGCTACCTGCATCACATCGCCATTCACCTGCAGGGCGTGGTTCAGTCGCCCGGCTCCAACAGCGAGCAGCAGGCCCTGGCGCAGCAGATCAGCGCTGCCCTGAGCAAGGTGCAGGCGCTCTACGAGAAGATCCGCCAGGACGCCATTCAACTGGTGCGTATGAGCGACGCTCAGCTACGCCAGCCAGCGGCGCTGGCTCTGCTGGACACGATGGTCAAGCAGGCGCAAGATGCCTTCCTGGGCCAGTTTGATCCCCAGAGTGGCGAGATCCAGAGCGGCATTACCCAGATTCACTATGCCATCCAGCGCCTGGCGACGCTGGATGTGACGGCGATCAAGCAGTGATCATGTAGGGATCAGAAGAGGGTGAGACATGATGAGAGACCATCACCAGTATGCGACAGCGCGCGCCCACCTGAGCGGGTCGACCCCTGCTGGCCAGCGCACGAGCGGAGACCTCTCCAGCGGCTCGCTGGCCGGACGTATCGCCACCTTTGTCAGCGCGCGGCAGCGTACACCCCTGCCAGCCTACTATCGGCCACGCATCGGCCTGCTCTCCTCCAGCGGCTGCATGCGCGACGGCGGCTGGCCCGTGTACGCCGGCGATGCGGCGACCGTGAACGCCATTTTTGAGGCCGGCGGCGATCCGGTGGTCATTCCGACGCTGCCCATTCTGCAGGGTTGCGATCCCTTCGATATTCTCAGCGATGAGGACGCCTTCGAGGAGGTCTTTCGCGTGGTCTGGCCTATTGTGCGCAACCTCGACGGGCTGGTGCTGGCCGGCGGCGGCGACTTCTACTCCTGCCTCTACGGCCACGTGCCTCATCCGCAGACGGCCACCCCGGAGCTGTGGCGCGATATCTGGGAGCGCTATACAGCCCTGCTGGCCTGGCTGCTCTGCATCCCCACGCTGGGAATCTGCCGCGGCATGCAGGTGATGAACGTCGTACGTGGCGGCGGCCTCTATCAGGACATTCGCTCGCAGTGGCCGCGCCATATGCCGCCGCTGGTGCCACACCGCGCACGGGGACGCATCAGCGCCGACAACTGGGTGGAGCATCCGATCGCCGTGCATCCACGCAGCCGTCTGGCGCGCATCCTGCGGGGTCCCGATGCACGGGCGCCGCAGCGCCAGTATATTGAGGCCGTGCTCTCGATGCACCACCAGATCGTTGGCTATCTGACGCCCGACGCCGAGGTGGTCGGCTATCTGGCCCCCGGCATGAGCGTCGGTGCCACGGCCCCCGACGGCGTGATCGAGGCCATTGAGGAGAGCGATACACGCCGCTTCTGGGTGGCGGTGCAGTTCCACCCCGAATGGGTGGTCTATCTTGGCTGGGCCCACAGCCTCTTCGCCTCGCATATCGATGCCAGCTATCACTACGCCTCACTGGCCCTGGAGGAGCTGGACACCTTCCTCCCGGAGATCCACGCCTGGCTGCGCGAATGCGACTATGCTCTGCTCTATCGCCAACAACCCGCCGTCCCATCCGCCACCGTGGTGAGCGAGCGGCCGGAGATGGGCACGGCCTCTACTGGCGAGATCGAGATGCTGCGCGCGCGCACCCGCCTGCATTCCCTGCTGGAGGAGGAGGCCCAGGCCATCTGAGCGAGGCGCTGGTCTCGTGAGCTGACGAAGAGAGCGGCAAACGCGAGCTGTGCTGAGGTTCTCAAGAGAAGACGTCCAGAGGAAACCGCCATGAGCTACGCTCAGTTCACTGTCAAACGCCTGGATGCCGTAATCGGCAGGCGCCTCTTCAACGCCTGCTGGTTCGTGACCAGCATCGGCGTCAGCATTCTGCAGATGCGTCTGGTTGCCCGTGCCTGGTATCAGAGCGGGCTGGTGCTGGCGTTGGCCCCGATCGCCGTGGCCTGGATGACTGGCGCCCTGCTGGCCGCGGTGCTGCTGGGAAGGCAGCGTCAGAGTGCGCCACGCTTCTGGGGAAGCGGTCTGCTGATCTGCGCGCTCCTCGAGCTGGCGCTGCCACTGACAGAGCGCCTCGCGCTGCAGGTCTGGATCGCGCTTGGCGAGCTGGCGCTGCTGGCCTTCTTCTTTGGTCTGCTCAGCACCGCCTGGCTTGTGCAGCGGCGGCCCTGGCCGGCGGTTGATGAGTGGGTAGTGCTGGCGCGTGGCGCCCTCTCGACGATGCTCGCGCTGGGCGCCGTCTGGCTTGTGCCACAGTGGTCGGGAGTACTGGATCTTATCTGCCTCTCTCCACTGCTGCTGCTGGACTGCTGGCCCACGGCCCGCTCTCCCCTGCCGACGCCTGGCCGGATGGTGGACAACTGGTTCGACACCACCGAAGGGGCCAACCGCTGGCGCGTGCAGCTCAACGCGAGCTGGCTACTACGTGGCGGCTGGTGGCGCTATCTCGCGCAGCGCGGCCAGCTTGCGCTCGTCATCCTGGCCAGCAGCCTCTCGATCCTGCTGGGGAGCATCTGGAGCGTTCTCCCCACGCCCTTCGCGGGGGTCCTGCTGCGTCAGGGGGCGCTCAGCACCCTGCTCTGGATGATCGCCGGCCAGGTGCTGGCCGTGGCGCTCACGCTGGGACTCGTCGGCGTCCTGCGCGGTGTGCTGGGTCCCGCTGACCGCCTGATTCCGGCGCGCTGGCGCCAGTCCTGCTGGGCGGTGGCCCTCTGTATGCCCTTTGTCATGGCCGCCTCCCTGCTGGCGCTCGGTCTGCCCATGCTGCAGGCCCCCTGGTGGCTGGCATTGAGCCTGAGCCTCTACACCGCTGCGGCTACCGTCTGGGGTATCCTGCTGCCTCGTCTGAGGCCCAGCCTGAGCACCGTCATCTTCTCGCAGCGCCATCTGATCCAGCGTCAGCGCAGTGGCCAGCTCGACAAGGGCCACCTGGCTTACGAGCGTGCCCAGGAGGAATACGTCAACCGCTTTCTCTTCGCTGCCGAAGGTCTGCTGACCATCTTGCTCGTGCCCCTGGTGAGCTGGCTGAGCGACCGCTGGAGCGTCGACGGCGTCCTGGTCGCCGCCGGCCGCTTTATCCTGCTCTTCCTGGTACTATCGGTTGCTGCGATTGGATTACAGCGCGAGATCAGGTATAGACGTGTAGAGAGCATGGAGCAGGCCGCGCGGCAGATTCAGTGGAAGCCGCCGCAGAGCGCCATTACGGAGCCACTGGAGCCACTTGCCATGAACGGTGAGCAGGCCTTCTTCGATGACGTTCGTCTGTTTTTACAGCAGAGACACTATGAACAGGAGCCATAGCAAGCGATACAACGGCGAGCAGGCCGAGTATAGCAGCGTGAGCGACGCGCACACGACGGAGCCCGGCGCCGGCATGAGCCCGGGTCCCTCGCGCCGACGTGCCGGCGCACAGGCCCTCTATGATCCTGAGCGAGCGGCGGACACAGCTCACCCTGGCGCTCCCTCCCGACCTGTTGCTGCGCGGCGCTCGCGACCAGCACCGGCTGCGACGGCAGCGTCTCTGCCGCCACAGCAGAACGGGCCGCACTTCGCCAGGCCCATGAGCTGGCTCGCGTTCATGCTCCTGGGTATGCTGGTCAGTGCCACGCTGCTTTCGATCATTGCGCTGCCCTCCATTGAGGCGGCGCTGACCCTGCCCGTTGCAGCCAGCCCGGCGCCGGGTCGGCCCGCCAGTGGTCCCGCTGCCACCGCCACGTCCCTGCCCACACGAGACAGTGTGGGCAGCATGCCCGCCGGGATGACACGCCAGCCGGGCGATGGCGTGCTGCTCGCTCTGGACAGCTTCCAGCGCGCCGATCAGAGCGCCTGGGGTACCGCCAGCGACGGCCATCGCTGGCAGGCTGATGCCACCGACGGCGCCATCTTCTCGATCGCCAACCATCAGGGGCGGATCGCCAACGGCAAGGGAGCCTATAACGCCATTCTCGGCCCGACTTTCAGCGCTGGCGAGGTCTTCTTCACCGGCAGCATCAGCCGCTTTCAGCAGGCCAACCTGGGAGCGGTGCTGCGCTGGGTCGATGCCAACGACTGGTACAAAGCCTACATCGACGGCAGCCAGCTCGTGCTGCTCAAGAGCAACGGCGGTATGAGCACGCGCCTGGCCGCCGTCGCCTTTGTCGCTCGTGCCGGTGGCACCTACAGCCTGCGCTTCCGTATCAGCGGTGACCTCCTGCAGGCGCGCGCCTGGCCGGCCGGCTCGCCCGAGCCCGCGCGCTGGATGGTCAGCGCCCATGATACCAGCCTGCAGAGCGGATTCGGTGGTCTGCGCCTCTTCACCGCCCCTGGCATCGTCATCCACATCTCCGCCTTTGCAGAGATGCTCGTCACCGACTGAGCGCCGCGTCGTGCCGCTCTGCTCTGATGGGACAGGGCGGCGCGCCGCCTCGCTGCCCGCCTGCAGCTTTAGGACTTTTCGGCTAGACAGTCAACCGGAACTGATGGCGTGAAACAAGCGCTGAAGCCGTTTGCACCCCGACGTTAGACAGGCCATTCCCCGTCGGCACTGAGTAATATGATCAGCAGAAGTACTCAGTGTCGATCTTCAAGCTCCTCACATGTCTTCAGCCAGCACCTGATTACCCTGTTCTATGATGCCATTGAAATCAGACTCTTGTAGTGCGTTCCTGTACAAGGAGGAAAAGATAGGGGAACAGGTCTTATGCTCACACAATCGCAGCGAGATGTCACGAGCATCAGCCGCCGCGGGAAGGCTCTGCGAAACACCGATGCACTCCCCCAGGGCGTTGCTCAGGGACCGGGGCAACAGCGTCTGGAAGGGAGCAAGGCCGAGATGCGAGAGGAGGGAGAGCTCGCCTCGGAGCACTACGTTCCGCGCGTCATGCCGCGCATGCTCACCACGGGCGACATGACGGCCACGTTTCTGCTGATCGTCTTCTTCATTACCAACGCCACCAGTGCCGTCGGTGGAGGAGCGGCGGCCTTCACTTACTGGGGCATTGGCGCTCTCACCTTCTTCATTCCCGGCGTGATCGCCACCGCGCAGCTCGGCGTCATGTTTCCCCATGAAGGCTCGCTCTACAACTGGACCCACAAGGCCTTTGGCGGCTACTGGAGCTTTTTCGCTGCCTTCTGCGCCTGGTTTCCCGGAGTACTGGTTATCATCAGCGCCGGCGATGTCATCGTCGCCTATCTGCAGGGGCTCAACAGCAACTGGCTGACCGAGCCCTGGCAGCAGGGATTGCTCATCATGCTCCTGATAGTCGGCACCGCCCTGCTGGCCATCCAGCGCCAGAGCAGCGTGCAGAAGCTCGTCAACATCGTCGCCTGGGCGACCTTTGTCGCCGTGGTCCTGCTCGCGCTGGCCGCGCTCATGTGGCTGATCAGCGGGCACCAGCCCCAGAGCAGCTTCAGCCATCTCTCCGACTGGAGCATTCGCTTTGACAAGGATAGCGGGAACCTCTATCTCTTCGGATTGATCACCCTGGCCTATCTGGGAACCGAGGTGCCCTTGAACATGGGCGGGGAGATCGTCGGACGCAGAGTGATCACCCGCCATCTCTTCTGGGGGACCCTGCTGGTCATCGGTGGCTATGCGATCGCCACCTTCGCCCTGCTCGTCGTCGCCGGGCCGGTCAGGGGGGCTGCACCCTTTGCCCTGGTAAGCGTCGTCGATCTGGCACTGGGCAAGTTTCTGGGCAATGTCACGGCGCTCTGCCTGATGAGCTTCTTCGTCATGGCGATGGTCGTCTACAACTACGCCTATGCGCGCCTGCTCATGGTGGCCGGCATCGATCAGCGCCTCCCCGTGCGGGTGGTGCGTCTCAATCGACAGCGCGTGCCCGCCAATGCCATCGTCTTTCAGGCTGTAGTCGCCCTGCTGGTGACCGCCTTCGTCTTCCTGCTGGCGCCCTATACCATCCAGATCACCAGCCCGCAGAACCTCTCGACCGAGGTCTATAACGTTATGCTGGCCTCCTCCACGCTGGTGTGGGCCTTCTCGGCGGGGTTCCTCTTCTTCAACCTGGTGCGTCTGCACGGGACGCGGCGTGCGTTGCTCGAAGAGCGGCGCATCTTCCCGCGGCCTGTGCTGTGGGCAAGCATCATGCTCGGCTCGACCGCCTGTCTGCTGGCGATCCTTGGCACCCTCTTCTACTCCTGGACCAGTCTGATCACCAATACACAGTGGTTCTACATCATCAGTGTCCTGACCTTTGCCTATCTGGTGATTGCCGCCATCGGCAGCATGTTCGCCAATAGCGAAGCCACCTGGGAGAGTTCAAAAGCCTGAGCCGGGCCTGCGCTCGTGCAGGTCCCCGCGTGAGTGGATCTGGATCGGTTGCGGGCGCCGAGCGAGCGCCGAGCGCCGAGCGCCGAGCGCGGCAGAGCCACCTGGGCCAGAGAGGAGGACGTACAGAGGATTGAGGACGCGCGGGGGGGCACGATCCTCAATCCTTCGAGCGCGGGTCAAAGGCGTCGCGCAGGCCGTCGCCCAGGAACGAGAAGCAGAGGACGATCAATGCCAGCACGGTCGTTGGAACCAGGATCTCCCAGGGATGGGTATTGATATAGGGAGTGGCGTCGGAGATCATCAGACCCAGGCTGGCGCCGGGTGCCTGCACACCCAGGCCGAGCACACTGATGCCAGCCTCGCCGATGATCGTGTTGGAGATATTGAGCGTAGCTGCCACAACGACAATGCTCATCAGGTTAGGCACGATATGGCGCACGATGATACGCAGATTGCTCGATCCAGCCGTGCGCGCCGCCTCGATGAACTGTTGCTCCTTGAGTTGCAGCGTTTGCCCGCGAACGTAGCGCGCCATCAGCGGCCAGACTGTGATCGCCAGGGCCAGCGAGACCAGCAGCAGGCGGCCATTGCCGTTGGGGCCGATGATCGGCAGCTTTGCCAGTGCGTCAGAGGCACCAGGGCCGATGATGCCCGTCAGCAGGATTGCGAAGAGCAGGCCGGGAAAGGCGAACATCAGGTCCGTGAAGCGGGCCAGGAGCTGGTCGACCCAGCCGCCGAAGTAGCCAGCCAGCACCCCGACGGTCAGACCGAGCACAATATCGACAATCTCAACCAGGGTGGCCACCGTGATGGAGATCAGCATGCCCTGCATCAGGCGGGCCAGGATGTCCCGTCCCAGGTCGTCGGTTCCAAGCCAGTATTGCGCCGAGGGTCCTTCATCCTGGCGAATCAGCTCCTCGTGGTAGTAGCTATGGTAGACACTGGCCGGCACCGGGCCGTTCTGCGGACTCTGGTAGATGCCCCCAATGTGCTGGTAGATCAGTGGACCGATAAGGGCGATCAGTACGAAGAGCACAATCAGCACCAGGCTGGCCATAGCGCGCTTATCGCGTCGCAGGCGGCGCAATGACTCCTGCAGAGGCGTGGGCGAGTGGCGCCGCTCGCTCTCCTCCTCCAGTACCTCCAGGCCAGGTGTTCCAGGCGTGGCAGCCAGGGCCAGCAGATCGCCCGGCGGAGGAAGCGGTCCCTCATCAGGGAGCATAAAGCCCTCCGCTGCCGATTCTGGTGGTCTCTCTTGCGCATCCATCAGCGTTCCTCCTCTGCTCTTACTCGATCCTGATGCGGGGATCAACAATCGTGTAGAGAATGTCTGAGATCAGGTTCCCGACAACCACGCAGGTTGCCAGCAAGACCACTGTGGCCTGAATCACCGGGTAGTCGAGATCCGTCAGCGACTGTAGAGAGATCTGCCCGATGCCAGGAATATTAAAGATCTCCTCGATGAAGAAGGTGCTGCTCACCAGGAGGCCGATGGCCACGCCGAGCACGGTGATCAGAGGGATCAGGGCATTGCGCAGGGCATGCCAGTAGATGACGATGCGCTCATGCAGGCCCTTGGCACGGGCTGTGCGCACGAAATCCTGATGGAGAACCTCCAGCATGGTGGTGCGGGCCAGGCGGGCGAAATAGGCGTAGCCGGCGGCGCCATAGACCAGGATGGGCACGATCTTGGGCTGAAGATCCTCCCAGTCGTATTGCCAGGCCGCTCCCCAGGAGGAGGAGGGCCAGCTCGCCCCGCTATGCCTGTCGAGCCAGACGATGATCACCTGGGCGATGATGGCGATGACGAAAGGAGGCAGGGCGTAAATAATGAGCGAGACGCCCATGTTGAGCGTATCGAGCCAGGTGTTCGCCCGCAGTGCCGAGAGGATGCCCACCGGTATGCCCAGCAGTAACTCCACCATCAGGCCCCAGAAGGCCAGCTCCAGCGAGACCGGAACGCCATCTTTGAGGATATCCCAGACGGGGCGGTTCTGGTATTTGAAGGAGATGCCAAAGTCCAGCCGCGCGAGATGGGTGATGAAATTATAGTACTGCTGATACCAGGGGAGATCCAATCCGTAAGCGTGGCGCAGCATCAGCCAGGTGTGGTAGTCGAAGTGGTCGCCCATCTGCTGGCGAATAGGATCTCCGGGGGCGAAATATCCCATAATGAACGTAATAAAGGTGATGCCGATAATCACAAAGAGCAATCCGATCAGCCGCTTCACCAGAAACTGCAGCATTGCTCAGTCCTCGCTTTCTTGCTCAGGGCCACAGGCTGGAGATGGGACCTGTCTCCTGCGCCCTGGCCTCTCCCTCCCTGTGCACAGGGAAGCCTGGCACCCTGAAGGATGCCAGGCCTGGTTCCTGCCGCAGCGGCGCGCTGCTACACCGTGAAGTAGATGTTGGCCCAGTCATCGGGTGGAATGACTGAGAGACCATTATACACGATGCCGTGCAGTTTAGTACTCTGCATGAGCTGAATTTTATTCTGGTAGATGGGAATCCAGCCCACGTCGTCGATGATCTGCTGCTCGGCCTGGTTGTACTGCTGCATGCGCTGCGTCTGGTTCAGATTGACGTCGGCCTGCTCGAGCAGCTTTTGCACCGCCTGCTGCTGGGCGGCGTCGCTCGAGTGGTTCTGGCCGTAGTTCATCTGATTGTAGCCAGAGCCTTTGTCGAAGAAGGTCGACAGGAAGTCCTGTGGATCAGGGTAGTCGGCCAGCCAGCCGGAGATCCAGATCTGCAGGCCGTTGGGGTTGTTGACCGTGGCATCCTCGAGGGTGATCAGCTTGGAATAGGTTGTCGCGGTCAGCTTGACGTTGACGCCCAGCACCGTCTGCCACATCTGGGCGATGGCCTGTGAGGCGTCGACGATGGCCTTGACGTCGGTGTAGTAGTTGAATGTGACCGTGGGGAAGGTCGTCAGGTGCTCTTCCTGCATGCCCTGCTGGAGGAGCTGCTTGGCTTTCGTCTTATCGCCTGAGAGGCTGCTGACGCCCGCGGGGCCGACCAGGTTGGGGTTGTAGCCCGGCATGCCGGCCGGCACAATGTGGTTGGTGGCCTCGACAGCGTCCCTGAAGACGGTATGCTGCAGGAGGACCTTATCGATGGCGAGCGCAAAGGCCTGGCGAATATGGATGTTGTCAAAGGGCTTCACCAGGTAGTTCATCGTGAGGTAGCGGATGCGGAAGTTGACGTACTCGTGGAACTCCGCCGTGCCGCGCACCGAGGCGATCTGCGCTGGTGGTACCCCGACGACACCGGTGTAGTCGAACTGGTGCGACTCGTAGGCGCGGAAGGTCGTGTCCTGATCGCCAGAGATCAGATACTCCAGCTTCTGGATCTTCGGCTGCGGACCGTAGTAATTGGGATTGGGTACCAGGATGATCCCTTTGGTGTGGTCGTAGCTCTGCACCTTGAAGGGTCCGTCGCCGCCGCCCTCATCCAGGTGATCGGTCCACTTATCGCCGTACTTGTCGATCAGCTTCTTCTCGACAACATACGAGCAGGGGTAGGTCAGTGCCTGCAGGAAGTAGGCCGCCGGCTTGCTGATCTTGATGACGACCGTGTTGGGGTCCGGGGCCAGCAAGCTGTCCCCAATCAGGGTCGCGATCTTCCCGCTGGTGATTTTGTCGTAGTCCGTGATCAGATTGAGGTAGTACGAGACCTGGGACTTGGTCGCCGGTAGTAGGGTGCGGTTGATGCTATAAATAACATCCTGCGAAGTCAGCGGGGTGCCATCGCTGAACTTGAGGTTCGGACGAAGGTGAAAGGTGTACGTCAGCCCGTCGGATGAGATCTCGTGAGACTGCGCCAGTTGATCGCGCAATTGGACGTTGTGGTCCCATTCGACAAGACCGGTCCAGATCGTCTGAATGGTATCGGCGTCGACGGCGAGCTGCACAAGGGCCGGGTCCAGTGTGCCGAAATCGGTCGCTCCGATGGGGATGCGCAGGACCTGTTTGTCCGGGGGGGCGACCTGATTGCTCGACGTTCCCTGATTGCCGCCGCCTCCACAGGCGGCCAGCAATGCTAGCAGGCACAGCAGTGCCGGGATAAAGGCGAATCTTGTTCGCTTCTTGTGTGACACGGGTAACCTCTTTTCGTGGTCAGGAAGAAATTCGCGGAGATAGCAGGCTCCTTTGGCAGGGTCGGGGGACTGCATGCTGTCTCTGTCGCTTCTCGCGGTCGAGACGTTTCCTCTTCTGCGTCATTGCCTCCTTTCAAGCGATGAAACGTCCACTCTCTTGCGGCAGGATCAACCGTATACATACTACGTCTGTCTGCCTGGAAATCTCACCGCAGCGCAGCGGCCTGCACCAGCCTCTCGCCACGCTGCGCCTTCCGACGCGGATGTCTTATAGTCTTATCCTTCTAAATGGCTGTGAGCCAGCCAGAAGCCATGGCCATGGAGGGGAGCCGATCGCACGGCCCCTACGTGCAAGCCAGGAGGATGCGGTGGCCCTTCCCTCAAACCTTTGGGAGCACCCTGGCTAGAGGATACGCAGGGTGCGGACCTGCTCGCAGGCCTCGACCAGCCTATCAATGAGCTGACGCATCTCCTCCAGGGGGAGACGCAGTAGCACATCCACGAGCTGCGGCTGGGCCTGGCGGTATTGCAGGGCATGGCAATCGGCCAGGGAGCGGCAGCGCTCACGATCGTGCTCGCAGGCCTCCTTCCAGCGGCCCGCCTCCCGGGCCAGCTCGCCGGCCACCTCCTCGCTGGAGCCCAGCAGCAGCAGATCCGGCTCGTGTTCGGCGATGGTGCAGGCCTCCTGCCAGGCGGCATCGGCCTCCTGCTGGCGGCCCAGGCGCGCCAGAGCGGCGCTCAGATCGATGAGGCACTCGGCCAGATGCTAGCGATCCTGGAGCCGGCGGGCGTGGTCGCTGGTGCGCTGACTGCGTGACCAGAGGGCGCATCTCGTCATGCAGGGCGATCTCCTGGCCCTCGCTGGCGCGGCGGATGCATGAGAGCGGGAGCAGATCGACGGCGGCGGCGAAGCGGGCATCCTCAGGACGCAGGGGCATGGCTTCCTCCTTCTTCGGGGTCCAGGAGCCCCTGCAGGTGGGTGGCGCCGAAGGGGGTGAGCAGCAGGGTCCAGGCCTGGTGGGTGGGCAGATGATCGAGATGGGCCAGGGCGGTCTCCAGGGCGTCCCAGGCCTCGCGGACGACCTCCTCAGCCTGGTCGCGCGCTTCCTGGAGGCGGTCCGCCGGTGCTGGGAGCGCGGCGAGGGCGGTCTGCAGCAGGGCGTCGGCGGCAGCCTCGAAGGTGGGCGCCTGACGCCAGGGAGCCAGGCGGGCCCAGGGCGTCGCCGGCTCCTCCTCCTCATGCCACATCGTTCGGATACTCCTTTCTATGTCGTTGCTGCTGATTGTATGCGGTTTCATCGCAGAGACTTGCTGGTTCGTGATGGATCGGTCCGTACCGGTCCTTCCAGTCCATCCCATCCCAGTCGAGTCGAGTCCATTCCAGTCCATTCCATCCCAGTCCATCCCAGTACAGTCCAGTTGAGTCCAGTCCAGTCCATACTAGTCCACTCCACTCCACTCCACTCCAGTCGAGTCGAGTCCAGTCCAGGAACTGCCCCCATCGTCGCGTGGCGTTGCCGCGGATGGCCTCCGCTCAATTGAGCAGATCGATGGGCTGCAGCCAGATCGCCTCGCGGGTGCGGCGCACGTCGCGCAGGCAGTCGTTGCGCCACCACTCGTCGGGCAGGAGCTTCTCCGTCGCCAGGACCCCCTCCAGCAGGGCCAGAGCCCAGTCCAGATCGTCCCAGTCGTCGGGCGTGCCCACCAGCAGGAGCGTCTCCTCCTCCTCCTC
>JBHOQN010000004.1:0-9318 GCA_042408965.1 Ktedonobacteraceae bacterium
CTGTGTCGGTGGCCCGAACCCTGTCATCTCTACCTTACCATCCCGAGCCACCGCTGTCAACCCGTCCCGAGGCGACGCGGCCCCTCTTGCTGCCGCTGTTGTCGTTCGCTTCGAGCATCCCGGCTCCCGGCTTCCCACGCCGCGATGCTCGAAGCGCTTCATTAGCCACCGCAGGGCCGCAGCTGGTATCATGACCGCGCACACCCGGTCCCTGCTGACCGCTTTTTGGGGATGCTCGAAAAAGCTTGACGGACGCCGCTCCTGATGCTACCCTAGAAAGGGGGCCGTCGGAACACCGCTCTAGCCCGATGAGGGATTGGAACGCGCTAGAACTTGGCGTGACTGTTGAAGCTGTTATAGTCGGAACACCGCTCTAGCCCGATGAGGGATTGGAAGGTATTTTGGGCGTCGGAACACCGCTCTAGCCCGATGAGGGATTGGAACTAGGGATTGAAATCAGGGATTGAAACGAGGCAACCGGCCAGCAGCCCTGGCGTTCTTTCCCCCTCAGTTCTAGCCCGCTCTGGGATGAGAACTGCTCAGGAATGAGCGCTAAGATAGCGGTCAATAGAGACCCTTCCGAATTGATAGACAAGGCCATGATATAAACATGTAAGCCCTGCTGGGGCCCAGGGACCGCGAGAGAGGACAAAAGCAATGAGAGATTCTGGGTCAAACGGGAGGGCATAGAGCTGCTTATTCTCCATGCGATCTTTTATTCCCATTCGGCGCCGGCGAAGGAGATCATTCGCCGTAAGACTAGAGATCCTGACGATGCCAAGCAGACAGAATTGGGCATACCTGGTATCAACCCCAAATGAAAGAAAATGAAGGTGCTCACCGTGCCTGCGGCGAGCGCTGCCTCGACCAGGGTCCGTGCTCCCTCACGGCGGATGCGGTCGTTCTCCAGCCAGGCTGAACGCCGGCCTACCTGCATCATGGGCGGGATGCTGGTCGCCAGGTGCAGGATTGCCTCGGCCTGGCAGCCGGCAAGCACCTGCACCAGGGCTTGCGCATCGAAGAGATCAGCCGGGACAGGCTTGGCCCCCAGGCGTTGCAACACCTCTGTATTCGCTTCAGAACGACTCAGCGCGCACACCGCGTGACCGTCTGCAAGCAGGCGAGAGACGACCGCTTTCCCAAGGACACCGGTGGCTCCTGTGACGAAGATGTGCATAGCTTCCTCCTTCCTGTCAGAAATACCATACACCCATTGGTTCACCGCGCTATCGTCGCAAGTCATAGCGCCGCTATCCTGGTGCTGTACCGATCAGCAGTCGCGGCCTCGCGACCCTGCCGTCTGGGAGCGGTTCACGTTTTGCCCATTTCCTCAGCGCGTGCTGCGAGTTGCGCAGTCGCCGCGGCGCGGCGCCGGGCGGCAATGGTAGGCCCCCGGGCGCGGCGGGTGGTCGCCACTGCGACACGATTGACGAGCCAGACGAAAACGAGGAGCAGAAGCCAGTTGAATATGCCCAGCACGATCAGGAAGGTCACATTAGACAGCCCAAGGCCATGCAGCACCAGGAAAACCAGGGCCGTAAACAGGATATTGCCCAGGGTGATGGGGATCAGGACCAACCAGGCAAACTGCATCAGCTGGTCGGCACGCAGGCGCGGCAGCGTCGTGCGCACCCAGATGAAAACAAAGCAGAACAGATAGACCTTGGTAACGAAGTAAAGCATGCCCAGGATGTTGCCGAGCAACTGCCAGCCAAAGGTCATGCCAGGCGCAGTCAGAAAGGCGACGCCGGGGCCAGACCACCCACCCAGGAAGAGGGTCGTGGCAATCGCCGAGACGATGGCCATATTGCCATATTCGCCAATGTAGAACATCACCCAGCGAAGGCCGCTGAATTCCGTCAGGTAGCCAGCAACAAGCTCCGACTCTGCCTCCGGAAGATCGAAGGGAGAACGGTTGGTCTCGGCAAGGCCACAAACAAAGTAGATAACGATCATCAGGGGCTGTACTAGGTAAAACCAGGACCAGGGCGTAAATCCTTCGAAAAGGAAATCCCACAACGGGACACCTTTGCCAGGCCAGGAGCTGCTCCTTTGCACATCTATCATATTTCTGATAGAGATAGTACCAAGCCCTGAATCTGCCAGAATGCTGGTCAACATGACCACACCCACGAGGGCCAGCACAAGCGGCAATTCGTAGGAGATCATCTGCGCCGCCGAGCGTAAGCCACCGATCAGGGAATATTTGTTGTTGGAACTCCAGCCAGCCATCATCACGCCGACGACGTCGATTGAACTCATGGCGACATAGTAGATGGTGCCAGTGGCCAGAGCGGTCCCCGGCAACGCGAGATAGGGGGAGAAGGATAGAACGGCAAACGTCGCAATGACGGGAGCAAGGAATACTGCCGGGGCCAACAAGAACAGCGCTTTATCGGTGAGATTGGAATGGATATCCTCCTTCAAGAGCAGTTTGATACCATCGGCAAGTGTTTGCAACAGGCCCCAAGGGCCTACATAGATTGGCCCAAGACGATCTTGCATCCAGGCCATCACTTTGCGCTCAAAGAAAATCAGGAAAAAAGCATTTATCAAGACAAAGACGATGAATAAAATTTATGCGATGATGAACTGCAAAAAGATCAAAGAGAACATGCCGTTCATTAGTTGACTCCCCAGTTCATCAGCTATGGTACTGTGCATCTGTTTTCTCCAATTTTAGCGATCAGCTTCGCCCAACACGCAATGCGCTCTTTCTTCACGTTCCGATTCTCTGATACGAAGAATCTAGCGTACCGATCCTGCCAGCGCATCGGCGAAGCGACGTATTTGTCTCTCCCAGGCAAAGAGGCGTGATCAGCGCTGGCCTGGGCATATTCTACAGGTTCCAGATGCCGCCTCCGGAGCGATCAGATAAATAGGTGACTCTGCCGATGGCACATTGTTCCTGGTTGCTATAGACTCTGGACAGAAGGAAGCAAGACATTGCTGCTTTCATGTGAAAGGAGCCACAGCCTGTGAACTCGGCCGTCTTCGATCGACTCCACACCATTCTCAGCACACCAGAGGATCGCGACACAAAAGCGGAACGCATCGCCCATCTGCTGCGCGAGGCGGGCGGCTATCGCTGGGTTGGCCTCTATGAGGTAGATGATCACGACATCGCCATCATCGCCTGGAGTGGACCCAATGCACCGACCTATCTACGTTTTCCGGTGACGCAGGGCCTCAATAGCGAGGTGGTTCGTTCTGGGGAAACAGTGGTGGTTGGCAATGTCAAGACCGACCCGCGCTATCTGACCACTTTTGGGACCACCCTCTCCGAAATGATTCTTCCCATCAAAGATGCCACAACAGAGCACGTTCTTGGAACCATCGATGTAGAGAGTGATCAGCCCGACGCCTTTGGAGAGGCCGACCGCCTCTTTTTCGAGGCCTGCGCTCGTCGCTTGAACAATCTTGTTGAACCATACTCTGAATCAGAGCTTCTCTGAGAAAGTCAAGAGGAACCGTTCGCCAGAAGTGAGGGGAGCAGAACGCACTCTCGCCTACTTATGGAGACCATCCCGCGAAGCATACATTTTTACCTAGACAGCGCGGGCCGAGGTAATGCGGCCCAGGCTTCAGGGAAGAGAGCGGCACAGCGTCTTTGCCTGCTTTCTGACCGGGCCGGTGACGCCGTCAGCTCTAGTCGGCTAGCTTCTAGTGCTGTCTCCTGCTCTCACCTGTACTCAAGGAGGGAGCGAGAGGGGGTTAGGCGAGGTGGTGTTCGAGCGCGTAGCGCGTTGCGGCAGTGCGCGAAGGAATGCCCAGTTTGCGATAGATGGAACGCAGATGGGCATTGACAGTACGGGGGCTGATGACCAGGGCCTCGGCGATCTGGGCATCGGTCAGTCCCTGAGCCACCAGGCGCAGCACCTCCATTTCCCGGGCAGTCAGGTTGCCTGGAGGAGACGAGGAAGGGAGCCGTTGATGGTCCGCGGCGGTCCTGGTGCTCGTCCTGGTAGCTGGGGGGCCGGAGCGAGCAGTATCTTGCAGGCTCGCCAACACTTGCTCCGGCGTCATGGCTCGTCCCTCGACCCATGCGGTCTTGAATGTCGGCTCGCCCAGTGCGGCATGCGTGGCTGCGGCTGCACGCACCACGAAAGCTCGCTCGATCGGATGCAGAGCAACCTGAAGAGCCTCACATAGGCGTTCGGCTGCACCCCAAAGCCATGCAGCCTCCACCGGTCGTCCTTGCCCTGCGACTGCTACACCAATGCGTTGCAAACACGAGGCAATGGTCCAGCTATCATTGACACCTCGGAGCAGTGCCAGGCCCTCCTGGAACAGCTCCCTTGCTTTGGTGAGGTCTCCCTCCTGCAGGGCGAAGCACCCCTGGAAGCTCAGCCCGTTGGCGATGCCTGTTCGAAAGCCCATCTCACGCGAGAGCGTCAGGTATTCCTCGTTACAGGCATGGGCCCTGTCCATCTTGCCCCGCAGAAAAGAGAGCCGTCCCACGTAGAAGAGGGCATCCATCACACCACGCCAGTCACCAGCCTTCCGGTGGAGCAGCAACCCTTCTTCCAAGAGCGCTTGTGCGCGGTCGTCCTCGCCTTGATCGAGTGCCGCCAAGCCTTGCAGGTCGAGCAACCAGGCCAGGCTGGCTGTTGCGTCCACAGCTCTTGCCACGGCCTGCCCCGCCTCAGCATGCGAGCACGCTGTTGCGAAATCCCCGCTAGCCCAGGCGATATGTCCCAGCAGCAAATGCGCGAGAGCGACGTGGCGGCTATCTCCCAGTTCTGGATGCAAGGCGACCGCCTCCCGGCCCAGGATCGCGCCCCGCTCGAAGTCACCCTGCTGGAGCGCCAGCAGCCCGGCTGCCGTGAGCGCCTTAGCCCGCACACAGGGGACCACGTTCTGGCTGCTCGCTAAAGCACGCTCCAGGAAATACCTGCCTTCGCTCAGGTACCCATGGGCCTCCCAGAAGCGAAAAAGGGCACCGCTCAAGCGTAACGCCATCTCATAATCGTGCTGCTCCAGCAGCCAGCCCAGGGCACTGCGCAGATTGGCATGCTCGCGTTCCAGCCGTGCCAGCCACACCAGCTGCTCTGTACTTTCAAGGTGCGGTTCGACCTCTTCCGCCAGCCCTAGATAGTACAAGGCATGCATCTGCCGGGCCATCGCCAGCTCCCCATGCGCGGTGAGTGCCTCTAGCCCATATTCCCGAATCATCTCGTGCATCAGCAAGCGTGACACATCATTGCTCTGCTTGCTTCGATAGAGCAGGTGTTTATCGAGCAGGGAGGTGAGCATGTCCAAGACGGATGGGTGCGCACCGCCTGTCCTGTACAGGGCCTCCGCTGCCGCAAGGTCAAAGCCGCCGACGAAGACCGCGAGGAGCCGGAAGAGGCGCTGCTCCTCCTGAGAGAGCAGGTCATAGCTCCAGGTAATGGCGTCGCGCAGGGTGTGCTGGCGGGCGGGGAGATCGCGGGCCCCACCTGTTAAGAGTTGCAGGGGATGAGCGAGCCGCTCCAGCAGGGACCGGAGTGGCAGCAGTGAGAGCCGGGCGGCGGCGAGTTCGATCGCCAGGGGCAAGCCCTCCAGGCGGCGGCAGATCTCGGCGACGAGTGGTGCCTCTTCAGCGCTCAGCTGAAACGTGGGCTGAACCTCGCGCGCTCGTTCAAGAAAGAGGGCGATCGCCCCATAGCGTTCGAGCGCTTCTTTCTCGGGCAGATTCCTGGCATCAGGCAGGGCCAGTGGCTCGACTGCGAATGTATGTTCTCCCCGCACATGCAGCCGCTCCCGGCTCGTGACCAGAAGTTTAAGACGTGGACAGGCAGCCAGCAGCTCGACCAGGTGTGGTGCTGCCTCCACCACCTGCTCGAAGTTGTCCAGTAGCACTAACAGGTGCCGCTCACGCAGCGCCGCCTTCAGATGTTCGAGAGGTGGGACTGTGCTCGTTGCCTGCAGCCCGAGGGCCTGCGCCAGGGTGAGAAGCACCAGGTTGGCGTTGGTCATGGGGGCCAGCGAGACGAAATAGACTCCCTCAGGGAACTGCTCCTGCATCCTGGTCGAGATGGCAAGCGCCAGGCACGTCTTGCCGACCCCTGCAGTGCCAGTCAGGGTGAGTAAGCGCACCTCAGGATGAGCAAGTAGGGTACACGCTGCTGCGATCTCGCATTCGCGCCCAATGAGCGAGGTGAGGGGGACTGGCAGCGGAGCTGGAGGTTTATTCAGACGGCCCACAACGGGCCTGGATGCGGGTAGCAGAGCAGAAGCATGTTCTGCATGAGGAGGCTCGGGGGTAACCACTTCCCTCCGATGAGGGTCTTGCTTCTTAGCGGCGGCCGTACTCAGGCGGCGTTCGTCTGCGACTGTCCGGGCCAACGTTGCTGCCACCATGTTCAGCCGCTCCAACGTCAGTTCTTCTGATGGTCCGATGTAGGCACTGTGAAGCTTGCCGCCACGTTTGCGGTAGGCGCGCCAGTACCAGCCCCCGCGCTTATGTCCCGCTTGCTCTTTGCGCGCAGTGAAGCTCCCAGCCTCACTACGGAAGGCGAAGGTCGTGGCGGTCTCTAACCACATGTACCAGGCTGGGCTGGAGACTCTCAGCTGCTCATCTCGCCCATCCTCGCGGTAGGTCAGGATGTCTCCTTGAACGAGCGGTATGAGCTGATGCCTATTGCTCGTGCTCATTCCTAATCTTACGGTTACAGGACAACGGTTACAGGACAGTATAGCACATGTCCCGTCACTGCTCCTCCCCCAAACGGGTGTGTGGATCGAGCTGTGTCTGATCTGCAGATCGCAGGTGTGCTGGATGCATAGCCAGGCTGTGCCTTTCCGATCTGCTTGCTGATGGTAGGGACCGCTCTGACGCGCGGGAGCCTGGCCGAGGCGACCCCGGTGCTGGCGAGCTATGCCGCCGGGATGGCTCTACTGCTGGAAGGAGTGACCCTGACCGCGATCATACTGGTGTGCTCAGGTTGCGAAGGAGGTCCAACAGGTGGGCAGTGTGCGGCGGCGTCACAAGGGGATTGTTACCTTCCAGCAGGCACACAACCGCTGGCCCCAAGAACGAGGGATCCTTTATCTCGCAGACGTGCTCGTCTGAGAGCGCGGGGGATGGAGCAGGGGAGGCAAAGCGGAGTACGAGCTGGATGGAACGCCCATCTTGCGTTGCCCCTCTGCACTGAGGGACGCTCCAATCCGCTCTCAGCGAGCGGACCAGCACCATTCTGTCCTCTGATCATCTCCTGGGTCTCCTCCCAGGGCACCCACTCCCATCTCTGGCCCCCACCACCTGGCCCCCTCCACAGAAGTAAGGCCTTCCTTGACAGGAAACCATACTCAGCTATATCAAGATAGGTGAGAGGAAGCACAGGCAGACGAAAGATATTCACTGGTGCAAGCTGTTTAAGGCATACGGCTCTGCTGGTTTTCTGGGTGTCAAACGGCAAGAGCCTTTGATGAGTTGTATCCTTATCGAAAAGGAGTAGTTTGCATGTTAGAAGCTGTACCACGCAGATGGGGATCCAGTAACTATATCGTCTTGCAGGATGGATTGCAACTTGCGAACATCAAGTGTCGAGGCATCATCCACGAAAAGGGAGAGATCGTTCTTGAAAACAGGACCTACACTGTCCGTCGTGACGGACTCAAGGGTCCCTTTCTCTTTGAGGTGGATGGCACGCTCCTGGCGCAGGCCACGATACTCACTTTCAAGGGGCGCATAGAGGTGGAATACGAGGGTCAGCGCTACATTCTGCGCCGGCAGTCGATTTGGAAGAGTACCTTTTTACTGGAGCGCGACGGAGAAATTCTAGGAACTGTGCGTCCAAAAGGTTGGTGGAGCGGCAAAGCCGTCATTGAGATTCCAGGCTTTCCCTTGCCTATCGTGCTCTTCTTCTTCTGGCTCGTCATGGCCATGTGGGCGCGCGAGGCCGCCGCAGTTGCGGCTGCTGGAGCCGTAGCCTCCGCCCCCATCCCACATTAGAGAGCAGCGCAGAAAGCTGGATTTCTGATCTTCCCGCTGGGCGCGCCGCCGCCGCTCTTTCTGGACCATCTGACGGTCCTGCAGACGGTGCCGCGCGCCGGGCGGCCGGTCGAAGTCTGCCTATGGTACGATCTTTTTTTATATTTTTCTGCTCATCATGAAATTAAAATAGTCATAAAATGGTATTGTATATCAAATCGATAGTTATCGCATAGGCAGTCCCTGAACAGCCCCTGCATAGCCCCTCTCTATACTTGACATACAGCCTTACAATACATTTCTATATTGAAGGAGGTGCGCAATTAACTCTTCAGTTCAAGGAGGATAGAATGACTTCAGGAAGTTTTTACCAACTGAAGTTAGGAAGACATACTATAAAGATGAGTGAAGAGAACAGAGTGATCATCATTGATGATTTGCTCTTTAGATGTACTCCATCTGAGTATCGTATAATAGATCAGCTTGTTCATGAAGGGCCGGTTTCTGATCGCAAGCTCATGCATGCGGCCTTCTTTGAAGAGTATAATACAAAGGGCTTTCGATGTTTAAAGCGCCATGTAGAGAATCTACGCAGCAAGCTAGCCCCCAGTGGTCTCTCGATTCACCGCATATCAAGATACGGCTACATTCTTATTGATCCCTGAGTCTTTAGGATGAACTCAGCCATGAACAAGCGGCAAAAAGCTCATAATTATTCGTAGCTGTAGGGCCTGCTGTACGGCGTTTTGATCGGGTAATATGCCTTTCAGACGAACCCTGGCGAGAGCGAGTTCCTTCCCAGGCAAGTCAGAGGTTCTTCAGGTATACTCCAAAAAGGAGGATCTGGTGAAAGGCGATCAGAGATACAGTACGTTGTTTGAGCACCCGATTATCAAGAGCATCACAGAACCCATTGGACGGCGTCGGGTGGTGCGAAATCTGCTCTTCGGCAGCAGTGTGGCAGCGCTCACCCCGATGCTAGGGAGCCCTCCGGGAGTGAGTGCCGCTACGCTTGGCTATCAGGGAATTGGGCAGGTTCGCATCCTGGAGCTGACTGGCAAGGCCCTGCAGAAAGAACTTGCACGCATTGAGGCCACCCCCGAGTTCCACGCGGTGGTCAGCCTCGTGAGATCCCGAGGCTTCGACCCTGAAAAGCGCTTGATCGAGGGTCTACAGATCTTCACGAAGCACGGACAGACCTGGTTAGAAGCTACATCATGTACGATCCGCTATCTCAGCAGCAAGCAGCACGCGACGCTGCTCTACTACACAGGCCCTGGCAGCCAATCAGTCGGAGTTGCGCTGCCCAGGGGCAGCTCTCCAGGTGTACGTGAGGTCTATGAGGCGCAGGGGGGAGCGCTTGAATTGGTAGGCCTGCTCGAGGATCAGGGCAGCAGGCT
>JBHOQN010000010.1:0-19152 GCA_042408965.1 Ktedonobacteraceae bacterium
GCTCAACGCGCGGGCCTACACCATCGGGGAGGAGATCGTTTTCGGCCAGGGGGAGTATGCGCCACAGAGCGAAGCGGGCCGGTGGTTGCTGGCGCACGAGCTGACGCATGTGGTGCAGCAGGAGGGGGCGAGTGGGGGAGTACAGGGAGTGAGCGAGCGGGAGGAGAGCAGCGAGCAGGAGGCGAGGAGGGTGGCGCAGGAAGTGATGGCGGCGCGGGAGCCGGTGGGAGCGCCGCGAGCGGTGAGCCGCCTGGGAAGGCCGCTCCTCCAGCGCGACGACCTGCCGTCGGTGGTGCAGACGCAGGGCACGGGTCTCTTTCAGTCCGCGCCGCCCAACATTCTGGATCTGCGCAGCGCCGCCGCTCAGGTCATCGAAGAGGAGCGCAACGACGTGCGCAAGTGGCTGGACCAGAACAAGACGCGCGTCTCCCAGATGCCCGAAGAGCAGGTCATCGTCCAGGTGCGGCAGAACGTGCCGCGCGGCGACACCATCGGCGACGCCCTCATCAAGGTCTACGTCGAGGAGTGGGCGCGCGAAAACAAGATCGCCTTCCCGGCGCTGCAGAACGTCCCTCAGGGGCAGATCGCCACCGCCGCGCTGAGCGCGCTCTCCCTGGCCAACGACGGCGTGACGGTGGTCTCCTCGCCCGTCGAGGTCAAAATCGGCATCAGCGGCGCCACGGCGAGCCTCAAGGCCGGCGACGTCGATCTGGAGGCCAGCATCGGCCTCAGTCGCAAGATCGAGCTTTCCGCCACCTATGGCCATTTCAAGTTCGATGTGACGCTCGCCGCCGACAAGTGGAGCCTGACGCTCTCCTACGGCACCGAGGACGTGCCCGATCTCGATGGCCTGGCAAAGACCTTCAAGGAGGGCGAGCAGAGCCTGCGCCGCATCGTCAGCGATCCGACGAAGCTGGCCGATCCCGAACATGCCTCCAACGTCAAGGAGGCGCTCGAGAGCATCAGCAATATCATCAAATCCGTCCCGCAGCGCATCGAGATCTCGGTGGGCAGCGCCGACAGCGGCGCTGGCGGACCGGCGGCGCCAAAGGGCGGCTGGCAGGTGATGGCGAAAGTTACCATCCTGCGCTTTTAAGCGCGCCCAGGGCCACGTGACGAAAGCGCGGCGACCCAATTGCAGAGATCGATCCTAGAAAAATGCCTCAAGAGCACGTTGGGTATAGCGATCCGCGTATGAGCAGAGGAAGGAGCGAGCCATGACCAGGAGAGAACGCCGGCTGCAGCACCAGGGTCTGGTCTGGTCAGAACGGCTGGCGCAGGCGGGACGGGAGCCGTCGGAAGCGGAGAGCCTCTCCCTGGCGGGGCCGGTGGCCTCTTCGGGCGCTGCTCTCGATGCCGAGACCCGCGCGTTTATGGAGCCGCGCTTTGGCCACCACTTCGGGCAGGTGCGTATCCACGCCGGCGAGGGCGATACCAGCCCGGCGGTAGTCGGACCGGCGGGAGGTCCACTCAGCCCTGATCTGGAGGCGCGTCTCCTGAGTGAGCGTGGCCGCGGCGCTTCGCTCAATGGACCGATCCGTAAGCAGATGGAGCAGGCGTTTGGGACGGACTTCGCTGATGTCCGCCTGCATACCGACGCTGCCGCGCAAGCGCTCAATCGAAGCCTTGGAGCGAGTGCCTTCACTATGGGCAGCGACATCTTTCTCGCTCCTGAGAGCGGCCTTGATGAGAAGCAGTTGTTGGCACATGAGTTGACCCATGTGGTTCAGCAGCGTGGTGGGGAGAGTGGCGGCCCGCTGGTTGTTGGGCCGATCAGCGATGGCTACGAACAGGAGGCAGAGAGCACGAGCGCGGCCATTGCGTCCCGTGTTGCTCCCCCTATAAGGAGGGCCAGCGATCATGTGACCGCTGCCGTCGCAGAGGCTGGCGCAGGCATGCTGATTCAGCGCAGGCCCTCGAGCAGACAGCGCCTCTCCAATGTTGAGAAACGTGAGGAGGCCATGGAGCAACGCATGGAAGCCATGGAGCAACGCATGGAAGCCATGGAGAAGCGCGAGAAGGCTCGGGACATCCACATGAAAGCCATGGAGCTTGACCAGCAATGGATGCCCAGATTTGAGCAGCTCTTCTCTGAATACCACGAGGCCATCAATCGCATCGCCACGGGCATGCAGGCAGCTTCCAAAGGTTTTCGGGAAGCGCAGTCAAAGCAGGCGGAGTTTGAAACAGCAGTATGGGGCGCTGTCAAGGCGATGGTCACCGTCGCGGGCGGATTCGAGTTTGCTTTTGCGCCAGCGCTGGGCAAGCTCGGCGGTGTGTCGGAAAAAACGGCGGAGGAGATAGGGCGGTTCGGAGGTCATATCTTTTCAGTTGCCCACGCAGGAGCCGGCGTCACCCTTGATTATATCAAGGAGCATACAAAGCCAGGGAAGGCGCCAGAATCCGAATCAATTCCTGGAGCACAGATACCAGCTGGAGCAGGAGGCGGTGATCCCCTGGCCTTCCTGACCAGCAATCAGGCAGCGCTCGAACACCACTGGCAGCAGATTGTGCAGGCCTTCGCTGTGCGCTCTGCGCTGACACGCGGCTTTTCTGATGAGGAGTGGTTAAATTTTGACGTAGGTGCCCAGGAAAAGATCTACCAACAGTTATATGCGGATTTCCAGACGGTGGCAAGCCCCGCGAGTAAGCTGGCAGATGACGCGATCATCGCGCTCGTGCTGGAGCGGCATATGTGGGCCAGCTGGATACAGGCCGCGGCCCGTGAAGCGGTCAATCTCCTGACGCTTGCTCGGTGGTATGGCATAGATCTGCCAGAAGACGAGGAGACGCCTCATTCGATGTTTACTCCGGGCGCCGAGATCGAAAGACGGCTCAAGGAACTCAATATAGATATCCTTGCCCACGTCGAGCTGACCGGCCACTGGTACTCATCCAATTCGCCCAATAACTGGCGCGATTTACTCATCAAGTGGGCACATGAGTATGATCAAGGGATCGCTAAATAGGAGAACGGATGGTAAGCCAATGCAAAGGCAGGAAGTCTGTGGCATGCATTTGATGTCTGATGACGGCCACTTTCCAGCATTACCAGGATCTCTCGATGCTGCTGCCCTACCTTGAGCAGGTGCATAGCGGAGAGAGGGCGCCTGGCGGACCGCGCTCCGCTGCTCCAGAGAACGGCGGGAGCGAGAGTGATGCCGGGGAGCCCCAGGACGCCGGTCGGCCGTCAGCGGGCAGATACATAAGAGAAAGCAAGGCGATTGATCATGTTACTCACGTTACAGGGCATCCTGCGCCGTCTGCTCTATGAACGCGGGCAGATCAGCGAGCAGGAGGTCGACATCATCTTCGAGGCGCCAACGCAGGAGCGCGTCGAGCGCATCTGGCAGCCAACGATCAGCCTCTTTCTCTACGCCATATCTGAGAACGTCGAGCTGCGGCAACACAGCTACCAGACCGTCAGTGGCAACGGGCGAGCCGAGCGGCGGCCAGCGCCGCGACGTTTCGACCTGCGCTACATGGTCAGCGCGCTCAGCAGCGAGATCGAGGACGAGCATCAGCTTCTCTGGCGTGCGCTGACGACCCTGGTGCGCTACCCGCAGCTACCCGACGAGCTGCTGCCAGAGGAGGTGCGCGCCCTCGCCGTACCACTGGTGACGAAGGTCTGCCAGGAAGACGAGCATCAGCAGTTGCTGGGACTCTGGAGCGCACTGGGAGCCCAGCCACGGCCAGCGCTGGCCTATACCGTCACCGTCCCGGTCGAAGTACTCACAGTTCGCGAGGCGCCACTCGTGCTCACGCGCACCGCGCGCTACACGCGCCTGCGCAGCGAAGAGGTGCTGGAGACCGGCATTCAAGTGGGCGGAGTGGTGCGCAATCGGAGCGGCGAAGCCCTGGCGGGCGTGCGCGTCCTGCTGGAGGGGCGCGTCGAAGAGAGCGTCACCGACGCGGCCGGACGCTTTGTGCTACGCAACATGCCACCGCAGCGCGCCACGCTGCGCCTCGTCCCGCCCGGCGGTACGCCGCGACGTCTGACGCTCAACTATGCCCTCGCGCAGGAGGCGTCCGGGAAGGCAGACCCGCCGCTCGCCTACGAGATTGTCTTAGATGCCCTGCCGGAACAGCCGTGATGCGCCACCCGGCTCTGGTGTGTTTGCGCTGGCCTGGTTTGGTGATACAGCCATAGGTGCTGAAGGGCACCAGATCTATGCGAAGGAGGATCTCTTCTTATGCCCGAATACCTCTCACCCGGCGTCTATATTCAGGAAGTCGATAGCGGACCGCGGCCCATCGAAGGAGTTGGGACCGCCACTGCCGCCTTCGTCGGCTTCGCTCCGACCGGACCGGTGAATCGTCCCGTGCTGATCACCAACTGGTCGCAGTACGTCACCACCTTTGGCAGCCTGGAGGATGGTGGGTTGCGCAACCCCCACGTGCCCGGCGCGTACCTCTCCCACGCCGTCTATGGCTACTTCTTGAATGGCGGCGGACGCTGCTACGTCACACGCCTCATGGGCAACGCGAGCGACAAGGAGAAGCCCACGCCCACGCTCCTGCCGAGCCGTGCCTCCAGAGCCGTGCCCTCGCTGATCGTGCATCCGAAAGGCGTGCCCGAGCAGGACATTCAGCTAGAGGTGTTGCCCTCAAAGACCCTGCCGCCTTCTTCAGCGCCCACCGGCGGCGAGGGCGAAAAGAGCGATAAAGAGAAAAAGGAGGCCGATCCAGCCGCCCAGGGCCTCTTCAACCTCAAGGTGCGCATGGGCGACACCGAGGAGATCTTTGAGAACCTGACCCTTGGCAGCGGCGGCGGCGGAGCGAAATCCGCCGTGGAGACCGTCAACCAGCTCAGCCAGTTGATCCGCCTCGTCGAACCCAAGGCCAGCGGCTCCCCTCTGGAGCGCGCGCCCGAGACAGGGAGCTACCTCGTCAAGGCGCCGGCCCAGACCACCCTGCCACAGGTCCAGAGCAGTCATTTCGCAGGCGACGTCTCTGCGCGCAGCGGCCTGGAGGGCCTGGAGGTGGCCGAGGACGTCACCATGGTCTGCTGCCCCGATCTGATGGCCGCCTATCAGGCCGGCCTCATCGACCGCAACGGTGTCAAGGCCGTGCAGCTCGCGATGATCGCCCATTGCGAGCGCATGGGCGATCGCATCGCCATTCTCGACCCGCTGCCCGATATGACCCCTCAGGAGGTCAAGCGCTGGCGCGAGGCCGAGGCGGCCTACGACTCCAAGTTCGCCGCCCTCTACTATCCCTGGATCAAAGTCGCCGGCAGCAACGGCCGCCCGCTGGCCGTTCCGCCCTCCGGGCACATCGCCGGCATCTACGCGCGCAACGACAACGAGCGTGGCGTCCACAAGGCCCCCGCTAACGAGGTCATCCGCGGCGCCCTGGAGGCCGCCCTCCAGGTCACCAAAGGCGAGCAGGATACGCTCAATCCGAGTGGCGTCAACTGCATCCGCTCCTTTACCGGGCGCGGTCTGCGCGTCTGGGGCGCGCGCACGCTCAGCAGCGATCCCGCTTGGCGCTACATCAACGTTCGGCGCCTCTTCAACTACATCGAGAAGTCCATCGAGCGCGGCACGCAGTGGGTCGTCTTTGAACCAAACGACCCCGATCTGTGGGCGCGCGTCCGGCGAGATATTACGGCCTTCCTCACAGGAGTCTGGCGCGACGGCATGCTCTTTGGTCGCTCACCGGAAGAGGCCTTCTTTGTCAAGTGTGACGAGGAGCTGAACCCGCCCGATGTGCGCGATCGCGGCATGCTCTTTGTCGACATCGGCCTGGCGCCCGTCAAGCCAGCCGAGTTCGTGGTCTTCCGCCTCAGCCAGTGGGCCGGCGGCGGCGCCTAGTATGGCGCCCAGAAGCAGGGGCGACCCCCCCGCCGGGAGAAAGAAGCTCGCTTGAAAGCGAAAGGAGTCTGCGATGGCAGAGAAAGATCCGTTAGTATCCTCATGGTTTGGCGTCGAGTTTCAAGGACAGATCGTCGGGGCCTTTCGTGAGTGCACCGGCCTCGGCAGTGAGAACGAGGTCGTGGAGTACAAGGCCAGCGGGCCGCGCGGCGAGTTCGTCATCAAAAAGGTGCCAGGCCGTCTCAAGTGGAACAATGTGACGCTCAAGCGCGGCATCACCGACTCGATGGACATGTGGCAGTGGCGCAAGCTGGTGGAGCAGGGAAAGATCTCGGAGGCGCGCAAAAACGGGACGATCACCATGTACAACCAGCAGGGCGACCCCGTGGCGCGCTGGAACTTCACCAACGCCTGGCCGAGCAAACTGACCGGCCCCAGCGCCAACGCTGGCAACAACGAGGTGGCCATCGAGGAGCTGGAGATCACCCACGAGGGCTACGAGCGCGTCAGCTAGGCCCGGCTGGAGACAGCCATTCGACCCGGTCCTGACGTGGGCGACCTCCTGATCGATCCAGTCCAGTGAGTGGGAGCGCGACGATGTTACAGACGGAATTTGATTTCACGCTCCCCCGCGGCTACGTCGACGCGCGGGGGAATCTGCACCGCCAGGGGACGATGCGCCTCGCTACGGCCCTTGACGAGATCGAGCCGCTGCAGGATGCGCGCGTGCGCGCCAACGAGGCCTACCTCAGCATCCTCGTCCTCAGCCGCGTGGTGACGCGCCTGGGCGATCTGCGTCCAGTCGATGTCAGCGTGATCGAGGGGCTGTTCTCGGCCGACCTGGCCTACCTGCAGCACCTCTACGTGCAGATCAACGGTGCCGGAACGTCGCTGCTGGAGACGCAGTGCCCGGGCTGCGGGCTGCGCTTCGCCCTCGATCTGGCGGGAGGTGGTGGCGATGACGCATGATGGTCAGGGCGCTACCTCCCCTGGCTCCAGCGCCGGCTCTTCCCCGGCGCCCTCCGGCGGCGCCCAGGCTGCAGCGATCGACGTGGAGAAGCTGGCTGAGAAGGTCTATCAATTGATGCGTCAGGAGGCGCGCCTGGCTCGCGCTCGCGGCCAGTTGCGCCCTCCCAGGAGATGAGCCTATGACCACAGAGGCCTACCCAGGCTGCCGCTTCTACGTGCTCTTCGACGATCAGGCTCAGGGTGTCTTCACGGAGGTGAGCGGGCTGCAGGTGGAGATGGATGTCATGGAGTACCAGGAGGGTGGCAACAACGGCTTCGTCTATCGCCTGCCCGGCTTCACCAAGGTGAGCAACCTGACCCTCAAACGCGGCATGAGCGGCTCAAACGAGTTTTACCGCTGGCTGGCTGATGTATCGAGCGGCCGCGTGCGGCGCCGCCATGTCTCGGTGGTGATGTACGATGTCGAGGGGAACGAGCTGATGCGCTGGGATTTTCGGAACGCCTACCCCGTCAAGTGGGTCGGCCCTCAACTGCGTGCGCCGGATAACACAGCGGCGATCGAAACGCTGGAGCTGGCCCACGAGGGCATGACTCTGGGAAGCTCAGGATAGGAACAACCATGCGTAGACATCTCCTGCTGCAGCGGCGCCTGCTCCTGCCGCGCCTCGTGGGGAAGCAGCCGCTGGTGCGCTATATCAGCAGACAGCATGTTCTGCCAACCACACTCGGCCTCTCCGCCCTGCTCTCGGAGGCGGGCGAGCCGGAGGCCCATGCTCCTCTGGTCGCTTCCTGGTGGCCAGCCCTCTCCCCACCGCGAGAGCAGAGCGAGGAGCGAGCCGCTTCCATGCCGGAGATCAGCGAGGATGAAGGCCAGAGTCAGCCACCGCGAACTGTCCCCTTCGACCGGCCGGTCCGGTCTGCTCAATTCCTCCCGGCCGTGCGGGTCGACCGGTCGCTTCATCCTCTGGAGTCTTTCCGGTTCACACCAGCGACGACGCCGGCCAGCCAGCCGCGGCTCGCCGAGGAGGAGGCGGGCGAGGAGTCGTCCGACCTCTCGCTACGGGGCGCGGACGAGGAAGGCCTGTTGCCCGCAGGGCTGGCGTCACGCACGGCGTTCGCCCGTGACGCGGAGGCACCAGCGGCGGAGCCGACCGCAGAGGAGGCCACAGCGGGGGAGGCTTCAGCACCGCCGCCGGCGCCGTCTCAGCGGACGCCTGCGTCGCGACCGGCCCATGCTCGCGTCGTCGAACTGGGCATACAGCCCGTGGCAGCCAGCGAAGGAGCGTCTCCCTCCAGCGCCCTGCCGCCGTCCCAGGAGCGCCTTCCTGCGCCCACCGTAACCGCTGCGTCCGGGGCGGACCCGCACGCGCGCATCGCTTCCGACACGCCCGCCAGCGAAGGGCAGAGCGTGGCAGCCAGCAGTGAGGACCTCTTCCGGACGGGCGCCCTCGATCGCTCGCCGCGCGCCTGGCTAGAGCGCCTGATGCGCCAGGCCCGACGTGAGCAGGAACAGGAGCGAGAGCGCGACCGGCCGCTACCCTCAGCGGCGCCGCCATCGCCCGCCTCATCACCGATGCTGCTGGAGAGCCAGGCTCGTCGGCGCGACCCTGTCGCTGATTCACAGGCCCCGCTCTCCAGCCGATCGACCGCGGCTGTCCAGCGCGCACAGGCACCGCGTGTGCCCGAGACCCTCTCCACGGGCACAGCCCTCTTTCTCAAACCACTGGTCGGCATCGATCCCACCGCGGTGCCGCTCTATCGCGACAGCCAGGCCGCGGAGGCGACCGCCGCAGCCCGAGCCGACGCCCTCAGCGATGCCACAGGCGTCGAGCTAGCGCCACAGCATGCCCAGAGCACACCAGAGACGCTCGGCCTGCTGGCGCACGAGCTGACCCATGTCGCCCGCCGCCAGCAGCCAGACTTCCAGCCGCCCATCGTGCGCGCCCGTCCGCTGGCGGCCGCAGACGTAGAGCCCAGCGCGCAGGCCAGCGCAGAGCCGCCACGTGACGAGGAGGCCCTGGCGCTGCAGGTCGAGCGCCGCGTACGTCAGACGGCGCGCGCCAGCCGCTCCGCCGCGGAGCCGATCCCCGTTGCTGCCACCACGGCGGCACCAGGCGCCCCCGCAGGAGCGAGCGCTCCGCCGCGGGAGCGCGGCATCTGGAGGAATCTGCCCGCCCCCTGGGAGCCACTGCCGGCCTGGCTCACCAGCCCGCCAACGTCGACCTCCGCGAGCGTCAGCGCACCCCCGTCGGAGCCGGCCCATACCCTGCCGACTCTCAGCATGCCCGCCAGCAGCAGCCCGAGCCCTGCCAGCGAGCAGCCCGAGAGCCAGAAGAGCCGCGCCGGCGTCGAGCGCGATCTCGCCGCCGCCGAGGAGGCCCCCACCCCCGGCGAGGCCCCTCAGACTACCCGCACGCCCGAACCTGATCTTGATGCCCTGGCTCGCCAGGTCTACACGCTGCTGAAACGCCGTCTGAGCGTCGAGCAGCGCCGCACGCTGTAAGTGGAGTGAGAAAGGAGCGCCAGACCATGCAGGGAACCACCGTAGCCCTGGCCACCATCATCGACCACGACCATAACGTCACTGTCGAGTGCATGTTCAATCCCAAAGAGTACAGCTTCAGCAAGCAGAACTCCTGGACCGCCAAAGCCAGCAAAGGCTCGAACATCTCCAGATCCGAATTTGGCAGTGGCCAGCCAGCCACACTGCAGATGCAGCTCTTCTTCGACACCTACAGCAACATCAAGAGCGGCTCCAGCGATGGCGGCACGCCCAGGGACGTGCGCAAAGCCTACACCTCCAAGATCTGGGAGATGATGAAAGTCGACCCCGCCCTGGGGCCGATCGGCGGTGGTCGCGGCGGCGGCGGCGCCAAACACAAGAAAGGCCGCCCGCCCATCGTCGGTTTCCAGTGGGGGTCCATGTGGTCCTTCAAGGCCGTCATCACCAACCTCAGAGAGCGCTTCACCCTCTTCCTGCCCGACGGCACACCCGTGCGCTCCACACTGGACGTCACCTTTCAGCAGGTGCAGGATCAGGGCGACTATCCGCCGACCAACCCCACCTCCGGCGGAGTCGGTGGCGAGCGCGTCTGGCGCGTCTGCGAGGGCGACACCCTGGCCTGGATCGCCTACAAAGAGTACGGCGACTCCAGTCTCTGGCGCCTGATCGCCGATGCCAACAAGCTCACGCGCGTGCGCCAGCTCACGCCAGGTATGCTGCTGGAGATTCCCAATGCCTGAGAGCCAGAACCTGCTCAGCCTGCTCTACATCAAGATCGACGGCGCCGACGTCAGCGACGACTTCATGGCCGACCTGCTCGAGGTCAGCGTGGAGAACAGCCTGCATCTCCCCGATGTCGCCACCATCGTACTGCACGACACGCGCCTGCACTGGATCGACGACAACCGCCTGCTGCCCGGCAAGAGCGTACAGATCCTCGCACGCACCGAACGACAGGCCAGGCCACTCTTCGACGGCGAGATCGTCGAGATCGAGCCCACCTTTGACGCCAGCAACCAGTTGCTGCTCGTGCGCGCCTTCGATCGCCTGCACCGGCTCGGACGCGGACGTCATGTGCGCTCCTTCGTCAACGTCAGCGACGAAGATCTCATCAAGAAGCTCGCCCAGGAGGTCGGGCTGCAGAGCCAGGTAGGCCCCACAGGTCAGGTCTACCCCTACATCTTCCAGAACAACGAGACCAACCTCGAATTTCTGCAGCGGCGCGCCGCCGCCCTTGGCTATCTGCTCTACGTGCAGGGACAGACCCTGCACTGCGAACCGCTCAAGGGCAGCGGCAGCCCACTTGAGCTGGAATGGGGAGTCAATCTGCACGAGTTTGCGCCGCGTCTGACCACCATCGGCCAGCTCAACAGCGTCAGCGCGCGCGGCTGGGACCCCGAGCAACGTCAAGAGATCGTCAGCCAGGTGCAGAACGGCCAGGGCAGCCCACAGATCGGGCAGCAGCAGAACGGGGCCACCCTGGCGCAGCAGGCCTTTCAGATCAGCGCCGAGAGTCTTGTCACCTACGTACCCATTCGCACCCAGGCCGTGGCCGATCGCCTGGCCCAGGCCACAGCCGACCGCGCCGCCGCGCGCTTCGTCGAGGCCGAAGGGGCCTGCAGCGGCCTGCCCGAGCTGGTGGCCGGCACCAGCGTGCACATCAAGGCCGTCGGCAATCGTTTCAGCGGCACCTACTTTGTCACCAGCACCCACCACACCTACAACGCCCATCAAGGCTATCTCACGCGCTTCAGCATCAGCGGCTATCATCCCACCACGCTGCTCACCCTGCTGGCACCAGCGCAGGAGGAGCACGATCAGCGGCCGGGGCACGTCGGTGGTCTGGTGATCGGCATCGTGACCGACAACGCTGATCCCAGAGGCCAGGGCCGTGTGAAGGTCAAGTATCCCTGGCTCTCCGGCGAGCACGCCAGCGACTGGGCGCGCGTCGTCGTACCCGGCGGAGGCGATCAGCGCGGCGTGCAATTCCTGCCAGAGGTCAACGACGAGGTACTGGTGGGCTTTGAACAGGGAGATATCCAGTATCCCTACGTGCTCGGCGGCCTCTGGAATGGCGTTGACAGGCCGCCAGAGCCGCAGGCCAGCAGCAGTGGCAAGGTCCAGAAGCGCGTCATCCGCTCGCGCCGCGGCCACGTCATCACCCTGGACGATAGCGACAGCGGCGGCGGGATCACCATCACCGATAGCCAGGGCAACCAGCTCGCCATCGACACCAGCTCCAACGCCCTGCAGATCAGCGTCCAGGGCAACATCAGCCTCAAGGCCCAGGGGAATCTCTCCCTCGAGGCCCAGGGCCAGGTACAGATCAAGGGCCAGGGCATTACCATCGACGGTGGCGTCGGCACCGTCAGCGTGCGCGGCAGCAGCATCAACCTCAACTGAGCCAGACCAGTCGCATGCGTGCAGTCCGCGAAGCGAACACGCCGGTAATTTAGAGGTGCCGGCGCGTTCTCTCTGTGAAGGAGGGATGTTATGGGACAGCCAGCCGCCAAACAGGGCGATCTTATCACCGCTATCGATACACATATTGTGCTGATTCCTTCGCCGGGCGGGCCGATACCGACGCCTCTGCCTCATCCCTTCAACGGCATCATCAACGGCAATCTCAGCCCGAATGTCAACATCATGGGCCTGCCAGCAGCAACACAGGGGAGCACCGCCGAGAATACACCGCCGCACATTCCCCAGGGCGGCTCATTCCAGCAGCCCCCCTCCAATCGAGGCCAGATCATCACCGGCAGCGCCACGGTCATGATCAATGGCAAACCGGCGGCGCGCAGCGGCGATACCGCCATGACCTGCAACGATCCCGCCGATCTACCAGTGGGAACGGTGACTGCCACCGGCACCGTGCTGATCGGCTAGGCCAGGGAGAGAAGAGCTATGCGCGATTTTCTGGGAACCGGCTGGGCCTTCCCCATCCATGTCGATGCGCACGGACGCATCGCCCTGGCGCGCCAGGAGCGCGACATCGAAGAGGCTATTCGTATCATTCTACTGACCCCCAAAGGGCAGCGCGTCATGCGCCCCGAGTTCGGCTGCCAGATCCATGATCTGCTCTTCGCCGCCAACGACGCCACGACCGCCGGCCTGGCGGCCTACTACGTCGAAGAGGCCCTCGGCATGTGGGAGCCGCGCATCCGCGTGCTCAACGTCACTGCGCGCCCCGATCCCGCCGATCCGGGCCGTCTACTCATCGATATCGACTACGAGATCAAGGCCACGCACGATCGCCGCTCGCTGGTGTTTCCCTTCTACCGCATCCCTGGCGAAGAAGAGAGCGAGCTGCCGCAGCCAGTCGGCCAGAGGGAGGGCTAGCCGTGCCATTACCAGCTCCAAAGCTCGACGACCGCCATTTTCAAGACATTGTAGATCAGGCCAAGCTGCTGATCCCCCACTACTGCCGCGAATGGACCGATCACAACGTCAGCGATCCAGGGGTAACGCTCATTGAACTCTTCGCCTGGATGACCGACATGCTGCTCTATCGCGTCAATCAGGTACCCGACAAGAACTATATCAAGTTTCTCGAACTGCTCGGCATCCGCCTGGAGCCGCCACGCGCCGCCACCGCGCCCATCACCTTCTATCTCTCGGCCGCCCAGCCCGTTGAGATCACCATTCCCACCGACACCGAGGTGGCGACGGTGCGCACCGAGACCAGCCCGGCCATCATCTTCACCACCGAGCGGCCGCTGGTGATCCGGCCCCCGCGCCTCATCGACACCTTCACGCGCAACGCCAGCCAGAGCAGCGTCTGGATGCGCCACAACCTGCGCCGGGAGGGTCCACGCGAGCAGCGCATCAGCATCTTTCCGCCCAAACCCGGGCCGGGCGACGCCTTCTTGCTGGCGTTCGAGAATGATCTGAGCAACCACATTCTGGCGCTGGTGCTCGACTGCGAGCGGGCAGGCGGCGCCGGTGTCGATCCAAAGAAGCCACCGCTCGTCTGGCAGGTCTGGCAGGGGCGCGCCGCGCGCTGGGTCTCCTGCGAGCTGGAGTTCGACGGCACCGGTGGCTTCAACGAGAGCGGCGAGGTCATCCTGCACCTGCCAGAGATGGTGCGGGCCGAGTTCCAGGGCATCAACGGCTACTGGCTGCGCTGCCGGCTGACCGACGCTCAGAGCGGACCCGGCGCCTACAAGGTCTCGCCGGTCGTGCGCCAGGTGCGCGTTGAGGCGCGCGGGGGAACGGTGGCGGCGCGCCACGCCATCACCGTGCACGACGAGGTAGTTGGCGTCAGCGATGGCACGCCGGGGCAGGTCTTCCAGCTCCAGCACACGCCCATTCTGGCCCTTGATCCTCAGCAGGAGTATCTCGTCAGCGAGCCGCCCGGAGGCCAGCCCCTGGTCTGGCGCGAGGTCGAGGACTTCGCCGACTCAGGTCCCGACGATCGCCATTTCACCCTCGACAAGCTCGACGGCACGCTCACCCTCGGCCCCTCGCTGCTGCAGCCCGATGGCCTCATCTGCCGCTTTGGCAGCGTCCCCGAGAAGGGCAGCCTGCTGATCTTCAAGCGCTACCGCTACGGTGGCGGCGTTGTTGGCAACGTCTCGCGCGGCACGCTGACCGTCCTCAAGTCCTCGATTCCCTACGTGGCCCATGTGACCAACCGCCTCGAAGCCGTGGGGGGGCGCGACGCCCAGAGCCTCGAGGACGCCAGATTGCGAGCGCCGCAGAAGATTCGCGCCCGCACGCGCGCCGTGACCGCCGACGACTACGAGTATCTGGCCTGCCAGGTGCCCAACGTGGCCCGGGCCCGCTGCCTCGCACCCGGCGCGCAGCCCGGCGGACGCAACGATCCCCGGCCAGGGCAGGTCTTTGTGATCGTGCTGCCCCAGGTCGACAACCCCGAGGGACCCTTCACGCCGGAGCAGCTCGCGCTCTCCGCCGATCTGCGCGCCGCCGTCCTGGCCCATCTGCAGCCGCGCCGTCTGCTGGGAACCGCTCTGGAGGTCCATCAACCGCAGTACATATGCGTCTCCGTGCAGGCCGAGCTGCGCGTACCGGAGCGCAGCGATCCCGCCCTGGTTGAATCTGTGCAGCAGGAGGCCGTCGCTGCGCTGCAGCGCTATCTCAATCCCTACCTTGGCGGGCCGCGCGGCGAGGGCTGGCCCTTTGGCCGGGCCCTCAACCGCTCAGAACTCTACGGTGTGCTGCAGCGCATCGAGCATGTCGAGTATGTCGAGAGCCTCAGTGTCAGCGTCAGCGATGGCGAAGCCAGCGGCAAAGCGGCGGCAACAACCCAGCAGACCGTGCAGATCCCGCGACACGGCCTGATCTATTCGGGACAGCATCAAATAAAGGTGCACTGATGTGACGATGCAAACACCATACCTGATCGTGCAACTGCAGGGGGCCGTTGTCAAGACGGTGGCCCTCAATACGCCGGTGCTGCGCATCGGGCGCGGGCCAGAGAGCGGGCTGATGCTGGATCACCAGGTCATCTCGCGCAACCATGCCGAGCTGCGTATCGGGCCGCAGGGCTGCGTGCTGACCGATCTGGGCAGCTCCAACGGCACCTTTGTCGGCGAGCAGCGTCTGCTGCCCAACCAGCCGCACTTGCTACGCGATGGGGGTACCTTCCGCATTGGCCCCTATCTGCTCATCTATCGCGCCGAGAGCGCCGCCAGCGCGACGAACGAGGCCCAGGAGGAGGAGCCAGCCCCGGTTGAGCCCGCCGCCACCGCCGCGGTAGAGCCGGTCGCGCCAGCGCTACCGACGCTCAGGAGCGAGGCGCCGGAATCACGAACGGGCCGGCCCCCGCGGCCTGAGGCGCCCGCGCGCCGCCCCGCCGAGCGCGGACCCGCCAGCCTCTACGTGCGCTATCTGCCCGACATCTATCAGGAGAACGACTTTCTGCAGCGCTTCCTGCACATCTTCGAGGACATCTGGGAGCCGCTGGAGCAGCGCCAGGATCACATCGAGATGTACTTTGACGCGCGCACCTGTCCGCGGCGCTTTCTGCCCTGGCTGGCGAGCTGGCTCGATGTCCCGCTCAATCCCCACTGGTCCGAGGCCCGCCAGCGCCGCGTGCTGGCTCAGGCCATGGAACTCTATAGCTGGCGTGGGACCCTGTATGGTCTGACCCGCATGATCGAGGTCTGTACCGGGCTACATCCCGACATCCGAGAGAACCCCGCCGAACCCTTCGTCTTCCACGTGCGCATTGCCCTCGCTCCCACGCCCGACGGCGAGCGCGTCGATCGCGCACTGATCGAAGAACTCATTCAAACGCACAAGCCTGCTCACGCCGGCTATACTCTGGAGGTCATATCATGAAAGATTTTATCGGCGAGACCGTCGGGCAATATCGCATCGACGCGCTGCTCGGCACCGGCGGTATGGGGCAGGTCTACCGCGGCGTCCATCGCCTGCTGGAGCGGCCGGCAGCCATCAAGGTCATGCAGGCCGGCTTCGCCGCCCGTCCCGATTTCCGTGCGCGCTTCCTGCAGGAGGCCAAAGCCGCCGCGGCCCTCCATCACCCCAACATCGTCGAGGTCTACGATTACGGAGATGAGCAGGGGGTACTCTACCTGGTGATGGAGCTGCTCAGCGATGGCTCGCTGAGCGGGCTGCTCAAGCGCCAGAGCGGCCGCCTGCTGCCCCTGCCACTGGTGCTCGACCTCTGCAGCCAGGTTGCTCAGGGGCTGGCGGCGGCCCATGCCCTGCAGGTCGTCCATCGCGACATCAAGCCGGCCAACCTCCTGCTGCGCCGTCTGCCCGGCGCGCCGCCGGGGCGCGAGCAGTACACCATCAAGATCACCGACTTCGGCCTGGCGCGCCTCATGGAGGGGGGCGTCGAGACCGTCACCGGGGCTCCCATGGGGACGCTGGCCTACATGTCGCCCGAGCAGTGCCTTGGTAGCAAGCAGATCGACGGGCGCAGTGATATCTACTCGCTGGGCGTCGTGATCTACGAGATGGTCACCGGCTATCTCCCCTTTCAGATCAACAGCATCACCGATGCCATCTACAAGCACGTCAACATGTCGCCGCCCTCGCCGCGTCAGATGCGCTCCGACCTGCCGCCCGTGCTCGAAGATATTATCATGCACTGTCTGGCGAAGCGGCCTGAGGAGCGCTTCGCCACTGGCGCCGCCCTCGCCACGGCCCTGCAGGGGGTACTCGGCAACACCGGTGGCGGCGACGCCGGCGTCACCGCGGTCCAGGAGCAGGCGGCTCTCGTCACGCGCACAACCTTCGAGGCTCCCGGCTCCACGGCCATGCCTGCGCCGCCCACCATCTCCACCATGCCGGGCTTCTCCGAGGTGCCACGGGTGCGCGTCATCGACGAGAGCGGCCGCACGCTGCAGGTGGTCGAGGTGCGTCCCACGGGCATCACCGTTGGCCGCCAGGAGGGGAACGACATCGTGCTCGTCTCGCAGCGCGTCTCGCGTCAGCACCTGCGCATCACCTGGGACGGCAAGCAGGTCAAGGTTCAGGATCTGGGATCGAGCAACGGTACCGTCCTCGATGGCGTGCGCCTGCTGCCGCAGGTCAGCCAGGTCTGGCAGGAGCGGCAGATGATCCGCCTTGGCTCCTTCTGGCTGCGTCTGGAGGGGGCCAGCCCCATGCTGACAGAGGCCGGACCCCGGCCGACGCCAGGGCCGGGCCAGCCGCAGAGCCTCACCGAGGGCGCCCGACCGACCTCCGTCTACGCGAACTACTCCGACTATGCCGCCCCGACAGTGCCGCGCTCCAGTCCCCCTTCCCTCGCCAATGCGCGCATCGGCCTCTCGGTGACGCCAAAGACCCTGAGCGTCACCCCCGGTCAGTCGGCCTCGGTGCAGTTGACGCTCACCAATATGGGGTCAATCGTCGACTGGTTTACGCCCAGCGTGGAGGGTGTGCCGCCGGAGTGGGTCCAGGGAGTCGGGCAGGAGGTCCAGCTCAATCCTGGCATGCAGGAGTCGCTCAACCTGATCGTCAGCGTGCCGCGCCATCCGGCCTGCCGCGCCGGCGAGTACCGGGTGGTGATTCGCGCGCGCTCGCGCGAGCAGCCGCAGGAGTACAGCCAGACGAATGGCGTCTGGACCGTGCTACCCTTCAAGGAGGAGGCCCTGAGCCTGGAGCCACGCCGCGCCAGCGGCCGGGGCCGCGCCAGCTACAGTCTGGCGCTGCACAACGGAGGCAACGCTCCTGCGCGCTATGAGCTTCGCGGCGACGATGACGAGCAGCGTCTCCACTATGAGTTCCACGCCAACCCTGTCGATCTCGATGCCGGTCAGGAGGCGCGCATTCCATTGAAGGTGCGTGAGCGGCGGCGGCTCATCGGCAGCGAGCAGCGCATCCCCTTCCAGGTGCGGGCCGGTCCCCCTGGTGGCCGGCCGACGCAGAGCGTGCCGGCGGAGTTCGTCAACAAGGCCCTGTTGCCACGCTGGATCGTGCCGGCGGCCCTGGCGGTGGTCCTCGTCGCTGGTGGCGCCCTGGCCTTTGCCGCAGGCCTGCTCCATCCGCCGGGTGGCAACGTTGTGGCCACGCCGACGCCCAACATCGCCGCCACCATCACGGCTCTCTCCAATCAAGGAGCCAACACGGCTACCGTGCAGGCCGTCAGCGCGCAGGCGACAGCGGCCGCGCAGGCGACAGCGACGGCGCAGGCCAACACCGGCGCTCAGACGACGGCGACAGCGCAGGCCAATGCCACGGCGACGGCGCAGGCCAATGCCACGGCGACGGCTCTGGCCAACATCCCGCCACCTGTGGCCTCCAGCACGACGTCCATTGCCACGGGCCTGCAGGCTCCCATCGGCGAGCAGTACGTCGCCGCGCAGGACGCCCTCTACTTTGTCGAGTACAGCGGGCGGCTCTCCGTGCTCCGCAACGTCAATAGCAGTCCCAGCTACACGGTCCTCGGCACAGGCTACAGCCAGCTCGAGGACCTCTACGTCCTCAGCGACGGCCACACGGTCTACCTGACCGAGCGCGCTGGCTTCCTCGATCGCGTCGACCTCAATGTGGGGGGGAGCCGCAGCCAGGCGACGATTGTGGCCAGCGGCCTGCTGGCTCCGCAGCAGCTCGTCGTCGATGAGCAGAACCATGTGGCCTATGTGGCCGACTACAACGATAACGCTCCCACCGGCGACGTGGTCAAGGTCGATCTCAACAGCGGCACGGTCTCTGGCGTGATCAGTGGGATTCCGCATCCCATCGGAATCCTGCTCTCGCCCGATAGGCAGACGCTCTATGTGACGGAGCAGCGCAGCGACGGCAGCGGTGTGCTGGTGCGCTACTCCCTCACTGCGCCGGGCAGCGGCACGGCGCTGGCTCAAAGCCAGGGCGCGCCCCTCTTCTTTATGCACTGGGCCAACAGCCAGGGCACAGCTCTGCTGGTCACGGAGCGCTCTCCGACCAACAAGGTCTGGTACCTCAACCTCAACAAGCTTTCTGAGGGGTTCCACCTGGTGGCCTCTGTCGGCTCGGCACCATCGGATGTGGTGATCAGTGGACAGCAGGGCTTCTTTCCCATGCTGGTCTGTGTGGCCGGCCTGGGTGAAATCGACCAGTTGAATGGCTGACGAAGGCGGCGGGTCTTGGTCACCAGAGATCTGAAGGGGGAGAGGGGAAAAGAGGAGGAAAGGCGAGAGAAGGTGGGTGAGGTGAGATAAGGTAGAGATGTAAGAGATGATAGAAAGTGTAGATAAGATGAAGGGTAGAGTGGGGGGAGAGTGTGAGAGAGAAGTGAGAGGTTGAGGGAGGAAAAGGAGAGCGATAAGTGGTGGAGGAGCGGAGAAGAAGGAGAGAAGGAGGGAGAGGTGTGAGAAGGAGGAAAGAGGGAGAGGAGAGAGGAGGGAGAGGTGTGAGAAGGAGGAAAGAGGGAGAGGAGAGAGGAGGGAGAGG
>JBHOQN010000011.1:0-19955 GCA_042408965.1 Ktedonobacteraceae bacterium
ATTCGTACAAATGAGTATCTTACATCGAAGTATTCCGCAAGAAGTATAGCATAACAATCGGCTTCCAGACAAGGCGTATCGTCATCTGGGGACAGATATCCCCGATTGCTGGCAACAAGACAACCGGTCGCTAGCGGCGGGCTCTTCTCCAGAACGAGCCACGCCCGATTGACGCGCTGGGCACTCTTCGCTCCAGGAGCACCCTGCTGGCACACTCCCCTCTCAAGCGCAGGAGATGCGACTTTTTTCCTACATGATCCCAGCTAGAGAGCGTTCTCTGCTACTATGGGGTACTATACTGGCATTTCTTTGAATATAGGCATCTATGCAGTGTGATCCCTGCTGATCCAGCAGAGGATCGGGAAGGACAGGCAGATGGCAACCCTCGCAGGCTGGCTGACCGGTGAGGATGTACCAGAGGCGGTGATCAAGGAGACGCTCCTCAAGATGGGAACAGTGCTGGAGCAGCATGGAGGTGAGCGCGCGCTGGCCATCCAGCCAGGGGCGGGGCTGATCGCCTTCTCAGATCGAGCTTACGCGACGCGCCAGCAGCGGGAGCCCCCCCTGGTCGATTGGGTGCCAGCGCGGCGCACGATGGTCTATCGGCGTCCCCTTTCGGGCTGGCATGCGCTCTACTATATCCAGGACTGGCCGGGCCGGGGCAACCTGCTCTTCGCCAGCGAGATCAAGGCGCTCTTCGCCGCAGGGGTACCGCGGCGGATCTTTCTGCCCGCCCTGGAGGCCCTGCTGCGCTACGGGTTTATTCCTGCTCCCTGGACAGCCTTCGCCGACATTGAGGTCGTTCCCGCCGGCTCCCTGCTACGCTGGCAACAGGCGCGCCTGCTGGTGAACGAGGCCCGTGACTACTCCCTGGTCGAGGGAAGAGCCAGCCATGATTCCGAAGCGGAGTCGCTGCTCGCAGACCTTGAGGCCGCGCTGGTCGAGGTCGCCCGTGGCCTCTTACCGGTAGACGAGGCTCCCCTGCTGGCCCTGAGCAATGGCACAGGGGCGAGTGCGCTGGTCACTGACCTGATAGCCGCGGAGCAGACCTCCCCTCTGTATGTGGCAACGCTCAGCTACGCAGGAGATGAGCAGAGCCTGGAGGCCGCCGAAGCGCTGGCCGAGCGACTGCAGGCCCCGCTCCTGGCAATCACTGGCGTCAGTGCGCCCGAATACTGGCTGGCGACGCTGAGCGCGCTGGAGGCTCCAGCCGCCACAGGCTGGCCGCTGGCTCTCCACCAGGTGTTGCATACGGGGGCCGTTGAAAGTGGAGCGCGGGCAGCGCTGACGGGCCTCGGTGCACGGACCCTGCTGGCACCAGCGCCTCCAGCCTTCGCTGACGGCCCGTCATCAGCACGTGAGCTGCTGCACCGCTACGCCCAGATGCTCATCCCCTCGGCTGATCGCGAACGGCCGGCGAGACTCTGGTCCGCAGAGGCAGCGCAGCAACTCAGGAAGGCTCCTACGTGGGAAGAGACCCGCCACGCTCAGCGACTGGCACGGCGCGCCGCGGCGCTCAAACAGCCCTGGCAACGCTGGCGTTACCTCGATCTGCATCTGCGGCTGCCTGACCTCTTCGTGGCTGCTGCACAGCAGCTCGCCGCTTTCGACAGGCTGGCCCTGCGCTCACCGTTCCTGTTCCCTGAGGTCAGTGACCCCCTGGCACAGCTCGTGCTCCAGCCACAGACGCCGGGAACAACACGCAGCAGGCTCCTCACACTGGCGCGTCACTACCAGGCTGCAGAGGCCAGCCTCCTGGAGATGCCTCTGACTGCCTTCTTCCGAGCCGCCAGAGAGCAGCAGCCAGAGGCGAGAAATGACCTCTTCCGGCAGCTGCTCTCAAGGGAGGCACTGCGTCAGAGCGGTCTCTTCGACGTGCAGCGCGTCGCGACACTGCTGGAGGATGCGCACGGAGCACCTGCCGCGCGCGAACTGCTGCTCGTCTTCACTGCTCAACTGCTCAGCCAGCTCTTTCAGGCAACGCTCTGAGTCTTCAGAGCGTGCCCTGCGCCTCGCCAGCGGAGAGGCGTGACTCGTACTGAGCGCGTAGCACTTTCTTATCGAACTTGCCGACGCTGGTCTTGGGCACGGCCTCGACAAAGATCACCTCGTCGGGCAGCCACCACTTCGCCACCTTCGGGCGCAGGTAGTCGAGAATCTCTTCGCCTGTCACCTGGCCTACATATTCGGGCTTGGGTACGACGCAGGCTACGGGCCGCTCTGACCAGCGCGGATGGGGCACCCCGATCACACAGGCCTCCAGCACTTTGGGATGGCCCATGATGAGATTCTCTAGCTCGACGGAGGAAATCCACTCGCCTCCGGACTTGACAAGATCTTTGGTGCGGTCAACGAGCTGAATCATTCCCTCAGCATCGACCACAGCGACGTCCCCGGTACGCAGCCAGCCCTCGGCGAATTTCTCGCTGGAGGCGCTGTCCTTGTAGTAGGCACGCGCAATCCAGGGGCCGCGCACCTGCAACTCGCCAAAGGTCTGGCCATCCCAGGGTACCTCTTCGCCGCTCTCGATGTTCACCACGCGAAAATCGACTCCGGGCAGCATCGTGCCCTGCTTCGCCCGGACGCGGAACTGCTCTTCAAGTGGTAGGTCACGCTGATAGCTGCGCACTCTGCTTACGGAAGCCAGCGGCGAGGTCTCAGTCATTCCCCAGGCATGGACAATGGTGACCTGCTTGCGCTCTAATCCCTCGATGAGGGCCTGCGGCACGGCCGAGCCGCCACAGAAGATCGCTCTGAGCGCGGAGAGATCGAACTGCTCTCTGTCCAGCAGGTTGAGCAGGCCAATCCAGATCGTCGGTACGCCGGCCGCAACGCTGACGCGCTCTTTCTCCATCAACTGCGCGATCTTTAAGGGGTCGAGGAAGCGTCCCGGTAATACGATGCTTGATCCCATCATCACCCCCGCATGGGGAAAACCCCAGGCATTGGCATGGAACATGGGAACGACTGGCAGCACCTTATCGCGCTCCGACAGGCCGGTACCATCCGCCAGGCCTACGCCCATCGAATGCAGGAAGATTGAGCGATGGCTGTAGAGCACACCTTTGGGATTGCCTGTGGTACCGGAGGTATAGCACATGGCCGCTGCCGTGTTCTCCTCGAGATCGGGCCAGCGAAAGGCCTCTGGCTGGTTGGCGATAAACTCCTCGTAGTCCACGACGGGTTGCAGCTTCTGTGGGGTGTAGGCTGGCCGCCCCATGATCACATAGAGCTGCACCGTCGGCAGGCGATCTGCCAGTTGCTCCAGCACAGGGACCAGATCAGCGTCGACAAAGATAATCTTATCCTCAGCGTCATTGATGATGTAAACGAGCTGTTCGGGGAAGAGACGAATATTGAGCGTGTGCAACACAGCTCCATAACAGGGAATAGCGAAATACAACTCGAGATGACGATAGGTATTCCAGGCAAAGGTCGCAATGCGATCACCCTGCTTCACGCCGGCTCCCGCGAGTGCGTTTGCCAGTTGCATCGTGCGCCGGCCCCAGTCAGCATAGGTATAGCGATGCAGCCCCGTCTCGGTCTGGGTAACGACTTCTTTGCGCGCGAAAATACGTGTGGCCCGATTGAATGCATGCTGTAGTGTCAGCGGGTAATCCATCATCAAACCTTGCATGTGCTCTACTCCTGTCGTGGATCAAGCTATACAACAGCGTACGGGGGCGGTCAGCAAGACGCCCTGCTTAGAAGTATTGTACGTTGTTCTGCTCGTTTCTTCCAGCAGGGGCACTGCCAGCTGGTGCTCAGTGAGGAGACCAGCAGGATACTGAAGAGAGGGGCGCAAAACGAGGGTCGTTTGATGAGCAAGGCAGAGATGCTGAGGAGGTTGGCCTCAGCACTCGAACGAAGAGAGTATGCAGAGGCTACCACTTGCCTGGGATCTGACTTCGCTTATTACGGGACCGGCCATCTAGAGCAACCCCTCACCAGGTCGCAGTTTCTGGAGCTGCTGCAGACCATCCAGAGACTGTTCCCCACGCTGCGCATCCACCTGCAGGAGATACAGGAGGAGGAGCAGCGTGCCACTGCACGCATGCAGCTACACGGGCTGCGCAGAATCAATCCCGCCTTATCAGAGATAGCTCTGCTGGTACTTCGCGAGAAGGCGCCTGACGTCCTCGAAGAGGTGCTGGACTGCCGCTTTGAGCAGGACAGACTCGTCGGCCTGGGCATCACTGCGAGCAGCCAGGGCGAGAGCAGGCGCAGAGACGGCCTCTCTCCGGCTGAGACTGGGGCCAGCCGCGAACAGGCACCGCTGATGTCAGGATAAGCATCGCAGCGCGCCAGGTCCCTGGCAAGGGGAAGGAGAACACAAGGGGAGCAGGCGCCACTGCCAGCGAGATGCCGGCAGGACCCCCTGCTCGGTCCTCGTTAGAGCGCCAGCAGCCAGGAAGCAGGCCCGGCCACCGGCCATCAGCTCAGGCAATGCCGAGCGCCACCACACCGGTCATGGTTCCCACAAAGAGGGAGCGCCCGACAAGCGTAGGAGTGGCGAAGCGTGAGGTCGGCTCAATCGCGATATGCGCACGAATGGCCCCCGTCTGGCGATTGAGGGCATAGAGCGCCCCGGTACGATCGACAACATAGACAGTATTGCCACCGACAATAGGCGAGCCATTGACATTCGGCGGAGCCTGCCAGCCGCGAACCAGCGTGGGTCCAGAGCCGATACTCACCTGTAGCACCCCCGCCGTGCAGGGCAGGTAGACCACCGAATCCACTCTGGCAGCACCTCCGTAGGCATCACAGAGGGTCTTCTCCTGGAGTTGACCACCCACACCTCCCAGGGCACTGGCGCGCAACAGATAGGCCACGCCTCCCTTGCCATCAATTAGAATGAGACCATTGGGCAACAGGACCGGCCCCAGCGAGCCAAGATCGGCATCGACGGCGTTGTCATGCGCCCACTGCGTTGGCGCAAAGCCGTCCTCGAGCTGGAGCAAGGGAGAGAGACGCAGCACCGAATCAGTGCGATCCCAGCTTCCCTGAGTCGTCTCGCCGTTGCCTACAGAGACGTAAATGTGGCCGGCATCATCGACGGCCGGACCCGCCGGAGCCCAGATGCCTCCCTCCCGCGGCGTGGGCACCTCAAAGGCAAGCATGGTCCCCTGCCCGTTGGCTGCCACGGAGACAACCCAGCCGTGATACTCACCACAATCGCCGTTGAGACCGCCATAGGCAATGTAGATACGCCCATTGGCCAGCGCCAGAGCGGCGCGCTCCTGGTGGACCCGGGGATCAGCTCCCGGAGGATCAACGATGCGCGAGAGCTTCTGAACGCCGCTGTCGGCATCGATGCCAACGAGAACATGCTGCGGACCGCTCACCTCGGCAACAGCGTAGACCAGATTCGTTGCAGGATCATAGACCGGTGTGCCCGTTATGCCCAGAGGATCAATGTTGCCACAGGGGAGTGTCGAGAGCGGCACTGGCGTGCCAACCTTTGTATGCCAGTGTACACTTCCTGTCCCCATATTGAGCGAGTAGAGGGAATCGCCTTCCGTTGCGACGATGACGTGTCCATGCACCACCAGCGGCTCAGCATAAACCGCCCCATCAAGATGGACATTCCAGAGCGAGGTCAGACGCAGCGGGTCAGGCACACCGGCCACATACCCGCTGCGGGTGTTATCGCGATGATAGGTCGTCCAGTCGCCAGTGCCTGCCGGCGTTGTCGTTGTAGCCGTGCTCTGCTGCGTGGCGAGAGGAGAGACCTGCGATGGCGCCGTGACGGTAGGAGACGCCGTGGCAGCAGACTGTCCGGGAGAGGAACAGGCCGCCAGCATGCCAATCATGCCGGCCACACAGACCAGCAGGCCTATGACCCGCGGCCATCCTCTCCACGGAGCCTGTCCAGCCTCCACTCTCCTCCACCTGCAACTGGCTCCTCGACGCATAACCATTGGCTCAAGCCACCAGAACGCCCGCAATACTCTCATCATCAAGCTTGCTCCTTCTGCACATGCTTGCCCTGCCTCTCTGCCTGCGCGCAACCGGACTCTGTCGGCCTCCGTCGCGGCTGGCATCTGGTCCATTGCAATTTCGTCCACCATGTTATACTATAGTTTCCATCCAGGACAGGGAATAAAGTCAAGAAAACATACAAGAAGTACCCTTGACGTGCTCCATTGAATGTGTTATCATGCATGATATATCGCGGCGCGATACGTCATTTCACGACGGAAGACCTGGAGTGACAGGACCTCGTCGTTCTTCTCCATCTGAATCACGAGCGAGAGCCGGCCCTTTAACGAAGCCTGGCACAAATGTAGAGTTTTTCCTCCGCCTGCCAGGCAACGAACCAGAAAAGGGTCTTTTTTTATCTCTCAAGCCAAACGTCAATGGCCCTTCCCAAGCGGTGTCTGGCAACAGTTCAACCCCGTCGCCGTTGGTGGTGACAGGGTCCAGCCTCAGAAAGAAAGGACGAAGCAGTCATGAGCAACCTCGGTTTTGAGCACACCGACACCATTCTGATGGAGGAGCGTCTCTTCCCGCCATCCCCAGAAGTCGTCGAGCAGGCCAACATCATGGCCTATATGAAGGCCAGGGGCTTCGACCAGTACAATGACTTCCATCGCTGGTCACTGGAGCACCGTTACGAGTTCTGGGAAGACATGGCCCGAGAGCTGCACTGGTTCGAGCCCTGGCACACGACCTTCCAGTGGACAGAGAAGCCTTTCTTCCAGTGGTTTGTGGGAGGCAAGTTCAACATTGTCTACAACTGCCTGGATCGCCACATACAGAGCGAGCGACGCCACAAGGTCGCCTACTACTGGGAGGCCGACGACGGTTCCAGCCGCACCCTGACCTACGAGGATCTCTATGTCCTGACCAATCGGCTGGCGAAGGCCCTGCAGAATCTGGGTGTCAAGAAAGGCGACCGCGTGGCCATCTACATGCCAGTGACGCCAGAGCAGGTTGCGGCGATGCTGGCAGTGGCACGCCTCGGAGCGGTACACACCGTCGTCTTTGGCGGGTTTGCCGCCAGCGCCCTGGAGGAGCGCATCAACGATGCGCAGGCCAAGGTCTTGATCACGGTCGACACCGGTCACCGTGGGGGCAAGTTGATCGAATATAAGAAGATCTGCGACGAGGCGCTCGCTCACACCTCAACCATTGAGAAGGTGATCGTCTTCAAGCGCGAGGGGACAGAGGTGCCGATGCAGGAGGGACGCGACCATTTCGCCGACGACCTGTTCCAGGATATTCCCAGCGATACGGTCGTTCCCTGCGAGGTGATGGACAGCGAGGATCTGCTCTACATCCTCTACACCAGCGGCAGCACAGGCAAGCCCAAGGGCGTGGTGCACGTCCACGGCGGCTACGGCGTTGGTGTCTACACCACCACACGCTTTGTCTTCGACATCAAGCCCGACGACGTCTACTGGTGCACAGCCGATAACGGCTGGGTGACGGGTCACAGCTATATCGTCTACGGGCCGCTGATGAACGGGGCGACCAGCGTCATCTTTGAAAGCACCCCCACCTATCCCGCCCCCGACCGCTTCTGGACGGTGGTGGAGAAGTACAAGGTCAGCATTCTCTACACCTCGCCAACGGCCATTCGTGGTCTGATGCGCTTTGGCGAGGAGTGGCCCGCCAAGCATGATCTCTCGAGTCTGCGTCTGCTCGGCACCGTCGGCGAGCCGATCAACCCGGAGGCCTGGATCTGGTATCGCCACAACATCGGCCGCGACGCGCTGCCCGTGATGGACACCTGGTGGCAGACCGAGACGGGCATGATCCTGATCAGTCCAACGGTGATCTTGCCGCTGAAGCCCGGCAGCGCCACGCGCCCTATGCCCACCATCGACGCCGCCGTCGTTGACAAGGACGGCAACCCTGTCGAGACCGGCAAGGGCGGCTTCCTGATCATCCGCCACCCCTGGCCGTCGATGATGCGCACCATCTACGGTGATCCGGCGCGCTATCGCACCTACTGGGAGACGATCCCTGATGTCTACTTTGCAGGCGACGCAGCCACCATCGATGACATCGGCTACTTCCGCATCCAGGGGCGCGTGGATGATGTGATCAAGGTCGCCGGCCACCGCCTGGGATCGATGGAGATCGAGTCCAGCCTGGTCAGCCACCCGGCCGTTGCCGAGGCCGCCGCCATCGGCCTGCCTGATCCCGTCAAAGGCGAGCATGTCAAGGTCTTCGTGATCCTCAAAGCCGGCAACGAGCCGTCGGAGGCCCTTGCACAGGAGCTAAAGCAGCACGTCCGCAATACCGTTGGTCCGATCGCCACGCCCGACGCCATCGATTTTGTGAGCGCCCTGCCCAAGACGCGCTCCGGCAAAATCATGCGTCGCGTGCTGCGCGCTCGCGAGCTGAACGAGCCGCTCGGCGATACAACCACCCTCGAAGGTTAGCGAGCGGGTCAGCGGCCTGACACCAACGGCCGCACCGGGCGAGGTGCTCTCCAGCAGCACAGAGCAGAGCGGCGAGAGAGATCACGCAGATCCCGTCTCGCCGCTCTGCTCTGTGCTGCTGGCGCAGCGGAGGCGGCCTGAACGCGCGGCCAGCAGCTGGGGTGCGGTCATCAAAGAGAGCCTGCTGCCAGTCCCTCGGCTGTCAGCCTGGCGCGCGTTTCAGCGCGGGCGCGCCGTGGATTCCAGCGGCCAGTCGCCAGGAAGACAGTCGGCAGGAAGGCCATCATGCCGAGCGCACAGACCCACCACCAGATCTCCCACTGGCCGGCGTTGGAGGTATTGACGACCGTGAAGTTAAAGCCCAGCGTCGAGAGGACAACCACTGAGCGCACAACAAATCCCCAGAGAGCTACACCTGTGCCGACCAGCGCCGGATTGACATCCTCCAGCGTTTCGGTGTAGCCGGCCATCCAGCTGACGTAGGCGATCGGCCCGGTGAGACCCAAGAGCGCCAGGAGTACCCCCATGAAGGTCGGGCTCGCAGGCTGGCCGACACGGCTGATGAAGACAAAGAGCACGATCAGATTGGTGACTGTGCCAACGATCATGAAGGGCTTGCGCACCTCCAGCAGGTCAGAGAGCAGTCCCCCAATGATGGACGAGAGGATGTCTACAAACCAGTAGATGGCGAGCAGGCTGTTGGCAACGTCGAGCGGATACTTGAAGATGGCATTGAAGTAGGTAGGGAAGTAACCCACGGTGGCATAGTAGAGCAGGAGAAAGAGGCTGATGCCCAGCGCGCTGATCAGGATGCGTGGACGCAGCATCTGTCTCCAGGGATGCTGCAAGCTCCGTTCGACGTCGATCCCACGGGCACGGGCCTCCAGCAGGGCTTTCTCTCGCAGGGAGAGCATGATCTGCGAGCGCAGGGCCGGCGAGAGATCGCGCAGGCCCAGAAAACAGAGGATTGCCATCACCAGGCCTACAACGGCGGCGATGATATACTGCGATTGCCAGGAGCCGTAGATCTCGAGCGTGCTACCGGCGACTGCTGTGGCCAGCAAGCTCCCGCCAACAGGGCCAATGGTCCAGAAGGCCATCGCTGTGGCTCGTCCCAGGCGCGGCGAGAAGTCACGCACCAGAGCAGGCGTGGCCACGAGAATGATCCCTTCAACGACTCCCAGCAGCAGAGAGAGGAGCACAAAGAGCCAGACGGTCCTGGCAAAGGCGATCAGCAGAGTGATCAGTGAGGTGGCCAGTACGCCGTAGACAACCAGGTTGGCGCGTCCGAGGCGATCGGTCAACCCGCCGATTAGGGAGGTCAGCGCTCCGAGAAAGTTGGAGGCGAGAATAAGGAGAATGTAGCTGCTGAAGGTCATGTGAAAGGTCGGTAACACCAGTAGCACGACAGAAGGCAGTACATAGGATTCGTAGTACAGAATGATGGTGGCTGCCACAGCCAGCACGAGATACCAGATACGGTGGGTGTTGGCGGGATAGCTTGCCAGATTCCTGTCGAGGAAACCACGCGGGCGGCTGTTCATCCAGGCCCTCCTCTGCTTGGAGAATCTCTCCTGTGGAAACACACTACAGTACAGGATCGCAAGACCGCATACTGAGAGTATGGAGGGGAAATGTTCCCGCAATGTTCTGGTTCTGAACAGCCAGCCGCTTGTGCCCGCTCAGCGTGCGTCTACCTCCTCGGAGCCAGAGCGTTGCAGACGACGAGGCCCACTGCTCTTGCTCAGAGCGCAAGGCTATAGTAGTCGTAGGTTGTGCGCACGACAAAACCGCAGGAGCGATAGAGGCCGATGGCCACCTCGTTGGTAGTATCGACCTCCAGCATGATCGGCCGCTGGCTCTGGCGTTGAAGCAGGAGCACGACCTCCTCCAGCAACTGACGTCCATAGCCACGGCCGCGGTAGGCGGGATGCATCACAAAGCCATAGATACCATACTCGTCGCCGAGGTCCTCCACGCGCAACAGACCAACCGGCTCAGCACAGCCAACGTCCTCTCCGCCGAGGGTAGCGACGTAGTAGCGCAGCCAGGGATGCCGCGCCAGGCGTGTGAGATGCACGAGTGCTGTTTCAGGCGTTGTCTGCAGTTCAACTGCCATGATGGCTGCCAGAGCAGGTAGATCGTCAGACTCCGCCGGCCGCACCAGCAGGCGATCGTCAAAACTTCCCTTCAGCCTGAGCTGCGCCAGGACCATAGCATGCTCCGCATGGTCCTGCCGGGCTCCCACAGCCAGGAGAAAGGCCTTTCCGGAGGCCGAGGCCGTTTCGTTGATCAGCAGCAGCCGCTTCTCACGGCGGGCGGCACATGCCTCTCTGGCAGCCTGGAGCAGGTGCCGAAAGATGCCACGACGCCGATAGCGCGGTTCAACCATGCCTGTCAGCTCCGGCTCACGCGCTCCATAGAGATCGAGCAAGCCAACCAGGCGATCCTGCTCATAATAAAGGAAGCTCATGCCGCTGGTCGGCTCACGGCGGCCCAGAAAGACTGGTGCCAGGCGAATGTGCAGCCCCTCAGCTTGATTGCAGACGGTCAGCAGGTGTTCAACCTCAGCCAGCTCTGTGGGAGCCAGCTCTGCTCTTTTCAGAAGACCCTGGCGATGCTGTGTACTCATCAGAAGCTCCTTCAGAGGCGAATGGGTCAAGAGAGGCGCTCAGAGGCAACGGAGAGGCCGGATGAGCTGCGCGTGGCCCCTGGCGTGATCATCAGGACGGCGGGAGACGAGCCTGGCGCAGCCTACCTCCTTGCGGGCAGAGTGAACGTAGACCAACCCGGCTTGCTTCGCCAGGCTGACTCTTCTCCCCAGGTAGGCAGGTGACGCATGCACCTCAGTCGCTGGCAGCGGTCGGCAGCGGGACGCCCAGTCCAGGCGCAGCGAGATCGGAGGTGATGGCCTCGGGATAATAGCGCTGTAACAGCTCCAGCCCAATGCTGGCACGCCGCACGCGCTCACGCGAGAGAGCGACCACCGTTGACTCCAGATGCGTTCCACTGGGATAGACGTCGGGCGCATTGCGCAGACCGAACTTCAGATAGACGGGGGCCGCGACCCGCACCAGCTCGGCGATCTCGTAGTGACGCACGAAGCCGCCGAAGTCATCGGGAGCCTCGACATAGACATCGAGGGGCATCGCCGTCGCCTGACGAATGGCGGCGAGCTGCGCCAGTGAGAGATCGGTCGGCGTGTTGAGGGTTGACGCGCCCAGGCGCTCCATCACCAGAGCAGCTGCAGGGTTGGCTGTGCCGATCTGCACGGAGAGCTTGAAGACGAATTCAGCCGGGAGCAGGCCCGCCTTCTTCATCTCGCCAGCCACCCAGAGCAGGCCCTCATCAGCGATCAGCACCGAACGGATGCCCAGCTGCGCCGCGTGACGGATGTCTTCGAGCGCGTAGCAGAGCTGATCCATGCCACGCTGCCTGGCACCCAGGTTGCGTCCTGAGCGCGCGCTGAACTGGGCACCGGTATCCCAGCCGGCGCGAGGCCCGACAAAGAGGCTGACCTCGATGCCCATCTCATGACCCAGGCGAGCCATCTGACGGATCTCCCCGGTGCGCAGGAGCATGATTCCGCTTCCTTGAGAAACTCGATGGACGCGCACCCCATACTCCCGGGCTGCCGCGCGCACAGCCTCCAGGGCCACTGGTCCCTCGACGCTGGGAATCTCGACACGATACTGGGCACCGTCGGGAAAGCGCTTCTGCGAAGTGGGCAGCGCATGGGCATCTCCCTCGGGCAGGCCGAGGCGCTTCAAAAAGGCGCGCGTCTCCTGCATCAGCTCAGTCATGGCATCCTCCTTATTCGGACATATCGCGAATCGCGATGCCTTCCCAGGAGTGCCGCAGCTCACCCCCAGGATCGTTCTCAACGCGACACTCACGATCAAAGATCATCGTCGCGCGCGTCTGCGTAGTATAGGCTGGCCAGGTGGGCAGTACCGGCTGAACGACCGGCGCAGGAACGCCAGAGCGAGCAAAGGCCATCCAGGCGGCGCTCATGCGCTCGGCGAGCGTCTGAAGCTCTGGCGCTCCACCGGTGAAGCGCACTGCCGGGTCGAGGTTGTCAAAGACAAAAGGAATCTCCAGGGCATGGCAGGACTTGAGGCGGCCGTTGAGGACCGGCGTCGCCCAGGTGAAGAGATACATGTGGACCGGGGCCGCCCCCTGCGCATACTTGCGCTCCGCCAGCGTAATCGAGCCCATGCGCATCATGTAATCGCTCAAGAGGGCCGCGAAGAGGTCAGGAGGCGCGGCCTGCGGGTACGCCCGCTGATAGGCCGCCACCAGCCCCTCAGCCGCCTCACCGGCCAGGGCGCGCACTCGCGTAAGGAACTGCTCGCGATCCAGCCGTGGGAACTGGGGATCGGCCAGCAAGAAGAGGGTGGCCTCGTCTTTATTGGTGCCAATGATGAGGGGCACATCAGCCGTGATCGTCGGAGCCACGGGATCAAAGGGATGCTGTGGAAGCACAGCGCCATCTACAACCGGTCCCCAGCCACCAAGGGCGTTGGCATTGACCGTGGAGTTCGCCTCCAGGATCTGCTCAGCAGGAAGCTGGAGCAATTGCTCAATACGGCCAGCAGAGATGTCGAGCACGCGCAGGAGCTGCTCAGCGCGCTGTGTCGCCCTCTCTCGCGTGGTCATACGTACGCTGGGTCCGCTCTGCACAATAGCGCGCTGGAAGAGGCCAGCGGCCGCTGGCATGGCCATCAAGACACTGACCTTGGCGCCGCCGCCCGATTCGCCGAAAATAGTGACATTGTGCGGATCACCCCCAAAGGCCTCAATGTTATCACGCACCCACTCCAGCGCAGCGACAAGATCGAGCATGCCTACATTGCCCGACTGCGCGTACTCTTCTCCGACAAAATCCCCCAGATGCAGATAGCCGAACGGCCCCAGACGGTGATTGACCGTGACCACGACAACGTCACCGCGCCGCGCCAGATGAGTGCCCCGGTAGAAGGCCGCTGATCCCGATCCCATCGTAAAACCCCCACCGTGACACCAGAACATCACTGGCCGTTTACCACCATCGCCCACAGCGGGGGTCCAGACATTCAAGGAGAGGCAATCCTCGCTCTCCTCTTCACACCCTCCCTCGCCGATAATGTCGCGCAGACGTTGCATACCTCCTGGAGGCTGGGGACTGGCCGGGCCGTACTTCAAGGCATCGCGCACGCCGGCCCAGGGCTGAGGTCTGGTGGGTGGTCGAAAGCGATTGCGCCCACCTGTGGGACCGCCATAGGGAATCGTGTGGATGGTCATGCCTCTGACCTTACCAGCCGAGGTCTCAACGATGAGATCATTCATCGCGCCTGTGCCCTTTCGTGATGCATAGTCCGCCTGCGACAGCTCTCACAGGGCGCAGGCAGTGCAAGGGACGGAACCGGCATTGGGTACGGTGGTAGAGAGGAAGCCGGGGGCAGCATTGTCGATCAGTGTCGGTCTGATGTACTATTGTGAGAGACATGTTGACCTTTCATCTCTGGCAACAGGCATGCGCTAACCCTGCCACAAGAACTATACGTTAACCAGCCACTGCACGTCAAGTCACGACAGAAATGGAGGAAGGCCATGGAAATCGTGCCTGGCATCCATCGCCAGGAGGCCTACATCGGCAAGAAGCTGATGGCCCATCATCTCATCGTCGGCGAACGCTCCCTGCTCGTCGACACAGGGACCCCCGATCTGGCGCGCGAAGTGCTTCTTCCCTGGCTCGACGAGGTGCTGGGAGATGCCACGCGGCTGGACATGATTCTCGTCACCCACGGCGACGTTGACCACTTCGGCGGCCTGGAGGTCCTGCGTGCCGCGGCTCCCCGTGCACTGACACTCATACCGACGCTGGATCGGCGCTGGATCGAGGATCAGGACGCTATTTTCGCCGAACGCTACGATGCCTACCACGCCGATCACGGCCTGACCTATCCCCCCGAGCTGACGCGCACCCTGCGCTCCTGGCAGGGACACCCCATTCCCACCACGCTCGGCCTGACAGGGGGCGAGGATATCCGCTGCGGCCCGCGGCTGACCGTGCAGGTACTGCACGTGCCTGGCCACACTCCCGGCCACCTGATGCTCTGGGAGCCGCTGATGCGCGTAGCCATCATCGGCGATGCCCTCAACGGCGCCACCCAGATCGACCGTGACGGCCAGCCAACTGCCCCCCCGCCTTACAGCGACCGCGACATCTATCTGACTTCTATCCAGACCATCGCCTCGCTCACACCGGCGATTCTGCTGACCGGCCACTATCCGGTGATGCGCGACCAGGAAGTGACGACCTTCATTCAGGCCAGCCGCGACTTCGTCTTGCGCACCGACGCCGTCCTGGCACGCCTGCTCGCCGAGGCGAGCGAGCCGCTGACGCTGGCGCGTCTGATCGAGCTGGCCGACCCGCTGCTCGGCCCGTTCGGCTTCCCTCCCGACCTGGAATACGCTCTGGAAGCTCACCTGACCTGGCTTGAACGCAGGAGACGGGTGCGGCGTATCCGCCAGCAGGGCATCGTCGCCTGGGAGCTGATCAGGGGCTGAACGAGTGGAGCCACCCCCTCCCTCAGGAGCGCAGAGAGCGCAGACATCAGATGAGAGGTCAGCTATCATCCTGGTATCTCCGATCCGAGTGAGAGTAAGGAAGAGAGCATATGGGCACACTTTCAGGTCGCCTGGCGCTGGTGACCGGCGCAGGTATGGGCATCGGCCAGGGCATCGCGCTGGAGCTGGCGCGCCAGGGTGCCAGCGTGGGCATCCACTACTCGCACAGTGAGCAGGGAGCACGCGAGACGGTCGCGCGCATCGAGGCATTGGGCGGCAAAGCGGTGGCGGTGAAAGGAGATCTGGGTAGCGTCGAAGAGTGCCGCCGGGTCGTGGACGAGGTCGCCGAGGCACTGGGGGGACTGGATATTCTGGTCAACAACGCCGGCGTCACTCGCGCCGATCACTTTCTCAATGTCAGCGAAGCAACCTACAACGAACTCTTCGATCTGAATATGCGCGGCTACTTCTTCTGTGCGCAGCAGGCCGTGCGCTACATGCTCCAGCGTGGCAGCGGCGCGATTGTCAATATTACCTCCATTCACGGCTACGCTGGATTTCCACGCCACGCCGCCTACGCAGCCACAAAAGGCGCTATCATTGCCTTCACGCGCGAGCTGGCGATCGAGCTGGCCCCGCAGCGCATTCGCGTCAATGCCGTCGGACCCGGCATTATCGAGGTGCCGCGCTATTTTGCGATTCCCGGCTACACCAGCGAGTTTGGCGATACCCTGGTGCCCTGGGGACGGAGAGGTCGTCCCGAAGATGTGGGGCCAGCCGTGGCTTTTCTGGTCTCAGATGCCGCCGACTTCATCACTGGCCAGGTACTCTTTGTGGATGGAGGCACAACGGCACGCATGGGCCTCTGGTGGGACCAGGGAGAGACGCCCCAGTAGGACGAGCAGGAGACCAGCCGGCTGCGACTGCGCGTGTTGCGCATCCACAACCGAATCCAGAACAGCAATACAGGCAGATCAGGAGAGATATGCCAGATAATGGCCGCCCTCTGTGCTGCCTGTTTGCTTCGTCCAGCGCTCTGGCCGCTGGTGGCGCTGCCCGTTCGATCGATACATTGGCATGGTTGCGCCAGATGACGTATGATCTCTTATGAAAAGGGAGTGATGAGAGACCTTCACACCACAGTCATTCAGGAGAGACAATGACCGGAAGAAATGAAACTTCGACGGGGACGGCCGAGGAGCAGCAGCTCGCTCGGCCTCTCAGCACGACAGCGGCGATCGATACCCAGGCGGCCAGCATCATCGGCTGGATACTCCAGGGCGGCGTGCTCATCAGCGCCGCCATCATTCTGGCCGGCACGATCATGCTCTTCCTGCAGCCAGGCGGTCCATCGCTGGCAGAACTGACGCATTTTCCCCACTCACTGGCCAGCCTGAGCGCCGGGCTGGCCAGTGAGCAGCCCCAGGCCGTGATCACCCTCGGGCTGCTCGTATTGATCGCTACGCCGGTGATCCGCGTGGCAACCTCAATCGTGGCCTTCGCCATTGAACACGACTACCGCTACGTGGTCATTACACTGGCCGTGCTGCTGATCCTGCTCTACAGCATCTTCTTCGGCGACAAAGGGCCAGCAGGAGCATCGCCCTCGCAACTGGCTGGCTTTCACTTCTCAGGAGGGGTCTTCGCCCTGATCTTCGTGGGAGCCATCGTTGCAGGCCTGCTCGGCTCACTGATCGGACTGGGCGGCGGCGTTCTGATCGTGCCTCTGTTGACACTGGGCTTCGGACTCCCGATCAGCTTCGCCATTGGTGCCAGCATCATTTCGGTGATCGCCACCTCCAGCGGAGCCGCCGCTGCCTACGTGCGCGACCACATGACGAATATGCGCGTCGGGATGTTTCTGGAGCTGGCCACGACCACCGGTGCAATCAGCGGAGCCTTTCTGGCAGCCCTCCTGGCTCCAGGTGTTCTGGGAGTCATCTTCGGCGTGATCCTCATCATCTCGGCGATCCCCACGATTTTTAAAATCGGAGAGGAGCTGCCAGCGAACGTCACGAACGACTGGCTGGCGGAGAAGCTGGATCTGGCGGGCAGCTATCCCGACGAGCATCTTCGGCAGAACGTTCCTTACCAGGTAACGCACACACCAGCAGGCCTGGGATTGATGTACCTGGCAGGCGTGATCTCCGGTTTGCTCGGCATCGGCAGCGGTGCCTTCAAAGTGCTGGCCATGGATATGGCCATGCGCCTGCCCCTGAAGGTCTCAACGACCACCAGCAACTTCATGATTGGCGTGACGGCCGCCGCCAGCGCCGGGATCTACTTCTCACGCGGCGATATTCCCGCGCTGGTCGCCGCTCCGGTTGCGCTGGGCATTCTGATTGGCGCCTTGATCGGCTCGCGACTGCTGTCACGCCTGAGCAACCGCGTCATTCGCCTGGTCTTTCTGCCAGTAATCGTGGCCACAGCCATTGAGATGATTCTGCATGGCCTGGGGATTGGCGGCATCTAACCGCCTCTCCTCATAGAGCTGGCGATGCACTCTGCTCTCTCCCTGATCATCATGCCCCCTTGACAGAACGTCAGCGGTATGGTACACTATTAGTCGATATCTGACGCCTGCACAGAGAAGCCGCCTGATGCATCCTGCCTACCCTGCCATCCGTCCCCCTGAGCCGTCGCCTGTCGCTGAAGTGCAGGGAGCAGCCCCTCTAAGATCACACCACCCCACGCTTGCGCTGGTTCGCATACGCTCCAGGAGCAGGCCCCGACCTGACGAGCCATTTGCTGGCTGTCTTCCCTGCCATTGACGAGGGGTCACCTTAGCACACCATCAATCCAAGAGAGGACAGGCACACGGCTTATGCCATCTCCAGACCTCACTCCGCGCCGACCGGGCCGCACCCTGACCGGGCTGGCCCCGCTGGGAGCCGCCTGCCTCTGGGGCGGCATGTATGTGGTCAGCAAAGCCAGCTTTGCCAGCCTAGCAGCGATCACTCTCGGCTTTCTGCGTTTGCTGATCGGTGGATCCGCACTCTGGCTGGTCCTCCAGATCAGCGAGCGCCGCTTCCCTCAGCGAAGAGAGATACTCCGACGCCTGCTGCACCAGGAGCGCTGGCGGCTATTCCTGCTGGGCCTCTGCATTGCAGCGACCATCACCAGCCAGTTTCTCGGCACCAGTCTGGCGACAGCCCACGACGGGGCCTCACTGACAACGATGACGCCGATCTTTATCGTCCCCCTGGCCTGGTGGCTGCTGGGAGAGCGGCCCTCCTGGCGCGTCATTGGAGGCACCCTGGTGGCTCTCACAGGGGTCGCCCTGATCATTGGTAGTGAACAGGAAGGTAGCTCTCCAGCAGATGCAGCGCACCTGCTTGTCGGCGACGGGCTGCTGCTCATCTCAGCACTCTGCTGGGCGCTCTTTACCGTGCTCGGCACCCCGCTGGTGCGCAAAAGCTCAGCCCTGATCGTCTCCACCTACGGAACGCTGTGGAGCCTGACCATCTTCGCCCCCCTGGCTCTGCTGACTGCCATCGCCGGTCGGCCCACGCTACCACCACTGGAGACGCTGGGCGGCGTGCTTTATCTGGGGATCGGCGCCACGGCCCTCGCCTGGTACCTCTGGTATCGGGGAGTGGAGCAGCTCCCCGCGAGCGTCACGGCCGTCTTCTTCTTCGCGCAACCGCTCGTCGGGGGAGTGCTCAGCATGCTTCTGCTGCACGAGCAGGTCGGGGCCGGCTTCTGGGTGGGCGGAACGGTGCTGGCACTTGGAATCCTGCTCGTCTCACTCTGAGCCAGCCCGCCCGTTCCGCGAACCCGCCGCGACTGCTCCTGTCATGCAGGACGTGCGGTCTGGCTAGACCAGAATCACTTCAATACCCAGTTGTCGCAAGCGCTCAACAGTCTCACTATCCACGGCAGTATCGGTAATAAGCGTATCAATCACATTGAGTGGTGCCACGGTGCTCAGCATCACCTTGCCAAACTTGCTGTGATCGGCCACCACGATACGCTGGCGTGCGCGCTCTATCATCACCTGTTTCGTGCCTGCCTCTTCAAAATTAAATTCCATCAGGCCATGCTCGACGGTAATACCCCCCACTGCAATAAAGGCCTTATCGACCTGAAAGAGACGCAGGGTTCGCTCAGCCAGGTGGCCAACCAGCGACAGCTCGCTCGAGCGCAGCTTTCCTCCAATCACAATGACCTGGATGGCCGCCTGATTCGCCAGCTCCAGGGCGGCGCGTAAGTTCGTCACCAGCACCGTCAGATTACGCTTCCCCTTGAGCGCTCGCGCAATCTCCAGCGTCGTCGTGCCAACATCGAGAATCAGGCTGTCACCATCACGGACCAGTTCTGCGGCTCTGGCGGCAATACGCTGCTTCTCAGCGGCATGCCTGGTCTCTCGCGCGCTGAACGGTGGCTCATAGCTGGCCCCCCGCAGGCTGATGGCCCCTCCATGCACCCGTCGAATCAATCCCTGCTGCTCCAACTCCTGCAGGTCGCGCATCACCGTAATACTGGACACATCAAAGCGCTGCGCCAGATCACGTACTGAAACAATGCCGCTCGTCTCAATCACTTCAAAAATACGTTGTCGCCTCTCTGGAGCTATCATCTTAGTATCTCTCATCATAGTAGTAACAGAGACTCCCTTCATCCCAAACGTGCGTTCCAGAATGCGTATGGATCGCCAGTCAGCAGGCAAACGATAGGTCGCGCAGGCCACTTCAGATGCCGCGATGCATATTATCATTTTTGATCGACACTTTGAATGATAGCAAGTGATCATCTTGCAGACAAGAGATAGCCAGGGAATCTCTACAGCATCTTCAGGCATGCGTGGCTGCAGCAGAGCCAGCCGGAGACGAGCCGATCCCTCCCCGTGACGCACGGCTCGTCAGGAGTGCCACTATTGCCTGTACCCATATGTGCCAGGATAGGCGTCTTTTAAGCAGAGCGTTGACTGGCATGATAGATGGCCTGCACGCTAAAAACTCAACATATGACGTTTTCTATCAGGATAGACAAGGAGCATTCTATGGC
>JBHOQN010000020.1:0-13913 GCA_042408965.1 Ktedonobacteraceae bacterium
AATATTCGAGAGAAGTATCTGGCTTCTCTTGCTCAGGATGGTACATCTGTCCTGAGTGGGCCGACCTGTCAGGCGGCCTCTCGTGTCCACCCTTCGGGGTGAGATGCAAGCCCCCGCCTTCAGGCGTGGGGTCCACCTGACCTCCAGGAGGTACCATGCCGGGACAGCGCAAAGCGATCGTGATTCATAGCCCTCACTCCGGGCGCGCGCCCCAACTGACACAGGCCCTCGGCCACCTGCGGCAAGCCGGCTTTGAGATTGCCCGCGTCCTGCCCATCACCAGGCTGGAATCGCTGCCCCCACAGGGCGCGATCTGGCGCAAGCAAGGAATCGCGATGGCCATCGCCGCCGGTGGCGACGGTCTGGTGGGCAGCACGGTCCGGCACGTGCTCGGCACGGGACCGGTGCTGGGCATTCTGCCGCTGGGCACGGCCAACGATACGGCCCGTTCGCTCCGTATCCCCCAGAATCTGGCCGAGGCAGTTCAGGTGATCGCTACTGGCGTTGAGTCCGAGGTCGATGTCGGCATGGTCACGTCTCTCGACGATGCTGATCCTTCCGGCCACGGCAAGCAGCGCGATTACTTTCTCCACACACTGACCATCGGCCTGAACGTCGAGTTTGCCCGTCTGGCAACCAGCGCCTCGATGCGCGAGCGCTTCGGGCCGATGACATACCCGGTGGCCGCGCTAGAGGCTCTGCGCTCGCACGAGCCACTGGAGGTGGACCTGCATTTCGAGCAGCTCTTTGTGCCAGCGACGCTGCACAGTGCAGAGGAGAAGAGCCAGACAGCCGAGGCAGAGAAGCCAGCTCTGCCCGAGGACTTTCATTGCCAGGCCCTGCAGGTGGCTGTGGTCAACGCGCCAGTCTTTGGGGGACCGCTGCAGCTAGCCATTCCCGGCGCCACTGTTACCGACCGCCTGCTTGATATCGTCATTGTACATGGTATCGACTGGAAAGAGATCGGCGAAGCCCTGTCCCATTTCTTTCGGCCAGGTGAGGAGGCGACAGCAGCTCAGGAGGGTCAGCCGAGCCATCATCCCGCTGAGTTGACTGCAATTCCCGGTCTCCACCACCTGCAGGCAGCGGGCGTCGCCATCAGCACGAGCGCCGATCCCGCTGATGTCACCCTCGACGGAGAGGTACGCAGCCGGACTCCTGTCCGCGTCTGCATCGCACCAGAGCGCCTGCGAGTCATGGCACCGGCCGAATTCTCACCGAGCCACGAGCAGCACGGCTGAGTATTCTCTGTGAGAGCAAACCAGAGCGCTGCTGGGCCACAAGTGCTGCCGACCGGCTACCAATGATGTCCGCTGATGTCCCGTTATGGGGCAACGTCTGTTCGTTCAGAGGTGAAACGAAAGCATGCAAGAAGGAGAGACATCCCAGTCAATCTCTGGCATTGTACTGGGTCGCTATCAGCTTCTGCAGCGCATCGGTCGCGGAGGCATGGGCGAGGTCTGGCTGGCTGAAGATCCTCGCCTGAAGCGGCGTGTGGCGCTGAAGATGTTGCCCCTGCACAGCCAGAGTGACGAGGAGTTTGCTCGCCGCTTTGAACGGGAGGCGCGCGTGGCCGCAGCCCTGCACCACCCCCACATTCTCCTGATCCATGACTACGGCAGACAGGCGCTGGCCAACGGCCAGGTTCTCGCCTATATCGTGATGCCCTACATAGAAGGAGGCACCCTGGCTGACCGGCTCGAGGAGACGCAACAGCAAGGCAGGCTGCTTCCTCCTGCTGATGCATTACGCTATCTCACGCAGGCAGCCGAGGCCATCGACTACGCCCACCACCAGGGCGTCGTCCACCGCGATATCAAACCTGGCAATATGCTGCTACGCGATGCAAGCTGGCTCCTCCTGGCGGACTTTGGCATCGCACGCATGCTGGGAGAGCAGGGGGACGGTCCTCCTTTAACACAAACAGGCATGGGCTTCGGTACCCCCGAGTACATTGCCCCTGAACAGGTGCAGGGGAAACCCACGCCGTCCAGCGATCTCTACAGTCTGGCCGTCATCGCGTACCAGATGTTCACGGGGCGCCTGCCCTTCAGCGCTGAGACAGGCTACGCTGTGATGGTACAACAGATCATGACGCCCCCTCCACCGCCACGCGAGAGCAACCCAACACTCCCTCTAGCCGTAGAGCAGGTGCTGCTCTGGGGACTGGCAAAGAAACCCGAGGAGCGACCCCTCTCAGCACAGGTCTTCGTGAAGGCGCTGCAGGAGGCCTTAGAGGGAGACAACTCCTTCTATGAGCCGACCTTCATCAGCGGTCAATCAGCAGCCGGTCAGGGACGGTCGCCGTCATCTCCCACCGTCGGCCGGGCTTTCCAGTCCGCGACGCCTCCGCAGACCCCCGCCGAGGGTGGGGCGTCCGCCGCCAGCCCCGCCAGGACACCGGCGCTGCCACGACGCGGTCTGCTCATCGGAGGGGCGATCGCTGCGGCGACCGTCGCCGGCCTGGGAATCTGGGAGATCAACCATGTCCTGCAACCGCAGGCAGGACGCAGCTCCTCTCCTCCGCGCAGTACAGGCGCTGCCAGCCCCAGAGCGGGCACGTCAGGGCCTCTCACGCTCCTGGGGCATAACAAGCCGATCTCCTGCCTGGCCTGGTCGCCACGCACGGCAACGCTGCTCTCCGCTGGTCACGACGACGAGGTGCTGATCTGGAACTTCAGCCAGGGTGGCACGCAGAAACCTGCCGGACAGCAGCACTTCTTCGCCGCCGGTCAGTCCCTGCAACTGGCCTGGTCTCCTGACGGGAGCAAGGTCGCTATTGGCAGCGGTGCGTACGACCAGAACACCCTCGATGAGAAGGTGCTGGTCTACCGCAGCGATCTGAGCGGCTATGCCTCAGGCTTCAGCGCGAACACGCTGACCTTTCAAGGGCTTTCTATTATCAAACAAGTGAGCTGGGCCCCCTCCAGCTTTCTGGTGATGCTCGCGAGCATCAATGATACCCACGGCAACAGCTCCGATCAGGTTATCTTGTGGGATACGAGAAGACCGGGCACACGCTTCCTCCTGCATCAGACAATGGCGGGAGGCTGCAACGTGCTGGCCTTCTCCCCCGATGGCAACAGGCTAGCCATCGGGACATCCACGGGAGCGCTGCTTGGTCAGCTTCACCAGAGCGCCAGTGGTGTGAGCTGGCAGCAGACGACGATTGTAGCCAGCTCAGGTCTTAGCCTCAATGTCGGCGCGCTGACCTGGTCTCCCGATGGACGCTATCTTGCCGCCAGTCGGAGCGATTCCTCCCAGATCTATATCTGGGACTGGCAACACCACCCCGGCCAGCCCTATGAGCTGATCACAACCGGCCAGAGCGTCGCTGCTCTGGCCTGGTCTCCGGACCCTGGCAACCCACTCCTGGCAGCACTGTGTATCTCAGGCCAGGTGCTCATCTGGAACGTCCATGTCCAACCCGGACAGGCCGAGAACGTGTCGCCCACCCATAGTTTCACTGGTATGCAATTCAACTCCCTCGCCGGTGACTTTCCTCTGGCCTGGTCGGCCGATGGTCACTGGCTGGCCGCTGGCTACAGCGATACCAACGACACCATTCTAGTATGGAAGCTTTGAGGTAGTTATGATTGACATAGGGAACTATATGGATTGGACAGGGCGCATGCTCGGCCGCTACCGGCTCATTCAGCTTCTCGGCCGTGGAGGTATGGGCGAAGTCTGGCTGGCAGAAGACACGGAACTTCGCCGCCAGGTCGCAGCCAAGCTTCTTCCCATCGTCCCCTCCTCCGAACAGGCGTATCTGGAAGACTTCGCCCGTGAGGCCCGCACCGCGGCAGCGCTTGATCACCCGCACATCCTGCCAGTACATGATTTTGGCGACCAGCCTGTTTCACAGAACGAGATCATCACCTACCTGATCATGCCCTACATTCAGGGCGGAACCCTGAGTGAGCGCGTCCGCCAGCGTGGGGGTCCTCTTCCCGTGGAGGAGGCCCTGCGCTGGCTACGCCAGGCGGCCGAGGCCATTGACTACGCCCACAGCCGGCAGGTCATTCACCGCGATATCAAACCGGGAAATATGCTCCTGCAGGGCGACTGGCTCTTCCTGACGGACTTCGGAATCGCCAGGCTCAGCAGCAGTAGCATTCGCGCACGTACCCACTCTGGGGCAGGAACCCCGGAGTATATGGCGCCCGAACAGATCCAGGGTCGGGCCGAGCCAGCCAGCGATCGCTACAGTCTGGCGTGTACGGCCTACCTGCTGCTGACGGGCGTGCTCCCTTTCCAGGGCGCGACTCCCTACGAGACACTGATGAAGCACATGACCGGGGCCCCCCTGCCTCCACGCCAGATCAACGCGGCCCTGCCGCCGGGCATCGAGCAGGCGCTACTCTGGGGACTGGCCCGGGAGCCTCAAGCCCGTCCACCGGACTGCAGCTCCTTTGTGAAGGCCATCGAGCAGGGTTGGAGCCGCGGCGCACCGACGACTAACCCCGCTGATCCTGAGGCCACACTGCTGGCTCCCTGGAGCCGCTACCAGGTGGCGAATCAGGAGACCGTACGGGCCAGCGGTTCCATCACTCCACCGAGCGCCTCAGGACAGCCTGCGCCCGCTGGCCCCGCTCCCGCATTCGCCCCCGGCCAAGCGGCCCCCTTCAGCCCTTCGGCCCGGGCCGGTTCGCTGCAGGGCACACCTCCTCCCACAGGATATGATGGATATGGCAGCATGCCGTCCGGTGCGCCAGCTGTCTCCACAGCCTATACGCACTATCCACCTCAGCCATCCCAGCCGGCTGTGCTTCCTCCGAGCGCTCCCCCGCCGGAGCAGCCCAAAGTCGGTCGCCGGGGGCTGCTGATCGGTGGAGGAGTGGCTGCCGCAGCCCTCATCGCCGGGGGAGGAGGGCTGTACTATGTCCTCTCTCAGAACAAGAAGACAGCTCAGCCAGCGAGGATTCCTCCTGGACCCCAGAAACTTATCAAGGGCGTTCCCCTGCTCAAGCTGAGTAAGCACACAGCCAGCGTCTGGAACGCGGTCTGGTCGCCCTCAGGACGCTACCTGGCCACAGCCGGCGAAGACACACATGTCCTGGTCTGGGATATCGCCAGCCTCCTCAGCAAGCCACCAGCAACAATGCAGACCGTCGCCACGCCGCTGCGCGACTGGAAAACGAGCGACAACATCTACGCGAACTGCCTCTCGTGGTCCGCGGATAGTCGCTTCCTGCTGGTGAACATCTTGACCGCTTCAAAGGCGCTGGTCTTCGACCTGCGGCAGGCCACCAATGAGCCTCTCCTGACCTACCACAACCCCACAACCGATATGTTTGCCACCGACTACGACGTCGTTGCCTGGTCGCCCGACAGCAGCATTTTCGCCGCCGCGCGCAGCTACGACACCCACGGTCTGCAGCAGGTCGATCTCTGGCAGATCAACCGCACAGGAGCGCCGCTGATGACGCTCACCGCCCCTGTCCCGGCATTCGCTGTCAACAACTCCTTTGCCGGTATCTCCAACCTCACGTGGTCGGCAGATAGCAGCGAGGTGATCGCGCTGACCTCCTACGACCAGGTGATCGTCTGGAACGCCCACAGTGGAAAAACCATTCAGATCTTTGATCTGCCCAACCGGCCTACACAGAACAATTTCCTGCTGCGCGCCGGGATCGCTGCCTCGCCTCTCAGCTCACGCCTCATGGCGGCCACCGATGAGGATCTGGGCACGGTCTGGGATACTCCGAACAAAAAGCTGTTGCTGGCGCTGAAGACCACTGATGAGGTGCCCTACATGACATCGATCTACTGGGCTCCCAACGGCAAATATATCGCTGGAAGCTATGCGCGTAGCCCCCAGGTCTACATCTGGGACGCCCAGCACACCAGCAACGATCCCTTGAAGCAACCACTGACCCCGCTTCATGCCTTTGGCGTAGGATTGCACACCAAAGCGCTGCTCGACGTTGAGTGGTCTCCCAATGGACGCTACATCGCCAGCGCCGCCGCAGATACCAGTGTGATAGTATGGAAGGTGGACGGCGCCTGAGAAGAGAGGAGAGCTGGGACGCCTTCCTCGCGAGGGCCGTAGAGGAAAGGAGGTGCACAGGTGCGTATTGTCTCGCTACTGGCCAGCGCCACGGAGATGGTGGCCGCGCTGGGCTGCCTCGACCAGCTCGTGGGACGCTCCCATGAGTGCGATTACCCACCGCAGGTCCTGGCCCTGCCGACGATCAGCCAGCCGCAGATTGATGTGAACGCCAGCAGTGCGCAGATCGATGCTCAGGTCAGGGATCTGGCCCGCGCCAGCCACGAGGAGGCGCCAGAGGACCCAGCCCTGCGGGCGCTGAGCATCTACCAGATCGACGCCGAGCAGCTCCAGGCCCTGCGCCCCGACGTCATTTTCACGCAGACGCAGTGCGAGGTCTGCGCCGTCAGCGAGCGCGACGTGAGTCGTGCTGTGCAACAACTGATCGGCCTGCAGCCACGCATCATCTCGCTGGCTCCCTACCGCTTGAGCGATGTCTGGGAGGATCTGCTGCGTGTGGGAGAGGCTCTGGGGAAAGAGGCACAGGCCCGACAGCTGATCGGGGACTACAGGAAACGGCTGGAGGACCTGCGCAGACGCACAGATCAACTGGCAGCCGAGGCTGGGGGAGAGCGGCCCCGCGTGGCGCTGCTCGAATGGCTGGACCCACTGATGGGAGCTGGGAACTGGACGCCGGAGCTGATTGCCTGCGCCGGCGGCCGCGAGCTGTTCGGAATGGCCGGCCAGCACGCCCCCTGGCTGAGCTGGGAGAAGCTTCTGCAGGCCGATCCCGAGGTGCTGATTCTGGCTCCCTGCGGCTTCTCGCTCGAGCGCACCGCCCAGGAGCTGGCGGTGCTGCAGCAAGATCCCCGCTGGCGGGCCCTGAGGGCGGTGCGCGCAGGTCGCGTCTATGCCATCGACGGGAACCACTACCTGAATCGCTCCGGTCCGCGCCTGGTTGAATCAGCAGAATTGCTGGCCCGCACGCTCTGGGGCGAACGCCTGGGCCTGGCTGTGCCAGAGCATGGCTGGTGCCACCTCACCTGAGAGAACAGCAGGGCCACCTCCCATCGCTAGCGAGGTGGCCCTGATTTGTGCCCTGCCGACGAGCGGCGCGCGCCTTCTCAGGGCTGCTCGCTGCGCCTGGGTGCTGCGGCCCAGAAGATGACAACGACGAAGAGCGCAAAGAGCACAATCAGGAAGCCCATCAGTCCATCAATGATGGGAGACAGGTTCAACTGGAAGAAACCGGCGGACGCGAAGAGCAGAACGACCAGAACACCCACAATTGGGAAAATAAGCAACCAGTTATAGCGCCGAGCCGGATCTGCCGCCCGCCGGCGTGCGCTCGGCGACTGAGCGTAATCAGTGTCCAGTGGCTCCATGAAATGCCTTTCTACCTCTCCGGGGGCAGGCAGAGACCTGCGCCCGTGGCGGACAACACCATCGGTTGAGATCAGGTGAACTGCAGCGTAGAGATCAGTAGGCAGCCCGGCGGCCAGCACCCTACCTGAGCAGAGCAGCCTGCAGCCCCCTGCGCAGCCACTCCTCCCGGCCCGATCGTTCACCAGCCCTATTATAGTGCTTCCTCGTCTGGAACGCAACTCTCCTCGCGCCCAGCGCAGAGCTTCTCTACACTCAAGACGGACGACAGGGATTTTTATCGATATTTCGAGTAGAAGCGCGCGCCGATGAACGCGGAGAAATAAAGGGCAGTGGGCGGAACCTGTTGAGATAGCGACGCAGCTCCAGGGCGTTCACGTGGTAAGCAGAGCCATTGAGGGTCGCCGGAATATGGCCTTCGGCGATAGCTGTACAGAGGTCGGCAATTGTCAGAACACGCTCTGGCATGAGGTACCTCCACAAAGACTGCGCTCAAGTTCCAGGGTAATGCCACCCGCCGGGCCTCCATCGAGCCCCACCGCCATCGCTGGCACACAGCCGAGTCGGGTCTCTCTATGTAGCCATACGCACCGTCGTTCCTGGGAGTTTCAGTGCGCTCGCTCCATCTATTAATAGAAACACAGGGACCGCACGCTTTATTTCCACATGGGATGAAATGCACAATCGAGCGAAACAATACACAGTCTTAAGGACTGTATGCACTTGATCCTGAAACCCGAAAAATAACATTCTATCAGACAGGTTATTATTGAATAGATTCAACAGGCTTCTTGATGATGACACGACAACTTTATGGTCGAGGAGAGCTCCTGACAGGCCCGCGGCAGAAAGAGGCTAAAACAGCTTCCCTCCTGCAGAACACTCTCAACTGCAACCCGGCCTTGCATGGCCTCGACCCACTCTTTGACGAGCGCTAGGCCGAGGCCGCTGCCGCTTCCGTCGCGGCGCAGCTTGCTAGACGCCTGATAGAAACGGTTCCAGATCAAGGGCAGCTCCTCCGGAGCGATGCCCTCCCCTGTGTCGCGCACCTGCAGGATTACCTCCTGGCCCTGCTCAGAAACGATCACCACCACGATGCCACCGGGGGGTGTATGACGGATACCATTGTGCAGCAGATTATGCAACGCCTGGGAGAGCCGTTCCGGGTCGACCAGAGCCAGAGGACCCGCGGACGGCACCTTCGCTACAACCTGTACACGTCCGCTCTGCCAGGCCAGGGGAGCGCGGGCTTTTACAATGCGAGAGGCCAGCGCTCCCACATCGGTCGGTACGCAACGCAGTGTCAGGCGCCCGACTTCGGCACGGGCCAGGGCAAACAGATCCTCGACCAGCCGCTGCAGATGCAGCACCTCCATTGCCATTACCTCCAGATCAGACGGGAGCGACGCTGGCATCTCCCCCCGCTGCAGGCGATAGAGGGCTGTCTCCAGATAGCCACGTACTGTCGCCACTGGTGTGCGCAGCTCGTGTGAGACGGCAGCCACTAGCTCGCGATGAGCTTTCAGCAAGCCTGCAACGGTGTCGCGCTCCTGCTTCAACTCCTGCAAGGCACGCTCCAGATCGGCCGCCATCACATTGAAGTTGGCCTGTAACTGCGCAACTTCATCCTCTCCCTCTACTGGAATACGCACACTGTAATGGCCTTCACGCAACGAATGAGTTGCCGTGGTCAGCAAGCTCAGGCGACGGGTCGCACGGCGTATCACCAGATAGGAGACAAAGGCCGTCGGCGGTATCACCAGTAACAAGGCAATCACGGATAGAACAGTCATACTGACTGTGAAGGAGATAATCAAGAATATATTACCAATAAAGGTATATGAGAGGAGATCTAATAGAAGGATCAGTATCCCAGCGGTCAGCAGTACCATGGTGGCATGGGCGTGAGTCAGCGCCCAGAGAAGATGTCTCCTTCTCAAGCGATTGACCATCGCCATCAGATAGACAAAGCCCCTGAAAATGATGAATATCAGTATATTTATGATAGAAAATGAAACGAATGTCACGAATAGATCGGTATATGTGTAGTTATTAGCAGAAAAGACACCGATGAGGGACAATAATACGACGGTCAAGACACAGAGCGGGAGGAGCAGCAGCATTGCCCAGCCCAGATCACGCAGGAAGCGCCGCAACCAGTGGACGGCACCGCCCTGGGCACGCAGAGCGAAATAGCCCAGGACGATCGGAGCGAGTAACAACGGGGTAAGGCCCTGGGCAGCGAGGCGCTCAGGGATCAGTATGCTCACCCCGCTCAAGACGAGGGCTAGCAGCCCTCCCTCGCAGGCAGCGCGCAATCGTGGGACGCCCAGCCAGAGCCGATGGGTATCGAGTTGCATTGCCTCACCTCTGGGAACGCAGACGATAGCCGATTCCCCAGACAGTCTCAATGGCCTCACCAAGCTGGCCTAGCTTCTTACGCAGACGTAGCACTGTATTATCAACAGAACGATCACCACCGATGTAGGTTTCGCCCCAGATCGTGTCGAGCAGATAAGCGCGGTTGAAGGCTCGTCCGGGACTGCGCATGAGCAAGCGCAACAGTTCAAACTCGGTCGGACTCAGGTCCAGCGGCGTGCCATCCAGGGTCGCCAGGTGTGCCTGCGTATCAAGCTCCAGCGGGCCATACATGAGAGGCTGATCCGCGTCCTGCTCACGATCGGCCTGAAGCATCTGCTGCACCAGCTCAGCGCGTCTGAGGAGAGCATGTACCCGCGCCAGCAGCTCGCGCATGCTGAAGGGCTTCGTCAGATAGTCGTCGGCACCCAGCTCCAGACCGAGTACACGGTCCGTCTCCTCGCCGCGGGCTGTCAGCATGAGCACAGGAGTGGGTGCATACTGTCGCAGGCGGCGTAGCACCTCAAGTCCGCTCATCCGGGGCAGCATCCAGTCGAGAATGACCAGCGCCGGGCGCTGCTCATCATGCAGCCGCAGCGCCTCCACCCCATCAACAGCGTGCAGGACACTGTAGCCATCAGCCTTCAACTCGCGCAGAATGATCTGCGCCAGATCCTGGGCGTCTTCGACAAGCAACAGCTTTTGCATCACTTATTTCAATACAGCCCCGTCTTTACATGTCAGATCCAGTGCTAGCTTTCCAACAATAGGAAATGGGCAGTACCGCCCTCGCCCTGCCTGTACCATGCCCACCAGCCAGCCTGTAAGAGCCATCAATTGCAGCAGTCCAAGCAAGCCGAGCGGCAGGAGAACGAGTGGCTTCGACGAGATGAACGATGCCCAGAGCAGCCCGATTCCACAGATCACATCGAGCAGCATGATGCTACAGGAGAAGAGTAATGACTGCAGAGCATGAAAGCGTACCAGGCGTCTCTGGCTGCCAAACAGCAGAATGGGCAGAGCTGAGAGCCAGGCGAAGGTGTAGCTGAGGACGGCCAGGAGCTGGAACTCGCCTGGCTCCTGGCGAGGGGTTGGCGCCATCACCGGCTGGAACATAATCGAGATGTGATAGTCCATCGGGTGCTGCTGGCCTGGCATGGCCGTGGCCGAGTCAGGAGCACCCTCTTGAGCGCTGGTGGCTCTCGATTGCCAGTCCATCCTCTCCATGAGTACCATCTCTCCTGGATTTCATTAGACGCTGGCTCATTCTACCAGCCTGTCGTCACAACGCGATCACCCAATTGTCGCAAAATTGTCATTTCAGGCACATCGCCAGGGTCTCCTCAGCGCGGTGGCCCCTGGCGGATACGGCGTCGCATGGCTGCCAGCGGCCAGTCAGACCAGGAGCCCCAGCGTTCTGGTACAATATTCTCCACCCACCAGGTCACGCCGACCCTGGCGTAGGCAGCCACCAGACGACGATCGGCTTCGGGGTTCTCCCCCGAGCTGAGGCCGAAATGCACGACATCGAAAGGAGTCGATGCAGCTCGCAGCCGGCGCAGTGTAGCTACAATCTCCCCCATCGTCTCCGGCGCCAGCATCTGCGTCAGAGCCAGATCACGGCCGATGGGGATCACGCCATCCCAGCGGGCTGCCCGCCGCAGCGGCGCCCGCTGAGGCCACATAGCCGCCACCCATACAGGAATACGCGGCTGCTGCAGCGGCGATGGCAGAAACTGCGCCTCGCGAATGTGATAGAAGCGTCCTTCATGGGTCAGACGCTCGCCGCTCCAGAGTCCGCTCAGGATCTGCAGCCCCTCATCGAGCATCTCCGCCAGCACCCGGAGATCCGCAGCCTCACCCAGCGCCTCAAAGTCAAAATAACCTCCACCCAGACCAACACCTAGAACGAAGCGTCCTGCCGAGAGATGATCGAGGGTCACGGTCTCGCGCGCCACATGCCAGGGCCGGCGACGCGGTAGCGGTGTCACCAGGGGACCAAGACGCAGGCGGCGGGTCTGCATGGCAATCGCAGCCAGGGCAATCCAGACATCCGCCAGCGGATCGACAGATGGGGTCAGCGTCGTCTTCGACACCTGATCCCAGAGGAACAATCCGTCCCAGCCGGCCTCCTCAGCTTCCTGAGCGAGGTCCGCCAACAAATGCACGTCGGCATAGGGGCCAAAGTTGGGGATATGCAGGCCATATAACATGGGGAATCTGCTCCTGATCACTCCGCAGAGGGTCAGCTGCGACACCCAGATCGCGCCATCCACCCCGCCAGGCCAGACCAGGACCGAGGCCGGCCAGCAGCGTCACCAGAAGACAAAGGGGATCGGCGCAGTCACCGATCCCTCACTACGGCAGAACAAGAGGGTGACCGATGGGGCTCGAACCCACAACCGCTGGAGCCACAATCCAGAGCTCTGCCAGTTGAGCTACGGCCACCGCGTATCGCGTGAAGCCAGTATAGCGGACACTGCGCTAGATGTCAAGAGTGTGGATGTCAAAGAGAGGCCGGCCAGCGCAGCGCTTCCCCAAACCCTCGGTTCTAACGGCGGTGAGAGTAGGCACGAGACCCACCCCCACGCCATCTTCTTTCATCAGGGCGATCCTTCCATCAGGGCGATACTTCATCGAGGCGCTTCAGACGGGTGGCTATGCCGAACTGGGCGATAATTGCCGCCAGTATCAGACAGCCAGCAATAATCAAGAAGGTGCTCAGCGGCCCCAGGCTGGGGATCAGAGGAGCAATGACGAGCAGGCCAACCCCACCACCGAGGTGGCCGACCCCATCCACCAGTGCAAAGCCTGTCGCGCGTGCGCGCGTTGGGTAGTGCTCCGTCGACCAGGTATAGGTCATGGGTACCCAGAGATTGAAGCCGAAGAAGAGAATCACAGAGCCAAGTGCCGCCACGGCGAAGTTTCCCGCGCCGGCCAGGGCGATGAAGAGGCTGCCGAGAAGCGTCAGGATGGCGGCGATCGGCAGCCAGAGCTTGCGTTCGAGCATCTCCCCGAAGAGGTAGGCAACGATCGCCGTCAAGACAAAGCCTAAGGTCCCAACCGCCGCGATCAGACCAGCTTCGGGAGGGGGAAACTTCAGGGCTGCCAGCAGGGAGGTCAGACCGGCCGCAATTGAGTACACTGTGACATAGCCAATAAACCAGACGACAAAGAGAAAGATCGTGCGGCCAATGTAGAGGCGATTCCCCAAAATCTCGGCATAGGGAATGCGTCCTGGCCGCGACTCCACGGGGATCTCTGCCGGCGCGGGCAGCTCTCCTGCCCGCGTGCGCGCCTGCTCCTCCATGGCTGAGACCACCTGATCAGCGGCATCCACGCGCCCCTGAGAGATGAGCCAGCGTGGCGACTCGTGCAACTGGAAACGCATGACGATGCCAATCAGCGCCAGCAAGGCTCCGATTCCGTACATCAGCCGCCAGCCAGCGCTGAAGCCTGGGCTGGTCAGCGCAAATGGTAATCCCAGCGGGAAGGACTCTGGCTGCGTTGTGAAGAGGAGGCCTAGCCAGACCCCCAGGAAGGCGCCTAGCGAGGACATGATGAAAATCAAGGCGGTGTAACGCGCCCGCGCTCCCCCAGGGGCCACCTCGTTGATGTAGGTGTTGACAATGGCGAGATCGGCGCCTACGCCAATGCCCGTGATCGTTCGCGCAATGATGAGATTGGTGTAATCACCAACCAGCGCTGTGTAGAGCGAACCCAGTCCGGTGATCACCATCGTCACCAGGAGCATATCACGCCTGCCAAAGCGGTCCGCCAGGGGACTGAGAATCAAGGTGCCAATCACATACCCCACCAGATTCAGTAAGACCGGCAGGCCAAGATAGTTGGCCGAGGTCTCCGGCGTACAACCAGGTACGATCTGTACACAGGTCTGGGTCAGGTGAACCCCACGCCTAAAGGCGGGGGCTTGCATCTGGCTCCGAAGAGCCGACACGAGAAGCCGCCTGACAGGTCGGCCCACTCAGGACAGATGTACCATCCTGAGCAAGAGAAGCCAGGTACTTCTCTCGAATATTGAAGGCAGCATTGAGATCCGCATGGAGCTGGTACCCACAAGCGCGACAATGGAACAAGGATTGCGACCGGCGATTGGCACGGTGCTGGAAGCCGCAGCGGCTACACGTCTGCGAGGTGTAGCGGGGATCGATCTTGACGACCT
>JBHOQN010000024.1:0-54564 GCA_042408965.1 Ktedonobacteraceae bacterium
CCCCTGTCCTCCCGGCTCCTGCCGCTGGCGTGGCCGCGCGCCGCCTGCGGCCAGCCAGGCTTCGAGGGCCTCCCGCTGATAGGGCCGTGCCTGCAACACGGGAGCAGTGGTGAAAGGAAGCGCCGGTTGTTCCTCGAAGGCCACGCTGAAGGGAATCCCCTGTCTGGCGAGCGCCTCTCTGACGGCGCTGAAATACACGGGCTGCGTACGCAGGAAGTGCTGGCGCCGATCACGTCCCAGATGGAGCGCGACGGCCTCGGGCAGGTAAGGACCGAAGAGACGCCCCTGCAGCTCAGTGGTTGGCAGCGTGCACCACTCTTCGGGCGGCAGCACCACGAGATCGCGGCCCCGCAGGTCAATGATCGTCATCGCTCGTCATTCTCTTCCTTCCTTCCTTCCTTCCTTTGCTTCTGCCTCTTTTCCGCCTGACACCTCAGCGTGTGGAGGGCGACGCGCGGCCACGCCAGCGGCAGGAGCCGGGAGGACAGGGGCACAGGCTCGAAGCGCGACACCGGCCTCCCCTTCAGCGTCGCCCTGGCCACTCTCAGCGGATCAGACCTGCACCCCCAGGCGACGCTCGAGTTCGCGTGCCAGGGTGTAGGGATCACGCTCCTTCTCAGCGACCTCACTGAGCAGACGCTGCCACTCCTGGGGCGTGACTCGCTCCTGCAGGGCCTGGAGGACGGTCTGCAGAATCAGGGCCTCGATCTCACTACGCACCTGGCGCTGAGCGCGCTGCTGCAAGAGGCCGCTCTCCCGCAGGAAGTGACGATGCGCCTCGAGGGCATCCACCAGCTTATCGATCCCCTCGCCCTTCAGGGCACTGGTCAGGATAATGGGAATGCGCCAGGCGGCACTGCGCCGGTCAGGAGCCAGGCTCAGCAGCATGGCCAGCTCAGCGGCAGTCTGGCTAGCGCCAGGTTTGTCTTTCTTGCTGACCACGAAGAGATCGGCAATTTCCAGCACGCCGGCTTTGAGAGCCTGCACCTCGTCGCCCAGGCCGGGGGCGCAGACGACGAGCACACTATGGGCGGCGCGCATCACCTCAACCTCCGCCTGACCGGTGCCAACGGTCTCGATGAGGATCGGATCATACCCCGCAGCGTCCATTGCGCGCACTACGTCGCGGGTCGCGGCCGAGAGACCGCCCAGACTCCCGCGGCTGGCCATGCTGCGAATAAAGACGCCGGGATCACCTGCCAGCTCCATCATACGGATGCGATCGCCAAGCAGAGCGCCCCCGCTGAAGGGACTGCTGGGGTCAACCGCGATCACGGCGACCTTGCGCTGGCGGCGGCGGAACTCGCGCGCCATCTGCGTCACCAGGGTGCTCTTGCCAACGCCGGGTGCTCCCGTGATGCCAATGATGTGCGCCTGACCTGTATGGCGGTGGAGCTCGGCCAGATAGGCGCGGACGCCGGGCACCTCGTTCTCAATCAGGGTCACCATGCGCGCCAGCGCGCGCCGATCGCCCGCCAGAAGACGTTCAACGATATTCTGCAAGCCGCACCTGCCTAGACCTCGACCTGGATACGCTGAGGGTCGATATGCTCACGCACGAATGTGATAATTTCGTCAGTGGAGGTGCCGGGACCAAAGCAGCCCTTGATACCGAGCGCCTTGATGGCGGGAATGTCCTCATCGGGCAGGATACCGCCGGCGGCAACCAGCACATCGTTCACCCCGTTCTCTTTGAGCAGCTCCATGATTCTCGGAAAGAGCGCCATGTGGGCGCCGGAGAGAATGCTCAGCAGAATGGCATCCACGTCTTCCTGAATGGCGGCTTCGACAATCATCTCTGGCGTCTGGCGGATACCTGTATAGATGACCTCCATGCCGGCATCGCGCAGCGCCCGAGCGATGACTTTCGCGCCGCGATCATGCCCATCGAGACCTGGTTTGGCAACCAATACACGAATGGGGCGGGTTGCTGTCATATGGCTGACTCCTTTGTCCGACCTGTCGCGAGTGTTGTTTGCGCCGGCAAGACCAGTGATGGCGCCGGCAGAAAGCCATGTGACGGCCCTACACGCAGGAGCCGTCAGCTCCTCTGCCCTGACTGCCCCGGCCGGCCCAACGATCCGCTCTCTGTGGGCGGATCAGACAGGCGGCAGTACAGCAGCAGCATGCAGGATCGCTGATATCCACAGGCGCTTTCATTCTACAACGGGGGCCGAGAGGCTGCAAGCGGGCCTGGCCGCCAGGGAGGAAGGGAGGAAGGGAGACAGCCAGGATGGCTCAGGTGGTCTCTGGCGAGACCTCTTCCTGCAGCAGCTTGAGCGCGTCGAGCGCGGCCTGGCGGCCTGCCTCCTTGATGCTGGAGGCAGTGCCCAGGCCCAGCAGCACATCATGCTCGAAGACCCCGACGGTGAAGGTCCGGTCGTTGTTGCGGCCTCCCTGGTCCAGGACACGATAACGCGGTAGACAGCCGGCTCGCTGCAGCACGATCTTCTGCAGCCGACCCTTGGGGTTGGTGTTGAACAGCTGCTTGCGCACATCCTTCACCACGGGAAGAATCCAGCGTGCCACGAAGTCACGCGCAGCCTCAGCCCCCTGATCGATATGAATGGCTCCGACGAGCGCCTCGAGGACGTCGGTGCAGAGGGAATCGCGCGAGCGCTCATTGAAGGTGCGCAGGCTGGCCGTATCGACGCGCACAAAGTCAAAGAGGCCGAGCTGATGGCCGATGCGCGAAAGGACACGGCGACTGACGACCTCCGATTTGAGTGAGGTCATCTCCCCCTCGGAGGCCTCCGGGAAGCTGCGGTAAATGTACTCAACCACATGCACGCTGATAATGGCGTCCCCAAGAAACTCCAGTGTATCGTAGGAGTCGCGAATGGCCGTCTCGGGACAGCATGAGTGGTGCGTCAGCGCTCGCTCCAGGAGCTGGCGATCATGAAAGGTGACCTCTAATTTCGCTTCGAGTTCTGCGAGATCACGGGGGGTACTCATACAGTACCATTATAGCCCACACAGGCAGAAGCGTCGAGCCTCCTCCTACCCGGCTGCCCTCAGCGCCCTGGCGCGGCCGCAAACAGCGCCCGTCTCTTGACACCTGTCCCCACTCGTCAGAGAATGAGAGCCAGAGTAAACCTGTGCATCCGCCACGCCAGAAAAGGGATCTACCTCATGCTGGTTTGCGTATCTCTAGAGAGGCATACCATGGATAGTCACGCGATAGGACATAGGCGATGAATACATTCTGGCGCTCGATCGTCCGGCGATATCCGCTCCCGGTGGCACTGCTCCTGGCGATCAGCATGCTGTTCCTCTCTCCCACCATCGCTCAGGCACACGCTGTTCTGCTGCGCTCCGATCCGGCACAAGATGCACGCCTGCGTACAGCTCCGGCTCAGGTGCGTATGTGGTTCAGCGAGGATCTCAATCCAGCTCTGAGCACGGCCGTCGTTCTCAACAGCCACAGCCGGCGTATCGATCAACAGGATGCGCATGTCTCGCCGGCCGATTCGACTGAAATGGACGTCAGTCTGCAGGCCAATCTGCCGCCCGATATCTATGTGGTGGTCTGGCGCAGTGTCTCCAACATCGATGGCCACGTGCTGCGCGGCTCCTTCCTCTTTACTGTGACCGAGCCTGATGGCTCGCTGCCGCGTGTGAGCGCCAGCACATCCTCGCTCGGCCAGGATGTTCTGGGCGGAGGCAATAGCACCAGTCTCTATACGGGCCAGATAGATGCAGCCGGACTTTTCAATCTGGTGATGATCACACTCACAGAGCTGGGCGCAATCTTCTGGGTCGGGGCCCAGCTCTGGCGCTTCTTTGTGCTGCAGGCTGTCAAGGATAGCAGTGATGACGCGGAGCAGGAGGCCATCCTGGCAGCGATGCCGCAGCGTTTCGCGCAACGCTTCGCTCTGCCCACCTTGCTCGGCCTCCTGGTGACAAATCTGGGGGTGCTGATCGGCCAGGCCATCTTTCTCAGCAATGGCCAGTGGGAGAGCGCGCTCTCCCCGACACTCCTGCTCACCATGATCACCAGCGGACGCTTCGGCCTCTTCTGGCTGCTGCGCGAGGTGTTCATCGCCCTGGCCCTGCTGATCGCCCTCTACCAGTTCCTGCAGCGCCGGCGATCCGCCGCTGGCGAGCAGGCGCTGACCTGGGTCAACCTGCTCCTCGGTCTGGGTCTCTTCATTGCGATCACCATGTCGAGCCATGCGGCCGCCGTCAGCAATACTGTCTTCGTCTACTCGGTGCTCATCGACTGGCTACACCTGCTCGGCTCGGCCTTCTGGATCGGCGGCATGTTCTACATCGCCACCTGCTACCTGCCGCTGCTCGCACGGCGGCCGACCGCTGTGGCAGCACGCTCGCTCACCACGGTACTGCCCTACTACTCACCCTGGGCCATCACTGGCGTCGCCCTACTGACGGTCACTGGCCCCTTCAGCGCCTCATTCCACCTGACGAGCGTCGCCCAGTTGATCACCACAGCCTACGGGCGTGCGCTGGCCGTCAAGGTCGCGCTGGTGGGTGCGTTGATGATCACCAGCGCCGTTCATGTCTTCCTGCTGCGTCCACGCCTACGCAAGGACTATCGAAAATACGCCTACGCAGCAGAGCGGCTTGAGCGCCAGCGGCCCGCCACGGCGGTCACCCAGAGTGCCCAGAGTGCCCAGAGTGCCAGCGTCCGGTCTGGCGAAGAGTCTGCGTCACCCTCACTGATACGGCAGGTGAAGCTGCGCGAGAAACGCCTCACGCGACGCACACAGCGTCTGATGGGCGTCCTGCGCTGGGAGCCGCTGCTCGGTCTGGCGGTACTGGTCTGCGTTGGCCTGATGAACGTCTTCGGCGGCACGCTGACCCCCACGACGGCCGCTGCTCAGACGCCTCCGACGGCGCAGCAGACCCAGACGGCGAAGCCGCTGACAGCGAGCGCTCGCACCAGCGATGGCAAGTTCACCGTCACGCTCACAGTCAATCCGAATCGCTTCGGCAGCAACACCTTTACTGTGAAGGTGATCGACAACCGCAACCAGCGGCCGACCACTCAGGTCGGGGTCACGCTCTATCTAACGATGCTCGATATGGATATGGGAATCTCTGTGCTTAACCTGCAGCCGGACTCCAGCGGCGGCTTCAGTGGGCACCAGGACCTGAGTATGAGCGGAGACTGGCAGGCACAGATTCAGATCCGCACGCTTGACAACACGCTGCACGAGGCACAGATCAAGTTCTATACTCCATTCTAAGATCGAAGACAGGTGGTAGGAAAGCCATGTCTGAACAGATGAGAGAGACGAGGGTCCTTGCGAGGAGCCGCAGGAGGCGCGCCCCGCAGGGGATCCTCCTCTTCACGATCGTCCTGGCTCTGCTGCTGGCCGCCTGTGCCACCTCCAACGGCCAGGGAGCGACGCCAGCACCTACGACGGCCCCCAGTGTCAACGGCTTTGGTAGCGCGGCCAACCATGTGCACTCGCTGATCGCCCTGCCGCCCGCCATGCTGCTGCTGGCAACGCACTACGGCCTCTTCCGCTCCACCGATGGGGGTGCCCACTGGCAGGAGGTCGCCGGTGGTCCGGGCCAGGTGATGCAGCAGTTGATGACCTACTCGCTGAGCGCCAGTCCTCTGGACCCACAGCGCCTCTACGTGCTGACCTATCCCACGGTGAGCGAGGCCTCTGGCATACCTGGCCTCTACACCAGCAGCGACCAGGGACGCACCTGGAAGCTGATGGCCACAACCGCCAGCCTGACCCACAGCAATATCTTTCTGGCGGTCGCCGGCAACGACACTCCCAACGAGGTCTATATCTACCTGCCAGAACGCGAAGATCACGGGCTGCTTGTCAGCCTCGACGGGGGAGCCCACTTCACAGAGACGGGCCGCCTCCCCTTCGGGGTGATCAGTGGCCTGCTGCCTCTGCCCGGTGCACCGGGCCGCCTGCTGGTCTACAGCAGCGCCGGCATGGCGCTCAGCACCGATCGCGGCGCACACTGGCAAGCGGTACACGGCATCACGGGCGGGATTATCGATGTAACGACCGCTGGCCCTCACGCGCCCATCTATGCCAGCGGTGACGCTGGTATGTATGTCTCACGGGACGGTGGAGCAACCTTCACTGCCAGTACAGCGACCAGGAGCTTCTTCCTGTTGACCTCGCTGGCCACCTCGCCCGGCAATCCTGAGGTGCTCTACGGAGAGACGGCCACCAGCATCTACCGCAGCAGTGACGGCGGGCGTCACTGGAGCAGCCTCCCCTCGATCCGCGGGAATCTGAGCGAGCTGGCCGTCAGCCCTGACAACCCGATGCAGGTCTATCTCTCGCTCTCCTACCCGACAGCGGTCTACCTGCTCAACAGCGATGGGCAGCGCTGGCAATCGCTGACCCCACCAGCATCACCATCATGACACGTGCAGTGATACCCAACAAGATTGGGCCGGCGATCTCAGAAAGACAGGTGAAGGATAGAGCGACGATGAGCGCAATGAGCCTCCGTTCCACCGTACGTTTCCTGACAGTGCTGCTGCTCGCATGGGTGGGCCTGGCCCTGCTCCCGCTGGCGCCGGTCCGCGCCGATGGTGGAGCACCCAATCTGGCCTACGTGGCCGGCGGCGGCTCCGGGGTCAGCGTCATTGATATCGTATCGCAACAGGTGAAACGTTCGCTGACAGTCGGCGGTGACCCGCACATGGCCTATCTCAGCCTCGATGGCAGCTTCCTCTACGTCGCTCAGCCAGAGCTGGGAGAGGTCAGCAAGATTGCTGCCAGCAGTGGTCAGATTCTCTGTTCGGCCCATCTGCCTGGCCAGCCATCGCTGCTGGCCTTTGATCCCGGCCCCAACGTCCTCTACGCGGCTGGCAATCAGGCAGCCCTGGTCAACGTGCTCAATCCAACGGACTGCACGCTGATGAGGACGATACCCACGCAGAGCAATGTCTACGGGCTGGCGGTGGCCGTCGTGGGAGCGGGCATCTCTGGTGGCAAGGGGAACCAGCTCTGGGTCTCTGAGAGCAACGCCCTGGTCATCTTCAATGCCACAGGAGGAGAGCTGGCTCGCATTCCACTCGCCGAGGGACCAGAGTATATCACGATTCCCCTTGGCTCGATTGCCTACATCGTCACCCGTCAGCATAGCGTTATGGCGGTCAATCTGGGAACACGCCAGATCTATCCAACGCTCTTCCAAGGGGGGACGTTCGGTCCGATGGACTATGACGCCATCACCGGCGATATCTACGTGCCGGATACGCAGAGCCAGCATCTCTACGTGCTCTCGCCCATGATCCCCGGTAGCGCCCCCCCGACCGAGCCAGAGCATGTCTTTGAGCTGAGTGCAGCTCCGCAGGCGGTGGCGATTACTAGCGACGGCCAGTTCGGCTTTGTAGCCCTCAACGACGGAGGGGTCGCCATGCTGGATATTCCAGCGCGCCAGCAGGTCACCACCTTCCACGTTGGTGGGACCCCGCACTTCATCATCACCGGCCTCTACCCGCCAGCCTCGACCCCTACGTCACAGCAGGGCCAGGCGACGCTCTCCCTGGCCATGCTCTGGCCCTATGCGGCCATCATCCTGGTGATCATTGTCCCCGTGGGGGTCTTCTGGCTGCTCAGCCGCAGACACTAGCACATTCAGGCGCAAGAGGCAGCTTCGATCTGTCAGGTCAGGTGCGGTGCAGGCAGGCCTGAGGGAGGGCGCGCCCTCCCTCCTCTCGACCCGGCTGCACCGCCCACTACTCCCGGGTGGTGATTTCCAGAATCTCTGGGGCCCTTTTGAGCATGTGCGGCGCTGCCAGGCGGGTCGCAATCTGGTAGAAGAGCAGGCCGTAGGCCAGCGATAGCGGGATGAAAATGATCCACAGCCAGGTCAGGCCCAGCAGTGCGGGAATCCCAAGGGCCAGACCTACCGGCAGCAGCAGAATCAGGGTGACCAGCATCATCAGGAGCTGCACCAGCGCACGTATACAACCGGAGCCACTGTAAGCCCCTGCACCACCAGCCATCATGCCACGGACCTGGCGCATGCGCTGCGGAAAGAAGATCGAGACCACATTGCCGGCACCCAGCACAATGCCCATCCCGGCCAGAGCGGCGACGAGAACCGGCAGCAGCAGGTTCCAGGCATGCGTTACAAAGGTCGCCATTCCCAGCAGCACCAGTAGCTCAACCAGTCCCAGGGCAAAGATCGCCAGATTCTTGCCAAAGAGAATCCGCTGAGGTTTCACGGGAAAGAGAAAGAGCGTGGTCAGAGCATTGCGCTCCATGCCCAGCGTATTGAGAGAGAGGGAGAGCATATAGAGCAGGACAATCGCTGGAGTGTAGAAAAGTAACCAGGTCAGATCCTCGCCTCTCTGGCCGCTGCTTCTACCAACGCTCAGGACAGGCAAAATCAGGATGGCCACCATGAAGATGATCGACTGAAAAAGGAGTGCCTGCATCTGCGGATCACGCCGAAAGTACTTGAACTCCTTGACGGTGATGGCCAGCACCTGCGGCGAGATCAGGCGCGCCCCCCAGCTCGTACCGCCAGCGCCTTCAGCGGCAGCCAGCTCCTCGCCAGAACCGGAGGCAGGCCGGGAGGCTGGCGAGAGCACAGCAACGGGGGCAACCGCCGTCCCACGACGCGGCGGGGCCGGCGCACGCAGCCTGGTGGTCACCTCAGGGGCGGTCAGCGCACGCTGAATGATCAGTTGCCAGAGATAGAGCACGACCAGCCCCAGCAGCAGCGCCAGCAAGAGCCAGCCAGCGCTCACCAGCCAGTTGCCGCTCAACGCAGCCTCGATGGCGCGCGCAATCCAGACGGGCGGCAGCCACTGAAGGTAGATGGAGTACTGACGATGCAGGAGATTCTGCACGAACGCCCCCGAATCTATCCCACGCAGCACGAGCTGCTGAAAGAGATAACAGGAGGAGGCAAACAGGACAATCAGTATATAGCTCAGATCACGAAAGCGCCGACTCTGCAGAACGCGCGATAAGAAGGCCAGCACGAGCTGGCTGGAGCCGATCAGTAAGACGTAGAAGATCAGCATGGCGAGCACGGTCAGCAGACCAGTCAGGACGGAAGTGGTGAAACCGGCGATTACCGCCACGCACATCAGGAGCAGGGCCAGCGTAAAGACATCCAGGACCGTGGAGGAGAGCAGGCCAGCCATGATCTCCCAGCGTGTCAGCGGGAACTGAATCAGCTTGGAGACATCAAGGCCCTCGTTGAGGTTATACTGCATCAACGGCAATATAATCCACCAGATAAACATAGCTGTAAGGACGAGCGCAAGCACCTCGAAGTTGGCGGGAGCGGGCAGCAGCCGGTAGGCCACAAAGGAGCCGATGGAGGCCCCGCCAAAGACGAGGAGGATAAAGAGCAGCGAGACCAGGAAGCCAATCGCGCTTCTGGCGTTGCGCGTGAGACCGCGCATGAATAATCGCCAGCGCAGCCAGAGCAGCCAGCGCAACTTCTCCGGGTGGAGGAACTGGCCATCGGCGCGGGTCTGCATCAGATCGCTCTGCATCTCAGCCCTCCTATTCCAGCCAGCTCAGATTGTGCTCTTCGCTGCGCACCCCGATGACGTTGAGGAAGATGTCCTCCAGCGTGGCATCTTTTCCTGCGCCACCTGTTCCACTGGCGCGTTCGCGCAACTCCTGCAGGGTTCCCTCCGCAACCAGCACCCCCTGGTTGATGATGCCGACGCGCGAGCAGAGGCGCTCGACGACCTCCATGATATGCGACGAGAAGAAAATGGTGATGCCACGCCGTGTGAGGTCATGCAGGATATCGCGGATCACCCGCGAACTGATCGGATCGATGCCCTCAAACGGCTCGTCCAGGAAGAGCACCGCTGGATTGTGGATCAGCGCCGCCGCCAGGGCAATTTTCTTACGCATGCCCACTGAGTAGTCAATGATCAGTTTATCGGCATCGGCCTCCAGGTCCAGCACACGCAGCAGCTCCTGCGAACGGCGCTGGATATCCTCCCCAGAAACGCCGTACATATGGCCAGCGAAGATGAGAAACTCCTTGCCTGTCAGGCGCTCGTAGAGATTCAGCTGCTCTGGCAAGACCCCCATGAGCGCGCGCGCACGCAGTGGCTGCTGCCAGACGTTGACGCCTGCCACCCAGACGGCTCCCGCGGTGGGCCGCAGCAGGCCGACCATCATCTTAATCGTTGTCGATTTACCAGCTCCGTTGGGCCCGAGAAAGCCAAAGAACTCACCCTTGCGAACCGTCAGATTCAGGTGATTGACGGCCACCTTCTCGCCGAAGACACGGACGAGATCCTGAGTGACAATCGCTGGCGTTGTCCGATCTTCCATATCTGCTAGCTGCTGCCGAGCCTGACTTGCCGTAAGAGCCTGCCGAGGGTCTGAATACATCCTTATTACCTCGCTCTCTATAGCTAATTGCTATAGTGTATAGCATCTCAGCCCCCGCGTGTCAAGGGGCCATCAGGAGTCGGAAGGTCCCAGGAAAAGCTGTCGACTGAGGCCAGACCGGGATCTGTACCTCTACACCGGGCAACCAGTGATGATAGACGTAAAAGTCGGTGACCATTCCAATAGTACCAGCAGACCATTACAAAGGCAATAATACATCGCTCCACAGCGACGGAGAGGAGTTCCGTCAGAGACCTGTGAGTTACATGCAACCAGCAGGGCCATTTCTGGTATCTACATGGTGAAGATACGGCCGAGAGAGGTGAGCACTTTTGAGCAGAGAGGCTGCGGACCCTGCTGACCAGGCCCTGCTGACGCTGCTGGCAGAGGACCTTTATCAACACTTCCAGAAGCTGGTCTTGCGCTACCAGCAGCGTTTATACGCTTTTGCCATGCGCCTGACGGGAAGCGCCCAGGACGCCGAAGATATCCTTCAGGAGGCCTTTGTCAGCGCCTATGTCTCGCTGGAGAACTACCCACCGCAGCGTGTACTGGCCCTGAAGCTGCAGCCCTGGCTCTATCGCGTGACACTGAACGTCTACACGCACCATGTCCGCGGTGCCCGTCTGCAGGAGGTGTCCCTTGATCCCTCCGGCGAAGAGCCAGGCCAGACCATCGAGGACGGTGACAATGGACGCCCCGAGCTGCTCATCGAGGCCAGGGAGCGCTTCCAGGAGCTTGCCGTCCTCGTCTCACGTCTGCCAGAGCGCTACCGTATCGCCATCACCTGCTACTATTTTGAGGACCTCACATATCAAGAGATTGCTGAGCTTCTCGATCAGCCCGTGGGGACAGTCAAGTCCAGCGTATCGCGCGGCCTACGTTTGCTGCGTCGACAGCTGGCCTCAAGCGGCCTCTCGCGGGAATCAGCCAGGGAGTCAGGAACATGAAGCAACAGCAGGATGGAGAATCACAACGCCCGAAAGAGGTGCAGGATGTGCCAGAGACGCTGTTGAAAGGCGTGCAGCAGCGCCTGGAGCAACGGCGGGTCTATCTCGAGGCGCAGATGCCCGCTGAGGAACGCCTGGCAGCCCTGCAACATCCCCAGTGGGAGATTCGCGCGGCCGCCGTTCATGCGCTCGGCCAGCAAGGCAGAGAGGCGCCGCGCGATCTGCTGCTGGCCGCCCTGCACGACGAGCATCGGCTGGTGCGGGCCGCGGCTGTGCGCGCCCTCGGACGGCTGGGGGCGCTCACCCCCGTCGAGCAGCTGATTCTGGCACTGCGGGACAGCGCCTGGGAGGTGCGCGAGATGGCCGTTCTCACGCTGGCCGAGCTCGAGAGACCTGCAACAGACGCCCTGCAGGCTCTCCTGCAGAGCGCATTGCAGGACCAGCACAGCAGCGTACGTGAGGCCGCTACATACGTACTGCAGAGGCGCACGGCGGCAGCTCTGCCTTCCACCGCGAACCAGAGAGAAGGCCGCGCACGACGTGGTGCGCTGCTGGTCCTGCAGGAAGTCAGGGGGACGGCGATCCTCTTCTGGAGACAGCTCCCTCTGCTGCACAGAAGCATCTGGTGCGTGATGCCTCTGCTGATGCTCTGCTGGTACCTGCTGGTGACGCTGGGTCAGGCCGATCGCTCCAGCGCCTCGCTCTACCTGGCGCTGATCACGGTCATCTCGGCAGCCGCGGGGAGCGCCTTCCTCTACGGGGCCGAGAACGACCCTGGCTTCGAGCTGACACTGGCCACTCCGACCTCACTGCGCAGGATCATGCTCTGCCGCTTCATGCTCGTCGTGGGCTACACCGTATTGCTGGCAGCCTGTGCCTCAGCCCTGCTGGCCTGCAGTCGCGGTGGCAGTCTCTGGGAGGTGGTCTCGCTCTGGCTTGGTCCCATGCTGCTGCTCTCATCCTTCGCCCTGACGCTCTCGATACTCCTGGGGTCCTGGTTCGCTCTGACCATCTCGCTGATCCTTGAGGCGGTCCAGAGCTTTGCCCTCAGCACGCAGAACCACTTGATCACGTTGGAGCCTGCGCTGGCAAGCCAGTGGCAAACCAACCCGCTGACGCTCTGCCTGGCCATCGCCCTGATGATCTTCGCCATATACTACACGCCGCGGCGCCCGCGCCTCAGCGACCTATGAGTGCGAGCGCCCCGCAGCGTCGGTCGGGTCGACGCTTGTTGTGATTGCCACCTCTTGTCTGGAGGAACTTGTGTATGTACGTTCTGGAGCGAGTACGCTACGAACTGCGCCTGATGGGCGGCAGAGCGATCCTGCCCCCTCTGGTCACCGTAGCCGGCTACATCCTGCTGGCCTGGCTCCTGACCTATCTGAAGACACCCCCACAGCGCTTTCTGGAATCTGGCCCTGAGATGCTGATGCCGATGACCGTGGGCATGTTCGCTGGAACGCTCGCCAGCTACGATCCAGCCCTGGAGCTGCAGCTGACTCTCCCCGTGCCCTACCATCGCACCGGCCTGCTGCGGATTCTGCTCATCCTGAGCTGGGGCGGGCTGATCGCCTCTCTCTTCATCAGCGCTCTGTTTGCCTTCAAGGAGGAATATATGCTGCAGCCCCCGCAGCCACAGCCGCTGCTGCTGGCGCTACTCATCAGGCAGCTTGTCTGGCTGGGCCCACTCCTGTGGTGCGCTGGCAGCGCCATCTGCTTCAGCCTCCTGATGCGGAGCCGCATCGCCGGGGCCGCGTTACTGGGCGGCCTCTGGATCAGCGAGATCGTCTTCAAGGATGTGATCGCCAGCGTCACCTGGCTCAGGCCGCTCCTGCTCTTCCCCACAACACTGGTGACGCCACCGACGGTTGTCTCGCCAGCCGACTACGAGATGTGGCTGACCAATCGCTATGAGGTACTCATTACGGGTCTGGTACTCACAGTGCTGGCCTGGCTGCTGCTGCACCGCGCAGAAAGCCTGTTACAAGCCTTTCATGAGGAGCAAGTATGAAGAAGCATCTGCCCATTCTGTGGGGGGCGCTGAGCTATGAATTTCGTATGCAGATCCGCCGTCCCGCGCTCTGGATTACCATGGCACTACTCTCGGCGCTCTTTATCAGCCTCTATGGCCGTATCCCTGGTATCGGTACGCTGATCACCAACGCCATACACCAGCACCCTGTGCTGACGGTGCTGGCTGTCTGGACCCTGAGCGTGAACAGGTTTCTGCCCATCGGCATCGGCGTACTGCAGGCCGATCGCCTGCCACGTGATCGCCGCACCAGGGTTAACGAACTGCTCACAGCGCTGCCCGCGCCACTCAGCCTGCGTCTGCTCGGCAAATACCTGGGGAGCATGCTGGCAACGCTGACTCCGATGCTGCTCTGTTACGCGCTCGGCGTGGGTTTCATCGTGTTCCAGACAGGCAATCTGGCAGCGATTCCCCTGGGACTGGAAACGTTCGCAGTGATCGCGCTGCCGGGCATCATCTTTGTCAGCGCCTTCTCGCTGGCCTGCCCGGTGATCATCTGGGTCCCGCTCTACCAGTTCTGCTTCGTCGGCTACTGGTTCTGGGGCAATCTGCTTGGCGGGCACGCCGGCATTCCAACACTCAGCCAGACGATCCTGACGCCGCTGGGCGGCTACATGGCCAGAGGCTTCTATGGCATCGAGAGCGGAGATTTCAGCGCCACCCCCCTGGAGGGCCTGGAGAGTATGGTGTTGCTGATCATCCTTGCTCTGGGCGTGCTCTACGTGCTCTGGCTTGTTCTACGCTGGCAGGAGAGGCGAGCATAACCTTTCTCCCTGCCCTACATCAGCGAAGGAGTATGCATAGGCATGAGAATCGCAATCGAGGACCTCACCAGAACCTATCCCGGCGGAGTCCAGGCGCTCAACGCTGTCACTCTGACGATTGAACGTGGGATGTCTGGCCTGCTCGGTCCCAATGGAGCGGGCAAGACCACGCTGATGCGCATCCTGGCGGGCATTTTACATCCCAGTGCCGGCCGTATTCGCATCGGCGACTACGATGGCACCACAGAGAAAGGGCGGACGGCTATCAAGCGCATGCTCGGCTATCTGCCCCAGGATCTCGGCCTCTACCCGGACCTCTCTGCGCTGGAGTTTCTCGACTACATCGCTATCCTCAAGGGTATGCACGATCGTAAGGTACGCAAGGCACGCATCGAGGAACTCCTGGAGACGGTCTCTTTAAGCCAGGACGCGCGCCGGAAGCTCAAGACCTTCTCCGGTGGGATGAAACGCCGCGTCGGCATCGCCCAGGCGCTCCTCAATGATCCACAGGTGCTGATCATCGACGAACCAACGGCTGGCCTGGACCCAGAGGAGCGCATTCGTTTTCGCAATCTGCTCGCCGAGTCTGGCAGGGAGCGAACCGTTCTGCTGTCAACTCATATCGTGGAGGACATCGCGCAGACCTGCCCAACACTGGCTGTGATGAAGAACGGGCGCGTGATCTTCCAGGGCACGACCAGCGATCTGGTACGTGAGGCCAGCGGGAAGGTCTGGATCATTACCACCCAGGGCGAGAAGCCACGCGGCAACTTCACCGTCGTCTCGACTCTTCACCTGGGAGGAAAGGTAGAATACCGCGTGGTTGGTGAACCCGCAGACGAGCGAGGGGCCAGGCCGGCTGAGCCAGGCCTGGAGGATGGCTACGTCTGGCTGATGCGCACACAGCAGCAAGAGGTTCCTCAGCAGGATCGCGTTCCCTGAGCGAGGGAGAGCGTGGCGAGACGAGCCTGGCTGGCTGGCAGAGTGGGAGAAGAAGGAGAGGTGATCGTACACGTCGAGCCGGGAGAAGGTCCTCGCGGGAAAGAAGCGCGGAGCAGCCTGTGCGGGCAGATCAAGCGAGCCGCTCCGCGCCCCCTGGGGTGCTGACGAGCTTGAACCTTGCAGGTATCAGGTCATCCACTCTTCGGGCGTCTTAATACGCACGCCACCATCGCTGCGCATTTTCATCAACCTGGCATCCTGCTCCATACGCGCTCGCAGCTGAGCCATAGAGACACGATGCCAGTAGGCCGCAGGAAAGAGGCCGATCCCCAGAGCCAGCGCCGCGGCGATCTCAACGCGGTTGAAGCTCAGGCCGGGCGGCAGATGAAAGGGAATTGAGGCCAGAATGCGAAGATGAAATAGGAGCACCACACAGAAGGCCGCCAGCTCTACGAGGCCAGCGCCTGTATACGAGAGCACCTCCAGGGCACCGCGTCTGCGAAAGACCATCGCCAGCACCACATTCAAAAGGAAGAGAAAGGCCGTAATGACGAGCGTCAGCCAGACAAAGATGGTTGTCAAAATGATGCCTCCAGCCACGGCCCACAAACGGGCTAAGGTAGTAACAGTAGCATTACAAGAAGATCCTGCTCATTACAGAACGATCTGTTTAAGGGGTCGTCACCAGCAAATTGGAGAAGGCAACCTCCGTCCCCTTCAGATTGACCAGCAGGCCCAGCGAACCGGTAGCGATTGAGCCGTCTTTAGCGGTTCCAACCTTCTTACCATTCATATAGAAGGTAAAATTCTTGCCATCAGCCACGACCTTCAAGGTATTGACGGCCTTCGCTCCATGTCCTTGATGATACTCCTTACCAAAGCCTTTTGACCAGATCTTGGTCCAGTTGTTGTTGTTCGAGGCGGAGCTATTAAACTTCCAGAACTGGTACTCGCCGCCACTGGTGTTGCGCACCTCGAAGGCATAAAACTGGGTGACGACCTTACCGCCCTTCGTCTGCTGGTTGTAGCGGATGATGATGCCGAACTGGTTGTTGATGGAGGTATCGTCGCCCTTGATCTCCTGCATAGTGAGCGTATAGGAGAGCGTGTCACTCAGAAGAGGGGCCGGAGCATCGGGCAGGATAGCCACGGCCATGTTCGTATCATCATTATCGGTAATATGATAGGCGCCATTCTTGAAGACGAAGAGGCGCGAGCCGCCCGTGGCAAATGGCCAGTTATGCACATTCTGGTTGAGCGCATCTTCCAGGATCACGGTCGCCGTAGGGCTGGCCTGAACCGTCGGGCTGAACGTGGAGGCTGTCTGAGGGCCTCTTGCGCTCTGACTCGGGGTTGAATGCGCATGCAGGAGCAGGAAGACCACAGAGCCACTCAAGACGAGGAGGAGGGTCAGCGCCAGCGCCAGCAGCTTCATACGATCGCGCAGCAACGTGGCCGGTGAGAGCCTGGAGAGCGGACGCGGTGCATCAGTCTCCGCAGGTGCGCTCTCAGTGAGCACAGGCAGCATACTGGTCACATAGCGGCCCGGCTGACCGGCCACGGGGATCTGGACCAGCTTGAGCGCTCCCGTGAGGGCGGCTGTATTATTGCGCGCGCCGGCCTCCACAAAGCTGGGAGCGGTGAGCGCACCGGTCGTACCAGAGGAGAGGGCACCGGTCGCTCCTGGCAATGGCAGCACACGGGTCACGCCGCCCGCTGGTGGAAAGGCCAGTTGCGGCGCCACACCATCCCCTGCCGCTCCACTCAGGCCCGGCAGCGTCCCCGTTGGTGGAAAGGCCAGTTGCGGCGCCACTCCGTCCCCTGCCGCTCCACTCAGGCCCGGCGACATTCCCCCTGGAGAAGCCGAGAAGCTCTGCTGTTCCGGCGTGGAGAGAAGATCGCTCACGGGCAGCGTAGAGAAGCCATTCGCCATGGAGGGAGCTTCGGCAACGGGAGCCTTCCAGGCCGAGGTCGAGGCACCAGGAGCAGCGAGGCTCTCATTCTGAGCAAGCGGCGTCAGAGGCGGCGTGCCAGCCGCCGCGTTTTCAGGAAAGGGCGTCTGTGGAACTGCAGCGGAAGAGAGCAGGGACGAGCTGGCCTGCAGGCGCGCCGCGCCGAGCAGGCCCGGCCTGCGTCCGAGGCCGAGGGGACCACTTGCCGCTGGTGCAGGCTGGCTAGGTGCCTCGGATGGCGTTGACGGAGCGCTCTCGGCGGCATGAGCGCCTTCGCGCCAGACCGGATCAAAGAGGCTCCGTCGATTGCGCAACGTTCCCAGGGTCTGCGTGTTGCCCGCCGGGGGTGTTCCTGGCGTGGTCCCTGCAGGCGCGGCCTGAAGGCTGACGCCAGCCGCCTGCAAGGCCTGCCGGAAGGCGACTGCCAGCTCTTGAGCGCGCGCATAGCGCTCCTCAGGACGCTTCGCCAGGGCCCGCAGGAGCACCTGCTCTGCCGCCACGGGCAGATCAGGGCGCAGCGCTGACGGCGAGCGCGGAGGGGACTGCAGATGCTGAGCCGCCACCTGCATCGGCGTCTCACCGACGAAAGGCACGCTACCAGTCACCATCTGGTAGAGGATCGCCCCCAGAGCATAAAGATCGCTGCGTCCGTCCACTGGCTGGCCCAGGACCTGCTCAGGGGCCATAAATTCGGGCGTCCCCAGAGGAAGACCGGCGTTCGAGAGCTGCATCCGGGTCGAAGGCTCCTCGACCAGCACCTTGACCAGCCCAAAATCGGAGAGCAGCAGATGACTCTGGCCGCTGCGCAGAATGTTAGCCGGCTTCACATCGCGGTGGACCATGCCCCGCTCATGGGCAAAATCCAGCGCCGCCGCCAGTTGTTCCAGATAGTGCACAATGGTAGAGTACGGCAAGGCCCGCTCGCGCTCCATCTGGTCACGCAGCGTTCCCCCCTCAACGTAGGGCATCACCAGATAGGGGAGACCGTTCTCTTCACCATACTCGTAGACAGGCATAATATGAGGATGCTGCAGAGAGGAGGCCGCCGCTGCCTCGCGGCGGAAGCGCTCCAGAAACGCCAGAAGCATGTCAGGCGCGAGGGTGGTCATGGGGAATAAGACCTTGACGGCGACCTGGCGCGGCGGGCTGGCCTGATCCGCCAGAAAGACCGCTCCCATTCCACCTCTACCGAGGAGGCGTCGCAAGGTAGATGTTCCAAGAGTCATTCCTACCAGTGCTTCAGCGTTCATCACATCCTCGTCAGTTGCGTGTGATTAAGAGATTCGTAAAAGCGACCTCGGTTCCATTGAGGTTCACCAGCATGCCCACAGTGCCAGTAGGCAGAGAGGTGTCCTTCGCCTGGCCGACGGTCTTCCCATTGACAACAAAGGTAAAGCTGGAGCCATTTTCGATGACCTGGAGCGTGTTGACGCTGCCGGCGCCGTGGCCCTGATGGAACTCACTACCGAACTTCTTATGCCAGATTGGCGACCCCCAGGCATTTGTTACGCCGCGGCTGTCATCGTACTTATAGAAGCGATATTCACCGCCTTTGATATTCTGGACCTCGAAGCTGTAGAAGGTGGTGACCATTTTTCCGCCGCGGCTCTGCTGAGTGAAGCGGAAGATCAGGCCAAACGAGTTATTGAGGTTGGCATCGTCGCCCTTGATCTCCTCCATCGTCAGACTGTAGCCGAGCGGGCCGCTGAAGGGAGCCGATTGCAGAACGACAGCGATCCCTTTCTGGCTGTGATTGGTAATATGATAGGCCCCATTCTTAAAGGCGTAGGTATCGGCTGGCGTTGTTGGCCAGTCGTAGATATTGCGCGAGAGCGGGTCCGAGAAGAGAATATTGCTGGCGCTCGTCGTGCCCGTGGGAGCCGTCGTCGCATTGAGGGCCGGAGTGCTCGGACCATGCGCAGGCGTTGTAGAGGAGGGGTGCAGGTGGCCCCAGAGAAAGATGCCAGAGCCGGCCAGCAGGATCAATAGAGCAACGATCAGCGTGACCACCGTTCTGGCCCGCCGGCGGTTCCCGCTCCTGTCGGCCCCCACGCTGGCAGCGCTCTGTGACGTGACAGGCAGCAGACCGGTGACATAGCGTCCCGGCTGCCCGGCAACCGGCACCTGCACAACCTTGACAGGCCCGGTGAGCTTCACCAGCGGCGAAGTCGTGGTCTGGCTCCGCACCTCGCCATTGAGACCCAGTGTTCCAGTGGTCGTGGAGAGGGCCGGCGAGAGCTGCTGGATCTGCTGAATATCGGCCGGACGCGGGACCGGCTGCTGAGTCGAGACCGAGGGCAAGGCATCGGTAAAATTCGTCCGTAGCTGCTCGTCAGCGGTCATCGAGAGGGCGGCTGGCTGCTCGCTGGTCACCGGGCCGGCGGCCTGCGCGGGCATGGCAGAGAGCAGGCCGGTACCGACTCTGGGGAACATGCCCGTGCGTGAGAGCAGACCGCCACTGCGGCCACCCGCGGCGGTAGGCAGTTTCCCCGTTGGCAGCGGCACGTCCACCACAGGGACCTTCGCCGATGAGCAGGCCATCTCGTCAGCGGGCGCCTTCCCCACTGGCAGCGATGCATCCAGATGATTCACTACAGGAGCAGCAGGCATGGCGGGCACAGCGCCGGTACGCCAGCGAGGATCGAAGAGGCCACCAGCCGTGCCGGGGACGGGAATCTGCCCGGAGATCCCCAGGGCAGCGATGGCAGGATTCTGGCCAGTGTCAACCGTAATGCCGGCCGAGGCCAGGGCCAGACGGAAGGAGAGCGCCATCTCCTGGCCAGTAAAGTAGCGATCAGCCGGCTGCTTCGCCAGTGCACGCAGGATCACCTGCTCGGCAGCCATCGGCAGATCGGGACGCAGGGCCCGCGGCGAGAGAGGCGGCGACTGCAGATGCTGGGCGGCAATCTGCATTGGCGCATCCCCGCGGAAAGGGGGCACTCCTGTCACCATCTGGTAGAGGATCACGCCCAGAGAATAGAGATCGGCCCGTCCATCCACCGGCTGGCCCAGGACCTGCTCAGGCGACATATAATCGGGCGTCCCCACCGGGGCCCCCGGCCCCGTGAGGCGCACCTGTGTTGATTGCTCCTCAGAGATAATCTTGACCAGCCCGAAGTCCGTCAGAAGGAGACGGCCCTCAGGCGTCTTCAGAATGTTGGCCGGCTTCACGTCGCGATGAATAACCCCCCGCTCATGGGCACAATCCAGGGCTGAAGCCAGTTGCTCCAGGTAATTCAACACCTTGGGCAGAGCCATGGCCCCCTCGCGCTCCATCTCGTCCCGCAGCGTTCCCCCACTGATATAGGGCATCACCAGATAGGCCAGCCCGTTCTCTTCCCCGTACTCATAGACCGGCATGATGTTCGGATGCTCCAGCGAGGCGGCGGCATCCGTCTCACGGCGGAAACGCTCCAGGAAGGCAGCCAGCTGGTGGGGCGTCAACGAGGTCATCGGGAACAGAACCTTGACAGCCACCTGGCGGCGCGGACGAGACTGCTGCGCCAGGAACACGGCGCCCATACCACCCTGCCCTATCAAGCGCTGGAGCGTGCAGGTTCCCAGCTTCATTCCGATCAAAGCTTCAGCGTTCATGCAACATCCTCTTCTTGCTGCTGACATCTATCAGACACGTCGGGGGGTACACTACAATCTATCGTGAAATACTTTTTCGTTTGTACATCTTAGTCAATTTGGAGAGACCTGACAATGAATCCGCCTGGCAGGCATGACCAAAGTAATGGTTTTCGGTAGCGACCCGCCATGACTCAAAACAGGGGCTTGAACGCGCTCTTGAGCGCCGGGGGGAGCATGCACACTTCCAGCGAGCAGAAGGCGGACAGCGCTGGCATCTGCTTTCACACTGAGCCAGTGTCTCGCCTTGCTGCTCTTCAGAAGGTGGAAGCTAGCGGCCAGGGCCAGGAGGGATCAAGGCCACCCTGACCCCCGCAGGGCGCGCAGCAGCAGGCAGGCCCGCAGCGAGGCCTGATTTTACGCAGCTCGTCTGCTCACGAGCCTGCCTTGAGGCTCGCCAAGAATCTGGCCATCGCGATAGACGAGCGTGCCGCGCAAAAAGGTCGCCACCGGCCGGCCGATCAGCTCCAGACCCTCGTAGACCGACCACTGATTTTTGGTATAGAGATCCTCTTTCCTCACCTGCCAGGGCTGCTCCGTATCGATGACCACGATATCAGCATCTCTGCCCGGGAGCAGCGCGCCCTTCTGGGCAAAGCCAAAGATGCGCGCGATGTTGCCCGAGGTCACCTGAGCAATCCGCAGCAGTCCCTCTTCCAGGGTCTCCAGGCCAAAACGCCTGACCCAGTTGCTCACGAGGACAGGGAGTGCCTCCTGCAGTCCAGGCACGCCGGAGGAAACCTCCCAGACGCTCTCCTTCTGCTTCTCGGCCAGCGTATGGGGTGCATGGTCGGTCACCACTGTGTCGATCTTCCCCTCGCGCAACAGTTGCCAGAGCTGCTGCTGCGCCTCGGGTCCACGCAGGGCCGGCGCAATGTTGATCAGATTGCCATAGTGCGCATAATCAGCGGTGCTGAAGGCCAGGTGCACCGTTGTCACCTCGCCATAGACCTCCACGCCGATCTTCCTCCCAAACTCGACAGCCGCAAACTCCTCGGGCGTCGAGAGATGGAGCAGATAGAGCTTCACACCAAAGTACCTGGCCAGCGCAATCATCTCCAACACAGACGTCAGCACAACTGAGAGGTTGCGCACTTCCCCCCAGGCCTCTGGCTCGCTTCTGCCCACCACGTCGCGGTAGTGCTGGAGAAAATGGTCGATCAACTCTTGATTTTCAGCGTGAACGATGGCCATGATCCCGCGCTCGCCCAGGATGGCAAAAATGCGCGCCAGGTCGCTCAGGCGTGGGATGGTCGTCGGCGCACTCATATGGCCGGCGGCGAATATCTTGACCCCCGTAATGATCTCCTTCTCAATGTGACGCAATTCAGCGAGATCTTCACGAGAGGTCCCCATATTGATGGCGAAGTCGCAGTAGGAGCGCGCGGCATAGCGCGCGATCTGCTCCTTCACCCGCGCGACGGTGGTGGTCGGCGGCCTGGTATTGGGCATATCCAGGACCGTGGTATAGCCGCCGGCCAGACCCGCCCGCGTCCCGTGGGCAATGTCCTCCTTGTACTCCAGGCCCGGCTCTCGCATATGGCCATGCACCTCGATCAGACCAGGCAGGAGGTACTTGCCGCGGAAATCAAAGACAGGCCCCGGAAGGCTTCTCCAGCCCTCCTTTATGCTCTTGATCTTTCCATCGACGATCGAGAGTGTCCCGTTGACAATACGATCAGGCAGCACAAGAGCGCCCATCACGCTCACAGGGGCAGACATAGCACAACACCTCAACAATACTCATTCCAGGACTTAATAGGGAGCGTCCTTAGATCCTTGTTGACGATGGCCCTGGCAAACAAACGAGCCTGCTTGATCTTAGTCAACAGGGGGATGTTATAATCGACGGCCGCGCGGCGTATGCGATAATTATCGTCGACATCTTGCATCACATAGCTGTCGACGACGTTGATAGCCAGATCAACCTCGCGCGCGCGGAAGATGGCGAGCACGTCGGGTTGCCTATGCTCGTGTATCTTCGAGAGCATCGTCGCCGTGATGCCATGGTCACGCAGGAAGATGCAGGTCTTCTCCGTCGCGTAGAGCGGGAGGCCCAGTGAGGCGAGCAACCTGGCTGTCTCCAGGAACTTCCGTTTCTTCTCTTCGCCGCCGATACTGATGAAGATGCCTTTCTGCGGAACATGGCCTCCGGTGGCGATCACCGCCTTGAGATAGGCTTCCTCCAGATCCTCACCGAAGCAGGCCACCTCTCCCGTCGAGGCCATCTCGACGCGCAGCATCGGATCAGCACCGGTGAGGCGCGAGAACGAGAACTGCGGCGCCTTCACCGCCGTAAAGGTCAGGGACGGCATCGTCACAGGCGGGATCTCCTCCTGAAAGAGGGCATCGACGAAGAGTTCGATCAGGTTCACCCCGGTGACCTTGGAAATGAACGGGAAGGTTCGTGAGGCGCGCAGATTAGCCTCAATCACATAGACCTGGTTCTCCCTGGCCAGGAACTGAATATTGAAGGGACCAGTGATCTCCAGGGCACGGGCCACGGCGCGTCCCACCTCCTCTATGTGCTCCTTTGTCTCAGCGTTAATAGTCTGAGGAGGTAGCACAATCGTCGCATCACCGGAGTGGACCCCGGCATTCTCGACATGCTCAGAGATCACGAAGGCCTTGACCTCCCCATGCTGAGCGACGGCGTCCAGTTCGACCTCCTTGACCTTCTGGAAGAACCTGGAGACCGTCACAGGATGCTCAGGGGAGATAGCAGCGGCCAGTTTTGCGTAGCGTATCAGCTGCTCCTGGGTATAGCAGACATTCATGGCGCTACCGGAGAGCACATACGAGGGGCGCACCAGCACTGGATAGCCCACACGCTCGGCGAAGCCAATGAGGTCCTCCATCGTCACAAAGGTGTCCCATTCTGGCTGACGAACGCCCAGCTCGTCAAGGAGCTGCGAGAACCGACGCCGATTCTCAGCCTGGTCGATATGCTCAGCCGAGGTACCCAGAATAGGCACACCGTAGTCATGCAGGGCCTTCACGCGGTTATTGGGCGTCTGCCCGCCCACAGAGACAATGACGCCATAAGGATCCTCGAAGTCGCAGATGTCCGCGATGCGCTCGAAGGTCAGCTCCTCAAAGTAGAGACGATCCGACGTATCGTAATCTGTAGAGACCGTCTCAGGGTTGCAGTTGATGACGATGGAACGCCTGGCGTATTTCTTGAGGGCCTGCACCGTGCTCACACATGTCCAGTCAAACTCCACGGAAGAGCCGATGCGATAGGGGCCGGAGCCGAGCACAATCACGCCCTGCTCACCCAGCGGCTCGGCATCGTGATGCTGCCCATTATACGTCATGTAGAGGTAGTTCGTGTCGGACGGGAACTCACCGGCCAGCGTATCGATCTGAAAGACCGCCGGAACGATCCCATAGCGTTTGCGCAGGGCGCGGATCTCCAGCTCCGTTCTGCCAGTCAGCTCGCCGATGCGCTTATCCGATATACCCGCCTCCTTCAATAGTTGCAGGCGCGAGGCGGTCAGCTCCTGCTCACGCGCCAGTTGCTCCTCAAGTGCGACGATACACTGAATGCGGTGCAGAAACCAGGGATCGATCCCTGTGATCTCGCTGATCGCCTCGACAGAGAATCCGTTGCGCAGGGCAACAGGAAGCGCGAAGATGCGGCGGGGTGTGGGAGTATAGAGGTATTGATCAATGATCGCCTCCTCGCTCTCTTCCCCCAGAAAGGGGCGCATGGAGGTAGCCCCCTCAAACCCAAGATCGAGCATGCGAATGGCCTTCTGATAGGCCTCCTCAAAGGTGCGCCCGATGCCCATGACCTCGCCGACCGACTTCATACCAGTGCCAATCGTCTGCTCAACGCCCCGGAATTTATCCAGGTCCCAGCGGGGAATCTTCACCACCACGTAGTCCAGGCTAGGTTCAAAGCAGGCCTGGGTCACACCCGTGACCTTATTGGTCAGCTCGGTGAGGGCATAACCAAGGGCCAGTTTGGCAGCAACATAGGCCAGCGGGTAGCCAGTTGCCTTGCTGGCGAGGGCAGAGCTACGCGAGAGGCGCGCGTTGACCTCGATGACATAGTACTCGGAGGTGCGCGGATTGAGGGCGAACTGCACGTTGCATTCGCCGACGATCCCCAGGCTGCGGACAATAGCAATCGCCGCAGAGCGCAGCGTATGATACTCGCTATTGGTGAGGGTCTGGCTGGGGGCGAGGACGACCGACTCACCGGTATGGATGCCCAGCGGGTCCATATTCTCCATGTTGCAGACCGTCACACAATTATCATAGGCATCGCGCACCACCTCATACTCGACCTCCTTATAGTGATGCAGATACTGCTCCACCAGCACGTGGGGAGCAAAGGCCAGAGCGCCAGTAACGATGCGCCGCAGCTCCTCCTCATTGTGCGCAATACCCGATCCCTGGCCTCCCAGCGCAAAACCGGCCCGTAGCATGAGCGGGAAGCCGATCTCCTGTGCAATGGCCAGGGCCTCCTCCAGCGTTTCCGCACTTCGGCTGACGGGGGTGGGAATGTTGATCGCATGCAGGTGTTCGGCAAACTTCTGACGATCTTCCGTCAGGATGATGGCCGTGACAGGCGTGCCGAGAATCTCGACCTCGTACTTCTCCAGCACGCCACTCTCGAATAACTCTACTCCGCAGTTCAGAGCCGTCTGTCCGCCGAACGAGAGCAGAATACCATCAGGACGCTCCTTCTCGATGATACGCTCCACAAAGAAGGGCGTGATCGGCAGAAAGTAGACCTGGTCAGCCAGCTCCCTGGAGGTCTGAATCGTGGCAATATTGGGATTGACCAGCACGGTGGAGATGCCCTCTTCGCGCAGAGCCTTGAGGGCCTGAGAGCCGGAGTAGTCAAACTCCCCGGCCTGTCCAATTTTGAGCGCCCCTGCGCCCAGGACCAGCACCTTGCGTAACTGCTTCATCTTAAGCTGCCACCCCCTTTTCGGCGCGCACGCGATCAAGGAAATGATCGAAGATCCACTCGGTATCCAGCGGACCGGGCGTCGCCTCTGGATGGAACTGCACGGAGAAGAAGGGCCGCTCGTGATGGATCATCCCCTCGTTGGTTCCATCGTTCCCATTGATAAACCAGGGCTGAAATCCCGGCGGCAGCGTGCCGACGGCAAAGCCATGGTTCTGGGTCGTGATGAAGCAGCGCTTGTTGCCCTGAAGCAGGCAGGGCTGATTCTGGCTCCTGTGGCCGAACTTCATTTTATAGGTATCGCCACCGGCGGCCAGGGCCAGCAACTGGTGTCCCAGGCAGATGCCCAGCATGGGAACACTGCGCTGCAGGGCGGCCTGGATCGTTTGAATCGTCTTCTGCACCGTCTTCGGGTTGCCGGGGCCATTGGAGATCACAATGCCATCGAAGTCGAAGGTGCTGGCAGGCGCAAAGAGATCGTAGTCCCAGGGGACACTGATCAGGCGCACATTGCGCTTCAGCAGTGAACGCACAATGTTGCGCTTGGTGCCGCAATCGATCAGCGCAATGGTGAGGTCGCCCTCACCCAGCCGCTCGACCTGGTGGTTGGATATGCTGGTCACCAGGTTGTCAAGGTTTGGATCGTAGAAGGGCAGATCTTCATCAAGGACGATCTTGCCCAGCATCGTCCCATGCGTACGGATATGCCGCGTCAGCAAACGGGTATCTTTGATCTCCAGGGCCGGAACCTTCTGCTGCCATAGCCAGGAGCCGAGATCCATCGTACTCTGTGCATGTGAAGGTGTATCAATATAGTCTGAGACGATCAGCCCGGCGATGTGAATCTTCTCACCCTCCCACTGCGTCGCTTGCGGCACTCCATAGTTGCCGATTAGAGGGTAGGTCATCGTCAGAATCTGGCCGCCGTAGGAGGCATCAGTCATTGCTTCTGGGTAGCCGACCATGCCGGTGCAAAACACGATCTCGCCGGCGATCGATGCCTCATACCCGAAGGAAGTTCCCTCAAACACCGTGCCATCCTCAAGCACCAGCGCTCCACGCCGGAAACGGGTCTCCGCCGAGGGATGCGAGGGTTCAGAGAGACCTTCTTCAACGAGAAACATCCTATCGAGCATATGCTGTTGCATCCACAGGGTCCTTTCCATGACGTTTACACTTTTCCAAGAATCAAGGCCAGTAAGGCCATACGAGTGTATAACCCATTCCTGATCTGAGCGCGCAGATAGACTGCTCGCTCGTCACTGTCAACGGCGGGGTCAATCGTTCCCACGCGCGGCAATGGGTCCATGAGAATCATATCGCGACTGGCACACTTTGCCAGTAACTCAGGGGTCACCCTGAATGAGCCTGAAACCAGCGCCTGATAGTCGTCATGAGACGATAAGCGCTCCTTCTGAATGCGTGTCCAGTACCAGAAATGGCAGTCGCGCGGAATGTCCTGCTCACGATGGATCTCGATGAGCCGAATGCCGCGCGCACTCAGCGTGACTACATCCTCACGCGAGAGGCGCAGAGCCTCGGGCGAGAGGAGATAGACAGTGTTGTTCTCGAAGAGAGCGAGACCGCGAATGAGTGAGTGCAGGGTGCGGCTATTGAGCGGATCTCCAGCCAGCAGGCCGGTCAGATGGTCGAGTCGCCCGAAGTGCTCGTAGAGCGTGAAGAGGTCGAGCAGCGTCTGTGTGGGGTGCTCATTATTACCATCACCAGCATTGATCACTGGCACACTGCTGGCGACTTCTGCCGCTCGCTTCGCCGCACCCGGCAGGCGATGACGCAGGACGATCGCCTGCGTATACGCCGCAAAGACGCTGATCGTATCCTCAAAGGACTCACCCTTATAGACCGAACTGACCGTCTCCGGGCTTTGTATATCGAGCGTCTGCCCGCCAAGCCGTTTGACTGCCGCCGCAAATGAGCCGAAGGTGCGGCTGGAAGGCTCATAGAATAACAAGGCTACCAGTTGACCGGCCAGCAGATGAGATGGCTCCTTCGCCAGGGCCAGCTCCTTCATCTCACGCGCTACTGCAAACACTCTATACAGATCGGCCGCCGAAAATTGATCCAGAGAAATGATGTTCTTGCCCCTGAAATCCCCGCTGATCTGCTCTAGCGAGTTCTGTGGATAAGCCATCACCTGATTCATGCTGTCCTCCAGCTAGCCTTTCAGCACAACAGATTGACTGGTCATACGCTTGTCGTTGTCCTCTCTCCATCAGAGCGGCAACGGTTTAACGTAGCGAGAGCGTGCCACCCGCTACTGACGTCAGGCCCTCTCAGGACCAGGCGATAAAAAAATTCCTCACCCCCGTTTCCAGGGATGAGGAAAAAAATCTTCTTTCCCGAGCAAGATACCAGGCCCACCCTGTCTATGAAAAGAGAGATACATCCCCCAGGAAGGAAACTGTATCAACCATCGTAAGCAGATCGCAGACATGAGGAGGTCCGGCCCTTTCTCCACAAGCATACCAGGAAAAATTACTTCAAATTGTTGTATTTATACACGCTATCGTTCTAAAAGTCAATAGCCAACAGGTACCTGTATGGATAGGTCGGCCATTCCGGCACGTTCCTGATGAGGCTCCGCTCATTGCGGATACTGCAGCCGGCCGCTCCCACCATGGCACAGCACCGGCCGCCCCCCTTGACCGTGGGTGCACACTTCCGCTATCATGCTTCAGACAGCAGCCGACCGCCGACTGTCAGGCCGCAAGAGAGCAGCGATCGCGCTCTTGCAATCTCTCCGGGAAGCGCGGACATGCTATTCAAAACCGTGATCCGTCCTATACTCTTTACAGCAACACAGAACGACCCCGAAATCGCCCATCACTGGGTGATGAACGGACTGGCATGGGCCTCTCGCCACCAGCTCTTGCTCAAGATGATTGCTGCCGTCAGTGCCTATAAGGCACCCGTTCTGGAGCAGACGCTCTTCGGACTGCATTTCCCCAATCCGGTGGGTCTGGCCGCTGGCTTCGATAAGAACGGACGCGCGCTTCCGGCGCTGGCTGCACTTGGCTTTGGCTTCCTGGAGGCCGGCACCGTCACCCGCCACAGGCAACCGGGCAACGAGCGACCGCGTATTATTCGCCTGGCCGCTGACGAGGCACTGATCAATCGCATGGGCTTTCCGAACGATGGAGCCGACGCGATCGCTGAGCGGCTCCGCAGACGTCCCAGACCCCCCATTCCGGTTGGCTGGAGCCTTGGCAAATCGAAGATCACTCCCCAGGAAGAGGCTCTCGAAGATTACCTCTACTCTCTGCGCAAGCTCCACGACCTGGCTGATTTCTTCACCATTAACGTCAGTTCACCGAATACACCGGGGCTGCGCAAACTGCAGGACAAAGGGCCTCTCGATCGCCTCCTCCAGGCGCTTGTTCAGGAATCAGAACACCTCGCAGAGGTGAGCGGCAGAGAGCAGGCCAGGCCCGTGCTCGTGAAGATAGCCCCCGACCTGAGCGAAGGCCAGATCGACGACGTGATCGAGGTCTGCCTTGACCGCCACGTCAGAGGCATCATCGCCACCAATACCACGCTCTCACGTGAGGGATTACGCCAGGCCACCTCCGAGAGCGGCGGACTGAGTGGACGTCCGCTCTATGCACGCGCACTCTCGCTTGTGCGCACCCTCTGCAAGAAGCTGGATGGCCAGCTACCGGTCATCGGCGTTGGCGGCATCTTCGGGCCCGATGAGGCCCGGCGCATGTTTGACGCCGGAGCCAGCCTCCTTCAAGTCTACACAGGCTTTATCTACGAGGGACAGGCCATCATCAAGCACATCAATAAAAGACTGGCGGCAGACTGGCAACGGCCAGCCACGCCGGGGTCGCTGCCGTGATGTGTGAGCAGCCAGCCGACCGCAAGAGAAGGGGTCTGCACTCACGGCCTGTCCGCCTGAGAAGACCAGAGCAGTACGTGGCCACACCAGGCCTTCCACCGGACCCGGGCTGCGTCCTCTCTCTCCATCAGGATTCTTCGATCAGATCCTGAAGCGCCTCCTGAGGATCGCTATCTTCCTCGGCATCGAGCGGCAGCTCTTCATCACCCACACGGGCCACCATCGAGGGAACGGTGCGGCTCTGCACGATGATGCCGCGCAGCAGAAGCAAGGAGGCCTGCGCCAGCAGAGGACGCAGATGGGTCAGGCGCTCACGCTGCAGGCGCAGCTCTTCGAGGCGCCGCCGGGCATGCACGACCGCATTGCGGGTATCGAGGTGGCCGTCAGTGAGAACGGGAGGCGCATACTCCCAGACGTCGCGGGCATCCAGCAACTGGCCAACAGCGCTCTGCACCTGTTGCAGGAGGTCGATCGTCTGGTTAAGCAGCATCAGGATATCACCTTCGGCCAGATCGATGCGGCGCAGCAGACCGTTGAGGGACATTCCTCGCGCCCAGGAGAGCGCCACGCCGTGGAATTCGGGAACGATGCCAGGCGTGAGCGCCAGGCCAGCGCGCTCCTCAACGCCACGCACTCGCTCCTCAACGCGCCAGAGCTCGCGTCGTACCCCCTTGAGGCGTGGATTGAGGACATGGCGGTTGGAGAGCCGGCGATCATTGTCAAAGGTGAACCAGCTACAGACCTCGGCCAGCTCGGCGGGAGTCAGCTCATCAAGGGTGCCCAGCATCATCAGCTCAACGATGAGCACGCCGGCCGGATGAAAGATGGAGCGCAGCAGGCGGCCACGCAGGGTGAGGCGATCGTCGCGGCCAATGTAGCCGAGCGTCCGCAGGGCAAAGACCGTACCGTCCAGCTCGGCCGCGCCGGCATGGCTGAGCCGATAGGAGCTGGCCTGCTGCCGACTCTTTTCCAGAGCGCGGGCCGCCGCCTCCGCAGCCTGGATCTTCTTTTTGTTCACCTTACGCCCCTTCTGCAGGCGCCGCTCGACCTTCTGGATAATGCGCAGCCCCTCCCTCTCCCAGGCCTTATAGCGCTGATACTCGCGCAGGCTGGAGGCACAGATCCGCCGCAGGTGCTCAATATCACCCTCGCGCCAGAGGTTGAGCACAGAGTTATAGCGAATGACAAACGAGCTATGCACGGGATAGAGCGCGTCGGTGATGCGGGCGAAGGCCTCCTCAAATGGCTCCCAGGGGGAGTACGGGATGATGGCCGCCCCGCGCACGTCCATGCCGCGGCGACCGGCGCGGCCAGTGAGCTGGCGATACTCGTTGGGAGTCAGCAGGCGCATCTCGATGCCATCAAACTTGCTCAGGCTACCCACCACCACCGAGCGTGCAGGCATATTGATGCCCAGCGCCAGGGTGTCGGTGGCGAAGACGGCGCGCAGATGGCCCTGGGCAAAGAGCGTCTCGACGAGGACCTTCAGTCCCGGCAGCAGGCCGGCGTGATGAAAGGCCAGGCCGCGCGGCAGGAGATCGACGAGGGCATGGACCTGCTGCAGGTTGCGATCCTCCGGCGGCAGGTGCTCGAGCCAGACGCGGATCTCCTCCCGAATCCGCTCCTGCTCCTCAGGCGTAGTAAAGAGATGGCGTGCCGCGCTCATGGCAGCCTCTTCGACCACCCGCCGGCCCGGCAGGAAGTAGAGACAGGGGAGCAGGTCGGCCTTGCGCAGGGCTGTCAAGACCTCGCCCGGCTCGGGAGCCCTGGGCAGACGTGGCCGGGAGACGCGCGGCGCGGCGGCCTCTTCTGCGCCAGCATCGGTGCGCCCCCGCTTCTTGCCAGCTCCCTCTTGCTCCATGACAAAGACAGTGTCATCGAGGACCTCGCCGTCAAAGACATGCTGACGCGCCAGGCGGGCCTCGCCACCCACACCGGGGAAGTAGTTCACCCGCCGTCCCTCGGCGTCCAGCACCAGGTGCAAGGTGCCATCGAGAAAGTAGTAGTGGTCCAGTGGCACAGCGCGCCCTTCATGGGCAACCAGCGCCACCGGACGATGGACCCGGCTGATCCAGTCCGCCAGCTCCTGGGCGTTACTGACCGTTGCTGAGAGACCGACCAGTTGCACATGGGGAGGCGAGCAGATGATGGCCTCCTCCCAGACGGGGCCACGCTCTGGATCGCTCAGGTAGTGCAGTTCATCAAAGACGATGTAGGCCACATCGGCCAGCGTCGAGGGCGTGGAGAGGTCGCCGCCCTCTTCAAGGAGCATATTGCGATAGACCTCGGTTGTCATGATGACGATTGAGGCACGGCTGTGATCGACGATATCGCCTGTGACCAGCCCGACAGCTTCATAGCCATAGATGGCACGCAGATCACGAAATTTCTGATTCGAGAGCGCTTTGAGCGGGGTAGTATAGATCACGCGCTGACCGCGCTGCCAGGCTTTCCAGATGGCGTACTCGGCCACCAGGGTCTTACCCGTCCCCGTGGGCGCCGCCACCAGCACCGAGCGCCCCTGCGCCAGATGGAGCATGGCCTCTTTCTGGAAGTCATCGAGGGAAAAAGAATACCGAGCAGCAAATGCCTCTAATTCTTTTTGTAGATCAGGTGCAACCTCCACGTATCTTTCGCCCATTTCAACCTTTCTTTGAGCCTTTTTCAACTGTTGAACAACTGATGACTTTCATGCAGTCTGGTATCTTTTCCATAAAGGTGTTGCACTGCTATTTCATTTCATTGCACATCATTGTAACATGAAAGAACGCAGGCGACAAGCCGCGTCCTGCCAGAGCAGCAAGTATTCGACTGTGGAGCGGGTCTGGGAGCAGTCTGGGCCTGTCGAGAGAGGCAGACGAGTGGGTCAGAGCGCAGGGCCGCCGAAGCGTTCCCCCCCTTGCGGGATCTATCCCACCCTGCTATACTACAGGCGCAGCAACTTCAACTGAACAGGCAGACCGGTGTTGATGAAGAGGAGTAATCGGTCGAGGGTAGCAGCGAGCCGGCGGCTGGTGCAAGGCCGGCAATCCAGAGCCGATGAAGGGCGCTTCGGAGCCGGAGGTCCCAAATGAGTGGCTTCACGCCTTTCTCCCGCGTGGGAGGTGACGCGCGCGCGTGAAGAAGCAGGGTGGAACCGCGCATATCGCCGCGAGACGAAGTGGCCCCAGGCGGCTTACGTTGGCGATATTCGTCCCTGGCGTCAGAGAGCGCCTGGGGCGATTTTTATTGCTGAGGAGGAGACCACTCGTTTATGACACAGCTTGAGCAGCACACCGATGAGGCAGCCTTTGTTCCCGTCGAGAAGGTTGTCTCGCTCTGCAAACGACGCGGCTTCGTCTACCCCAACTCGGAGATCTACGGTGGCATCTCCGGCGTCTACGACTTTGGTCCGCTGGGCGTCGAGCTGCGCAACAACATCCGACGCTACTGGTGGTGGTCGATGGTGCAGACCCAGGACAACGTGGTTGGCATCGAGGGAGCCATCCTGACCCACCCGCGCGTCTGGGAGGCCAGCGGCCACATTGAGAACTTCGTCGACCGTCTGGTGGAGTGCAAGACCTGCAAACGGCGCTTCCGTGTGGATCATCTGCCAGCCGAGAATCTGGAGCAGAAGAAGTGCCCCAACGACGGCGGCGAGCTGATGGAGCCGCGCACCTTCAATCTGTTGATGGAGACCTATCTGGGCGTGGTCGAGGGCGAGCGCATGAAGACCTACCTGCGCGGCGAGGCCTGCCAGAACATCTACCTCGATTTCATCAACGTGCTCAAATCCTCGCGCATGAAGATCCCATTTGGCATCTGCCAGATCGGCAAGGCCTTCCGCAACGAGGTCACGCCGGGCAATTTCCTCTTCCGCCAGCGCGAGTTCGAGCAGTGGGATCTGCAGTTCTTCGTCCACCCCAATGAGATGCAGCACTGGTTTGAGTACTGGAAAGAGCGCCGCTTCGCCTGGTACCGCGGACTGGTGAATCACAAGGATCGCCTGCGCCTGCGCGCTCACGGCCCTGACGAGCTGGCCCACTATGCACGGCAGGACTTTTAAATCGCGTACCAGACGGTGCTCGGCTGGCAGGAGTGGGAGGGCATCCACTGGCGCCAGGACTGGGATCTCTCGCGCCACAGCCAGTACAGTGGCGAGGACCTCTCCTACGTGGATGAGGTCACCAGGGAGAAGTACATTCCCTGGATTGTGGAGACCTCTGGCGGTGTCGATCGCACCTTCCTCTACCTCCTGCTCGACGCCTACGAGGAGCAGCCTGATCCTCAGGGCAAGGCCGGTGAGACGCGCACGGTGCTGCACCTGCACCCCATGCTGGCCCCTGTCAAGGTGGCGGTGTTTCCGCTGAAGCGCAACAACGAGGCCCTGGTGGCGACGGCCACGGAGATCTACCAGCGGCTGCGCCGCCTGATGGTGGCCCAGTACGATGACACGGGGAGCATCGGCCGCCTCTACCGTCGGCAGGACGAGATCGGCACCCCCTACTGCGTGACCGTCGATTTTCAATCGCTGGAGGACAGGACGGTGACCGTGCGCCATCGCGATACGATGACGCAGGAGCGCGTGGCCATTGAGGCGCTGCCGGCCTACCTGCTGGAGCGCGTCACCTGGCAGTAACTCGTTCCCACACCAGTCAGGCGATCTCCGACACGCAGAGCCAGTCTCCCATATGCAGAGGCTGGCTCTGCCTTGCTGGCGGGCGGCCCCGGGCCGCGGCTGGCTCTCCCGCCGCGGTGCGCGAGCCAGCCGCGCAGGTGCCACGCCACAGCGCCACACCTGGAGCCTCAGCCCTGCCACCTGGTTCCCTCCCATCCCCTCCTGGCCAGGAGCGCAAGATCAAACTTGCTCGATCCCATGAGGTCCCCTGTGCTTTTGCGCGCACCTGATGCGTCTTAATCAGAGGGGGCTGCATCCCTCCCAGTTTCAGCACCAGTGATGATCACCGAGAGAAAGGCCATCTCTTGAGCCTATGACGCGAGTACTCTCTTACAATATACTGGCCGGCGGCGAGACGCGCTACGCGGGAGCCAGCAGGCGCAGCGAGCTGCTGGCGCGCATGATCGCTCTGGCCCAGCCCGACATCGTGGGTCTGGCAGAGGGCATCAACCCGACGCAACGCGGAGAGGTGCCAGCTATCGAGGAAATGGCGGCCCGCCTCAACATGCAGCTCATCCGCGGCGATCACCCCAGCGCCGGGGACGCATTCCAGGTCGCCTGCCTCACGCGGCTGCCGCTGGTCTACACGCGCGTGCACGCCCGCCCTGGCCACCTGACACGGCCGCTGCTAGAGGTCTGTGTCCGCGAGGCCGACGGCGGGGAGCTGATCGTCTTCGTGGCGCATCTGATCGCCAGCTTTCACCGCGGCCGCGCCGCCGAGCGCCAGCGTCGCCGCGAGGTGCGCGAAATCCTGGCCAGCATGGCTCCGGCGCGCGGCCGGCCCCATCTCCTGATGGGCGACTTCAACACCCTGGCGCCCGGCGATCCCCTGCGTGCGAGCGCCCTGCTGCGCTACCTGGTGCGCCTCGACGAGGCCATGCCATACGAGCCGCGCGACGGTCAGCCACACCTCGCCTACGTCGTGCCCGACCGCCTGCACTGGCTGAACCCGTTGCTGCGGCTGCTCCCGCGCAGCCGCCTGCTGCTCTGGCTGCTTGATAGCGTCGCCGCGCGCTGCGTGCCCCGCTGGAGCATCGCAGAGATCCAGCGGACAGGCTACGTCGACTGCTTCCGGCGCATGCAGCCGGAGGAGCCGGGCTTTACCTGTCCAGCCATCATGCCCGCCGGCCGCATCGACTTCATCTTTGCCAGCCCCGAGCTGGCGCCACGCCTGTGTGGCTGCTCCGTCCTGAGCGGCGGTGCAGACGTCCGGGGGGCGCAGGCCAGCGATCATCTCCCCGTGGTTGCCGACTTTGCCCCCGTGACGACTCTCGCAGGCGAAGAGGAGAGGCAGGCCTCGCTCTCCTCCACACCTGTCAAACCCTGAGCCTGGCTGGCGGCCAGAGGAGGGGTCAGCGCTCCTACAGACCAGAGCGGAGAGAGCCAACGCTGACTGACGCTGACGCGCCGGACGACGCTGGCCCTCCCCGCTCTCACGGGACATTCACGGCCTACTGAAAGACATCCTTGGTCTTCTCAAAGAGGTTACGGAAGATATTCTTATCATTCTGCTCGCTCTGCTCGCGCTCAAGGCGGGCGAACTCTTCGAGCAGACGCTTCATCTCAGGTGTCAGATTGGTCGGAGTGACCACCTTGACAATCACATGCTGATCGCCACGCGCACTGCTATGGACGACCGGCACCCCCAGCCCCTTGAGGCGGAACGAGCGTCCACTCTGCGTGCCAGGGGGGATTTTCAGCAGCGTCGACTTGCCATCGACCGTGGGCACCTCAACCTCATCACCCAGGGCCGCCTGAGTAAAGCTGATAGGCAACTCGTAAATGATATCATTGCCCTGCCGCTTAAAGAAGGGATGCGGCTTGACGGTGAGGATCACATAGAGATTGCCAGGCGTCCCACCGCGGGCGCTGACCTCGCCCTCACCGGTCACGCGCACATTGATCCCATCATCGACGCCGGCGGGAATATTGACCACCACCCGTCGGTTATTGCGCACCCGGCCCTGGCCACGACACTTCTCGCAGGGGGTGGTGATCACCCGTCCCTCGCCACGACAGCGCTCGCAGACCGTGACATTGACAAACTGTCCGAAGATGGACTGCTGCACACGCCGGATCTCGCCACTGCCCCCACAGGAGGAGCAGCGCGCCGTCGAGGTGCCAGGCTGGGCGCCACTGCCGTGACAATGCGGACAGGTCTCCCAGCGCGGCAACTCGATCTCCTTCTGGCAACCAAAGACGGCTTCCTCGAAGGTGATCGTAAGGTCGTAACGAATATCAGCGCCCCGTTGTGGCCCACTACGGCGCTGCGAACCTGCCGTTCCAGCGAAGAAGGTCTCAAAGATGTCGTTGAGCGTTGTAAACGTGCTGAAGTCGTTGAAGCCGCTAAAGCCGCTAAAGCCGGAGCTTCCACCGTTGCTGACGCCGGCATGGCCGTAGCGGTCATAGGCGGCGCGCTTATGCGGGTCACTCAGCACCTCGTACGCTTCATTGATCTCAATGAAGCGGGCTTCAGCGCCTGGCTCCTTGTTCGCGTCCGGGTGATACTGCTTGGCAAGGCGACGAAAGGCTTTTTTAATTTCGTCCTCGCTTGCGTGGCGCGACACACCCAGCACTTCGTAATAATCTCTTTTACCAGCAGGCATCGACAGGTCCTTTAGCGTGAGAAAAAACTACATTTCCTTGTATTCGCCCTCAATCGTATCGTCCTGCGTGGTTCCGCCCTCCGGCGGCTGTTCGCCAGCGTTGCCCTGCTCCGCGGTAGCGCCATCGCTGCCGCCACCCTGGCGGTAGAGGGCCTCGCTGATGCGATAGAAGGCATGTTCCAGCGCCTCACGAGCAGCCTTGACGCGGGTGATATCCTCGCCCTCAAGTGCGGAGCGCACCTCGGCGATCCTGGCTTCCAGCTCGCTCCGCTGTTCAGAGGAGAGGCGATCACCGAGATCGCTGAGGCTCTTCTCGGCGCGGTAGGTCATGCTATCGGCCTGGTTGCGCTCCTCCACCTCCTCCTTGCGCCGGCGATCCTCCGCCGCATGCTCCTCGGCCTCACGGATCATGCGCTCGATCTGATCCTGCGAGAGGCCACTGGAGGGCATGATCGTGATCTTTTGCTGGCGGCCCGTGCCCTTATCGCGGGCCGAGACGTTGACAATGCCGTTGGCATCGATATCGAAGGTCACCTCGATCTGCGGCACGCCGCGCGGGGCAGGCGGGATACCATCCAGAATAAAGCTGCCCAGCGAGCGGTTATCCTTGGCGAACTCACGCTCACCCTGCAGGACGTTGATCTCGACGCTCGGCTGATTATCGCTGGCCGTGGAGAAGATCTGGCTCTTCTGCGTCGGGATCGTCGTATTGCGCTCGATAAGGCGCGTAAAGATGCCGCCCATCGTCTCGATGCCGAGCGAGAGCGGGGTCACATCGAGCAGCAGGACGTCCTTGATGTCGCCGGTCAGCACCGCAGCCTGGATCGCCGCGCCGACCGCCACGACCTCATCAGGGTTCACGCCGCGATGCGGCTCGCGATCGAAGATGCGGCGCACCATGGCCTGGACGGCCGGCATGCGCGTCTGGCCACCGACCAGGACCACCTCCTGAATATCGCCGGGGCGCACACCGGCATCGGCCAGGGCCTGCATGACCGGCCCACGCGAACGCTCAATCAGGTCCTCGACCAGTTGCTCCAGTTTGGAGCGTGTCAGGGTCATGGTCAGATGCTTGGGGCCGCTGGCATCGGCCGTGATGAAGGGCAGGTTGATCTCCGTCTGCAGCGAGGAGGAAAGCTCCTTCTTGGCCTTCTCGGCGGCCTCCTTCAGGCGCTGTAGCGCCATGCGATCCTGGCGCAGATCGATCCCATGCTCCTTCCGGAACTCATCCGCCATCCAGTTGATGATGCGCTGATCGAAGTCGTCTCCGCCCAGGTGCGTATCGCCATTGGTACTTTTGACCTCAAAGACGCCCTCGCCCAGTTCCAGCAAGGAGATATCAAAGGTGCCTCCACCAAGATCATAGACGGCGATACACTCATCTTTTTTCTTATCCAGTCCATAAGCCAGAGAGGCAGCCGTCGGCTCATTGATGATCCGCAGCACCTCCAGGCCAGCGATACGGCCGGCATCGCGCGTGGCCTGGCGCTGCGCATCGTTGAAGTAGGCTGGCACTGTGATGACCGCCTGCGTCACGCGCTCCCCCAGATAGGCCTCAGCATCGGTCTTGAGCTTCTGCAGGATCATGGCCGAGATCTCTGGCGGGCTGTACTGCCGCCCCTGGACCTCGACCCAGGCATCGCCGTTGTTGGCCCGCACGACTTTATAGGGAACGAGGCGCCGATCGCGCTCGACTTCGGGATCATCGTACTTGCGCCCCATGAAGCGCTTGATGGAATAGATGGTATTTTCAGGGTTGGTGATGGCCTGACGCTTCGCCATCTCGCCGACGAGACGCTCACCAGTCTTGGTCACCGCGAAGACCGAAGGCGTGGTGCGCGAGCCTTCGGCGTTGGGGATGACTACTGGCTCGCCGCCTTCCATAACGGCCACACACGAGTTGGTCGTCCCAAGATCAATACCAATAACCTTTGGCACAGTTGCCTCCTACGATGTAGATTTCCTGCTCTGGCCGGGGATACAGCGAGGCTTGCAGCGTAGCCGTTTCGCCTGCGCGCCGTTCTCAGAGTCCATAGCCCTGTTCGAGAAGATCATTCATGACCTGCACCATGTAGCGCACAACGGCTACGGCGCGTCCGTACTGCATAGGCGTCGGGCCGATCACGCCCAGCAAACCGCTGATCTTATCTTCATGCCCATAGCGAGCGACCACCAGGCTCACGTCTTTCATCTCATCCCACTCGTCTTCCCCACCGATAATCACCTGCACACCGTCAGACTCGCGTACGTGTGAGGCCAGGGCTGGCAAAAAGCTTTTCTCCTCCAGCACCTTGATGACCTTGCTGACGCGCTCGCGACGCTCCTCTTCAAAGGCGCGATGGATGCGCTCGCGGCGCTCCTCCTCGCTGGCTCGACCACGCTCATCGCCGGGTGGCTCCAGAATGTTGAGGACTCCCTCGCGGTAAAAGAGATCGCTGATGATATGGCCATGCTGTTCAAGCAGTTGCGCAATGGACAGACCTATCAGGCGCTCGATGGGAGAGAAAGCGTAGTGCTCCAGGATCGCCGTGACCTCGGCGGCGTTCTTTCCCTGAAACAGCTTGTTGAGGCGTGTCGAGATGGCGCTCAAGTCTTCTTGCTTGTACGGCGTCTCCAGCAGAAGACGCCGCTGCCTCACGGTGCCATCGACCATCACCAGCACCAGGTGGGCGGAGAAATCGGAGACCGAGAGGACCTCAAAGTGCTTGAGCTGCCCTTCGCTGGCGCGCGGCGGGGTCATGACGGCGGCGCTATGCAACATGCGCGCCATCACGGAGGCCGTCAGGCGTACCCACTGGTCTAGTTGATCCTGCACCTGATAGAACTGATGGCGAATCAACCGCTGTTCTTCCAGGGAGAGCGCCGACTCCTGCATCAGATGCTCAACAAAGTAGCGATAGCCCTGATTGGTCGGTATCCGACCGGCAGAGGTATGCGGCTGATAGATGAGCTTCGCCTCCTCCAGGCCCGCCAGCTCATGCCGTACGGTGGCCGAACTGTACTTCAGCCCGTACTTGCGCACCAGCGTTTCGGAGGCCACGGGCGTGCCGGTATGGATGTATTCCTCAACCAGCACTCGCAGGATCTCTTGTTTGCGCGGACTCAGCGATATCGACATCTGCTTCCTGGTCTCCACAACTCGACCCGACCCTCTGCTCGCTGCCGGGTCTCTCTGGCATCAATGAGGTTAGAACGATTGCTAGCAGTCTCTTTCTGAGACTGCAAGTACAGGATAGCACTCGCTACGGAGGATTGTCAAGGGGCTGTGACGAATGGCTCGAGGCTCACTCCAGGCGGCTGGCGGGCCGCTGCCGCCCGTTCTCTTCAGGCTGGCCGGCGAGGCGTGTCACTGGAGGCAGAACGGAACTGCCTTGCTCCAGCGACACGCTCAGCAGTGAGAGGGGCTTAGAGAGCGGCTCTCACCTCAGTTGCCGTTGCCGTTGCCATTGCCGTTCCCTTTGCCGTTCCCTTTGCCGTTGCCGTTCCCTGGATTCTCCGTGGAAGCGGGCAGGCCGCTCTGCTGGGGATACTCGCTGTCGAGCATGATATCGCAGTAGCCGCTCCCTTTGAGACCATTGACCGTATTGACACACATCTTCTGCACGCCGGAGGGCACGCTGAAGAAGTAGTCGTGGAAGGGCGATTTGTAGGAACCGCAGGGGATGCCTGCGCCATCCATGTTGCAGGCGCCCATGACGCGCTCGATCACGCTATGCCAGATGGGAGCGGCTCCGGTGATACCGATGACGTTTCCGCGGAAGGGTTCGTTGTCAGCGTTGCCAGCCCAGACGCCGACGACGACGTCGGGGGTATAGCCGATGGTCCAGTTATCGCGGAAGTTATCGGTGGTGCCGGTCTTGGCGGCCACGTCAGGGACCTGGCCGTTGGGCAGATGCCAGTCCCACATCGAGAGGGTGTGATCGCCACCAAACTCTTTGGCGCGCGCGGCCTCATCGGAGAGGACATCGGTCATCATGTAGGCGATCTGCTGGCTGAGGACGCGGCTCCCCTGCGGATGGCTGGTATCGTAGTGATAGAGATGATGGCCATAGTTGTCCCAGATGTCGAGCACCCCCTGAGGCGGGACATGCACGCCTTGATCGGCGAAGACCTGGTAGGCACCGGTCATCTGCAGCAGTGGAACTTCGGTAGTACCGAGCGCCAGGCTGGGGAAGAAACAATCTTGCAGCGAGACGTTCTGGTCGTGATGCTGCTGCCGGCAGGCTGGCAGATCGTAGTCGTCGATGGCGGTGATGCCCATGCGCCGTGCCATCGTGATCACGTTCTGGATGCCCGTAAACTCGACGGCCTTGACGGCCGGGACGTTGAGGGAGTTCTGCAGGGCCTCGCGGATGGGCGAGTTCCAGTTATGGTAGGTATTGCCATAGTCGGTCGGATGATAGGCATTGTTCTCTGGATCGGTCTCTGGATTCTGATTATTGATCGGGAAGTAGGTTTTGACATCGGGCAGGACGATGCCCGGATACCAGCCCATCTGGAAGGCGGTGGCATAAATGATGGGCTTGAACGAGGAGCCTGGCTGGCGCGGGGAGAGGGCGGCGTTGACCTGCCCCCTGACCCGCGGATTGTTCGAGTTCCAGCTTGAGCTGCCGTCCATGGCCAGCACCTCGCCTGTTTTGGCGTTCATCACGACGACGGCGGCGTCGCTGACGTTATTGACGGTGCTGAGCGGCCCGCAGCCGGTGTAACTGGCAAAGTAGCGACACTCTACCTGATCGAGGTGACGATTGACGGCCTTCTCGACGAAGGTTTCCAGGTTGACATCGATGGTGGTGCGAATATTGAAGCCGCGGGTCAGGAAGGCGACTTTGCCGGCCTCCAGGTTGCCCTGCCCGAGGGCTTCCTCAACCTGGGAGATCACCCAGAAGACAAAATGCGGGGCGCGGATGCTGTTGACATAGGGATGGAACTTGAACTGCGCGGAGATGGCCTCGACCCGGGCGGCTACATCGGTGGTCACCAGGCCTACGCCATCAACCACCATGCCCAGCTTGATCATCTGGTTGAGGACGTACTTCTGGCGGCCGAGTGCGCGCTGGATATTGCCTGGATTGATGTTCTCCAGGGTCGGATCGTAGTGATTGGGGTCCTGAGGCATGCCCGCCAGGAAGGAGGCCCGTGCCAGGCCTAGAAGCGGATCGCGCTTGCCGGTTTTCTGATCGAGATCGAGAAAGTAGATACCGGGCGTGCAGTTGAAATGCACATCGCACCTGGGCTTGAGGTCAAAATAGTCCTCGACGGCGGCCTCGATGCCAAGTTCCTGGGCCCCAAAGGGGGCCACATTAAAGTACATCTCGAGGATTTTCCATTTGGGATACTGCTGGGTCAGCGAGATGGCCAGCGCGGCCTCTGTGATCTTGCGTGGATAGGAATACTGATCGTCATGGGTCAGGTTCTTAATGAGCTGCTGGGTCAGACCGCTTCCACCGCCGTTGTGTTCGAGGGCGGCACGCAGAATACCCTGGGGATCGAAGCCTGGATTCTCCCAGAAGGTCGGGTCTTCGGCGGCGGTCATCGCCTGCTGCATGACCTGCGGAATGTATTTATAGGCTACTGGCGTGCGGCGGCCAGCGTAGGTGCTGTCGGTGTCATAGGCCTGATAGAGCAGGTTCATATTGCGATCATAGATACGTGAGGTCTGACTGACCTGCTGATTGGCCAGTTGCTGCACGCGCGGATATTGATCCTGGTAATAGGCATAGGCGGAAGCTCCGCCGGTTGAGAGAAAAATCAGAACAATGAGGGAGAAAACGGTCGCCACGATGGTGACCACTCGCCGAGGGCCGTACTGACGGCTCTTGATACGCTGGCGGCGCTTACGGCGCTGCATGGAGAGACGCAGAATGCGCGAACGGCGCCAGGGCCTGTTCCTGGGCGGCTCGCTGCGGGACGGACGGGGCGGCATGCCAGATCCTGGCTGCAGCGGCGCTCGCGGAAGGTTGACCTGCGGCGTCTGCACAAAAGGGGCCGAGCCGGCGACAGCCGCGACTTTCCCTGACCAGCGACGTACGACGTTGGAGACCCAGTTGTAGCGCCCGGAGAGCAGACCGTTGCGCCCTGGTTGTCCTGGCTGCCCTGGCTGTGCTGCCGGGGGGACCTGGGGCAGCGGTGGCACGGACCCTGGCATGGAGGCGGGGGCTCCTCCGCCCATGCCCGGCTGTGACGGTTGTTGCTGAGCGTATTGCTCGCGATAGCGGCGTAAGAGATTCCCTGAAGGAGGGTTCGTCTGCTGATGTCCGTTATAACCAGCTTGATCCGGGTTATATGGTTGCTGATTCCAGTGATGATTATTCATTGGTTCACAATCCCCTCAAGTGAAGCTCCTTGTCGGCCATTGCTCTCTTTTAACGGATTGAACTCCGCCTGGCAACGGTTTTCAGGGAGAATAGGTGCCACCCCCTTTGCACGCTCCTACCAGACATGGTGCCCTGCCTGTTTGAAACCGCGTATTCTGACGTACACAATAGCACACGTTAACATAATTGCCTACCGCTCTCACCCTTTCAGGCCATCGTCGCTCTCCTCGGCCTGGCGTCTGGCCCTGGCCATCGGGGCGTGCTCTTCTGCTGCGGGTGAGGACAGATCCATGGCTTCACATCCATCGCAGACTCATGTACAATAGACTAGAATACATCAGACACTGGAAGCTTGCGCTGCTCCCATGAAGAGCGGCATCTTGTATGTCACCCTGTACGAAGGACACATCAGAGCTGGTGAAGACTGGAGCGCCGTTCGCTGGCTGTGCGCAGCGATGCTTCAGGACAGGTTCGAGTGCTGGATGCCTCAGGCCTGCCTCAGCAAGGTCCTGGCTGCTCAGGGGGCGCCAGTGGGTATGCAGGTCATCACCATCGAAGGGTCCTCCACCAGCAAGGACAGCCTTCTGGATCTGGGTCGGCCTCTGCTCTGGCACTGCTGGAGAGGAGCACGATCTGCTGTGCGGTGTATTGCATATGTGCCGTAATCGCTACCGTCTGACGCATATCGTATAGAAAGGCAGCTATTCAAGATGCTTGTGCGCCGTATTCGCCTGGCTTCGCTCAGGCTCACGCTGGCTCTCTCGCTGGCTGTCGTTGCCTCGGCAGCGCTGGGCCTCTCTGCCCACGCTCAGCGCGCGGCGAATCCGATTACGATCACCGCCCAGTCGCAGAGCATCCACTTTCCCAACTATATCGACTACCAACTGAGCGTCACGGACACGACGACGAAGATCGTCGGTGCGACGATCCACCTGACACTTGACACGACGGGTGATCAGGAGTCGCAGTCCATGAGCTTCACTCCGGCGCAAACGTTGACCCTGCACTGGCGGGAGGATACGAGCGGCGATAATTTTCTGATCCCCGGCACGCCGATCGCATACTACTGGGAGATCACCGACGAGCTGGCCAATGTCAATAACAGCACGGTCGTGCATTTCACCACGGCTGACACACGCTTTACCTGGCAGAGCCTCTCTCAGGGTCTGATGCATATCCACTGGTACAATCAGCCGGGCAGCTTCGGCCAGGCAATCCTCAATAAGGCGCTCATCGATCGCCAGCACATCGTGCAGACGATCGGGGCCGATTACCGCCGTTCCTTCGATCTCTGGGTCTATGGCAACGAAACGGACTTCCGCAGTGCGCTCCCTCCGGGCACGGTGGAATGGGTGGGAGGCGAGGCCTTTCCGCGCCTGAACGAGGCCTTTTTCATGGTGCAGAGCACGACGGATGAGACCCTGGTGCGTGATATGCCGCACGAGATGACGCACCTGCTCTTTCATCAGATCACGGCGAACGGCCTGGATGCCCCGACCTGGTTTGATGAGGGCCTGGCTGTCTACTGCCAGCTCTACCACGAGCCGGAGATGACGGATCGCCTCAACGAGGCCCTGCAGACGCACTCGCTGCTCCCGCTGAACGAGATCTCTCTGCAGTTCCCACGCAACAGCGATCAGGCCTACCTGGCCTACGCGGAGAGCTGGAATCTTGTTGACTACATGTACCGGACCTTCGGGCAGGCGCGCATGCTGCGCCTGATCGAGTTGCTGAATAGCGCGCAGCAGGACTTTGATCAGGATCTGCTGACGGCGCTGGGGGAGGATCAGAACCACCTGGAGAATCAGTGGCATCTCTACCTGCACCAGCCACCAACGCTTTCGGGAACGCAACTGACGCCGACGGTTCAGCCGAGGCAGCCGCAGCCGAAGCCGGTGCTGCCGGCGACCTCGGATCGCAGTACGTTTGCGCTGACGACGCTGGGCGGGCTGCTGACGCTGGCCGGCCTGATCGGGCTGGTGCTGGTGGTGACCTCGATACGGCGTCAGCGCGCGCAGGCGCAGGCTGCTGTGGAGGCGGCGGTGCTGTTCCTGGCCTCGCAGCGTGCCAGCCAGCAGCCTCCGGCATGGCCGGCGGCGGCGCCTCCGCCGGCGCCCTTCTCGGGTTCTCCGCCATCTCCGGCGGGTCCACACCTTTACCTGTGGCCGGAGGAGGGCTTCGGATCGCCTCCTGATCAGCAGGAGCGACCTGACAACGGGGAGCCGCCTCCACAGCCGCCGCGCCCACCCTACCGGCCACAGCCGCAGGAGTAGTGCGGACGGACGCCGCGCCTGTCGATGTGCCGGCAGGCCGGCTCGCTGTATGGAGTCGGTGCGGCAGGGAGGGATGCCTGCTCAGCGCGTCTGCGCCGGCTCCCCAACGCTTCATCTGGTCCTCTCACTCAGGACTCTCTGGAAAGGTTGTGTTTGTGATGGAAGTGTCTCACTCTTCTCTGTCTGATGGCTCGTCTGCTCCTCTGACGCCGGAGGAGCGGGCCTGCTGGATCGCCTTCAGCCGCGTCCGGGGCATTGGCCCCGTCACCTTTAAGAAGCTGCTCTCGTGCTTCCAGGACGATGCCTGCTCGGCGTGGCGGGCGGGGCGCGCCGAGCTGCTGCGCGCCGGGCTCTCCCCCCGGCTGGTGGAGCGTTTTCTCAGCCAGCGTAGCGCGATTGAGCCGGCACGTGAGCTGGAGCGCCTGCGGTCTCTGCACATTGAGGCCGTGACGCTGCGAGATCGCCACTATCCGCCGGCGCTCAGCAAGCTGGCTGACCCTCCTCCGGTGCTCTATCTACGCGGCAGGTTCGCTCAGGAGGATCAGTTCGCCCTGGCCATTGTGGGCACGCGCCGCATGAGCCTCTACGGCCGCCTGGCGACGGAGCGTTTCGCCAGCGAGCTGGCACACCACGGGGTGACCGTCATCAGCGGTCTGGCGCTGGGCGTGGATACGGCGGCGCACACGGCGGCTCTCGAGGCTGGCGGGCGCACGCTGGCGGTCCTCGCCTGCGGTCTGGATATCCTCTACCCGGGGGCCAATGCGCATCTGGCTCGGCGTATCGTCGAGTCTGGTCAGGGTCTGCTCCTGAGTGAGTATCCGCCGGGCATCTACCCGGACAGCGGGAACTTCCCGGCGCGCAACCGCATCATTGCCGGTCTGGCGCTGGGCGTGCTGGTCACGGAGGCGCCCATCAAAAGTGGTTCGCTGATTACTGCCCGCTTTGCGCTGGAGATGGGCCGCGATGTCTTTGCGGTGCCGGGCAGTATGTTCGCCAGCGGCAGCGCGGGGGTCAATCAACTCATTCAGGATGGCGCCCGCCTGGTGACTGGCGTGCAGGATGTCCTGGAGGCGCTGAATCTGTTTCTGCTGCCATCCTGCGTGGAGATCCAGCGGGCCCTGCCGGAAAACGCTGCTGAGCAGCAGCTACTGGACCTGCTGACCCACGAGCCGCGCCACATCGATGAGCTGATTCGCAGCTCGGGTCTGTCGGCGCAGAGCGTCTCGGCCACGTTGTTGACGATGGAGCTAAAGGGTATGATAAAACAGGTAGGGGGCATGCACTATGTGCTCTGCTGACCTGCCAGCATACGTCACAGCGCCGCACGGGGCGGGGGTTCCACGCTATCAGGCCATCCTGCGTCATACTGTGGCCTGGTGAGCCAGACGATACCATGCTCCCTGACATGCTGCCATTCTGCCTGAGGCCGGTTCACGGCGGGACGGGACGCGGCGGGGCGGGATGGCTTCGCTGGTGGCGCTCCCCCGGCTGGCGGTGCATGAGTCTGACAGGCACGAGAGCAGCACGTCTGTGGAGGTATCATGATCTATCTGGATCACCTGCTGGAAGCGACGGCGGGGCGCCTGGTCTCTGCTCCTCGGCAGGCGCAGTTTCCGGCGTTCAGCCACGATACGCGGCAGCTCTTGCCGGGTGAGCTGTTTGTGGCGGTGCGGGGTGAGCACGGTGATGGGCACGACTATCTGCAGGATGCGCTGCGCCGCGGCGCTGGCGGGCTGCTGATCGAGGGCGCCTGCTTCGCGGGGTTGAGCGACGAGCAGCGCCGCGAGATCGAGCAGAGTGGGGCGGCCGTGGTGCTGGTTGGTGATACGCGCCTGGCGCTGCAAGCCTATGCGCGGGCGATTCTGGCTCGCTGGCATCCAACGGTGATCGCGGTGACGGGCAGCACCGGGAAGACGACGACGAAAGAGGCTATTGCCTCTGTGCTGGGTCGCAACTTCGCGACCTTTAAAAGCTGGCAGAACTATAACGATGCTCTGGGGCTGCCGCTCTCGCTGGGGCGGCTGGAGGAGCGTCACGAATATGCTGTGGTGGAGCTGGGCTGCGATCATCCGGGGGAGATCAGCGCGCTCTGTCGCATTGCGGCTCCGCAGATCGGCGTGTTGACGAATGTCAGTCCCACGCAGCTCCAGTATTTCGGTAGCCTGGAGCGCCTGGCCGATGAGCTGGGGAGCCTTGCTCGCTTCCTGCCTGCTGTGGGGACGCTGGTCTTTGATCAGCAGGATGAGCAGATCTGCCGGCGGCTGAGGGCAGATCTTGTCTGCCGGCTGCTGCCCTTCTCGCCGCAGGAGGCGCAGGTAGAGCGTCTCTCGTGGGAGGGCACTGAGGCCAGATTGCCGGCGACGACGCCGGGTGAGGCGCCGCGGCTGGTCGCGACGCGCCTGCTGGGGAGGCATGTGCTGACCAGCATCCTGGCGGCCTGGAGGGTGGGCCGGCTCTGCGGGCTGCCGGATGAGGAGATTCTGCCGGCGCTGGCGGCGCTGGCGCCACTGCCGGGACGGCTGCAACCGCTGGCGGGCCGGTATGGCGCGCGCCTGCTGGATGATACGCATAATGCGGCTCCGGCCTCGATGCTGGCCGGCCTTGAGACGCTGCGTGCGCTGCCGGCGGGCCGTCGGATTGCGGTCCTGGGCGACATGCTGAATCTGGGAGGGTTTGAGGAGGAGGCGCATCGTCTTGTTGGTCAGGCGGCCGCGGAGCGGGTGGACTATCTGGTGACCCGCGGGGAGCGGGCGGCGCTGATCGCGGAGGCGGCGCAGCAGGCTGGCCTGCCGGCGGCGCGCATCGTGCTGACCTCGACGCACGAGGATGCGGCGCGGGCGGTGCTGCGTATTCTGGAGGAGGAGGCCCGGCCTGCTGAGGATGGGCAGCGCGCTGCCATTCTCATTAAAGGCTCGGAGGGGGCGCGGATGGAGCGCGTCAGCGAGCTGCTGCTGGCGGCGCCCGAGACGGCGCCGGAGTGCCTGGTGCGTCAGACGCCTGGCTGGAAGCAGATCGTGCGCATGCGGCCGGAGCGGCCGACCTGGCTGGAGATCGACCTGAGCGCGATCGCTAACAACACGCGGCGCATCAAAGAGCTGGTGGGAGCGCGGGTGCGCGTGCTGGCCAGCCTGAAGGCTGATGCCTACGGGCACGGCGCGCTCAAGGTGGCGCGGACGGTGCTGCTGAATGGGGCCAGTATGCTTGGCGTGGCGACGCTGAGCGAGGCTACGCCGCTGCGCGAGGCTGGCATCGGCGCTCCGATCCTCGTCTTTGGCTATGTGCCGCGCTGGCAGATGCGCGAGGCGGTGCGGCTCGACGTCACTGTGACGCTCTACTCCAGCGAGGCGGCTCAGGCGCTGGCGCGGGCCGCTGAGGCGCTCGGCCGACGCGCGAAGGTGCACCTCAAGGTTGATACGGGCATGGGACGCCTGGGGATACGCGCGGAGCAGGTCGATGAGATTGTGGCGCTGGCGCGCGAGATCAGTCGTCTGCCGGGCCTGGAGCTGGAGGGTATCTTCACCCATTTCGCTATGGCCGACGCCCGTGATCAGGGGCACAGCCGTCTGCAACTGGCGCGCTTCCAGGCGGTGCTGCGGGCTCTGGAGGAGGCCGGGCTGCGTCCTCCGATCGCGCACGCGGCTAACAGCGCGGCGACGCTGACGCTGCCGGAGGCGCATTTTGAGATGGTGCGTCCCGGCATCGCGCTCTATGGCCTGGACCCATCGCTGGAGGTGCGGCTGCCTGAGGGCTTTCGGCCGGCGCTCTCCTTTAAGACGCAGGTGGCGCAGGTGAAGATGGTGCCGGCGGGCGAGTGCATCAGCTATGGCTGCACCTATGTCACGGAGCGGCCGACGCGCATCGCGGTCCTGCCGGTGGGCTACGCGGATGGCTTCCGCCGCGCTCCGCGCAACTGGGGGTCGGTGCTGGTGCATGGACAGGAGGCGCCGCTGCTGGGGCGCGTCTGCATGGACCAGTGTATGATCGATGTTACGCATCTGCCGCAGGTGCGCGTTGGCGATGAGGTGGTGCTGATCGGACGGCAGGGGGAGGCTTCGCTGACGGCGGAGGAGGTGGCGCGGCGCCTGGGGACGATCAACTATGAGGTCGTCTCGGAGATTCTGGCTCGGGTGCCGCGGGTCGATTGAGTGGCTGCACGGGCGCGGGGGATCTGGGTGGCACGCTCTCTGGCTCAGACGCGGCCCTGGCGCATGGTGCAGGCGACGGCGGCGCGGCCGCTGCCATCGAGCTGGCGGAAGCTGGTCCGAGGCGGGGCTGCTCTGGTCCTGGGAGGTGCCGGGCTTGCGCGGGTCGGCGGTGAAGGTGATCAGGGCCGGGGTGATGGTTTCACACGCGAGTCGCTGCTGCCATCCCGGTGTGTGTGCAGGTCGGCGCTGTACCACACATGGCTAGAGAAAGGGCTTGCTGGTAAGCTCGATGAAGGAGATGGTGAAGTGGTGTCGGGCGGCCTGTGTCAGACATCGATGGTCACGCAGTCAAAGAGGCTGACCTCGGGGTTGGTCAGCACGATGGTGAGTGACCACGCCGCTGGCCTGGGGAAACGTCGCCGTGATGCTGCTCGGACAGCGCTGCCTGCCTTCCTGCCCGCATACCCCCATGCGCGCCTGCCCGCCAGCGCCGCCTGCCTTCCTGCCCGCATAGCCCCCACGCGCGCCTGTCCGCCAGCGCCGCCTGCCTTCCTGCCCGCATAGCCCCCACGCGCCTGCTGCCCATGTGCAGCGCGCCCCAGCCCAGGCCTGCGCCAGAGAGCAGCAGCGCGATCATGGTAGCAACAAGCTCAACAGGAGCCAGGGGAATTTCTGGCTGCTGTGTACAGCCGCGAGCGGCTGCACCGTTCTAGAGGTAGATCGATCGTCATTGATAGAAGAGAAGAGGAGGGACGGCCATGAGGAAGCGCCTGTCAGGATCGAGTCCCGCCGACGCGCCGCGGGGCCCTCGCAGGCTGATGATACTCCTGGTGCTCCTGGTACTCCTGGTGCTGAGCGCCTGCGAGGCGCCGCGGGATGGCTCGCCGCTGGCGCGCAGCACCGCAACGGTTACGCCCCCCATCTCGGGACTGACCTTTAACCCTGTGGCACAGCCGACGCCGACGCCGACGCCGACGCCGCGGGTCGCCAGTGTGCCGGCGGTCAGCGGCCTGGTCACCCCCACCGGCGCGCGCCTGCCCGACGATGCTCAGTGCGCCGCGAGCATCCGGCGCTCCTCCTGGGAGCCGCGGCCGGACAACGCCGCCGCTAACCACCGCGTTCCCAGCGCGCAACAGCTCGCGGCAATCGATCAGTTCTATCCCACCTACAGCCAGAGTCCGCACGCCAATCTCTACAGTCAGCACATCACAGGCAATTTTACGGGCACCACCGACGAGATCATCCAGTGGGTGGCTTGCAAATGGGGTGTCAACGCCAATCTGGTGCGTGCCCAGGCTGTGGTCGAGTCCTGGTGGCATCAGAGCACGGCCGCTGGGAAGACCACTGACCGGCGCTACTGTCCCGCGGGCACGTGGAACGGCTCGTCCTGCCCCTCCTACTACGGGCTGTTGCAGATCACCTATCGCTACTTCCCCCACGAATGGCCAATGATGCGCGATGACACGGCCTTCAATGCTGATTACGTCTATGGCATGCTGCGCATGTGCTATGAGGGCCTGGCGAGCAATCTGGTGCATTCTACGCCGAGCGCGGGCTATCCCCGCTACCACGCGGGCGATATCTGGGGCTGCGTCGGCTCGTGGTACAGCGGCCAGTGGTACGACAGTGGGGCGCTGCAGTACATTCAGAGCGTGCGCCAGAACATGCAGCAGCAGCCCTGGCTGGGCCGCTGGTTCTAAGCTCTTTGCAGCAGCGGGCGCCACGTCTGCCTGGTCGCGCTGCTGCTGCAGAGAGAGGGTCGCCAGCCTGAGCACGGCCAGCGCCTCATGCTCCTCGTCCTCACTGTCCGGGAGCGCCTCCGGGGCTGCGGCAGGCAGGGCGGCCAGGCGAGATGAACCGCGCGATTGTGGCACATACCTCCAGAGGGCCGCCGCACCAGGCCTGGCCTGGGCCCGATGCGCCTGGCATCTCTCCATACCTCTGGTACCCCGGCACAGGCTTCCTCCCCACCGGCGTCTCCAGTGTAGCAATTACGCTTGTTTTTACGCATCACCTGTGATAGATAACAATCTGGTGGAGGCCCACGTGTGAGGCTGACGCTCTACCCACCAATGATCACAGCCTCGCTCTGAAGAGAAAGGAGAGAGCGTCTATGCAGAAACATATTCGAGAGCCAGACCCACGGTTCCAGTCTCCTCCCCGTGCCGTTCTCCGGCGGGCCGAGGCCGAGCACCTCGGTTCGTGGCTCTACGGCTCTCCCCTCCCAGAGCATGTCTGGGGCTGCGTCCTTATGACGACCCTGCTTATTCTAGGATTGGGTGGCCTGGCCCTGACGCTGCGCCCTAGCCCGTTCAGCGCCCTCTGCGCTATCCTGTGCTTGCTGCTTCTGTATCCGATGATTATCTACGTCATTGATAAGCGCATCAGCCGTATTGACATCTTCAGCAACGGCTTTCTCTGGAAGAATATCTTCTCGCTCAACGTCTTCCGCTGGGAAGAGATCGGGACAATTCGGCGCGGCACCTGGCGCAACGCCACAGATGGCCAGCCTGAGGGCATCAAAGATATCGATACGATCACGGTCAAGCACAGAAACGGGCAATACTTTGTAATCTCCGATCTCAGCAAGCTCTACCGACATATGCGTGCCAGATTATGTGATACCATCGAGAGCCAGTTCGTCGCAGTCAGGCTTCCGGAAGCACTCCGTCACTATTACGATGGGAAGACGCTTGACTTCGAGACCTTCGTTCTGAGCCGCGATGGACTCTGGCGGCAGGGGGACTTTCTCCCATGGAGTCGGGTCGAGCGGCTGGAGATCGGTCCGGAGCGGCTGCTCATCAGAAGTGAGGGACGTACCTCGGACTGGTTCTGCACTCCGCTCCCTGAGCAGCCGAATGCCTGCCTGCTCAAGGCCCTGATCGAGGCCATCCGCATGGGCGACGTCAGGGCTGGCCCGTAGTGCGGGAAGGAGAGCTGCCAGGGCGCCCTCAGGTCAGAGCCTGCCCAGGATCTTGAGCAGCAGGGCGATTACCAGGGTCAGCACGCCGAGCAGCACCAGGGCAAAGACGATACTCAGGGGAGAAAAGACAACCTGCATCGCTGACGATCTCCTTTCGGCATGCAACAAGGGACCCGCGGGACAGGGGTCCATGGCGCTACGATGATCGATCTCCCAGAGGCAGGCGCTGCAGGAGCCGGTCGCACGTCGGTGGTCGCTCCGCTCTCGGTTCAGCCTCCCTCAACCTCATGTCGGCCCTCGCTCCGCCCTCTCTCTACCATAACTATAGATCCTACCCTCCATCAGCCCTGGCCTGGCCGTATGTGGCCAGCGGTCGAGGCCAGCGACGGCGGTCGTTCGCTGCGCGCGAACGGATGTCCAGCGGCAGCAGGAGGAGCTCCATGGCCCGGGCGGTCCGCCGCAGCTGGGCCAACAGCTCCCCCGTCTGCGCTTCCCAGAGCAGCGCTGGTCTGGGATGCGCGGCTCTGCTGCCACGCCCACAGCAGTCTAAAACACCGCTCCACGGCTGTCAAGTCGGCACCTGCCCGCCCATCGCGACACAGGCGCCAGGCCCTCACGCGGCGCATCTCAGGCGCAGTCCCCCTGCGCGGAGCCAGAGCCGTCTGCCAGGTCAGTGCTCCAATCTTCGGGCCTGTAGCGTCTCTTCAGCAGGTCGGTTTTTCAATCCTGGGACGTGCTGCGTCTCTTCAAGAGGAACAGCTCTCACTCTTGCAGAAGGGACCCCCCGCCGGACTGAGGCGGCGGCCCGCCCGGCAGAGCAAGGCTGCGCCGCGGCTCCTCGTTCCCTCAGTACACTGGAGAACGTGCTATGCCAGAGGATCAATCATCTGCTCAGGCCGGCGCCGGGCTCCCTGCGCCGGTCACCGGTTCCTTTGTTCCCGCTGTGGCTGTGCTGATCGACGGCGACAACATCGCTGCCGGGCTGGCTGCTGACATCCTCATCGAGGCGGGCAAGCTCGGCGGCGTGACTATCCGTCGCGTCTTCGGCAACTGGAATCGCCCTGCGACGCAGGCCTGGCAGGCGGTGCTGGAGGCCTACGGCCTCACAGCTATTCCCCTGCCTAATCTCTGCGGCGGGAAGAACGCCGCTGACATCGCTCTGACCGTCGCCGCCATGGATCTGCTCCATGCCGGTCTGCGCGTCTTCTGCATCGCCAGCGGCGATAGTGACTATACACCGTTGGTGCAGCGCCTGCGTCAGGAGGGGGGCTTTGTGCTGGGCATCGGCAATGCGACGACGAGCAGTCAGGCTCTGCGAGCGGCCTGCAATCGCTTTATGACGACGGACGACCTCCCGGGGAGCACCTCTCTGGGGCGACGAGCGTCGGCCGTCGAGACAGTGGCCCGGATCGAGGATGGGCTTGACCCCCCGCCACTCCTGACGGTCGCGTCCGAGTATGAGGCGGCGATGGGCCTGGAGCAGCTCCTGCTGGCGGCCTGGGACCGGGCGATGCTGACGGACAATGGTGGGCTGGAGGGCAGGGTGCTCATTCAGCGCTTCGGCCAGTTCATCAAGCAGTTTGATCCGCAGTTTGCGCCGAAGTCCTACGGCAGCAAGACGCTCACTGCCTTGCTTCAGAGCCTGCCGCATCTGTTCGAGCTGGAGATGACCTCGACAGGGGACTACTACGTCAGGAAGCTCATCTCTTGAGGAGTTCGCGCGCTCCAGGGCGGGATCGGGCTCCTTCGAGAGGCCTGGTGAATCACGTGGCTGCGATCCTTGATTGTTGCGCTGCCATTGACTACACTTACCTACAATGGGGGGGCGTGTTGGATGGGGCGTGATGAGGATCACGCCCCACAACTACAATACGATGCGGGCCGCCATGATCATCATGCCCCATGGGGGGGCGCCATCGATGATCGTATGGGGGGGCGCCATGATGACCACGCCCCATGTGCGATGACGATCACATTGTACGGGCGTGATCCTCATCACGCCCCACAATACGATGCGGGCCGCCATGATCATCATGCCCATGCCGGGCCCCATCGATGATCGTATTGGGGGGCGCCATCGCGATCATGCCCCATGGGGGGGCGTGATGAGATCACGCCCGTACAATACCGGGCGCCATGATGACCACGCCCCTTGCGCCATGACGATCATCTCGTACTCGTACGGGCGTGATCCTCATCACGCCCCTTGCGCGATGACGATCACCTCGTACGGGCGGGATCCTCATCACGCCC